>NZ_QEPT01000028.1 GCF_003252755.1 Haemophilus parainfluenzae | reverse complement strand
AAAGATGCAGTTGTAGATAAAGTTGCTGAAGTAAAAAATGCAGTTTTTGAAGTAAAAGATGAAGCTGCTGATAAAGCGGCTGAGTTAAAAGATGAAGCTGAAGATAAAGCTGCTGAAGTGAAAGATGAAGCTGAAGATAAAGCTGCTGAAGTGAAAGATGCGGCTGAAGATAAAGCAAAAGAAGTAAAAAAAGCAGTTTCAGAAGCAAAAGATGAAGCTGCAGATAAAGCATCTGAGCTAAAAGATGCAGCTGAAGATAAAACTGTAGAA
>NZ_QEPT01000027.1 GCF_003252755.1 Haemophilus parainfluenzae | reverse complement strand
CTGAAGATAAAGCAAAAGAAGTAAAAAAAGCAGTTTCAGAAGCAAAAGATGAAGCTGCAGATAAAGCATCTGAGCTAAAAGATGCAGCTGAAGATAAAACTGTAGAAGCAAAAGAAGCGGCTTCAGAAGCAAAAGATACAGTTGTAGACAAAGTAGTTAAATTCAAAGATGCAGTTGTAGATAAAGTTGCTGAAGTAAAAAATGCAGTTTTTGAAGTAAAAGATGAAGCTGCTGATAAAGCGGCTGAGTTAAAAGATGAAGCTGAAGATAAAGCTGCTGAAGTGAAAGATG
>NZ_QEPT01000026.1 GCF_003252755.1 Haemophilus parainfluenzae | reverse complement strand
AACTAAACACTTGATTGCTTTTGTTCAATCAAGATTTTTTTCTTACTCAGACTTTTTCTTATCCTTTAAAAGGACTTGAAAGTCTCTTCAGTTTTTCAGCTTGTTTCCTGGTTGTTAAAGAACAGAAGATAATAAAGTTATCTTTATTTGGCGTCCCCACGGGGATTCGAACCCCGGTTACCGCCGTGAAAGGGCGATGTCCTAGGCCTCTAGACGATGGGGACAACAAATAAAGATACTCTATCTTACACTTTGCTTACGCACTTTTCTCTCTTCATTCATTTTCTACAATATATCAATCAATCTGTGTGGACACTTATTGTCTCTCGTTTTTGGTAAGGAGGTGATCCAACCGCAGGTTCCCCTACGGTTACCTTGTTACGACTTCACCCCAGTCATGAATCATACCGT
>NZ_QEPT01000025.1 GCF_003252755.1 Haemophilus parainfluenzae | reverse complement strand
AACTAAACACTTGATTGCTTTTGTTCAATCAAGATTTTTTTCTTACTCAGACTTTTTCTTATCCTTTAAAAGGACTTGAAAGTCTCTTCAGTTTTTCAGCTTGTTTCCTGGTTGTTAAAGAACAGAAATAACATTTTCAGTTATCATCGTTAAATAAACTCACTAAAGCATTTTAAGCATTAAATCAGTCAATTTACTTAACGATGATAAGTGGTGGAGATAAGCGGGATCGAACCGCTGACCTCCTGCGTGCAAGGCAGGCGCTCTCCCAGCTGAGCTATATCCCCATGTCATCGTTTATTTTTCACCTTATTCACCTTCATCACTCACTCAGTTTGAGTGGTGGGTCTGAGTGGACTTGAACCACCGACCTCACCCTTATCAGGGGTGCGCTCTAACCACCTGAGCTACAGACCCAAGGGAATAACGGCTTTCTGCTCGATATTGTCTACAATATATCAATCAATCTGTGTGGACACTTATTGTCTCTCGTTTTTGGTAAGGAGGTGATCCAACCGCAGGTTCCCCTACGGTTACCTTGTTACGACTTCACCCCAGTCATGAATCATACCGT
>NZ_QEPT01000024.1 GCF_003252755.1 Haemophilus parainfluenzae | reverse complement strand
AAATCAGAAAAACATGATTATGAAACGGAAGGTTGGACACAGTCTGATGCACGTAGCACGCTAGGTTCAATGAATGGCAATATCAGGGTGAGTGCGGGTAATCATACAAATGTTCTTGGTACGGATATGATTACACCACGCACGAATCGAATTGATATTGAAGGCGCAAGCGTGAAGGTAGAAGCGGGAAAAGATATTATTGAAAGTAAAGAGGGGCATGAGTATAAACAATCAGGCGTGACGATTGCCTTGAGTACACCTGTGACCGATATGGCACAAGCGGCTTATAACAGTGTGAAGCGAGCCAAGCAGGTGAGCAATTCAAAACTTCAAGCGCTTTATGCCATGAAAGCCGGAGAAGAGGCAGCTATGGCTGCTCAAAATGTGAGTAAGGTAGCGGAAACCTTAGATGCCTTAAGAGCTGGTAATATGCAGAATACTGGGACGACATCCAGCCCAAGTGTGAAAATTAGTATTGGTTATGGCAGCCAAAAACAAACTCAAAGTAGCGAAAGCCAAAGTATTAGTCATCAAAAATCAACCGTGAATACGGGGACATTTAATGCAAAAGCGCGCGATGAAAAACTCAGTTTTGAGGGCGTTGATGCGAATGCGAAATTGATGGCATTATCAGG
>NZ_QEPT01000023.1 GCF_003252755.1 Haemophilus parainfluenzae | reverse complement strand
AATTACAGGCTGACATTGAAGAATATTTAGTGTATTACAACCAAAAACGAATTAAACTAGCTTTCAAAGGATTGAGCCCAGTGCAATACCGAGCTCAATATTTAAGTTAACTACCTGTCCAACTTTTGGGGGCAGATCACTTTTTGTATTGAAAATATAAGATTTGTATAGTTTTTAAACAACTTTTGATATCATATTGCAAATTTATCAATAACTTAATCTCTGAAATATAATGAAAAACTTATCTCGCTCTTTTCTTTCTAGTTTATTATTTATTTCCTCTTTCGCGTTGGCGGCGCCAAGCTCACCAAATGCAAATGTAGAAAAACAAATCGATGCCAAACAACAGAAGCAACAAGCTGAACAAGATGCGGCTATTTTAGCCCAGCAAACGCAATCCGCGAATGTGCGTTTAGAGGGTGAAAAAGAAGCCTCTCGTGGCTTTCCACAAAATGAAGCACAATGTTTTCCTATCAATCAATTGGTGCTGACTGATTATCAAGCTGAAGAAGAAAATTCATCAGCCTCTTCTCTTAAATTAATCCAACCAAGCCAATTCTCTTGGGCATTAAAGTCAGTTTATGCTGAGCGTGATTTTGCGCTGCCGGCTTGCATTGGCTCGGAGGGGATTAATGTCTTACTTCGCCGTATTCAAAATCGTTTAATTGATTTTGGTTATGTCACGACCCGCGTGGTGGTGGAGCCGCAGGATTTACGTTCAGGTATGCTCGTACTTACCGTGATTCCAGGTAAAGTAGGTCGCATTCAATTACAAGACCAAAGTGCGATTCCGTTTGCCACCCGTGGTACCTTATGGTTTGCCATGCCAATGGCGCAGGGGGATATATTAAATATTCGCAATATTGAACAAGGTTTAGAAAACTTAAAAC
>NZ_QEPT01000022.1 GCF_003252755.1 Haemophilus parainfluenzae | reverse complement strand
AAAAGTTGGACAGGTAGTTAACTTAAATATTGAGCTCGGTATTGCACTGGGCTCAATCCTTTGAAAGCTAGTTTAATTCGTTTTTGGTTGTAATACACTAAATATTCTTCAATGTCAGCCTGTAATTCAGCAATTGAATGATAAGTCCGAGAGTAAAAGCACTCTGATTTTAATATGGCAAAAAAGCTTTCAATCACCGCATTATCATAGCAATTTCCTCGGCGACTCATACTTTGCACCGCTTTACCCTTCAACATCTTTACCCATTCCGCCGAGCCATACAATACACCTCGGTCGCTATGAATAATCGGACATTCTGTTGGTTTAATCCTACTAAGCCCTTGTTCTAACATCTTTTTTACCAATGAAAACTTCGGGCGTGTCGCAAAGTTATAGGCAATAATTTCTCGGTTAGCCAAGTCCATTAACGGTGAAAAATAAAGCTTTTCTTGCCCAACCTGAAATTCCGTTACATCCGTTACCCATTTTTGATTGAGTGCCGTCGCTGTAAAATCACGATTCAGTAAATTCGGGGCAATATGCGATGTTTTTCCACGTTTCCCATGTCTTTTCTTGCGTAAAATGGAATGAATCCCTAACTCGTTCATCAGCTTTAACACCGTTTTATGATTCAAATTAAAACCCATTTGGCGTAATTTAAACGTCATGGGGCGATAACCATCTCGTTTTCTGTTCTTTTTATACAGCGATAAGATAGCTTCTTTAGCTTCGTGATAATTTCGCTTAATCTCTTTATAGTAAAAGCTTGAGTGAGGCATTTTAGCCACATGAAGTAAATCATTTAACGCATGGTCCGGCTTCAATCTTTCAATGATTTTTCTTTTTTCTGTCGTTGTTTTTGACGGTCGAGCTTCTCCAACTCTTTTAGGTAAGCAATCTCCGCTCGAGCCAAGGCGAGCTCTCGCTGCA
>NZ_QEPT01000021.1 GCF_003252755.1 Haemophilus parainfluenzae | reverse complement strand
ATCTTTCGATACGCCTTCTTAATCTAACTTGTTACAGTTAATACATCAATTATTTGATGATTTTCGCAACAACACCAGCACCTACTGTACGGCCACCTTCACGGATTGCGAAACGTAAACCTTGGTCCATCGCAATTGGGTGGATTAAGCTTACTGTCATTTTGATGTTATCACCAGGCATTACCATTTCCACGCCTTCTGGTAATTCAATTGTACCAGTTACGTCAGTTGTACGGAAATAGAACTGTGGACGGTAACCTTTGAAGAATGGAGTGTGACGACCACCTTCATCTTTTGATAATACGTAAACTTCTGATTCGAAATCAGTGTGTGGAGTGATTGAACCTGGTTTCGCTAATACTTGACCACGTTCGATTTCTTCACGTTTTGTACCACGTAATAATGCACCGATGTTTTCACCTGCACGACCTTCGTCAAGTAATTTACGGAACATTTCAACACCAGTTACAGTTGTTTTCGCTGTTGGTTTGATACCTACGATTTCAACTTCATCACCAGTGCGGATGATACCACGCTCAACACGACCTGTTACTACTGTACCACGACCTGAAATTGAGAATACGTCTTCGATTGGAAGAAGGAACGGTTGGTCAATTGCACGCTCTGGTTCAGGAATGTAAGTATCTAAGTGGTTTGCTAACTCAAGGATTTTTTCTTCCCATTCTGCAACGCCGTTTAATGCTTGTAATGCAGAACCACGTACGATTGGAGTATCGTCACCTGGGAAATCATATTGAGAAAGAAGTTCACGAACTTCCATTTCTACTAATTCTAATAACTCTTCGTCATCTACCATGTCGCATTTATTTAAGAATACGATGATGTAAGGTACACCTACTTGGCGACCTAATAAGATGTGCTCACGAGTTTGTGGCATTGGACCATCTGTCGCTGCTACTACTAAAATAGCACCGTCCATTTGCGCCGCACCGGTAATCATGTTTTTAACATAGTCCGCGTGTCCTGGGCAGTCAACGTGTGCGTAGTGACGAGTTGGAGTATCGTATTCAACGTGTGAGGTGTTGATGGTGATACCACGCGCTTTTTCTTCTGGCGCGTTATCGATTTGGTCGAATGCACGAGCTGCACCACCGTAGTGTTTTGCTAATACGGTTGTGATTGCTGCTGTTAAAGTTGTTTTACCGTGGTCAACGTGGCCGATTGTACCCACGTTTACGTGCGGTTTTGTACGTTCAAATTTTTCTTTAGACATTT
>NZ_QEPT01000019.1 GCF_003252755.1 Haemophilus parainfluenzae | reverse complement strand
GCTTTTTGTCTATATATACAGAGAAAAAAGTAAGCTATATTCTTAAATCACTTTCGAGCTTGAGAATATTCTTTTAGTAATTAAACATTTAGAGGAAGGTTATGGTAACCATTCGTTTATCTCGTGGCGGAGCTAAAAAACGCCCATTTTATCAAATCGTAGTAGCTGACAGTCGTTCACCACGTGACGGTCGTTTTATTGAGCGTGTAGGTTTCTTCAACCCAATCGCACAAGGTAACGCAGAGCGTCTTCGTGTTGATCTTGAGCGTGTAAACCACTGGGTTGCTCAAGGTGCATCACTTTCAGATCGTGTTGCAACTTTGGTAAAAGAAGCTCAAAAAGCATAATCTCGCTTTTTGATTTAGTTCTTAAACTAAGATAGGTGAAAAATATGGAACAACAACGCATTGAAGTTGTGGGCAAATTAGGCTCAACCTACGGTATTCGTGGGTGGTTACGTATTTATTCATCAACAGAACAAGCTGAAAGCATTTTTGATTATCAACCTTGGTTTTTAAAAATCAAAGGTGAATGGCAGCCAACTGAATTAGAAAACTGGCGTCATCATAATCACGAAATCATCGTTAAATTAAAAGGCGTTGATGATCGTGAAGCTGCACAAACTTTAGCGAATGTTGAAATTGGTGTGGATTTATCTGTTTTCCCTGAACTGGAAGAGGGCGATTACTACTGGCACGATTTAATCGGTTGTTCAGTCGTAAACTTAGAAGGTTATACAATGGGAACGGTAACAGAGATGATGGAAACCGGTTCTAATGATGTGTTAGTGGTTAAAGCCAATACCAAAGATGCTTTTGGAAAACAAGAGCGGTTAATTCCGTTTTTGTATGAACAAGTAGTTAAAAGAGTCGATCTCACCACGAAAACAATTGAAGTGGATTGGGACGCTGGTTTCTAATCTCAAGTATGCACAAACGTAATGTAGTAGGCTTTTTATGTGGATAGGGGTGATTTCATTATTCCCCGAAATGTTTAAAGCGATTACGGAATTTGGGGTTACAGGAAGAGCCGTAAAACATAATCTTCTGCAAGTAGAATGTTGGAATCCAAGAGATTTTACATTCGACAAGCATAAAACCGTGGATGACCGTCCTTATGGTGGTGGTCCTGGAATGCTGATGATGGTGCAACCTTTACGGGATGCGATTCATGCTGCGAAAGCAGCGGCAGGAGAAGGCGCAAAGGTGATTTACCTTTCGCCACAAGGACGTAAACTCGATCAAGGCGGCGTAACCGAACTTGCTCAAAATCAGAAATTGATTTTGGTATGTGGACGTTACGAAGGTATTGATGAGCGATTGATTCAAACTGAAATTGATGAAGAATGGTCAATTGGCGATTACGTTCTGACCGGTGGGGAATTGCCTGCAATGACATTAATTGATGCTGTTGCGCGTTTTATTCCCGGTGTATTAGGCAAGCAAGCCTCTGCAGAAGAAGATTCTTTCGCAGATGGTTTATTAGATTGTCCGCATTACACCAGACCGGAAGTGTTAGAAGGATTAACTGTACCACCCGTGCTGATGTCGGGACATCACGAAGAAATTCGGAAATGGCGATTAAAACAATCGCTACAAAGAACGTGGCTCCGACGCCCTGAGCTCTTAGAAGGCCTAGCTCTGACTGACGAACAACGTAAGCTGTTAAAAGAAGCGCAAGCCGAATATAACAGTTAGTTTCAGTTACATCTAGGATCAATAAAGGATCAAACAATGTCTAACATTATCAAACAACTTGAACAAGAACAATTAAAACAAAATGTACCTAGCTTCCGCCCAGGTGATACTTTAGAAGTTAAAGTATGGGTAGTTGAAGGTAGCAAACGTCGTTTGCAAGCATTCGAAGGCGTGGTTATTGCAATTCGTAACCGTGGCTTGCACTCAGCATTCACTTTACGTAAAATTTCTAACGGTGTAGGTGTTGAGCGTGTATTCCAAACTCACTCTCCAGCTGTAGATTCTATTGCTGTTAAACGTAAAGGTGCAGTACGTAAAGCTAAACTTTACTACTTACGTGAACGTTCAGGTAAATCTGCTCGTATTAAAGAGCGTTTGGGCGAATAATTTCGCAAAGAAAAAGGCTTGG
>NZ_QEPT01000018.1 GCF_003252755.1 Haemophilus parainfluenzae | reverse complement strand
TTCTGTTCTTTAACAACCAGGAAACAAGCTGAAAAACTGAAGAGACTTTCAAGTCCTTTTAAAGGATAAGAAAAAGTCTGAGTAAGAAAAAAATCTTGATTGAACAAAAGCAATCAAGTGTTTAGTTGAAAAACACAACATCAAGAATTTTTGAGGTTGTATAGTTAAGTGACTAAGCGTACAAGGTGGATGCCTTGGCAATCAGAGGCGACGAAGGACGTGCTAATCTGCGAAAAGCTTGGATGAGTCGATAAGAGGCGTTTAATCCAAGATGTCCGAATGGGGAAACCCAGTAGATGAAGAATCTACTATCACTTACTGAATCCATAGGTAAGTGAGGCAAACCGGGAGAACTGAAACATCTAAGTACCCCGAGGAAAAGAAATCAACCGAGATTTCGTTAGTAGCGGCGAGCGAACGCGAAGGAGCCTGTTAGTGATAATGACAGAGACAGAGGAACAAGCTGGGAAGCTTGGCGATACAGGGTGATAGCCCCGTACTCGAAGTCCAGGTCATGGTACTAAGCTAACGACAAGTAGGGCGGGACACGTGATATCCTGTTTGAAGATGGGGGGACCATCCTCCAAGGCTAAATACTCCTGATTGACCGATAGTGAACCAGTACTGTGAAGGAAAGGCGAAAAGAACCCCGGTGAGGGGAGTGAAATAGAACCTGAAACCTTGTACGTACAAGCAGTGGGAGCCCTTTAAGGGTGACTGCGTACCTTTTGTATAATGGGTCAGCGACTTATATTTTGTAGCGAGGTTAACCGAATAGGGGAGCCGAAGGGAAACCGAGTCTTAACTGGGCGTCTAGTTGCAAGGTATAGACCCGAAACCCGGTGATCTAGCCATGGGCAGGTTGAAGGTTGGGTAACACTAACTGGAGGACCGAACCGACTAATGTTGAAAAATTAGCGGATGACTTGTGGCTGGGGGTGAAAGGCCAATCAAACCGGGAGATAGCTGGTTCTCCCCGAAATCTATTTAGGTAGAGCCTTGAGCGGACACCTTCGGGGGTAGAGCACTGTTTCGGCTAGGGGTCCATCCCGGATTACCAACCCGATGCAAACTACGAATACCGAAGAGTGATACTCAGGAGACACACGGCGGGTGCTAACGTCCGTCGTGGAGAGGGAAACAACCCAGACCGCCAGCTAAGGTCCCAAAGTCTATATTAAGTGGGAAACGAAGTGGGAAGGCTTAGACAGCTAGGATGTTGGCTTAGAAGCAGCCATCATTTAAAGAAAGCGTAATAGCTCACTAGTCGAGTCGGCCTGCGCGGAAGATGTAACGGGGCTCAAATATAGCACCGAAGCTGCGGCATCAGACGAAAGTCTGTTGGGTAGGGGAGCGTTCTGTAAGCGGATGAAGGTGGTTCGAGAGGGCTGCTGGACGTATCAGAAGTGCGAATGCTGACATAAGTAACGATAAAACGGGTGAAAAACCCGTTCGCCGGAAGACCAAGGGTTCCTGTCCAACGTTAATCGGGGCAGGGTGAGTCGGCCCCTAAGGCGAGGCTGAAAAGCGTAGTCGATGGGAAACGGGTTAATATTCCCGTACTTGGATAAACTGCGATGTGGGGACGGAGTAGGTTAGGTTATCGCACTGTTGGATATGTGCGTTTAAGTTTGTAGGTGTGAAGTTTAGGCAAATCCGGACTTCTTTAACACTGAGAGATGATGAGGAGGCTCTACGGAGCTGAAGTAACCGATACCACACTTCCAGGAAAAGCCACTAAGCTTCAGGTTTATCTAAACCGTACTGAAAACCGACACAGGTGGTCAGGTAGAGAATACTCAGGCGCTTGAGAGAACTCGGGTGAAGGAACTAGGCAAAATAGCACCGTAACTTCGGGAGAAGGTGCGCCGGCGTAGATTGTAGTCCCTTGCGGGCGAAGGTTGAACCGGTCGAAGATACCAGCTGGCTGCAACTGTTTATTAAAAACACAGCACTCTGCAAACACGAAAGTGGACGTATAGGGTGTGATGCCTGCCCGGTGCTGGAAGGTTAATTGATGGTGTAATCGAAAGAGAAGCTCCTGATCGAAGCCCCAGTAAACGGCGGCCGTAACTATAACGGTCCTAAGGTAGCGAAATTCCTTGTCGGGTAAGTTCCGACCTGCACGAATGGCATAATGATGGCCAGGCTGTCTCCACCCGAGACTCAGTGAAATTGAAATCGCCGTGAAGATGCGGTGTACCCGCGGCTAGACGGAAAGACCCCGTGAACCTTTACTATAGCTTGACACTGAACATTGAATTTTGATGTGTAGGATAGGTGGGAGACTTAGAAGTAGTCACGCCAGTGATTATGGAGTCGTCCTTGAAATACCACCCTTTAACGTTTGATGTTCTAACGAAGATTACGAAACGTGGTCTCGGACAGTGTCTGGTGGGTAGTTTGACTGGGGCGGTCTCCTCCCAAAGAGTAACGGAGGAGCACGAAGGTTTGCTAATGACGGTCGGACATCGTCAGGTTAGTGCAATGGTATAAGCAAGCTTAACTGCGAGACAGACAAGTCGAGCAGGTACGAAAGTAGGTCATAGTGATCCGGTGGTTCTGAATGGAAGGGCCATCGCTCAACGGATAAAAGGTACTCCGGGGATAACAGGCTGATACCGCCCAAGAGTTCATATCGACGGCGGTGTTTGGCACCTCGATGTCGGCTCATCACATCCTGGGGCTGAAGTAGGTCCCAAGGGTATGGCTGTTCGCCATTTAAAGTGGTACGCGAGCTGGGTTTAGAACGTCGTGAGACAGTTCGGTCCCTATCTGCCGTGGGCGTTGGAGAATTGATTGGGGCTGCTCCTAGTACGAGAGGACCGGAGTGGACGCACCACTGGTGTTCCGGTTGTGTCGCCAGACGCATTGCCGGGTAGCTAAGTGCGGAAGAGATAAGTGCTGAAAGCATCTAAGCACGAAACTTGCCAAGAGATGAGTTCTCCC
>NZ_QEPT01000017.1 GCF_003252755.1 Haemophilus parainfluenzae | reverse complement strand
GACCAAGGTTTACGTTTCGCAATCCGTGAAGGTGGCCGTACAGTAGGTGCTGGTGTTGTTGCGAAAATCATCAAATAATTGATGTATTAACTGTAACAAGTTAGATTAAGAAGGCGTATCGAAAGATACGCCTTTTTGTTTTTTATCAATGAATGTAATTTTTATGATAGAAAGTGCGGTCAAAAATTATGTTGTTTTGGTATGATACATAATCATTATTTATACGGGTATTTTTATGCAACAACTACCATTTAAAGCCGTTGTCTCTGATCTTGATGGCACGCTACTTAATACCAATCATGCAATTGGTGAGTTTACTATTGATGTATTGAATAAATTAGAACAAAAAGGTGTAGATATTATTTTAGCAACGGGTCGTAATCATACGGATGTTGCTTCTATTTTAGACAAGATTGGTACGGAGTATGCCGTGATGATAACCTCTAATGGGGCGAGAGTGCGTGACCTAAAAGGTAACCTTATTTATAGCAATAGTCTTCCAGAAGAAATCGTGCTTGAGCTGTACAAAATTCCGTTTGATCGCACCAAAATTTGTATCAATACTTATCAGGATGATGGTTGGTTTATCAATACAGATGTCCCTGAATTGGAAAAATACCATAAAGATTCAGGTTTTATGTATGAAGTGGTTGATTTCACAAAGCATCATGGAAGAGGAACTGAAAAAGTATTTTTTATTGCTCATGATCCTAAAGATCTAATCGAACTAGAAGATTATCTTAGAACGCATTTGGGTGATAAAACGACGATTGTTTATTCTGCTTTGACTTGCTTAGAGGTGATGAATAAAAATATATCTAAAGGTGATGCATTAGCTCATCTATTAAAAAATAGAAATTATGGATTAAAAGATTGTATTGCTTTTGGTGATGGGCAGAATGATATTGAAATGCTTTCTTGGGTTGGTAAAGGTTATGTGATGGCAAATGCTGATCCTCGTTTAAAGGAAGCTTGTCCTGAACTGGAAGAGATCGGGTTTAATAAAGATGAAGCAGTGGCTAAACATTTAGCAATGCTTTTTGGTATTAAATAGATGTTTCAGTCAATTTTTCTGGTTAGTGCCGGTGCAGCGCTTGGTGCCTCTTTACGCTGGGGATTAGGTTTATGGCTTAATTCACTGTTTAGTTCATTTGCATTTGGCACACTTGTGGCTAATTTTATTGGCTGCTTTTTGATGGGAATTCTAGTGGCAGCCTTTTGGATATTCCCTCAATTTAGTTCTGAATGGCGATTATTCTTAGTGACCGGGTTTCTTGGTGCACTCACCACGTTTTCCTCTTTTTCAGGAGAAGTGATTGAACACTTTTTTAAAGAAGAATGGGTAAATGGGTTATTCGTTTTAGTGAGTCATTTACTTGGTTGCTTAATTTTTACAGTATTAGGAATTTATTTCTTTAGGCTCATCAGTCTTCTATTCCATTTCCGATAAAATCGCTAAATTCTTCAGAATAAAATCCATGAGAGAGCATATACTGCCAAATTTTTTGTTTGCTTTTGGTTGTTTGAGGTTCTGCATAATTAGGAAACTTTTTACGTAGAACCTTTTCTGAGATTTCAGTCCAATTAATTTCACTTTCTACAAGAACTTCATTTATTACGTCTGAAGATACACCTTTTAGTTGACGTAATTCTTGTTTAATACGATTTGCACCATACCCATGTTGTGAACGTGCGTGTAAATAATTTTCAGCAAATCGCTTATCATTTTGCCAGTTTTTTTTCTGGCAGTAAGCAATCGTTTCATCGATCTCATCTTCTGTAAATGCTTTTTCCTGCATTTTATTGCGTAGTTCAAATTCGCTATATTCACGTCGAGCAAGTAAATTAACGACATAGCTCAAAGCAAGAGAAGACATAGAAATTCCTTTTAGGTGAAATACAGTTGAAATAAAAAGTGCGGTCAGTTTTGACCGCACTTTTAGTGATTAGAAATCGCTTTCTGCGTCATCATTAGATTGTTCAATATCAGCCATTAATGCTTGTTCTGGGTTAGCGACTAATTCAGCACGAAGCTTCGCTTCAAGTTCGTCTGATTTCGCAGGGTTTTCATGTAACCATTTCATCGCATTAGCTTTACCTTGACCAATTTTTTCACCGTTGTATGCATACCATGCACCGGACTTCTCAACAAGTTTGTGCTTAACACCGAGTTCAATTAATTCGCCAGCTTTGGAAATCCCTTCTCCGTAAAGAATTTGGAAATCAACTTGGCGGAAAGGTGCTGCTAATTTATTTTTTACGACTTTAACACGAGTTTCGTTACCAATTACCTCATCTCCATCTTTAACTGAACCAGTACGACGGATATCTAAACGAACAGAAGAGTAGAATTTTAGCGCGTTACCACCAGTTGTGGTTTCTGGGTTACCAAACATAACACCTATTTTCATACGAATTTGATTAATAAAGATAACAAGGCAGTTTGCATTTTTGATTTGACCAGTTAATTTACGTAGCGCTTGAGACATTAAACGCGCTTGTAAACCCATGTGTGAATCACCCATTTCGCCTTCAATTTCAGCTTTCGGGGTAAGTGCAGCAACAGAGTCTACAATAACGACATCTACAGCTCCAGAACGAACTAAGGCATCACAAATTTCAAGTGCTTGTTCACCATTATCTGGCTGGGATACTAAAAGTTCTTTCACATCAACGCCAAGTTTTGCTGCATAAATAGGATCAAGTGCATGTTCCGCATCGATAAACGCACAGGTTTTACCTACTTTTTGTGCTTGAGCGATAACAGATAACGTTAAGGTTGTTTTACCAGAAGATTCAGGTCCAAAAATTTCAACAATACGACCCATTGGTAAACCACCAATACCAAGAGCGACATCAAGACCTAAAGAACCCGTTGAAACAGATTCAACGTCAAGGGCTTGAGTATCACCCAATTTCATAATTGAGCCTTTACCGAATTGTTTTTCAATTTGACCAAGTGCTGCTGCGAGTGCTTTTTGCTTTTCTTCTTGAGTTGCCATATAAAACCTTCTTGAATAGAGTTATCTAAATTTGGCTAGATTATATCTGTATTGATGTACAGTATCAAGAGAAAATTTTTTCCTCGATGAAAAAATGTGAACTAGATTCCAAATTTTAGAAATAGTTTATTTAAAATCAACTTTTTAAGTATTTTTGTAGATCTTGAATTTGTGCTTCGAGAATTTTTTCACCCATTTTATATACAGTTCTTATTTTGGCTTCATCTCGTTCTAATCGACCTATATTGAGTGATACATTTGGGCGAATCACAAAGATTTTATTTTGTTTTTCTAAGCGAATGATTTCTTCTACTTGTTCATTATAAGTGCGGTAGCGATTTTCTAAGGTTTTAACTAAGTGTGGATATTTGCGATAAAAAAGCTTGAATAAAAAAGAAGAAGATTTTGTTTTACGGTAGTCGATCGGTTGGGTTAAAACAACAATGATTTTATTGCAACCAAGCTCTTGTGCTTTTTCAAATGGAATACTATCAGCAACTCCACCGTCTAAATATTTTTGTCCATTGATTTCCACAAATTGTGAGACAAAAGGCATAGCGGAAGTTGCTCTGAAGTATTCCATTTCTTCAAAAACATTTTTGATTTTGAAATATTCAGCTTTGCCATTGTCAATGTTTGTGGCTGCTAAATAGAAATCAATGTGAGATTTCTCGAATTCATTTTGATCAAAAGGGTCGAGATTAAAGGGGAGGTCATAGAAAGCGAAATTTTTATTGATAATATTGCCAGTTGTAAAAAGGCTACGAAATCCCATATAGCGCTTATCTTTAAGATATTTTAAGTTATATCTCAATGCTCTTTCTTTTTGATTGGATGCGTAATTTATGCCAAATAACGCGCCCGCAGAAACGCTAATAATTTTATTTATTTGAATGTTTTGTTCCATTAGAGCGTCAAGGACACCTGCGGTGAACATGCCTCTCATGCCACCACCTTCGAGAACAAGTCCGGTTATCATTATTTATTCCTAGATGTTAAAAATTTTAATAGGCTTAAGTGATTAATTATAATCTTGTTTCCACCAATCTCCTTGTTTATTTTTAAATAAATTTTACATTTGCGATCTATCTCACAAAATTGAAAATTTCTTTTAGTTATACCTGGTTGATTATGATATAACTATTCCATAGTAGTGCTTCTTAGTTATAGCTAAATAAAATAAACTTTACTCTAAGGAGAGCTTTAAAATGAAAATCCTAACGATGCCCAATGATAATATTATCAGAGTGTGTAATTTACTAAATCAACTGATTGGAGATGTAACAAGCAAAAACCTATTTACTGGATATGGATTATTCCATAAAGATAAGGATATGTTTGCTGTTTGGATTAATAATAAGGTTTACTTGAGGGCTAAAGGTGAACTTTCTATAAAATTAAAAGGGTTGGGCTGTAAAGCCTTTGCAACAAATGAACTCAATAAACGCTTTGTGTTATCTGATTATTATGCTTTAACTGAGAGTATCTTGAAAGATAATGCCTTAATGAGAACTTTGATCATTCTTTCAATAACTCAAATAAGGAAGGAAAAACTCGAGTCTGCGCTCTCTAAGATTGGACGGATTCGTGATTTACCGAATTTATCTATTAAATATGAACGAGCACTAAAGAAAGTCGGTATTGATAATGTGGATATCTTACGACAAATAGGTGCTGAAAATGCAATTGTTCGTTTGAAGAAAGCGGATATTGGAGCAACAGAAGCTTTTTATTGGCGGCTTCGCGGTGCTTTAGAAAATCGCAATTGTGAGTTTTATACGGAAAAAGAGAAGGAAAGAGGACTTTGTAAACTTAATGAAATACTCTCTGCTAATGGCTTTAGGCGCTGTAAACGGGCCTTAAAAAAGGTTGAATAACATCACTTAAATGTAATGGCGTATAAAAAATAATCTATTGATAGTTTTTTTTACAAAAAGAGCTTGCAAAGGCATCTGAAATGCCTATAATACGCCCCACACAACGACGCGCTGTTGTGAATCTTAAGAAAAACCGGTGCGTCGTTCTTTTTTGCTCTTTAACAATATATCAGACAATCTGTGTGGGCACTTGTTGATTGACTTGTTTTAAAAATATTTTTTAATTTTGAAGTCTTAATAGGTGCTAACTAGAAATTCATAATACTTTTTTAAGTAGTGACATTTTATGTCAGCAGTATTGAGCGATTGAACTTGAATTGAAGAGTTTGATCATGGCTCAGATTGAACGCTGGCGGCAGGCTTAACACATGCAAGTCGAACGGTAACATAAAGAAGCTTGCTTCTTTGATGACGAGTGGCG
>NZ_QEPT01000016.1 GCF_003252755.1 Haemophilus parainfluenzae | reverse complement strand
TACTTCTTTCAGCAGGTCATGACGTGAAGGCGAAAGGCATTCAGGCTATTGCGGATGATAATCTGCATATTCAGGCTGGACATGATGTTGACATTGCAGCGGATACCAATCATTTCAAAAATAAGCGTGTGGAAACCAAGAAAACGTCAGGGGTATTCACGGGCGGTGGTATTGGCATTACCTTTGGTTCGAAATCAGAAAAACATGATTATGAAACGGAAGGTTGGACACAGTCTGATGCACGTAGCACGCTAGGTTCAATGAATGGCAATATCAGGGTGAGTGCGGGTAATCATACAAATGTTCTTGGTACGGATATGATTACGCCACGCACAAATCAGATTGATATTGAGGGTGCAAGTGTTAAGGTCGAAGCGGGAAAAGATATTATTGAACGTAAAGAGGGGCATGAGTATAAACAATCTGGCGTGACAATTGCCTTGAGTACCCCAGTGACCGATATGGCACAGGCGGCTTATAACAGTGTGAATCGCAGCCAACAAGTCACCAATGGAAAACTCAAGGCACTTTATGCAGTGAAAGCCGCGGAAGAAGCGACAATGGCGGCTCAAAATGTGGGTAAGGTAGCGGAAACCTTAGATGCCTTACGTGCTGGTAATATGCAGAATACCGGGACGACATCCAGCCCAAGTGTGAAGATTAGTCTTGGTTATGGCAGCCAAAAACAAACACAAAGTAGCGAAAGCCAGAGTATTAGTCATCAAAAATCAACGGTGAGCACCGGTACGTTTAATGTAAAAGCGCGCGATGAAAAACTCACTTTTGAAGGCGTGGATGCAAATGCGAAATTGATGGCATTATCAGGTAAAAAAGGGATTGAGATAAAAGGTGTAAAAGACGAAGAGCACCAACATACCAAAAATAAATCAGCAGGGGGCAGTGTAGGCGTCTTTGTTGGAACCAATGGTAATAGTTATGGAATTGGTATTGAGGGTTCGGTGAATGTAGCGAAGGGCAAATCTAATTCGGAGAGTGAGCGTTGGCAAAATAGTCACTTGCAAGCGGATAAGCTCATCACCAATAGTGAAGAAGGCGGCTTAAACCTTGATGCAGCGAATCTTAAAGCGAAACGTTGGGAAGCGGATATTCAAAATCTCACTGTCACGAGCCGTCAAGATACGGAAAAATACGAATCCAAACAAACGAGTGCGAGTGCAAGTGGCTCGGTGGCACAGGGTTCAGGAGGTGGCGCTTCGGTGAGTGCCTCCTATAACAAAGCGAAAGTAGATTATGCGCAAGTGAATGAACAAGCTGGGATTCGTGTGGGTGAGGATGGTATGGATGCCCATATCCACAATCATACCCAACTGAATGGTGCCATCATAGAAAGCGATGCTGATGCAAGTAAAAACCGTTTTAAAACCAAATCGATTTCTACAACAGATATTGAAAATCGAAGCGAGATTAAAACCGAAAGTGCGAGCATGGGAGCAGGCACGGGAGGCATTAACCCGATGCAAGCGATAAGCAGTGCCTTGAGCTTATTAGGTAACACCAATGAAAGCGCGCGCAGCACCACCCAATCAGCCATCAGCGGCAATATTCAGATAGAGACTGAAACACCGGAAAAACTGACCGCACTTTCACGTGATACGAAGAATGCGAATCAACGTGTTGAAAAGCAAGATTTACAAAAAGTGCAAGAACGCCAAGAAATGGCTAAGGTGATAGGCGACATCAGCAACAACGCGATTAATATCGCCACGTATAATGAGCGTGAGAAGATTAATAAACTGAGTCTTGAAAAATTTAAAGCGGAAGAAAAATACGGCAAAGCGAGTACGCAAGCGCAAGAAATTGGTAAACAAATTACTGCGATTCAAAATGACATAGACGGCACTTACGGCATAGGTAGTGAAAAGGGCATGGCGATTCGTGCTGTGACAGCGGCATTACAAGCAGCGGCACAAAACGATACCGAAGGCAGTCTTGTCGCCCTGGCTTCGCCTTACCTCAACCAAGCCATCCACGAGATGACGGCAGGTGATACCGCAAAAGACAAAGCTGCGAATCTGATGGCACATGCGCTGCTTTCTGCGGTGGAGTTCCAAGTGACAGGCAAAGACCCGTTAACAGGTGCAGTGGCTGGGGTGACAGGAGAAGTGACTGCACAAATCCTTACGCAGGCAATCTATAATAAAACGCCAAATCAACTTACGGCCAATGAGAAGGAAAACATTAGTACGTTAAGCCAATTGGCGGGCGGATTAGCTGCGGCATTGACAGCGAAGGCGAATGGCACCACAGCAGAGCAAGGGGGGAATTTCCTTGCTGCAACCTCTGGGGCAGAGACGGCTAAAAGGGCGGTGGAGAATAATTACCTAAGCGTTGCAGATGTTGAGAATCTCATTCGAGAACTGAGCAAAGCACAAAAAGAGGGTCGTGATACTAAACCGATTTTAGAGAAATATAAAGGTATTAGTGAAGAAAACCGCCAGCAGCTCATAGCGTGTAATGGTAATGTGGCTTGTGAAACGGCACATTTACATGAAATGAATACAGGGGCTGAAGAGCTTGAGAGAAATTTAGGGTTCTTTAGTCGTATGACGGTGTATTATCCAAATGATTTAAATACAGCGAATCGTTCTGCATTATTTAATTTAGTTGAAAGTGAGAATGCAGAAAGTTTTAGCAAGCTTTCGGATACCACAAAATTTGGTTTGAATTTGATGGAGGCTGGTACAGCAATAGGTCTGGGGGCAGTAGCAGGTTCTGCAAAAGTTGGATTTAGCAACGTTAAGAGCTTAATTAGTGGAAAAAATAAAGCTTATCCGACATCGGGGATGGATGGGTATAAGCGTGCTAATGTTGGGGATGAGGATTATCGTTTAAGTGGTGCGGAGAATGCAGCATTGTATCCTAAATTAAAAGAGGAGTTAGCAATGAAGCAGAAAGCTGGGTTTGAAAAAGTTGTTAAAGATTTAAGTAAAAAACCTACCGGTAGTGTTTTAATGATACCTGATTATCGTCATCAATTGTCAGAGGCTAGATCAACTTTATCACCTAAGTTGCAGAGAAGTGGGAATGCAGCCGTTGCTCAAATTAATATTGATGGATTAACCACTAGAAAATTAGTTGGTCATAGTCAAATAGATAAAGCACAAGGTAGTTTTGTTGGGCAAGGAGAAACAAAATTTGAATCTCTAAAATTACCTAATAAAAAGGGAGATTTGATAGATAGAAGAGTTGATTCTGAGTATAAGATTTTATCTAATTTAGCTGATCAATTAGGTTCTAATAGACAAGCAAAAGGTCAAGTCACAATATTTACTGAGCGTCCAGCTTGCTTAAGTTGTCTAGGTGTAGTAGACCAATTTACCAAACGCTATCCAAATATAAAGGTAAATGTTTTTGATAATAACGGAAAAGCAATTAAACATAATGGAGAAAAATAATGGCAAAACGAGTTAATTATGAAACTTTAAAACAATGGTTTTTTGAGGATGCTTACATTTGGTGTCAACGTAAATTTACTGAAGGGAAAATAAAGAATTGGCATGGAGAATTTAATGAATGGGGAGGTGCTTTAGATAGTTTTGATGGGCATTTTGATTTGTTAATTGAGAAGTTAATGCTAAATGTAATTTTTATTATAACTAATGGAGCAAGGCATATATTGAGTCATCAGATAGTTTTTAATGAAATACAAGAGATTTTATTGAATAATAACCTTGATGAGCTAGTTTCGGTTTTAGAAGAAGATGAAAAAGAGGATTTTCTTTATGATTTAAATTTGATTTTAAATAATAGGGAGATTGAAGAATAGCAAGTAGTATAATGATATTTACCCAGATATCCCCACCTAGATAGAGAGCATATCCTGGCGCATACCTGTATCTATCTGAAAATAAAAAAATGAAGTTGTTAATGAAAATAGTATAAATCATCATTAAATGAAATTGATGTTTTAGGAATGCGTTAGAAGATGCGCACCACCGTTGGGGGAAGCAATTATGCAAACTAAATTTAATTTATATCCCAAAGA
This sequence comes from Haemophilus parainfluenzae, assembly GCF_003252755.1. GTDB lineage: Bacteria > Pseudomonadota > Gammaproteobacteria > Enterobacterales > Pasteurellaceae > Haemophilus_D > Haemophilus_D parainfluenzae_N. The sequence continues at coordinate 1,593 of NZ_QEPT01000016.1, read as the reverse complement.
ACAATTACCTGAAAATTTTAAGTTTCCTCAGTCTTATATTGATTTATCGAGTAATATGGAAAAGATAAATGAATTGGAATATTTTCCTTGGTGGTTTGAAGATCCTGATTATGAGAATTCAGAGATAGAGGACAGTGTTTATCTTTATAGTAAAGCAATAGAAAAACTGACAGGTGTAGCTGATTTAATATCATTCGCTAGAGATGGTGATTGGGCAGCTTGTTTCAAATTGACGGATTACTCTGGAAATCCGAGAGTTTATGTTCATGATCTTGGTAATAAAGACAATAAATATGAATGTAAGGATTTTGATGAGTGGTTAGCGGAAGAAATCAAAAGTGCAAAAGAGTATTAAAATGGACTATTTAAATTTAAGTAAAGAGGTTTCCTATGCGCTTCGTCATGCCCCATGGGAATATGAACTAGAATTGGATTCTGAAGGTTGGGTTTCTGTCAAACAATTAATTTCATCATTTAGAAATAGTGATGAAAAATGGAATACGTTAACCGAAGACGATTTAGTTAAAATGATCGACTTATCGGAAAAGAAAAGGCATGAGATTAAAAATGGAAAAATAAGAGCTTTCTACGGGCATTCAATTCCAATGAAAATTTCTAAAGAAATTGGTTATCCACCAAAGTATTTATACCATGGGACAAGTATAAATTATTTAGATGATATTAAATCAAATGGATTGAAGCCGATGTCTCGTCAATATGTACATTTATCTGAGGATGTTGAGACAGCAACATTGGTTGGAAATAGAAAAAAAGGAGAGACAATTCTTCTGATAATTGATACAGAATTAGCTCAATCTAAAGGCATTAAGTTTTATATAGGTAATGAGAAGGTATGGTTATCCGATGGTATTCCAGTCGAATTCATTAGAGAAAGATAACTTTTAAAGGAAACTAATAAAGTGCGGTCAATTTTCAAAGAGTTTTAAAACCTCTCAAAAATTGACCACACTTTTTGTATTTTCAGAGCTGTTTATCTTTAAGCAAATCTTATAATTTCACATCCAACTTCTCGTAGTGACCTTACCAAGCGGAAAACAAGTCAAAATATTTTATCCGAAGGGGCACTGCTAGAGAGTGAAGCGAAGTTAATGGCTATCGCGGAAAACGACCTTGTGCTGAATGGTGCAAAAGAAAGCCGTGATTTTGAAGAGTTTCACAAAACGAAAAGCGGAAGTGTGGCGAAGGTGACCAAAACCAGTCTTGACCAACAACAATCCGTTACTCAAGTTGGCACTCAGGTGAGTGGTAAAGACGTGGTGCTTTCAGCAGGTCATGATATGAAGGCGAAAGGCATTCAGGCTATTGCGGATAATAATCTGCATATTCAAGGCGGACATGATGTTGATATTGCAGCAGATACCAATCATTTCAAAAATAAGCGCGTGGAAACCAAGAAAACCAGAGGTGTGTTCACAGACGGCGGTATTGGTTTTACCGTTGGTTCGAAATCAGAAAAACATGATTATGAAACGGAAGGTTGGACACAGTCTGATGCACGTAGCACGCTAGGTTCAATGAATGGCAATATCAGGGTGAGTGCGGGTAATCATACAAATGTTCTTGGTACGGATA
>NZ_QEPT01000015.1 GCF_003252755.1 Haemophilus parainfluenzae | reverse complement strand
CGCTTATTTTTGAAATGATTGGTATCCGCTGCAATGTCAACATCATGTCCAGCCTGAATATGCAGATTATCATCCGCAATAGCCTGAATGCCTTTCGCCTTCACGTCATGACCTGCTGAAAGAAGTACGTCTTTACCACTCACCTGTGTGCCGACTTGAGTAACGGAGTGTTGTTGGTCAAGACTGGTTTTGGTCGTTCTAGCAAAGCTGCCACTTTTCGTTTTATGAAACTCTTCAAAATCACGGCTTTCTTTTGCACCATTCAACACAAGGTCGTTTTCTGCAATGGCCATTAACTTCGCGTCACTCTCTAGCTGTGCCCCTTCGGATAAAATATTTTTACCTGTTAGCGCAACATCACCCTTGCCTTTTACTCGGCTGACTACTGCCTCTTCCACTTTCTCATGACGGTAATGATTGCCTTTCCCCATCTTCTCATCAAAGCCCACTGAAAGTGCGGTGAGATTCATGTTATTTTTGCTTTGAACAAGTGTGCTGCCATTGCCATCGTTAATAATATCTGCACCTTTAGCGTTTAGATTATTTGATGAGAGTTGTAACTGGCCATCTTCTCCTTTCACATGGAAAAGTGCTTTACGAGCCAGTGTCGTTTCACTACGTTGAAAATGAGATAAGTCCACCTTTGTCGTCATCGTGGTACTTTCGTGATTTAAATCACCGCCCACATCCACCAAAAGGGCGCGCCCGGCTTCCACTTTACCGCCGATATTATCGAAGTTATTCGTGGTGTTGATGCCCACTTTATCACCCGTAATGGTGCCTGCGTTGAATAAGCTTTCGGTATTTAATAACGTAAGCTTACGGCCTGCAATGGTGCCGCTATTGGTTAAACGATGACTCCGTAAATCAATCACATCCGCTGAAATCAACGCACCTTCACCATTTAAGTCACCTTTCTGCACCATGGCATAGACACGAGGCGCCATTACTTTGACTTGTTTTCCGCTTGGTAAGGTTACCTCTTTTTCCTCAAACCAAACAATATCTGACGTAAGTTGTGCAACCTGAGCTGGGCTTAAAGCCACACCTGGGGTTAAGTTGAAGCGTTTTGCAAAGGTAATACCATTATCCATTAACCCTTTATATTGCGCCTCTAAATCTTGATAACCTGTTAAGAACATTCGGCCAGTCAGCTGATTCACTTGGTCACGCACTAAACGTTGCTCGTAATAGCCATCACCTAAGCGTCTCAAGATATTTTGTGGATCACGACGAAGTGCGTTGAACATATAGTCACTGCTGAGCCATTGCTTTTTATCGGTAAACGCTGAATCTGTTTCAATTAATGGGCGATTAGTGGCCTCTGGATTGGTGCGATAAAGGCTTGAGGTTGGCAAAGAAACATCCGCACCAATCGTACGAATTTCACGCTGCCCAGCTTTTGCATTCGATTGATTCACACCATTGGCAACATTGATATTGTTAGCAAGTGCGATAGTTTCCATCGAAAGATTAGCTTTTTCCGCCTCTGGCTTAAAGGTACTATAAGATTCAGTTTTTACTTGATTGAGATCGAGTGGCGTAATTACTACTTTTTCATAATCATGTCGACCATCCCACTCTCGTTGATGATATCGTTTAAATCCGCCTCTCCAACGAGAGTAAGTCCACTCTTGATTACCCTTATCAACAACTTGAGTAATCCCCATTTCTGGTACATTGTTTACTTCTTCAGAAGGGTTATTAGGATTATAGATCTTTCCAGCTGCAATTATTTGGCTTCGGTTATTTTCCACATTTCCATTAAATTCAACATCACCTTGGCTCAAAATCTTACCAGGATGCGTTTCTTTTACCTTTGTTTCACTGGTAATACGTTCTTTTACATAAATATCCCAGAATCGATAAAATTCTTTACCTGAGAGCTTTTTATTGTGAGCCAAAATTGCAGCATCTAATTGCTCGAATGCTTTTTCATTTGCCTTAGCCCACTCGAAATATGGCTTCATTTGAGCAGAATATTCAACCAATTTAGACTCATAATCAGCAACAGCTTTCCGGTACTCTACCATTTTTGATTCATATTCTTTCATGAGACGATCATAATCATGACGATTACGCCATGTTCGTTTAGGCTGTTTAGGCTCTTCTGGTGCTTGCTTTAACGTTTCATCCAAGCCACTTAGATCGGGTAATGTTGGAGAAGTAGATGGAGGAGCAATATTAAATGCTGCCCATATAGGATCATTATTTAAATAAAGTGCTTGAGGTACAACAACACAGCCTGAACGGGTTTGCTCATTGCCGCATACTTCCTCATTTGGCATTGGTAAAATATGGCCTTCAATTTTGCCATCCGATGGTCGCGTTACCTTATTTTGATTTTTATAAACCACTTTGCCCGCTCGACTAAAGGATGCCCAACGAAGTTGATCAAAATTAATACGTTCAGAGCTCCCATCTTCAAGCAGATAATGTTCATCCACTTTTTCACGTTTGACTTCTTCTAGCCTTGTATCAATACGCGCATTTTTGTTTAAAGTTTCACGCATACCAAGGATAACGCCTCGCCCTTCAATCAAACTACCGCTATTTAATAATTTATCGCCTAAACCTTTTGATTGATTGTTTTCATCTAAAGTACGACCAAATACAACTTTCCCTTCAGAGGATAATGTACCGCCAATACCATTAAACGCCCATTTTTGGGTAAAGACTGTTTTACTGTTCTCAACTAAAGGCGCTGCAACATCTAGACGTGCTTTTGCCGCAACAACCGCTGATTTAATCGTTCCATCAGATTGTAATTCATCTGTATTCACTATTTTTTGACCAGCCTGTAAAGCAACATGACCACCATAAATACGACCAGTACCGATATTAGTTAATGTATCACCGGTCTTGATAACATTTTCTACTGTCCCTTTAATCAACCCTCGGTTGGTTATATTCTGCTCACTTGTAAGTGCGGTTTGTTTTCCTTGAATTTCAGCATTCTCTGTATTTTCAATATTCTTAGCATTGACTTGGGTAGTACCTTCAGAAAGCAACCCTGCTCGATTAATCAAATTTCCTTGAGTAGTTAAACTTAATGAAGAACGACCAACTAAATCGCGTTGACTATCAAAATCTTGAACAAGTTGGATATTTGTATGGTTAGCCTCAATATCGCCATCACCAGAAAGTGCATTAACCTGAATATTCAATTTTTCTGCAGCCTGAATTGAACCTTGACTATTTTTTATGGAAGCCCCTCTACCCTGAATACGAATATCTCCTGTAGAGAATAGTTCACCTTGCGTGTTGTCTAATTGATTAACAATATTCAATACCTGAGAAGAAACCGAATAAATCCCACCTTGCTTATTGTCCAATTGATGAGCATTCACCTCAGCCTTACCAGCAAGAATACCCTGTGTTGGTACTGATTGCGCATTACCTTTAGTATTTTGGTTATTTAGATTAGTGGTATTAACCGTTAAATCACCCTGTGCTTGAATGAGTGAACCTGTATTGCCGACTTTTTGGTTATTAATATCCCTTGCAATATTTAACGTTGAAGAACCGTCAGCAACAATCATTCCAGCTCGGTTATCCACGGATAATGCAGTTAAAGTTAAACCTTTACCACTTAGCAAACGTCCTTCTCGATTATTTAAGAATTGATTATGCTGTGTAAGACTCATATTTCCACCAGAAAGTATTAAGCCGTTTTCATTATTTAACCCTTTTTCTAGGTTTAATGAGAAATCACGCACACCTTGGCTTGCCCATCGGCCATGTTGATTTTCCACCCTTTGCACGGTTGCATTAATCCAATCTGCTTTTAAATTAGCGTGCTGTGTTAAAAGTTGAGAAGGTGTACGCAATCCGATCTCGTTTTTTGCAACGAGCGTTGCTTGATTTGCGTTAATTTCACCTTTATTAGCCACAATATGAACATCTTGGCCACTTGTTTGGCTCTCGCTGACATCGACTGTTTGAGCTTGAACATCAACCTTACCAGAGGCAATATTTTTCCCTTTCGCCACAGTTGTTTTTACTGTTTTTATTTCAAGGTTTTTAGTCTCACCAACCTCATCTACTTCGCGGGCTTTACCATTTTCCTCAACACCCGCAGCTAATACTGAAGACTTACCCGCTTCGACTGAATTCGCTTGATAACGAATATGTCCACCAGAAATAGTCGAGCCCATCTGAGTAATTTTATTTTTAGCATCAACTAGAACATCACCTCGTGCTGTTTCAACTTTACCCTTTTGAACAAAATCAGATTTGGTTTTGATTTGGACATCTTGTTTACCGCTAATCACCCCTTCATTAACAATACGGCCTTGACTATCAATCTTCACCTCACCCGCTGATGCACCGATATGCCCCGCATTGCGTACACCAAGGCCTTGACCGTTATCCACTAAATGGATTTTCTCGGAATACATCCCACCCAATTGACTTACATCCACACTGTAGCTTTGGTTTTCACTTTGCGTGTCAGAAGTGCGGTCAGTGTTGTCGGCGTTTTTATCCCCCACGTACACAACCGAATCATTGGTACGGTCAACATTGTTTTTACCCGTGGTAACTTTAATCCCTTTCTTCGACCAAACCCCACCTTTGATTTCGGCCTTCTCCGCGATAATATCGGTGTAATCAGATTGACTATTATCCATGCCTTTTTGACCAACAGTCACTTTACCGCCTTTTACGCGATAGCCTTTCAACTCGCCATTTTCTACTTCCGCTTTACCGGTTGTCAGCGTGGTGCGTCCAGCATTAATCACACCACAGCCATCACATTGGATACCACTTGGATTGGCAATCACCACATCTGCTTTTTTACCTGCGACTTCTACATAACCTTTTAAACGGCTTGGATTAGCTGAGTTCACCTCATTAAGAATGACTTTTGCTTCACCACGAGCAAGATTCGGGTTACCTTGCACCCAACCGGCCATTTGCGTTTGTGCCGCTTTACGAGCATTGTTTAACACTGCCCCTTTCTCAGTTACATCAAATTGCGAATATTGGTTACGAGATACGCCACCTTTACTTGGTGTCTGAATATTCACTTGCGGTAAACCATTGCCGGTTTGAAGTACGGTGGGTTGTTGATTACCCGGTGCAGATTTATCTGCACGAATGGCCATATCTTCGGCATGAACAGAAGGCGATAAGAAGACAAAGCCCAATGCTAACATTAAGCTAAAATGAATAGGATTAAGAGAAAGTGCGGTTGAAAATAGCCCTGTTTTTTCTTGTTCTGCGCTCACATTTTCACTTTGTGCTTTACCTTGAGATTTTGCCAACTCAGAGACCACCACAAGCTGGTTTAATACACGGCTAAAAATCACTTTATAATGACGTTTATTCATTTTTTAATTTCCTTTAAAGTTTTAAATTCTGTTTGGTTTTAATCAATTTATTCATCTAAAAGTGTGAGCATTAAAAACGGTAGCTCACATTAAATCCGGTTGTCACATGACTGGTTCTAAATCCTTCCGGTTTTTTAATTGGAACACCTACGAAATAATCATAGTTAATGCCCCATAGTTTGCCGCGAAGTCCAATTGCGCCCCCCATTAAGCTATCACCAATTTGAAGCTCTTCTTGGCTAGAGTGCACCTTGCCTCGGTCTATTCCTAAATAAAGCTCATGTCCTTTATTGGCAATATTCCAACCGAGCTCATTTCGCCATAACCAACCTTTTTCACCGGAAAGTGATAGCTCGCCATCAAACCCTCGCACGGTATAACGGCCACCAATACTAAATTTATCTTGTTGTGTTAAAGGTGTACCGTTCCATTGTCCATTCCAGCTGGTGTTAAAGCGGAAAGGTTGATTGCCGATAGTGAAAGGATAGGTAAAATCAATGCCTGCAGTAAAAATCTGCATACGGGAAGTCCCTTCACCAAACGCTTCTTCCGGTGCTGGTAAGGATTTATTCCCACCCGTACCACGTTTATAGTTCGCAAACAGTTGTAACACTGTTTCACCAATGTATTGGGTATGATTAAGTCCCACTTCCCAACCTGCTGTTCGACGACGTTGCACTTCAATTTCGGTATCATTGATATAGTTATGCGATTTTTTTGTCCATAACGCGGCATTCACATAGGTTTTATGAAGACTTCCACGAGTTAATAAGCGACTTAAATTCGCTTTCATTTGTTGGCTTTCACCCGAATAGGTGTAAGACTCAAATGCGCCCGCTACCGTTTGGTGATAAGAATATTTTGAACCGGAAAGCGTTAAGAGATAGTTCTTCCAAGGAATGGAATAATAGAGACTGACATTTTTACTGCCATAATCGCCTTCCGCATCATCGCTATCACGTTTAAAGCTACGTGTACCACTGATATAGAACATATCATTAAGTGTTAGCACGTTATCCCAAGAAAACGTAGCTGAACCTTGTAAACGACCCGTAGCTTTACTGCCTGAATCATCTAATCCTAAGGTTAAATGAAAAGGTAAGCTTTGCTTATAAGCAATCACCACGTCTGTTTCACCTACTGCATCCGTTGGCACAAGCTCCATATTCGCATCAGCACTCGGTACACGTTTTAAGTTTTCTAAACCTTGTTCAATATTGCGAATATTTAATATATCCCCCTGCGCCATTGGCATGGCAAACCATAAGGTACCACGGGTGGCAAACGGAATCGCACTTTGGTCTTGTAATTGAAT
>NZ_QEPT01000014.1 GCF_003252755.1 Haemophilus parainfluenzae | reverse complement strand
AAAGAGCAAAAAAGAACGACGCACCGGTTTTTCTTAAGATTCACAACAGCGCGTCGTTGTGTGGGGCGTATTATAGGCATTTCAGATGCCTTTGCAAGCTCTTTTTGTAAAAAAATGTAAATTTTTTATTAGTTGAAGATCTTTTAATCAAATAGTCTAAAAAACACTATTTTTATGGTGTTTTATTCTACGAATTCAGGCTTTCCGTAAACGCCTTTACTTTTCCCCAATCGGTATATTCAATTTCTTTAGTCGCATCTGTTTCACCACCTGTAATTTTCATAATCAATTGGATCATGACACGATCAATCCATTTATAGCGTGGATATAGCAACGCACCTGCAAACACGCCGACTTTTGCCGGAGTCCATTTTATATGTTGAAGGAACTTACGCACATAGACATTTCTCTCTGGCGTATCTTTTCCTTCTTTTCTCGCGGTTAAACCTACACCAAAAAAGACCGCACTTTTTGCATTCAATAATTCGTGATGGCGTTCTACAAAACGATATACCTGTTTATTAAAGTGACCATAACGAACGGATGCCCCAATAATCACGCGATCAAAAACTTGAAGATCCTGCTCCTCCATTAACGGTGAAACCACCACTTCTCCTTCAAGATGCTGAGCCATAAATTCAGCAATCTTTTTAGTTTGTCCATCACGGCTTGAATATAAAATTAATGTTTTCATTATGCCTTCCAAAACGCTGGTGTGAAGAGCGCCAATAATGTGAAAATTTCTAAACGACCGCATACCATCGCAATGGTGAGTACCCATTTAGCACTATCGGGCATCGCCGTCATATTACTGCTTACTGAACCTAATCCCGGTCCAAGGTTATTAATACTTGCTAATACCGCATTAAAGGCATCAAAAGGTTCGATACCACATGCAATCACACTTAATAAACAAATAGTGAATACCAATAGATATGCAGAGAAAAAGGCCCAAATACTCCCAATTACGCGTTCATCAAGGACATTTTTACCCCATTTAATTGGATACACTAAATTTGGGTGAACAAATCGTTTCAGTTCTCTTGCACCTTGAAGATATAGCACTAAAATCCGTGCAACACGTAAGCCGCCACCGACTGAGCCTGCACATCCCCCAATAAAAGAGGCAATAATTAATAACATCGGCACAAAAGAAGGCCACTCAGCAAAATTCGATGTGGTATAGCCTGTTGTCGTTGAAATTGATACGGCTTGGAATACGACTTGCTCAAAATCTTGCCATGAGGAATCAAAATATTGATGGCTTATCATCACCAATGTACAAACCACGATAAGCAAGATTTGAATGCTCATAAAGAATCGGAATTCCGGATCTTTTGTATAAATCTTCAAAATATTTTCTCGTCCTAAAGTCGAAAATGCTCTGAAGTGCAATGCAAAGTTACAAGCAGAAATCCACAAGAAAATGACCGTGATAAAATTAATCGCCGAGCTATTAAAATAGCCGATACTGGCATCATGCGTAGAAAAACCGCCAATGGATACCGTCGAGAAACTATGTGTAAGTGCATCAAACGGTGTCATACCTGCTAGCCAATAAGCAAAGGTACAAGACATGGTTAAAAAGAAATAAACAAACCACAATGCCTTTGCCGTTTCTGCTATCCGTGGCTGAATTTTCTGATCTTTCATTGGGCCAGACATTTCAGCTCGGTATAACTGCATTCCGCCAATACCCAATAAAGGAATAATCGCAATCGCAAGTACGATGATCCCCATCCCACCTAACCATTGTAGGAATTGACGGTAAAATAAGATAGCTTTCGGTAAATTATCTAATCCTGTCATGACGGTGGCCCCCGTGGTTGTTAGCCCAGAAAATGCTTCAAACACGGCGGAAGCCACTGTTAAATGAGGTGAATCAAATAATAGCAATGGCAAGGTTGCTAAACCGCCCAGAACGAACCAAAATGCCACCACAATTAAGAAACCATCACGAGACCGCAATTCTTGTTTGTGGTGATGACAAGGCCACCAAAGCAACATGCCCACAGTTAAGCTCAATGCAAAAGCTTGCATAAACGCTTTACCGCCGCCATCGCCATAAATAAGCGCCACAAAGGCTGGAATCAGCATCGTGCCGGAAAAACACATGATCAAAATGCCGATAATCCGAATAATGGATAAAATATGCACAATATCTCGCTTAATTCATTTCTTCTAATTTCAACGTTCCTGCCGAACGCTCAATTAATGCTTGTTCAAAAGGTTTAATTTGATCTTCACTAATGCCTAACTGCAATGTAATCTGCACTTGAAAATCTTGCTGATAAATTTCAATTTGATGTTGCTCACACAAAATTTGGATCCAATTTAATTGTGCATAATCACAATGAACTTGGAATAACTGACGTTCTACTTTTCGTTCAGTTTCTAATAATTTTAAAGCTTGCTGCACACCATTTCCATAAGCTCGAACTAAACCGCCAGTGCCTAATAAAATACCCCCATAATAACGAACAACAACAGCACTGATTTCACCAACTTGGCTACCTTGCAAAGCCGATAGCATCGGTTTCCCTGCGGTTCCAGCTGGTTCACCGTCATCAGAAAAGCCTAATTGTTGAGAATCTGTTGGCTTGCCGGCTACTGCTGCCCAACAATGATGGCGGGCATTAGGGTGCTGCGATTTAATTTCTGCCCAAAAAGCTTTGGCTTGTTCAGGTCCTTCCGTATGTTGCAAATACGTGATAAATCGACTTTTCTTAATTTCTTCTTCAAAAACGACCGCACTTTTGGGGATAAGGTATTCAGCCATGAAATAATTGTTTAAATGAATTTGTTGCGTAGTTTATCATTGATAGCGGATTTATCGAAATTTCCCCATAATTATTGTATGATGTAGCTCAATTTCAATAAAATTAATTAAAAACCATGACTGAAATTACTGTCGATAAAACCCTTGATACCGTTGGTTTACGTTGTCCTGAACCTGTAATGCTCGTGAGAAAAAACATTCGCCATATGAATGAAGGTGAAGTGCTGCTTATTCTAGCGGATGACCCTGCCACGACTCGCGATATTCCCAGTTTCTGCCAATTTATGGAACATACCCTTTTAGCGAGTGAAACCAAAGATACACCTTTTAAATACTGGGTGAAAAAAGGTCAATAAAAATGCGGTCAATACTGACCGCACTTTGTTATTCTGTCGAATTACTCGAAACAGGGTAATACTGTTTCTGAATAAATTCAGGCTTCAATAACGCAGGGGCATTCCACCACTCAATCACAAGCTCCTGTGGCCCTTCTGCGTAAGACGCAATTTCATACACGTTATACACAAAGTGAATCCCATCATGATCTAAATAGAAATTATCGGTCACCTCAAAAGCATCTTTTGATGTAAATGCTTCCTCATCTTTTACTTCGCCATATCGAGTGTAACGTTCCCAAAGCAACTCTTTTAATTTAGCTTGCTGATTTGGTTTAAACACATCATCAAATGAAAGTAGTTTTTTCGTTTCTAAATCAATATTAAGATAATGATAACCGCCAACTCCATGAGCGCCACCACCATAGCTGTAATAGTTTATTAAAAATACAGCAAGCTTACCTCTTTGGTGATTAAAAGCTAAATCTAAGGTTTCATCAACCCCAATTATTGGAGACTCCAACATTTCTTTTTTAGCTTCATCATATGCTTTTTGGTAATCTGCAATAAGCTGCTCTCGGCTTCTTGGTTTACCATCAGCATTTTTTGAAATTTGTTCTAAAAGTAGTGCATCTAACCATTCAATATTCGTTTTTAGTGTAGAAATACTGTAATGAAGTTTACCTTCAGTAGGGACATATTCATCTTCTTTGGCCGATTTAGGATATTTGATGGTTTCCTCTTTATCAAAAATCACATCATCTTGAGCAATAATTGCCGGAATAACCTTCTCAGCCTTCTCTTTTTCAGCTTTTAATTGCGTATTTTCTGCCGTCAGTTGCGCAATTGTCCGTGTTTGTTGCTCAATCGTTGCTTTCGCTTCTTTATCTTCGCAACCTGTTATCGTAAAAAGTGCGGTTAAAATTAAGGCTGAAATCAGTGTCTTTTTCATGTATTACCTATAAATCAAACGTATCTTTATCACGTAGAATATGATCATTACCTTTGCGGCGTAAAAAACCGGTACGGTCAAAATATTCCATTAACTGAACTGTCAGTTTTCGACCAAAATTAAGCTTATCACGTAATTCATTAACTGCTATTTTACCTTCTTCACCCGCCATTTGCTTAATTAAGCGAGCATAAGCATAAATGCTCTCAGTCAGGAAAAAACGATCTTTTACAATTGGGGTGAGGTAGCCTAGCTTGCCTGCTTTATACATAAAGTTACGCATCGCACTTTCATCTAGCGCCAATGCTGTAGCCATATCACGCACCCAAATGGCTTGCCCATGTGCTTTCTCAAATTCTGCTAACACCGCTTGCCATAATGTTTGCTCTTCAGCTGAAAATTGGATTTTGTGTGAAGGCAAATGTAGCCAGCCACGAGTTTGCTGCAACTGGCCTTCATCAAGCATTTCTTCAATAAAATGATAAATCAGGTTTTCTGGTTGGTTTAAAGTCGCAATACGATATAAACGGGCTTTACTCAAACCTAGCTGATCATTATGTTGCTCATGATAGGTAGCAAGTGCGGTCAAAATTTGCTGCGTTTTTTCACGTTGATAATCGCGATTAAAACACCAATTTTGGAAACGGATATCGCCATTCTCGGCTAATGCTTCAGCCAGCTGATTTTCGGTTAGTTGCTCACTCCACATTAAAGCTTGAGCTGAAACCGCCTCTTTTTGTAGGGTTAATCCGATGCGTTGTGTGGCAGTTTGAGCCTGATTAAGTTTAGCCAAGAACGCTAAACGAGCCTCTGTACGCTTATAACGTTTTGGTGAATGAATTTCGAGTACCTTGGCACCACCAACTAAAGCTTTCGCATCACCACTACGTAAAATTAATTTATCCCCGAAAGCTAAAAATAATGGTTGTTCTAAAATGACTTCAGCCAAAGTGCGGTCATTTTTCATTGCATTTTTGCTTTCAAGCAAGGTGAGTTTACCCGTCGTACGGCTTGCCGCATGATAAATATGTACAGGCTGACTGTCTTTCAAATTCACTTCAGGTGTAATTTCAATGGTAATACGATTGGTTGGCTCAAGTGCCTCTGAGGCTAACAACCAATCGCCACGCTGCATTGGAATACGATCTAAATCAACGTTTAAATTGAGAGCTAAGCGTTGACCAGCCAAGCCTTTTTCGCTCGGTGTATTCTGAGCATGAATATTTTTTACGCGAACCTTTTGTCCCGTAGAAAGGAAGAGTTCATCATCAATGGCCACCGTTCCCGCAAATGCTGTCCCTGTTACCACTGTCCCCGCCCCTTTCACGCTAAAAACACGGTCGATGGCGTAACGGAACGGTTTATCCATTTCAGCTAATTCAGGTAAATTGGCTAAATAATCGCGTAACGCATCAATACCTAAGCCTGTTTGTGCCGATGTAATAAAATAATGAGATTCAGCTAAGAATGGATAATCCGTCTGAATTTGTGTTTTTAATGCCTCGATTTGCTCATCTGTTGCTCGGTCAGCCTTGGTAATCACTACCATGATTTCAGTAAATTGAAGCTGACGTAAAATCGCTAAGTGTTCTTTAGTTTGTGCAGCAATCCCTTCATCTGCAGCGACAATGAGCATCGCATAATGCACACCACCAAGCCCCGCCAACATATTGGCGAGAAACTTTTCATGGCCAGGCACATCAATAAACCCTAGCACTTTCTCTTTTAAAGGCAAATAGGCATACCCCAAATCAATGGTCATGCCACGTTTTTTTTCTTCCGGCAAATGAGCGGTATTCGTGCCTGTCAGTGCTTGCAAAAGAGCTGTTTTACCATGATCGACGTGTCCTGATGTTACTATGATCATAATTTTTCCACCGTATCTAATAGTGCCTTAAAGTCGGCCACGCTGCGTAAATCTAACCAAATTTTTCCTTTCTCAACACGACCGATTATTGGTTGTTCTAACGCTTTGAATACTGTTAAAAGTGCGGTTAATTTTGCCTCTTTTTTTTCTGCAATCGTCACCGCAAGAGAAGGAATCGTCGCCATCGGTTGAGAGCCACTCCCAATTTGAGCAAAACTTTCTTCAATTTCAACCTGGTAATCTTTTAAGCGGTTTGCTAAACAGACTTTAAGTTGTTCGGCTTTTTCTTTTAATACATCCATTGATTGGGTGAGCAAATGTAAAGTTGGCAATGTCTCAGTGAGTTTTTCCGGTTGGAGATAAAGGCGTAATGTTGCCTCAAGCCCGGCTAAAATCACTTTGTCGCAACGCAATACGCGCTTTAATGGGTGGGCTTGTAACTGAGCAATCCACTCTTTTTTACCGACTATAATGCCGGCTTGTGTTCCACCCAATAATTTATCGCCTGAGAATGACACCAAGTTTACGCCCTGTGCGACTTTTTCTTGCACCGTTGGCTCATTTGGTAAATCATATTGGCTTAGATCAATCAATGCCCCACTGCCCAGATCTGTAACCACTGGAATATCAAATTCTCGTCCTAGCTCAACCAGATCTTGTTCTGAAACCGAAGCAGTAAATCCACTAATATGATAGTTACTGCAATGTACTTTCATTAAGAAAGCGGTATTTTCGTTGATTGCTTGACGATAATCTTTCAAATGTGTGCGGTTGGTTGTTCCCACTTCAACAAGTTTACAGCCTGCTTGAGTCATAATGTCTGGGATACGAAATGCTCCGCCGATTTCAATTAACTCACCACGAGAAATAATGACTTCTTTATCTTTTGCAAAAGTAGCTAACATCAAGAGCACGGCTGCTGCATTATTGTTAACAATACAAGCAGCTTCCGCACCTGTGAGTTGAGCAAGTAATTCACTAATGTAATTATCTCGATGACTGCGTTTGCTTTCTTCCAAATCATATTCTAGTGCCACGTTACCTTTCATTGCATGAAGTGCTGCCTGCTGTGCACTTTTAGCCCATAAGGCTCGCCCTAAATTTGTGTGTAATACCGTGCCCGTTAAATTATGGACTGATTTAATTTGCACATGATTTTGTTGAGTCAATCGCTCTTGTAAATAATGCAATGTATTCAAATGATCGGCAAAAAAGTGCGGTAAATGTTGATGCTGTTTGATAAACTCGCGCCCATCAGACAATAATTGGCGTAATTCACGCACGACAGCTGAATGACCAAATTCAGTTAAAAGCATTTCACCTTCTGGTGTTTTTAAAAATTTATCTACCGAAGGAAGTTGTTGAAAAAGTGCGGTCATTTTTAATTCCTATTTCAAAATGGCGTTGAATTGCGAACTAATTTACGCTAAAGTAACCGCAATTTCAATAACGGAAGGTCGTCATCTCCGGTGAGGTGGCAGGACTTCAAATCCTGTTGGGGACGCCAGCGTTCCCGGGTGGGTTCAACTCCCATGACCTTCCGCCACTTTTTTTCCTCTAACAACTATTTCTCTCTTCCTAACATTCACTTTTTTTAATTTGAATTTTCATTATAATTTTGCGGAATTTTAGGCAAACAAAAAGGCGCATCTTTCGATACGCCTTCTTAATCTAACTTGTTACAGTTAATACATCAATTATTTGATGATTTTCGCAACAACACCAGCACCTACTGTACGGCCACCTTCACGGATTGCGAAACGTAAACCTTGGTC
>NZ_QEPT01000013.1 GCF_003252755.1 Haemophilus parainfluenzae | reverse complement strand
TTGCGAATTTTATACTTTTTGAGCAAAATTGCGAGTTTTCGATGAGCATTCTAATAAGTACGTTATATTCTCTTGAAAAGGTAAACATTATCATTCACATGCAATTTTGTTTTACGTATAATCTAAGAAACTCTCAAATAGTTTTAGGTCAAGTTTACGCGTTAAGCGGTATTTTATATTGATAAAATATCAGTTAAATGAGGTTTATTATGAAAATCGGTTTTCATTCTGTGTTACTTGGATTAGCGTCATGTATTGGCATTCAACAATCTGTGATAGCGAGTCCTCCTCCGTCTTCTCAACAATCAGTATCTACTGAGTCCGCTGAGGCTTTAAAACAACAATTTTCAATCGCTTTAGCCAAACAAGAAAAGCAACAAGTTTCGATTTTACAGAAAAAACTCACCGCACTTTTTTCTTTACCTCCTCAATTCCTAGATAATCAGATCCAAATAAGCGAAAAAATCCTAACTCGCATTTTTAAAACAGATAAAAATCTCACTCCTAAATTTCTTGATTACTTATACTTTGAGCCGATAAATACTGGCGATGCTAATTTAATTCAGGAAATGAAGAAAAACTTATTGGTGTCTTTTTTAGCGAATGAGCAGGCAAAAATTTATATTCGTCAAACAGATAATTCGGAGCAATTTGTTCAGGCTTTACTAGAAAGGGGAGCCAAACCAGATCAAATTATATTATTGTCTTTGGATGCTAAAGGCATATTTCAAAAAATTATTGAACAGATGCGTCAAGATTTTCCTAATCAAACAACTTTTTCTATTACTGAGAATCGAGTGAGTTTGATAACCCCTTCTTCTGAAATTAAGCCCCGCCTCGCTCTAGCCAATATGATGTTTGCTCGCCAATTTAAAGGGGTGGAGGTTGATGATTTTTCGTATTTAGATCAAGCACGTGAAAATCTTCAACACAATAACTATGCTATTCGTTATAAGACTTTCCAAGCAATGCTTGAAGGCTTAAATTAATCCGTTTACTCACAAGGAGCCATTATGTTTTTATCTAAAAAATCAGTTACCTTTGCAGTTAGTGCGTTAGCAATGCTTTGCTCAGGTGCAGCCTTTGCTAAAGAAGCGCCGCAAGCACATAAAGCTGTGGAGTTAAGTATCTTACATATTAACGACCACCATTCTTATTTGGAACCGCACGAAGCAAGAATTAATCTAAATGGTCAACAAACAAAGGTTGATATTGGCGGTTTTTCTGCTGTGAATGGAAAACTTTATGAGTTACGTAAAAAGTATAAAAATCCATTAGTGCTACATGCTGGTGATGCGATTACCGGTACGCTGTATTTCACACTTTTTGGCGGTTCCGCTGATGCGGCTGTCATGAATGCTGGTAATTTCCATTATTTTACTTTGGGTAACCATGAATTTGACGCGGGTAATGAAGGTTTATTAAAACTACTCGAGCCATTAAAAATTCCAGTACTTTCAGCCAATGTTATTCCTGATAAAAATTCAATTTTATATAACAAATGGAAACCTTACGATATTTTCACTGTGGATGGAGAAAAAATTGCCATTATCGGTTTAGATACCGTGA
Source organism: Haemophilus parainfluenzae (assembly GCF_003252755.1). Classification (GTDB taxonomy): domain Bacteria; phylum Pseudomonadota; class Gammaproteobacteria; order Enterobacterales; family Pasteurellaceae; genus Haemophilus_D; species Haemophilus_D parainfluenzae_N. Next base: position 10,823 of record NZ_QEPT01000013.1, on the reverse strand, counting down.
ATAAAACGGTTAATTCATCTTCACCAGGTAAGGATGTGAAGTTCTATGATGAAATTGCTACCGCACAAATTATGGCAAATGCGCTAAAACAACAAGGCATTAATAAAATCATTTTACTTTCACATGCAGGAAGTGAAAAAAATATCGAAATTGCTCAAAAAGTAAATGATATTGATGTGATCGTTACTGGGGATTCACATTATTTATACGGAAATGATGAATTACGTGGTTTAAAACTTCCAGTAATCTATGAATATCCGCTTGAATTTAAAAATCCGAATGGCGAACCGGTATTTGTAATGGAAGGTTGGGCTTATTCTGCTGTTGTGGGTGACTTAGGTGTTAAATTCAGTCCTGAAGGTATTGCGTCTATTACTCGTAAAATTCCTCATGTGTTAATGAGTTCTCATAAACTTCAAGTGAAAAATGCGGAAGGTAAATGGACTGAATTAACAGGCGATGAACGTAAAAAAGCGCTTGATACTTTAAAGTCAATGAAGAGTATTTCACTTGATGATCATGATGCAAAAACAGACATGCTTATTTCAAAATATAAAAGTGAAAAAGATCGTTTAGCACAAGAAATTGTTGGCGTCATCACCGGTTCTGCAATGCCGGGTGGTTCAGCAAATCGTATCCCAAATAAAGCAGGCTCAAATCCAGAAGGTTCTATTGCAACGCGTTTTATTGCAGAAACAATGTATAACGAACTCAAAACAGTGGATTTAACCATTCAAAATGCAGGCGGTGTTCGTGCGGATATTTTACCAGGCAATGTAACCTTTAATGATGCTTATACTTTCTTACCTTTCGGGAATACGTTATATACCTATAAAATGGAAGGTTCGTTAGTGAAACAAGTGCTTGAAGATGCGATGCAATTTGCTTTAGTTGATGGTTCTACAGGGGCATTCCCTTATGGCGCGGGCATTCGTTACGAAGCGAATGAAATACCAAATGCGGAAGGTAAACGTTTAGTCAGCGTGGAAGTATTGAATAAACAAACCCAACAATGGGAACCAATTGATGATAATAAACGTTATCTCGTTGGTACTAATGCTTATGTAGCTAGCGGTAAAGATGGTTACAAAACTTTTGGTAAATTATTTAACGATCCGAAATATGAAGGCGTTGATACTTACTTGCCTGATGCGGAAAGTTTCATTAAATTTATGAAAAAACATCCGCACTTTGAGGCTTACACTTCATCAAATGTGAAATTTAATGCTTCTAGTGATGCGTTACCTAAAAAATAAAAGCTAAAATATATTGAAAATAGCGCGTATTTAACACTCGATTTTATACCTCAGGCAAACCCACTTTATAGACCATCTGGTAAAGGTGGGTTTATTTTTTGTCGTTTTATCTCTTTCTATTACATTTCACTTTAGATTGCCATTCAAGCAGTCAGTTTCGTAGAGTTTTTATCATTACCTCATATTAATAAAGTCTGAATTATAAAAAGCGTAAAAAAGCCCATAGCACAAGGGCATTTTCTTGATATTTTGTGCTTGCTTGCTTGCTTGCTTGCTTGCTTGCATGTGTACTTTCGACGAACCTCTGTAATGGGCATAACTATGTCTATGGTGTTGTTCTGCTTCCGTAAAGTTATGCTCAACCATTTTTGCTAGACGTTTGTAGAGTTTTTCCCTTGCTCCGATGACTTAACTGCATTGGCATTTTGAGTAGTGTAAAAGCGCATTTTGTTCAACAACGTGCCGATATTGTAGAAATGGAAGGAAAAATTTGGCTCAACCTCGCCAATCCTTTAACCTTACTTGGTGTGCATGGTTATGATGAACCTCCACACATAACCGATTGTAAAATTAAAATTTTTATTTCATCTGATTTAGATGATCAGACGTTTGATAAGCTTACTGAAGCTGCATTAAGAAATTGTTTTATCTACAACACATTAAATAAAACGTTTTCTTTTACTGTCTTGTTTGAGCAAGTTTTGTAATTCATTATATCAGTTAAAAATACGACTTAAATTAAACACCATTAATATTTTCCTAATTTGAAACAATTGGTTTTTTTTGATACCATAAATGCACTTTTGGAAACAATCCACTCAAATCCTACTGAGCGTTTCCTTCAAAATCGCACTTCTCCGTGCTGTCATTTGCGATGGTTCCATCGCACTATTTAGGGCTTAAGATCTTGTTTTATTTAATCTGATTTTATTTTTTATTCACTTAATTTTTAAGGGGAAAGCGTTGTCTTTATCTAAATTTATGGAAAAGCAAACGTCGTTCAATCCTTTAGTGATTGGTGCAACGTTATTTTTTGTGGTGTTACTTGTCGCGATGATTTTAATCGCACCTGAACAAACGCAAACTTTATTAAATGCCGCCAAATCAGGCATTTTTGCCAACTTTAGTTGGTTTTACGTCTTAGCATTCTCAGTGTTTTTGGGCTTTTTAGTCATTTTATCAGTCAGTAGCTTAGGTAATATCAAATTGGGTAATGATGAAGAAGAGCCTGAATTCGGTTTTCTCTCTTGGTTGGCAATGTTATTTGCTGCCGGCATGGGTGTAGGGTTGATGTTCTTTGGTGTCGCAGAGCCATTGACGCATTACTTATCTGATATTACCACAGGCAGTGCAGAGCATAAGCAACAAGAAGCCTTGTTACACACCTTATTCCACTGGGGAATTCATGCCTGGGCGGTGTATGGCACGATTGCATTGGCATTGGCTTACTTTGGATTCCGTTACAAATTACCTTTGGCATTACGTTCTTGTTTCTATCCGTTATTGAAAGAGCGTATTAATGGCAAGTTAGGCGATCTTATCGACATTATGGCGTTACTTGCCACCTTATTTGGTGTTATCACGACATTAGGTTTTGGTGCATCACAATTGGGTGCAGGCTTACATCAATTAGGCTGGATTAGTGAAAATAGCTTCAGCTTACAAATGGTTGTGATTGCTGTGGTAATGAGTTTAGCCACATTTTCCGCGATTTCTGGCGTAGGGAAAGGGGTAAAAATCTTAAGTGAGCTGAATTTAACACTAGCTTTCTGTTTGTTGATTTTCGTCTTAGTGGCGGGGCCAACACTTTATTTGTTATCAGCGTTCAGCGACAACATCGGAACCTATCTCAGCAACTTAGTACAATTAAGTTTCAAAACCTATGTTTATGAACAAGAACATACTAGTTGGTTTAGCGGTTGGACAATTCTGTATTGGGCATGGTGGTGTTCTTGGGCGCCATTTGTCGGTTTATTTATTGCTCGTATTTCGAAAGGACGTACAATTCGCGAATTTATTTTCGGCGTGTTGGTGATTCCTAGCATGTTCGGTATCTTGTGGTTTACCGTATTTGGTAATACAGCCATTTGGTTGAATGATGGGGAAGCTGCAGGTACGTTAGGACAAATGATTTCCTCGCCTGAAACGTTGCTCTTTAAATTCTTAGATTATTTACCGCTTTCTAGTGTGACCGGTTTAGTGAGTTTGGTGGTGATTTCTTTATTCTTTATCACCTCGGCAGACTCTGGTATTTATGTATTAAATAACATTGCATCACGCGATAAAAGCCTTGTAGCACCTCGTTGGCAGGCCGTAATGTGGGGTGTATTAATGTCAGTCGTCGCGATTGTTTTAATGCAATCGGGTGGTTTGGCAAACCTGCAGGCCATGACTTTGTTGGTAGCATTACCTTTTGCGATGTTGATGTTGCTGATGTGCTTTAGTTTATGGAAAGGCTTGAGTGCGGATAAAAAATATTTTGATACCAAAGTTAATCCAACCAGTATTTTCTGGACGGGGGATAAATGGAAAGAACGTTTGGAACAAATGATGAACCAAACGCAAGAAAAAGATATTTTACGTTTCCTTAAACATACGGTTCTACCAGCTATGCGTGAATTACGTCAAGAGTTGATTGGCAAATATGACTTAAGCGTACAAATTAACACGTTATTTGATCAAGATGAACCTGCAGTCGAGTTAGTCATTCAGAAAGATTTGATGCGAGACTTTATGTATGGGGTGAAATCTATCGGTCGTGAGGTGTCAGAGCAATTAATTAATGACGATAACTTGCCACATATCCAGCATAGTATGACTTATGAACCATACACTTATTTCTTTGATGGTCGAGTGGGTTATGATGTGCAATATATGGATCAAGATGAATTAATTGCTGATATGTTGAAACATTATGAACGTTACTTAAGTTTGCTAGATGACGTTGGCCAAGAATTGATGGCACACGAGCAAACTGAACTGGCTGAATAATAAGACTAAAGTGCGGTTGAAAATCCTCTAAATTTTTAACCGCACTTTTTATCTTAAAACAAATATGAAGATACAAAATACGTTCAAAGCAAATGTTATTTGGGGCAGTTTAGGTTTAAGCTTAGCGATTATTGCAGCCCTTTTATTTGATACGCAGCAAACGATATCTTATCTTGCTGCGGCGAAAGCATTTATTTTCTCTCAATTTAGCTGGTTTTATATTTTACTGAGTGCATTTTTTCTATTCTTTTTACTCTTCTTGGCATTAGGACGATATGGCGATATTAAACTCGGGAGTGATGAGGAAGAACCAGAGTTTAAATTAGGCTCTTGGATTGCATTACTCTTTACCTCTGGAATTGGTATTGGCATTGTTTTTCTTGGTGTCGCTGAACCGCTTTCACACTTTCTTTCACCAATAGGTGAATATGAGAAAGTTAAAACGGCATTATTTTTTAGTATTTTTCATTGGAGCATCAGTGCTTGGGCTATTTATGGATTGATCGCACTTACGATTGCTTACTTCGGATTTCGCTATAAATTGCCATTTTCTTTACGTTCTTGTTTTTATCCCTTACTGAAAGAAAAGATTAATGGAAGAGTCGGGGATATCATTGATATTCTCGGAATTTGCACTACCTTATTTGGCGTGGTCGCAACTTTAGGTTACAGTGCAATTCGATTAGCTGCAGCGTTCCATTCCATGCATTTATTGGATAACTCACCGTATTTGGTTCCCCTTATTTTGGTGAGTGTTTTTATCATTGCTATTTTAATTTCACTGCAGGGCATAGCTAACGGATTCCGCATTCTTAGTGAGCTTAATCTAGGCGTCACATTTCTCTTTATGCTACTGGTTTTGTTATTCGGTCCGACAATATATTTAATTTCTGCGTTTACAGAAAATATTGGTACCTACTTAAGCGGTTTAATTAGAGTCGGCTTCAAGGCTTATGCCTATGATGTAGAACATCTAGACTGGTTTATGGATTGGACAGTTTTTTACTGGGCATGGTGGTTTTCATGGGCGCCAGGCTTTGGGATTTTTATCGCACGGATTTCTCGTGGACGAACTTTGCGGGAGTTTATTTTCGGCGTATTGATGGTACCAAGTTTATTCTTCGTTTTATGGTTCACGGTATTTGGTAATGGAGCAATTTGGGTGAATGAGCATCTTGCTAAGGGGGCATTAGGTCGAGCTGTAAATGATGTGGGATCACTTCTTTTTGATTTTTTGAGTTATTTACCCTATTCCGGTTTAACTAAAACGTTAGCTTTATTTATTATCACACTCTTTTTTATTGTAACCATTAACTTTGGTATTTATACGCTTAATAATATCGCAATTGAAGACAAAAGCCAGGTTTCACCTCGTTGGCAATCTATGTTTTGGGGTGGTTTATTGTCAGCAGTTACGTTTGTGCTTTACCTTTTTGGCGGTATTGAAATACTACAATCAACGATGTTGTTTTTCTCTTTACCTTTTACTCTGTTGATGTCAGTGATGGCATGGAGTTTGTTGAAAGGTTTACGATTTGAACGTCAATATTATTCCACAGAGGTTTCAGATTTGTGGACAGGTGCAAACTGGCGTAGCCGTTTAAGACAGTTAGTGATTGAACCTAAGCGAGATGATGCCATTTTACATTTAAAAACAACGGCGCTTTTGGCAATGAGAGAGTTGCGCCAGTTACTCATCGGTACCTATGGTCTAAATGTGACATTACAGCAACGTTTTGACGTCGATAATAATCAACTGGTCCTTTCTATTGAAAATGGATTAGCAGAAGATTTTTTTTACCAAATTACCTTGTTTGAGAAGCCTGTATCTGAAACAGCACAAGTTCATCATGCATTAATGGTTTCCACCAATATTCAATTGGAAGGTTATCCTTTGAATATCACAAAGGAAGAGGATTTGATCGTGGACATCTTGCAATGTTATGAGCGATACATGAGAGAACTGGATTTTGTTATTTCATAATTTCTGTTTCATGAGTAAACAGAACTGGCTGAATAATAAGACGAAAGTGCGGTTGAAAATCCTCTAAATTTTTGACCGCACTTTTAAAATTACCTCTTGAGACAAATGCATAAAAAGAGTATATTCAAGCCCAAATTTTCAATTTAATTCTAACGGAGTTTTTCTATGTTTGGTTTATCCCCAGCACAAATGATTATTTTATTAGTCGTAATTTTATTAGTATTCGGTACAAAAAAATTACGCAATGCGGGATCCGATCTTGGCGCAGCAGTAAAAGGCTTTAAAAAAGCGATGTCTGATGACGAGCCGAAAAAAGATGCGGAATTTACTCAAATTAAAGACGGTACAAACACCGCTGAAAAAACTGAAACTGTAAAAGATAAAGAACAGGCATAACCGTGTTTGATATTGGTTTTTCCGAACTTGTTTTGTTGATGCTTGTGGGCTTAGTAGTACTAGGCCCTAAGCGTTTACCTGTGGCTATTCGCACGGTAATGGGCTGGGTGAAAACGATCCGTGGATTGGCAGCTAATGTTCAAAATGAATTAAAACAAGAGCTTAAATTGCAAGAGTTGCAAGATAGTATTAAGAAAGCGGAACAACTTAATCTTAAACAGCTTTCCCCAGATTTAAGTAAAACCGTTGAAGAGCTGAAAGAGCAAGCCCAAAAAATGCGTGCAGAGCTAGAAGAAAAAGCGGCTGCAGCAGGCACAACGGTGGAAGAGCAAATTAAAGAAATTAAAAGTGCAGCTGAAAATCCGGCTGATTCTGCGGAAAAACTTGAGGTAAACTCACAAGAAGCAGAAAAAACAGTTAAAACCGCATCTACAGAACATACAGAGAATGAAACCGCTGAGGTTTTGGAATCTGAAAAAACAGAAGTGGATTTGACCGCACTTGAACCTCATGAACAAGCTGAATTAACTGAGCGTTTATCCGATTACTATTCGCCGGATGATGTGGAGCTACAGCCAGCACCCAAATCTGAAGCGAAGTCCTAGAGAATAATTATGAGCAATATGACGGACGATTCCCAACCGTTAATTACCCATCTTGTTGAACTCAGAAACCGCTTATTACGTTGTGTAATTTGTATTTTAGTGGTTTTTGTGGCGTTGGTTTATTTTTCTAATGATATTTATCATTTTGTCGCCGCACCTTTAACAGCAGTGATGCCAAAGGGCGCGACCATGATTGCGACTAATATCCAAACGCCTTTCTTTACGCCAATTAAATTAACCGCGATTGTTTCGGTGTTTATTTCTGTACCTTATTTGCTTTATCAAATTTGGGCGTTTGTTGCACCAGCACTGTATCAACATGAAAAACGTTTAATTTATCCGTTATTATTTTCCAGTACAGTTTTATTCTATTGCGGTGTAGCGTTTGCTTATTATGTTGTTTTCCCTTTTGTGTTTAGTTTCTTTACGCAAACTGCACCAGAAGGGGTCGCTATCGCAACAGATATCAGCAGTTACCTTGATTTTGCACTCGCATTATTCTTGGCTTTCGGTGTGTGCTTTGAAGTACCCGTTGCCATTATTTTGCTTTGCTGGACAGGTGTCACAACCACGAAAGCATTGGCGGCAAAACGCCCTTATATTATTGTGGGAGCATTCTTTGTTGGTATGATCTTAACGCCACCAGACGTGTTCTCTCAAACTTTACTTGCTGTACCAATGTGTCTTCTCTTTGAATTAGGCTTGTTAGTTGCACGTTTCTATCAACCGAAAGAGGATGAAGAAGAGACAACTGATGAGGAAAGTGCGGTAGAAAATCAGGGTGATTTGAATCACAAAGATTAAGAAAATGGGCGTAGGTGATACGCCCTTTTAACATCATAAAAACAGGAAATATTATTATGACTCAACAAATTTTAGGCGGTTTTCCAACCCGTCGTCTTCGTCGTTTACGTAAACATGATTTTAGTCGCCGTTTAGTGGCAGAAAATACTTTAACCGCGAATGATTTAATTTATCCGGTATTTATCATTGAAGGTGAAAATCATCGTGAACCAGTTCCTTCTATGCCTAAAGTTGAACGTTTAACGATCGATCAGTTATTAATCGAAGCAGGCCTTTTAGTGAAATACGGCGTGCCAGTGATTTCATTATTCCCTGTAGTTGAGCAAGATAAAAAATCTTTAATGGCGGATGAGGCATTTAACCCGAATGGTTTGGTACAGCGTGCAGTGAGAGCATTGAAAGCCGCTTATCCAGAATTAGGTGTATTAACCGATGTCGCACTTGATCCTTATACACTACACGGACAAGACGGGATCATTGATGAAGAAGGCTATGTCTTAAACGATATCACAACAGATATCCTGATTAAACAGGCTGTTTCACACGCTGAAGCGGGTGCTGATATTGTTGCACCGAGTGATATGATGGATGGACGTATTGGTCGTATTCGTCAAGCATTGGAAGAAAATGGTCATATCAATACGCAAATTATGGCGTATTCTGCAAAATATGCGTCTAACTATTATGGTCCATTCCGTGATGCAGTCGGTTCTGCGGGCAATCTGAAAGGTGGCGATAAGAAAACTTACCAACTTGATCCAGCCAATGGTAATGAGGGCTTGCAAGAAGTGGCTCTTGATTTACAAGAAGGGGCAGATATGGTGATGGTGAAACCAGGTATGCCATATTTAGACATGCTATATCGCGTGAAAGACTATTTCGGTGTGCCAACCTTTGCTTATCAAGTTTCTGGTGAATATGCGATGCATATGGCTGCGATTCAAAATGGTTGGTTGAAAGAAAAAGAATGCATCATGGAATCATTGCTTTGCTTTAAACGTGCGGGTGCAGATGGTATTTTGACGTATTTTGCGAAGCAAGTCGCTGAATGGCTTTACTTAGAAGGTAAAAATAAATAAGCACTTTTTAACTTGAAGTGCTAATCCTGGTACTAATTTTAGATATCATCTAATAAAAATGAGAAAATATTAAATGTTTTCTCGTTTTTTATTTTTTCTTCATTTTTTCTATAAAAAAACTATTGCCTAGTTGATTTTTCTATTGTTATATTGATGACACGCCGCAACAAGACGGTGATAAATAAAATAACGTTACACACATCATATTAACTCACTACTAGAAGGAAAATCCTATGTCAGCAGTAGCATCATTAGACGCATTTCTTGAAAAAGTGGCTCAACGTGACGGCCACCAACCTGAATTTTTACAAGCCGTTCGTGAAGTCTTCACGTCTATCTGGCCTTTCTTGGAAGCAAATCCTAAATACCGTTCAGAAGCTTTATTAGAGCGTTTAGTTGAGCCAGAGCGCGCAATCCAATTCCGTGTGGCATGGACTGATGATAAAGGCCAAGTTCAAGTAAACCGAGCTTTCCGTATTCAATTCAATAGCGCAATTGGTCCATACAAAGGCGGAATGCGTTTCCATCCATCTGTTAACTTATCGATTTTAAAATTCTTAGGCTTTGAACAGATCTTTAAAAATGCCTTAACAACATTGCCAATGGGCGGTGCGAAAGGCGGTTCAGATTTTGATCCTAAAGGAAAATCAGATGCAGAAGTCATGCGTTTTTGCCAAGCGTTAATGGCTGAACTTTATCGTCATGTTGGTCCGGATACCGATGTGCCGGCAGGTGATATTGGCGTAGGTGGTCGAGAAGTCGGCTATCTTGCAGGCTATATGAAAAAATTATCAAATCAAGCAGCCTGTGTGTTTACTGGTCGCGGTCTTTCATTCGGAGGAAGCCTAATTCGCCCTGAAGCGACGGGTTATGGTTTAGTGTATTTCGCACAAGCAATGCTTGCTGAAAAAGGGGATTGTTTCCAAGGTAAAACCGTTTTAGTTTCCGGTTCGGGTAACGTGGCTCAATATGCCATTGAAAAAGCTATGGCGCTCGGTGCGAAAGTGGTGACTTGTTCTGACTCAGCAGGTTATGTGTATTTGCCAGAAGGTTTTGACCGTGAAAAATTAGCTGCGTTATTGGAACTCAAAAACGTAAAACGTGGTCGCGTGAAAGAATTTGCGGAACAGTTTGGTTTACAATATATCGCGGGTAAACGCCCTTGGGAAGTGAAAGCTGATATCGCTCTTCCTTGTGCAACCCAAAACGAATTAGAGATTTCAGACGCTAAAGCCTTAATTGCAAATGGCGTGAAATTAGTTGCTGAAGGTGCAAACATGCCAACAACCATCGAAGCAACAGAGGCATTCTTAGAGGCAGGAGTATTATTTGGCCCAGGTAAAGCGGCTAATGCAGGTGGTGTTGCGACATCAGGTTTAGAAATGGCGCAAAGTTCACAACGTTTATACTGGACAGCTGAAGAGGTGGATAGACAGCTTCATCGCATCATGTTAGATATTCATGCAAACTGTAAAAAATACGGTTCAGCAGAAGGCCAAGCAAACATTAACTACGTAGTTGGCGCAAACGTAGCAGGCTTTGTAAAAGTAGCCGATGCAATGTTGGCTCAAGGGGTTTATTAATCCAATAAATTAATGAAAAATTGACCGCACTTTGTGATGAAGTGCGGTCATTTTTTATGGTGAATTTCTCAAGTAGAAATAGGCTATTGGCTTGCTTTTTTGCTCAAAAAGTGTAAAATCTTCAG
>NZ_QEPT01000012.1 GCF_003252755.1 Haemophilus parainfluenzae | reverse complement strand
TATCCGTACCAAGAACATTTGTATGATTACCCGCACTCACCCTGATATTGCCATTCATTGAACCTAGCGTGCTACGTGCATCAGACTGTGTCCAACCTTCCGTTTCATAATCATGTTTTTCTGATTTTGAACCAAAGGTAATGCCAATACCTCCGCCTGTGAATACCCCTGACGTTTTCTTGGTTTCCACACGCTTATTTTTAAAATGATTGGTATCCGCAGCAATATCAACATCATGTCCAGCCTGAACATGGAGATTATCATCCGCAATAGCCTGAATGCCTTTCGCCTTCACATCATGACCTGCTGAAAGAACCACCTCTTTACCACTCACCTGTGTCCCGACTTGAGTAACGGATTGTTGTTGGTCAAGACTGGTTTTTGTTACCTTCGCCACACTTCCACTTTTCGTTTTGTGGAACTCTTCAAAATCTCGACTTTCTTTCGCACCATTCAGCACAAGGTCATTTTCAGCGATAGCCATCAACTTCGCTTCACTATCCAGCTGTGCACCTTCGGATAAAATATTTTTACCCGTTAGCAAGACATTGCCTTTGCCTTTTACTTGGCTTACTACGGCTTCTTCCACTTTCTCATGACGGTAATGATTACCTTTCCCCATCTTCTCATCAAAGCCCACTGAAAGAGCGGTCAGATTCATGTTATTTTTGCTTTGAACAAGCGTATTGCCATTGCCATCGTTAATAATATCTGCACCTTTAGCGTTCAGATTATTTGATGAAAGTTGTAACTGGCCATCTTCTCCTTTTACATGGAAAAGCGCTTTACGACCAAGCGTGGTTTCACTACGTTGAAAATGAGATAAGTCCACATTTGTTGTCATCGTGGTACTTTCGTGATTTAAATCACCGCCCACATCTACCAAAAGTGCTCGCTCAGCTTCCACTTTACCGCCGATACTATCGAAGTTATTTGTAGTTTTGATGCCTACTTTATCACCCGTAATGGCGCCTTCGTTTAATAAGCTTTCGGTATTTAATAACGTAAGCTTACGCCCCGCAATGGTGCCACTATTGGTTAAACGGTTACTCCGCAAATCAATCACATCCGCTGAAATCAACGCACCTTCGCCATTTAAGTCACCTTTCTGCGCCATGGCATAGACGCGAGGTGCCATCACTTTGACTTGTTTTCCGCTTGGTGAGGTTAATACGCTAAGTTGGATGTGAAATTATAAGGTTTGCTTAAAATAAGCATCATTAAAAACACAAAAAGTGCGGTCAGTTTTTGAGAAGTTTTAAAACTCTTTGAAAATTGCCCGCACTTTCAACTGCGTTAATTAAATCGATGATTAGCGATTTTACATGACTAAATTGCCCGATTTTTAAATCGCTTTCTTAATTAGTACAAGCGTAGATGCTTTTACCATTTATGTTTTTTAGAGAAACACTGCCGCTCTTTGCTAATCAGGATAGCGCTCATTAAAATCGTAAAGACTATCTAGAAAATCATCAAAATTATTTGCTACAGATAAAATAAGCCATTTTCCTATTTCATCGTTATATTCATCATGAATAACTAAAGAGATCTTTGGTTCTGATGTTGTGGGGCAATCTCTATAATCAAAGCATAACCAGTTTCCTTCAGATGTATGAGCAAATGAATACACATTTTCATATCCATCTTCATCTGAATAAATAAATTGATTGTAAATATTCTCATATTGGGAATTAAACCCATCAAATCCAAATGATGCTAAAGATTCTCGTTCATGATAGGGATCATAGAAATCAAAAGTATCTTGTTCAAACTTCGGATTATTATACCTAGTCATTAATTCTCTATAAGTATTTGGCAAAGTAATGTTGAATATAGATTGAAATTTCAATATGTTATTTATATCGCCTTTTCCATCAAAAGACCAAATATCAATATTTCTAAACTTTTCTTTAACGTCCTTCACTTAATGCTCCAACGACGGCGCGCGTTTCCCAACGCGAGCCTAAACATCAATTTTATTTAATTCAGATTTTCACTATTTTTATAAATAATTTCAGTTTGTTTATTTTTAGTTAGATACAAGCACGCATCAGGAGATCTGAGCTATTGAGTGTCTCATTTAATAAACAATGTTATTTGAGAAAGCTCCTTTAACTCATTAAATTCAAAATGAACATACTTATTATTAATACTATACCTAATCCAATTATCAGAATAAGCTTCAGGCTTTCCAAATTTCACAATTAGATCATTTTGAGTAAATTTATTATCTAACTCCAAAAAAAGCTGTTCTAAAAAAGGGTACTCATAATACTCATTGTTATATTTATTTACATAAAAAAATATAGATTCCAAAAACTCACTATCATTATTTTTAGAAAAAACAAAATCAACTCCTCTTTTAAAAAAGTGAAAATAAGTATGTTGAATATTATCGCATTCAAAATACTCCACTTCAAAATCCGTAGCCACAATAGAAATAGCTTTTAATATTAAGTTGCTACCTTGTTTTTCACCCAAAGCATTTAAAAAAATATTTATATCACCCACAAATTTTTTCATTTAATTCCTCTACTTTTATTTCTTATAATAATTTCATTTATTGCCTCTTCAACCACCAAATAATCATAACCTTTATCTATTAAAGATTTCTCATATGATTAATATCACCATCATTAAAAATACAAAAGTGCGGTCAGTTTTTGAGAGGTTTTAAAACCCTTTGAAAATTGACCGCAATTTATCATTAATGAACTATAATAGCCCATATAACCTCAAATAAAACCCAGATTATCTAGGCTTTATTTCTTAACACGCTAATTACCAACTATCAAAATATCGATCCAACTTTAGGAACTCCTCATAGCATCCAAACTTAGGATAATTATAATAATTAGAATTAGTATTTATAATAACCTCATAACTATCAACAATATTAGACTCATAGTCCATTCTTTCTGAAAAAACGTGTCCATCCTCTAAAATTTTAAATTGATGTATAATAATAGGAGCCTTACCTACCCCATATTTTTTAGATGTAATAAAAGATAAAAATAATTTATCAGTTGTTAATTTACTAAATTTAAATTCATATGATAAAACCTCATTAAGATTATCATCTAAAAAGTACACAATGACATAATCTTTCCCAATAACAATATAGGAATCAGGTCTACTAGAAGAATTGATTAAAACAGTATATTCCTCCTTTCCATGTCTCCTTAAGGCATCTTCGACAGAAAACTCCCCCCAAGATTTTTTTTTAACAAATGACCATCCTTTACTGTAAAAATATTTCTCCATACAACAACCTCTTGTAAATTAATAAACATTACCTTCACTATCACGAATAATTATTTTCAATTCATTAGCCTTATCTAATATCTTAGATGGAATAGGATTATACTGTTTAGGCACCTCTAAAATATATTCACCTCTTAATACTTGCCCACCTAAGATGCCATTAGAAGGAACATCCGAAATTCTACTTCCCACTGAGTATTTTTTCGGTATTTCCTTTAAATAAGATAATCCTGTTTTTAAATTAATATCAGAAAATTGAGTATATTTTCTAGACACTATCTCTCTTGTTCTATTATCATAAGAATCTAACCGAAAATAGCCCCCATTTACTTTATCAATGTAAAGTTCATTATAGGGATAAATAGAATGGCGCTCATTATTAAACTTATTTCCATCAGATATCTTTTGTAATATAGATGAATTCAAACCATTCCTATTTATACTTTTTGTTATGAACTGATTTCCATCGACATTTGAAATAAAATAATAGCGACCATTTGCCCCAGAACCATCCTTATTCAATCCCCTAAAAACAGCTTGGCCAGTCAACGGATCAACTTGGCCTGTGTTGACTGCTAGGCCACCATTCGGACCTTTAAATACACCATGACCTAAATATTCGTAATCGTTTCCTAATAATCTACTATTAATCGTTCCTCTTGATAATGTTTCTTCAGCTTGTTTTATACCAGTCTTAACCGCTCCAATCCCCTTACCTCCTGTGAATAAGCTTGGGAATCCATAAATTAATTCTGATGTATCTCTATCAGTATTTGTAACAGTACTGATCACTTTCCCACCAAGGGTACCTGGGTTTTTACCTGTTATCATCGTTTCAAAACCAGCATAGGCATTATCACCACCATAAGCCATCATTCCTGTTCCCACAACACAAGTTGTGCCACCTAAACAAGCAACAGCACCTGCAGTCGCCGTCACGACGCCACTAGCCGACTGTAACAAACCAACTGTTCGCTCAGGAATACGATTTCTAGCAGCAGCATCTGATGCTTTATAAACATGATTATAATCAAACATATTCTCGACATCTCCGGCTCTCCAAGCATCATCAGACCAAAGATATTTTTGTTGTGAGAGCAACGTTCTCTCATTGGCAAATTCCGCTGTATTACCCAATATTTCTTTTTGATATTCTGCTGCATAACGCGGGTCATCCTCAGGAATCTGCGCAGAACAATGCACCAACGCACAGGCCGCAATTTCTAAACGACGTTCTTTTTCTTCATCGCCATTTGCAAGTAACTTAATACGCTCTTTCTCATTTTGATGAAGCTGTCTGTTATACGTCTCCGCATTGTAAGATGTCAACGCGCCCTGTTTCATGGTTTCACTTGACCCACCAGTTACAGCACCCGCGGCAGCACCAATCACCAATGCCGTCATTTGTTGTGCTGCTTGTTTAAGTTTCTCTTTTTGCCCATCATCTAATTTGAGGTCTTTCGCTTGTTCATTTAAGTAATCTGTAACATACGTGTTCAACCACTCTGAACCCGCTCCCGCTGCAGCACCTGTCGCCACATTGCCATCAGACATCTTCGCTGCCAATGCACCTGCAAGGGCATGCATCGCAATCTTCTCTTTGCTGCCGTCTTCAAATTCAAATTTTTTCGCAAGGTCACCCGTGACTTTTGCAAACAACTCACCTGCAACTTGTGCCGCTTCTTGCTGCTCTTTCACTTCGTTATGGTCAAATGCTTTCACTTTATGATTGGCATTTTGTGTATCTCTGGAAAGTGCGGTCAGATTTTCCGGTGTTTCTGTGTCAATTTGAATATTAGACCCTATCGCTGATTGCGTTTGACTTGTAGCACTTTCATGTTTATTCCCTAACGCACTCGCCGCAGCCGCCATCGCATTTTTAGCATTCTGTGCCATATCCGTTGAAAGCCCCGCACTCACGATACTTACGTAGAAAAAGCATTGGAAAAAGTAGAACGAGCATACGCGAAGTTGGATGTAAAATTATGAGATTTGCTTAAAGATAAGTAGCTCTAAAATACAAAAAGCGCGGTCAGTTTTTAAAAGGTTTTAAAACTCTTTGAAAATTGACCGCACTTAAATTATCAATGTTTCAATAACTTCTTCAGATGTATAGTTTTTTAGATAGATACAAGCATGCGTTAGGAAACGCGCGCTATCTGGAGTATGCCAATAATAAATTATTGGCATACTCCACCTTACTAAAAATCCCCCTCTTCTACAACCTCAATAGCACCACATCCTATAAATAACCATCTTAATGTTCCCGATAAAAATGGGTCATCTAGAACTTTAGTTGCAAATAAAAAGTGGTCTTCATCTAAAATAGTTGCTCCCCACCAAAACCAGCTTCTATCTATAGGATCCATAAGAAATATCCAGTTATCAAAAGTCCAATCGTCCTCTCTTTTTCTACAAAAAAAACCAGAAATATCAAAACGACTTTTAACTTTTTTAAAACCATTAATAAATTGTATTGGGAATATTTTTTTCCAAGCTTCTACATCGTCCCATTTAGACTTAGTATATAAATCATATTGATAATTGACCTTTAATAACACATCTCTTGCTAATCTCATTACCTCATTGGCATTACCATTGCACCTAATAATAAAATTCATCCCTAAGCCCTCTTGATAAGTGGGAAGACCATTACTTTCAAGACGAAGCCTTTCTTCTAAGAGATACCTAAAAAAAGCATCATTAATTCCCATTCCTTCCCCTTTTTTTCTTTATTTTGTTAGCAATATTTTTTTCTTCTTTTTTTAGATAGTTTCCAAAAGATATAGCCAATATCATAGAAAAGAAGAAAAAGGGAATATATACTTTATAATAAATGAAATTTCTGTAGGATATTCTCTTAAATACATCATTATAGAAAGTAACACTGTCATAATAATTGAAGAAAAAAAACCTTTTTAGAATGGCAATTATCTCTCTCATTATTTATTCCTCTCATTATCTTCAAATAATAATTAAAACAGGATCTCAACAGAGATTAAATATCGCTTATCTATACCCTTATGCTCAGCATTACTTTCATTTATTAAATTAATTATCTTATTAACAAATAAGATCATATCATTTGGTAGACTGCCATAATTCAAAAATATTATTTTTTTTTCATACAGCAATCCAATATAATCCCAAAAGGCATCTAGATTTCTTCCAAAAAACTCACCAAAATCAACTTGCTTCATTAATTGGGTATAGAAATCTTCCTCATCCAAAAGTAAACTACAATCAATTATTACTTCCATTTTCCGATCTCCTTAAAAGATTTATAATGATCGGTTGTAATAAACAATAACCCATCATTAGAATACAATAGTCTTGTTCCTGGTTGTTTATTCCTAGAAATTTGATTATTTATCCCAACATCAGCCTCAAACCATACTCTACCATCAGACGATGGCTCGCATCTCCTGACGTGTGCCTAAAACGTCAATTTCATTTAATGATGATTTTTACTATTTTCATTAACAACTTCGGTTTATCTATTTTAGGTAGATTCAAGCACATATCAGGAGACTCACGCTATCTGGGGGTATTTACAAACTATTGATATTCCCAATCAAAATATTCTTTTAATTGAACAACAATATCATTCCAGGTTTCTCCAGATATTTTATTTATTATAGCTTTCAAATGATTTTCTATTTCATCTAGTGTATAAAGATCAATAACTATCCCTTTATTTATCATTAATAATTTTTCTCTTTGAATCATCCCTAAATTAAAAATATTAGTATAAAAAAAATCACTTCCAGACTCATCTTTAGCCCCTATTGCCAATGTTAAATTTAAGCAATAGGCTGGTTTAAGTATTATTAAGGATGCATCATCTCTTGTTGGGACATTGTAATCAACCCATTTTAGTTCAGCTATAAGCATTTATTTTTTATCCTCATAAATATTTAAATGTAAGTTACTTTCTACCTTTGATGAGCCAGTAATAGGGTCTATGTAAAAACGTTCAAAATTAGACTGTATTCCAGTGTCAGCATAACTAGAATTTTTCTTTGAGGTGGCAGGTCTATATCTTCTTGTCCTATCTTCACTAATGAATCCCCCTTGACTTGTTACCTCATAATTAGGTCCAACCCAAGCTCTACCCAATTCATCTGACTCAGCCTTCGTAAACATTTTATCTTTATATGTAAAATTATTTTTACCTAAAGCAGCATGAGAAAGTTCAGGGTATAATTTAGCTATATTATCTAAATTTTCTTGTCGTAATTGTTGTTTATATTTCTCATAATTAACAAGATTATGTGCTTCATAGTTGAATGATTCTAGATCATACCCCTTTGTCTCCCCAACAATCGGCAACACCTCATTCGCATTTGAGCCTTTTGGCAACTTGAATCTAACATAATTTACTGCTGCATCTCCTATTGTACTGGCAGCTTTACCTGCTGCTTTCCCCACCCCAGTAAGCTCTAGCAAGGCAGTGCCACCTCTCACAGCTGCTATCGCATCAATCTCATTGACCATATTTTTACCATAAAGGTAATTTACATCATCAAGATGATAGCCTGCGCCCAAAATGTCTTTACCTGACTGCCATACCGCTTTTCCTGAATCCGATAACATTTCCTTACCAGCAGAAATGCACATATCTTCTTTTAAACAGTTAGCAATACCAAAACTAATCGGCTTGAGTACATCCTCCGGATGATCAAATGCATGCAAGGTACCTTTTAAAGCCGCATCTGCACCATCTGATAACGATTTAGTATAAAGATTATATTTTACTTTCGGTTGTAATGTCTTCGTTACAACATGACCATTTGCTTTATCAAATTGTGCCAATGCATTTGAATATTTACCCGTTGAGTAATATTCATCTTTATCCGCAACAGTAAACATCGACTGACGTTTACCACCTGAATTGATAAATGTGCCACGATTATCATAAGGAGGAACATCCCCTTGAGCCGTTGCACCTCTTAAGAAAGACTGTGCTTGGCCATCTGTTTCGCCAATTTTCTTAAACCAAGCATAGTCGACTTCTTGAGCCGCTTGGGTAATTAATCGATCCATTGCTTCTTGTTCAGTGACTTGATGCCCTAAACGCTCACTTTCCTCTTGAGCAAAACGTTTTGCGTTTTCTTTAATCCATTTAATCTCATCAACATGAAGCTGTCTGTTATACGTCTCCGCATTGTAAGATGTCAACGCGCCCTGTTTCATGGTTTCACTCGTGCCGCCGGTCACTGCCCCCGCTGCCGCACCTATCGCCAACGCTGTCATTTGCTGTGCTGCTTGTTTAAGTTTCTCTTTTTGTCCTACATCTAACTTAAGGTCTTTCGCTTGTTCATTTAAGTAATCTGTAACATAAGTGTTCAACCACTCTGAACCCGCTCCCGCTGCTACACCTGTCGCGACATTGCCATCTGACATCTTCGCTGCCAACGCACCCGCAAGGGCGTGCATCGCAATCTTCTCTTTGCTGCCCTCTTCAAATTCAAATGCTTTGGCTACATCACCTGTGATTTTTGAAAATAGCTCACCCGCCACTTGCGCTGCTTCTTGCTGCTCTTTCACTTCGTTATGGTCAAATGCTTTTACTTTATGATTGGCATTTTGTGTATCTCTGGAAAGTGCGGTCAGATTTTCCGGTGTTTCTGTGTCAATTTGAATATTAGACCCTATCGCTGATTGCGTTTGACTTGTAGCACTTTCATGTTTATTCCCTAACGCACTCGCCACGGCAGCCATCGCATTTTTAGCATTCTGTGCCATATCCGTTGAAAGCCCCGCACTCACGCTTTTCACTTCAACCTCACTGCGGTTTTCAATATCAGTGTGAGTAAGCGATTTTGTTTTGAAGTGGTTCTTATCTTGGGCTGCTTCACTGTCAATCACAGAGCCCGCAAGATGCGTATTCCCCGCAACCTTAACATCCATTCCACCTTTGCCCACATGGAAGCCCTTTTGTTCTTCCACTTGGGCATAGTTCACTTTCGCTTTGTTTTGAGAATAGTTTGCTGAAGCACTTGAACCGCTACCATAAATTGCCACACTAAAGCCCGCTCCGGCTTGCGTTTGTTTGCTGTCGTAGTGATTGCTGTCTTGACGGCTTTCTAAATTAAGATTGCCTTTAATAGAAACATGCACATTTTCTGCAAAGATGAATCAATGGTCATCATCATTTAGGTGTGTTGCTTGCTCACGATATTTCCGTAGAAAAAGCATTAGAAAAAGTAGAACGAGCTTACGCGAAGTTGGATGTAAAATTATAAAACTTACTTAACATAAGCCGTTGAAAATACAAAAGTGCGGTCAATTTTTGAGAGGTTTAAAAACTCTTTGAAAATTGACTGCACTTGATATTTCTATTTTTCCAATCTACTTGTAAATAATTAAAAATGAGCTTTATATAGCACACCTTTAAAATTTATTCCCAAAGTAAATTAAATGCCCTTTTTGGAATACTTTTCCATTAACTCAATCACCGGTTTAAATTTAGGATCTTGTGAACGATATTTTTTGATCCCTTCTAAAATACCATGCTGTCCAGTAAAGAAATCTACATCTCCCCCGTTATCTAGCATTAATTGAAGCAAATCCAGCCTTTCTGGGAAACCATTAATATAGGATAAAGGTGTAATTCCTCTTTCATTTGGTAAATTAGGGTTTGCACCAGCCTTAAGTAACGCTATCGCAGCATCAATATTTTTACTTCGTAATGCATAATGCAAGGGAGTCATTCCGTACATATCTTGCGCATTAATCTCCACTCCATGTTTTATATAAAACTCCACAACCGACAACGGAGCCGCACAAATTAAATTACACTGGTGTAGCCAATTCCATTTGTCTGCCGATACATAGTGAATATCTAACTTTTTACTTATAAAGAAAATATCCTCCAGCATTGCGATATTTCCTTCTCTATCTGATATCGCAACAAGCATCTTAGGGTCATCTTTATATTCTTCATATAAATTTGTCATATTAGTTTTCTCTTTGTTTTAAAAACAATTCCATATCATCTTTAATTTTTTGAATTTTACCATTTCCCAGCATTTCATCTTTATGACTACGATTCACCGAACTATTTTCCAATCTAAACCACTGCGAAATTAGTGTATCACTACAAACATCTCCATAAAGCTACGTTTCTCCTTTACTTATCACAAAATAAATTTATATCGTCAAAAACATCACTTATCGCGCCTAAAAACTGACCACTATTTTTTAATAACTCTAGTTTATTGATAATATCAAAGGAAATTCTTTTATCAATTCTAACTATATGTCCTACTGATATTATTGATGTATATTTTAATTCATCTATTGTTGAATCAAGGTTATCTAAAACTATTTTTTCTGTGATATCTCTATCTACCGAATATAGCACAATATTTAAAATAAAATTGCAACAATTCTCCACCGTATCAAGTGTAAAAGAACAATATTTAGGATCCATATATTTCATACTATTTACCTTTTTTTCCATTAGATTTAAATAACCCTTCTGTTATTAATTTATTTTTCATTTCCTGATTTAAAATATCGACCATAAAGCTCCTTCATAAAATAGGTACAATAATTAGTTCGTTTATAGTGTATCACTACAAAAAAATGCGGTTGATTTCTAAAAGTTTAAAAACTCACTAAAAAATCAACCGCGCTTTATATTATATTTCAAATTGTATATATCTTCAGTATCAAACAGCAACTGGTGGCTTAAGACTAACTAACTTAACATTCTTTAAACATAGTTTTAGAAGTCGCCAACTTATTAAGTTCCCCAGAAAAAACCACCTCAAACTTATCATCTTTTGAGCAAAAATTTAAGAATTCTATTGCATTATTACAGTCATCACTTAAAGAAATACAACCATACCCAATATCTTCATGAGGGTATAATGCTATTTTTAATGTTGGATTAATTAGAAAACAATGATCGCCTACTACCTTATTATATTTATACGCCATAGATAATTCACAAAAACTCAATATATCCTTTTTATCAAAACTCAATGACATTATATTAGCTGGAAATGGATATTTATTATCTTCATAAAAATCTTCAATAAGTCCATTATATGGCATTAACACTCCCATCTCTTTAGCCTTATTATAAACACTTTCATAATAAGAGACCTCTAAATCAGAAAACTCAGGGATAGAAGCACTATCATCATATGCTAATGCAGTTAGTAGAAAAAAATCATTGATAGAGTCTTTAAAAAAGGACTCTATCATTTTAGATGACATTTGTATTACTGATTGCATAGTAAGATCTCTTGCATAAAAGTAGCCAACCCAACCTGGGCTACTACTAAAATTATTAAAATTTATTTTATTAAAAGATATAACGCTATTTGTTGTCGAATTTAATGATTTTTCCATCACTTTTACCTATTGTAATCTTTCTTCTTACTTCTGGAGCATTCCCTTTTAATCCAACTTTCCACTCACCATTTTTATCTGAGTGAGAGGTATGGCTCTCTGACCAAATTTCACCAGTATATTTATTTTTAAAATTTTTACCTCCTTTTAATTTAATGAAATCATCTGGATGAGTTGTTGGTGTTCTTACAATATCCCCTACGCTAGCACTATTAACTTTTTGTTTTGGCATATCCAGGAAACAATCATTATGCACCCAAACCCCATCAAGGTCAGAATTCGCTCCTTTAATGAAGTAAGTATGGTCAGTCTCAACTGTCAAGTTATATGCACTTAACTTCTCAGCCTTGATAGTGACTCCTTTCACCGTTTGCCAGTGATTATTTTCTGACAACAACTTATAGCCGGCTTTCAGATTTTGTGCATCTACCCACTGAGCGTTTTGGATTTCTCCGTTGTAGTGATGCCCCTCAGAACTCGGTACTAGCTCACCTTGATTTACCTGAGTAAAGAATGGATGAATTTTATTTGAAACAATGGTTTGGTGTTTGCCTTGTTCATCAATCACTTCTACATATACCGTAAAATCATACGGGTTGTTGTAGTGCGCTTGTACACGCTGATAGGTCATTTGTCCTGTCAGTTCGTTTTTCGCATAAACCTTATCACCAACTTTAATAGACGCTATCGGCTTATAACCTTGCTCCGTTTTTACTTCCATGTCACCACGGAAAGAACAGGTTAATGGTTTTACTCTAGAATTTTTGACCGTTTCCAAAGTGTTTGATGCAATATCGGACGCAGTACTGGATGCACTTCCTTTCACAACCGCTAATGCTGTTTTTTCTCCTTTCGCAAAAGTCACTACTGCTTTTGTGAATTTTGTACCAACTTTAGCCAAACCCGCTCCACCGGCAAGTATTCCCGCCGTCTCTTGCAGTAATTGACCGGCCTCTAAACCAGCCTTGAAAGCCCCTTCTGCACCCGCTTTCTCATACTCAACAATCATCTTATCAATTCTATTCGCATAGGATTGCTTCATTGCTTCAGTAAAATTGCCTTCTTGAATTAAGGTTTTAATCGCATTCAGTGAGTCAATCGGATGCATCGCAATCTCAGCAATGCCTTTCCCTGTTTCAAAAAGCCCCACTGGAATTGACGTCGCAAGCCCGGCACCATAAGCAGTATCTTGTCCCGAACTCACCAATTCCCAATAAACACCTGTTTTTAGTTCACAGCGCAAGCTACCATTACATGCCGCAAACTCTTCATCTCTTTGCTTAGCCTGCCACCCGGAAAGGTAATTGTTCGTCACCGTATTTTCCGCAATCTGTGCATTAATTGCCGTATTGCCGATGATTTCAACACCTTCTGATTTCCCGTTCATTAAAGCACCGGCAATACCGCCTGCAAGACTCGCCATACTAATGACACCCGCCTTTTCATCCGGCGTTAAATCAGCTTCCGATTTACCATAAAGTATAGAGGCAATTTGTGGCACCAGTAATTCAGCCCCTGCTGCACTTATCGCACCATGTGCTGCGCTTCCTCCATTGACTTGAGCCTCAATCGCTCCCCATACGGCATGTGCAAGTGCATTAGTTGCTTTATCATGCGTATTATCCGCAATCAGTTTATTCACCATTGGCGATAAAGTGGCGACAGTTGTGGCTGAAGCACCTTGCCCTGAGAGTACGCCAGTAAAGAGGGCTGTGACGGTGTCTATAGCTCGACGGTTTCCTCCGCCATACCCCCATTCACCCACTTCTCGCTTAACTTCTCTTAACCGATATTCAAGGAAATTCAACTCTTCCTTACTTGCATTATTAGCCTGAGCTTTATCATATTCTGCTTTCGCACGTCGTTCAGCAGTTTCTGCTTCATTTAATTTATTTGACGTATAAGTATCCACAGCCGATTTCACATTACCAACAGCTGTCGAAATTTGTTGTTGCTCTTGGATTTGCGCTTTTACATCCTTCGTCTGTGCAACTTGATTGTTAGCCACCTGACTACCAATAAGATTGGTATCACTTTGGCTATTTAGGGTTACGGTTTGTGCATCTAAGTGGCTCGCTTGGTAAGTTTTGCTTTCGCCATCTTCCTTGCCACTGCTTCCACCTATTACTTGCTCGTGATAGAACGCTCTTACGATAAGTTGGATATGAAATTATAAGGCTTACTTAACATAAGCATCGTTGAAATACAAAAAGTGCAGTCAATTTTAAGAAGTTTTAAAACCCTTTGAAAATTGACCGCACTTTATACTATATCTTCTTAAATCATTAAACCACTATGCTTAAGGTTTTCTTCTCTTCGATTTCTTCTTGGAGAGCTTCGATTTTTGTCTATCATTTTTTTTATTCTCACCATAAATTTCCGGAGAATAGTAAGAAATCAAAAGAGCCGAAAAGCATAAAAAACCTCCCCATATTATAAGATTATAAATAAAATGATTTAAATCAGGATCGATTTTTCCTCTTAGAATAAGAGTAAAATATATAAAACAGAAAGATAATATCGAAGCTATTACAATTCTAATAATCTTACTTGCTTTCATTTTTTAAGTCCTTAACTGATTTATCCGGAGTGTTATAAATATTTTCTGCTACTTTACTCATGCTTGAAGACATCAATCTTTTAACATTTTCATCCTTTATAAATAACCCAAAGTTTTTAGAAAACCAAACTGATGTACCTGAATCTCTAACAGCCTCACCAAAAGATTTACCTTCAATTACTCCTTTTGTAACATCTAGACCGAATCCTAATCCATCACCAGCTTTATGAGTTAAGCCTGAATATGTAGAATCAACAATTACTTTCCCTCCACTTTGGAGAATATTATTGCCATTGATTTCTTTTTGACCAGTAGCATAAGGGAGCGTTTCTGCCACCGTATTAATCCCAGCCTCAATACCAAATGCAACTTTATATGGACGAGGGATTGCCTTATAACCAGCCGCAACATCCTTGCCTACCTCTCCAGCTACATACCCCATAGCAGACGCCATTTGACTTCCTTCTGTAACGACTTGATTACCTAATCTCGCTGTTGCCCCCAGTATCGGCTTAGCCCCCGTATATAAACTCGGTAAACTATAGACAAAATTTGCTGTTTCCGGACTTAATCCTGTCACTTGACTGAGCAATTGACCACCTAATGTATTTTGATTTTTACCGGTAATAATCACTCTCCCGCCGGTATAAGTATTATCAGCTCCATAAGCAGCAACCGGTACGCCTGCCACGCATCCAATACCGGTTTCACAAAGACCTGTACCGACAGCCATAGCCGCAACACCCCCTACTGCTTGTACAACACCGCCAGCGCGTGTTGTTACAGCATATTTCGTATCGATTCTATTCGCGTGATCTAGCGCTTTATAAGTATTGTTATATTCAAATAGTTTGTTCTGCACACCGGAACCAAAAGGATCACTAAATGTTTCAGTTTGGCGTTTTAATAATGCTCTTTCTTGGGCATATTCCACCGTATTACCAAGTTGTTCTACTGCTCTCGCTTCTTCATACGATTTGGCATAATCTGGATCATCTGTAGGAATCTGCGCAGAACAATGCACCAACGCACAGGCCGCAATTTCTAAACGACGCTCTTTTTCCTCATCACCATTTGCAAGTAACTTAATACGCTCTTTCTCATTTTGATGAAGCTGTCTGTTATACGTCTCCGCATTGTAAGATGTCAACGCGCCCTGTTTCATGGTTTCACTCGTGCCACCACTCACAGCACCCGCGGCAGCACCAATCACCAACGCCGTCATTTGCTGTGCCGCTTGTTTAAGCTTCTCCTTTTGTCCTGCATCTAGCTTGAGGTCTTTCGCTTGTTCATTTAAGTAATCTGTAACATACGTGTTCAACCATTCTGAACCCGCTCCCGCTGCTGCACCTGTCGCCACATTGCCATCTGACATCTTCGCTGCCAATGCACCTGCAAGGGCATGCATCGCAATCTTCTCTTTGCTGCCGTCTTCAAATTCAAATTTTTTCGCAAGGTCACCCGTGACTTTTGCAAACAACTCACCTGCTACTTGTGCTGCCTCTTGCTGCTCTTTCACTTCGTTATGGTCAAATGCTTTTACTTTATGATTGGCATTTTGTGTATCTCTGGAAAGTGCGGTTAGATTTTCCGGTGTTTCTGTGTCAATTTGAATATTAGACCCTATCGCTGATTGCGTTTGACTTGTAGCACTTTCATGTTTATTCCCTAACGCACTTGCCGCGGCAGCCATCGCATTTTTAGCATTCTGTGCCATATCTGTTGAAAGCCCCGCACTCACGCTTTTCACTTCAACCTCACTGCGGTTTTCAATATCAGTGTGAGTAAGCGATTTTGTCTTGAAGTGGTTCTTATCTTGGGCTGCTTCACTGTCAATCACAGAGCCCGCAAGGTGCGTATTCCCCGCAACCTTAACATCCATTCCACCTTTGCCCACATGGAAGCCCGTTTGTTCTTCCACTTGGGCGTAGTTCACTTTCGCTTTGTTTTGAGAATAGTTCGCTGAAGCACTTGAGCCACTGCCATAAATTGCCACACTAAAGCCCGCTCCGGCTTGCGTTTGTTTGCTGTCGTAGTGATTGCTGTCTTGGCGGCTTTCTAAATTAAGATTGCCTTTAATATCCGCCTCTAAATGGTCTGTTTTAACAACGGCACCTTTGAAATTAGCATCTTTACCGGTTTTAATCACTGTTTCTTCAGCATTCAGATAACTATTACGTTGTCTCACGCTATCGCTATTTTCATGCCCTTTACCAACTTGAACAGAACCTTCTACACCAATGCCATAACTATTGCCATTAGCTCCGGCAAATACGCCCACACTCCAACCTGTGTTTTTATTCTCACTTCGGTTATGGTAAGTATCTTGTACTGACTCCACGTTTAAATCCTTAGCCACATCAAGTTCTAAACGTTTTGCATTTAATGTTGAGCCCAACACATCAACATCACCTTTTCGGCTAGTCAAATTCACTGTGCCAGCATTCAGCTCACTACCACTATGAGTGATTGTTTTACTTTCACTCGTTTGAGTAGATTTGCTTGCACCTACGCTAATAGAGACTTTAATACTCGGATTAGAGACATTACCTGCCGTCATATTGCCTAAGTTGGAAACCGTGTTTGCAACATTTGCTGCATTTTGAGCTAATTCAAGACTGTCATAAGCCGCTTTCATTTGATGAAGCTGTTTCAATTTTTCATTTTTAACTTCACGACTACGCTTAATACTGTGTCCCATCGATTGTGCTGTACTTACAACCGGTGATGTAACGGCTATCGTAAGTCCTGCCTGTTTATACTCATGCCCCTCTTTACTTTCAATAATATCTTTTCCGGCTTCGACCTTCACGCTTGCGCCTTCAATATCAATTCGATTTGTGCGTGGTGTAATCATATCCGCACCAAGAACATTTGTATGATTACCCGCACTCACTGTGATATTGCCATTCATTGAACCTAGCGTGCTACGTGCATCTGATTGTGTCCAACCTTCTGTCTCATAATCATGTTTTTCTGATTTTGAACCAAAGGTAATACCAATACCGCCGCCTGTGAATACCCCTGACGTTTTCTTGGTTTCCACGCGCTTATTTTTGAAATGATTGGTATCCGCTGCAATGTCAACATCATGTCCAGCCTGAATATGCAGATTATCATCCGCAATAGCCTGAATGCCTTTCGCCTTCACGTCATGACCTGCTGAAAGAAGTA
>NZ_QEPT01000011.1 GCF_003252755.1 Haemophilus parainfluenzae | reverse complement strand
AAGGAATAATCCTGGCGGCGATAGAGCGGTGGTCCCACCTGACCCCATACCGAACTCAGAAGTGAAACGCCGATGCGCCGATGGTAGTGTGGGGCTTCCCCATGTGAGAGTAGGACACCGCCAGGTAGTGAATGTAGAACCCCGAGCTGAATGGCTTGGGGTTTTTGTTTTATAAAATATTAGAATTCATACATAAATGAGTCTAATAATGATAAAATCTTCGCCTATTTCTAGATAGCAATAATTATGAAAAAACAGATAAGTAAGATCTTTTCCAGTGATGGCGAATTGAGTAAGAATATCAAAGGATTTAAGCCACGAGCAGAACAGCTCGAAATGGCTCAATCAGTAGGATATGCTATCCAAGATAAGCGACCGCTTGTTGTAGAAGCTGGAACGGGTACAGGAAAGACTTTTGCTTATTTAGCACCAGTACTCATTGCTGGAAAAAAAACAATCATTTCAACTGGCTCTAAAAATCTACAAGATCAGCTTTTTTCAAGAGATCTACCTGCCATAAAAAAAGCCTTAAATTATTCTGGAAAAATTGCGTTATTAAAAGGGCGCTCTAATTACTTGTGCTTAGAGCGTCTGGATCAAGTTATTGCTCAAGGTGTGCTTGGTGATAAATCTGTTTTAGCCGATTTTAGTAAAGTAAGAAAATGGAATAATGCAACGAAAACAGGTGATTTAACAGAATGTATTGAATTGGCTGAAGATAGCCCAATTTTGCCTCAATTGACGAGCACGGCAGAAAGTTGTTTGGGAACAGATTGTCCCAACTACGCTGAATGCTATGTTGCACAAGCTCGTAAAAAAGCGTTAAATGCAGATCTCGTTGTTGTAAATCATCATCTTTTCTTTGCTGATATGGCGGTAAAAGAAAGTGGCTTTGGTGAGCTTATCCCTAATGCAGAAGTTATTATTTTTGATGAAGCACATCAACTCCCCGATATAGCAAGCCAGTACTTTGGCCAATCATTAACATCTCGCCAGCTATTTGATTTATGTAAAGATATCAATATTGTTTATCGAACAGAATTGAAAGATATGCCGCAGCTTGGCACAACTGCAGATACTTTGCTTAAAGTCATTCAGGATTTCCGTCTTCTTCTTGGTGAGGGAAATCAGCGAGGAAATTGGCGTGAGCTATTTAAGCAAAGTGCGGTCAAAAAATCGGTTGAATTATTACAAGAAAAAATTGAGTTTCTTTCTGAAGTGATCAAGATTGCATTAGGTCGCTCTCAGACTTTGGATAGTATTTTTGAACGTACTGAAAGTATTAAAAATCAATTAATGCGTCTTTGTGATACGGCTATAGTCGGTTATTGCTACTGGTACGAAAGTGTGGGGCGACAATTTGGTTTGCATATTACACCACTAACTGTCGCAGATAAATTTGGTGAACAGCTAAATAATAAAGAAGCAGCTTGGATTTTCACCTCAGCGACTCTTGAAGTCGGTGGCACTTTTAATCATTTCTGTCAGCGACTTGGTATTGAGGAAGCAGAACAAAAAATTCTTCACAGTCCTTTTGATTATCCTAATCAATCGCTACTTTGCGTACCACGTTATTTACCAGCAACGAATCAAAATAATACGTTGCAATCTCTTGGTGAAATGTTGTTGCCTATCATTGAAGCGAATAAAGGGCGATGCTTTGTGCTTTGTACTTCTTATTTAATGATGAGAGGCTTGGCAGAGTATTTTAGAGAAAAGAGTGAGCTTTCTATCTTATTACAAGGTGAAATGCCTAAAACAAAATTACTCGAACAATTTATTCATGAAACCCATAGTGTACTGGTTGCAACCTCGAGCTTTTGGGAAGGTGTGGATGTCCGTGGTGATGCACTTTCCTTAGTCATTATTGATAAATTGCCTTTTACTGCACCGGATGAGCCTTTGCTAAAAGCACGTATTGAAGATTGTCGATTACAAGGTGGCGATCCATTTAATGATATACAGATCCCTGAAGCGGTTATTACGCTGAAACAAGGTGTAGGACGCCTAATTCGAGATGTGACTGATCGTGGTGCAGTAATTATTTGTGATAATCGTCTTGTGATGCGAAATTACGGCGAAACCTTTCTAAAAAGTTTACCTAATTCAACCCGTACCCGAGATCTCAACAAAGTGGTACAATTCTTACAAAATGAGAAAATGGATTAATAATGAAAAATATCACCTTATTAGCGCTTGATACTTCAACAGAGGCCTGTTCTGTTGCACTTTGGCATAAAGGCGAAAAAACATATTTAGATGAATTAGCACAGCGTACACATACAAAACGTATTCTTCCAATGGTTGATGAGTTACTTGCCAATTCAGGTATTAATTTGAAGCAAGTAGATGCGTTAGCATTTGGACGCGGCCCAGGTAGTTTTACTGGTGTTCGTGTCGGTGCAGGGATTGCTCAAGGGCTTGCATTTGGTGCTGATTTACCTGTTATTACTGTATCAAATTTAACAGCAATGGCTCAGGCTGCATTTGAATTACATCAAGCCGAAAATGTGGCAGCTGCCATTGATGCTAGAATGAATGAGGTTTATTTTTCTCAAGTAAAACGAGAAAAAGTGCGGTCAGAATTGGGGGAGTTTTTCCAATGGAACCCTGTCATTGAAGAACAAGTTGGCCAACCAGAAAAAGTGCTTGAACAGTTTTCAGATTTAACCGCCTATCGAGTCGGCACTGGTTGGGCAGCGTATCCTCAATTTAAAGACAGTGGTTTAGAAGGGAGTGATATTATTTTACCTTCTGCACAATATATGCTTGAGCTTGCTTTAACAGATTATGCTCAAAATAAAGTCATATCTGCCTTAGAAATTGAACCTGTTTATTTGCGTAATGAAGTAACTTGGAAAAAATTACCTGGGCGTGAATAATTTTCAAAAAGGAGTTGAAGATGAATAAAAAAACGATCTTAGTTTTGACCGCACTTTCTGCCACATTAGTGGGATGTGTCAATGCGCCGAAAGGGCTGGAAAAAGAGCAGTTTACTTTAAAATCATTATCTTCAATTCAACCGAGTGATTATAGCTGTCAGTGCAAATCAATTCGTTTAGGCGGAAAAGTATTAACAGCACAAGCCCTGCCGAATAAAACTAAAATTGAAGTATTAAGCTATCCAGTTTACTCAACCTCTGCAAAACCCATGATTGATGAACAACCTAGTGGACGTTTTATTACTTATCTTGATGGTTTTGTGGAGCCAGAAAGTTTAAAAGACCAATTTATTACAATTGGCGGCACCTTACTGAAAAAAGAACAAGGCAAGGTTGATCAGGCAAGCTACACTTACCCTGTAATTAAAACCAATCACTATCGTGTCTGGAAGCTTTCTCAAAGCTATTATTATCCAGATGATATGTGGGATGATTGGGGCTTTTGGGGTCGACGACCATATTATTGGTATGGAGAGCCTGAAATTCGCTATTATCTCTACTAACTAAATGGTAAAATTAAGAAAATTTTCCAAAGAATAAGGATAAAAAATGGAAAAAGTTTGGTTTCAAAATTATCCAGAAGGTTCACCTACCACGCTGGATACATCCAAGTATGATTCGATTCTCGATATTTTAGATAAAGCAATTCGTGAGCACCCAGACCGTCCCGCCTATATCAACATGGGGCAGGTTTTAACATTTCGTAAATTAGAAGAGCGTAGCCGTGCATTCGCCGCTTATTTACAAAATGAATTAAAGTTAGAACGTGGTGAGCGTGTTGCATTGATGATGCCGAATTTATTGCAATATCCTATTGCGCTTTTTGGTATCTTACGTGCTGGTTTGGTTGTGGTAAACGTGAATCCACTTTATACCCCTCGAGAATTAGAACATCAGTTAAAAGATAGCGGTGCAACGGCGATTGTTGTTGTTTCAAACTTCGCCTCAACCTTAGAAAAAATCGTGTTTAACACTAAAGTGAAACACGTGATTTTGACAAGAATGGGTGACCAGCTTTCTTTTGGTAAGCGTAATTTGGTCAATTTTGTCGTGAAATACGTCAAAAAATTAGTGCCAAAATATAAATTACCGAATGCTGTCACTTTCCGTGAAGTGCTAAGTATTGGTAAATATCGCCAATATGTTCGTCCACAAGTGGATCGTGAAGATTTAGCCTTCTTACAATATACAGGTGGTACAACGGGTGTTGCTAAAGGTGCAATGCTGACACATGGCAATATTATTACCAATATTTTCCAAGCGAAGTGGATTGCGGAGCCATTTATTGGAGATCATACCAAGCAACGCATTGCCGTACTGGCTTTACCGCTTTATCATGTTTTTGCCTTAACGGTAAATTGTTTACTCTTCTTAGAGCTTGGCGTTACTGCGCTCTTAATTACGAACCCACGTGATATTGATGGCTTTGTTAAAGAGCTCAAAAAATACCGCTTTGAAGCGATTACAGGGGTAAATACCTTGTTTAATGCGCTACTTAATAATGAAAATTTCAAAGAAGTGGATTTTTCACAATTAAAACTTTCTGTTGGCGGCGGTATGGCGATCCAACAATCGGTCGCAACGCGTTGGCATGATTTAACCGGTTGTAACATCATTGAAGGCTATGGCATGACAGAATGTTCACCGCTAATTGCCGCTTGTCCGATTAATGTGGTTAAACACAATGGTACAATCGGTGTACCAGTGCCAAATACCGATATTAAAATTGTCAAAGATGATGGCTCGGAAGCACAACTTGGTGAAGCCGGAGAGCTTTGGGTTAAAGGTGAACAAGTCATGCGTGGTTATTGGCAACGTCCTGAAGCGACTGCTGAAGTGCTTCAAGATGGTTGGATGGCAACGGGTGATATCGTCATTATGGACGAGAGCTATAGCCTCCGTATTGTTGACCGCAAAAAAGACATGATCTTGGTTTCAGGCTTTAATGTTTATCCAAATGAAATCGAAGATGTGGTGATGCTAAATTATAAAGTCGCTGAAGTCGTTGCTATCGGTGTGCCACATGAAGTGTCGGGAGAAACCATCAAAATCTTCATCGTGAAGAAAGATGATAGCCTCACGCGTGATGAATTACGCCAACATTGCAGACAACATCTCACGGGTTATAAAGTCCCGAAAGATATTGAGTTTCGGGATGAATTACCGAAAAGTAATGTAGGCAAAATTTTACGACGCGTACTGCGTGATGAAGAAATAGCAAAACGCTCACAACATTAATTTAATCAGGGATATGTGTTCATATCCCTGTTTAGTCTTTACCTCTATTTGAAAATACATCCTATTACAATGATAAAAGAATGCCAAAATCAACCGCACTTTACATTAATTCAAAATAATGAAGAGCTTGCTCAGGTTTGTCAGTTAGCGCGTCAGCAAAGTGCGGTCGCTTTAGATACCGAATTTATGCGGGTATCGACCTATTATCCTAAATTAGGATTAATTCAACTTTATGATGGTGATCGTGTTTCATTGATCGATCCTTTATCCATTACTGATTTTTCACCTTTTGTGGAATTATTACGCGATCAGCAGGTGACAAAAATTTTGCATGCTTGTAATGAAGATTTATTGGTTTTCTTGCAAGAGTTTGATGCACTTCCACAACCTATGATGGATACGCAAATTATGGCACGTTTTCTAGGTTTTGCTAATTCAGCGGGTCTAGCCAAATTAGTGTTACATTATTTAGGCATTGAAATGGATAAAGGAGCAACGCGTACAAACTGGCTAAAACGCCCACTTTCCCCCGTACAGCTACAATATGCTGCAGGGGATGTATGGTATCTCTTGCCGGTCTATCAAAAAATGCAAATAGAATTAGCGCAATCTCCTTGGTTTCAAGCAGTAATTGATGATTGCCAGCTTGCGATCTCGAAAACCAGTAAATTAGATGATCGCGATCCAGACAAAGCCTATTTAGAGATTCCAAATGTTTGGAAATTGAATCCGCTCGAATTAGCGCGTTTACAGCTATTGGCCAAATGGCGACAAGAAACGGCAATGGCACGAAATTTAGCCCTTTCTTATGTGGTGAAATCTGACAACCTTTGGAAAGTGGCAAAAAACAACCCTCGTAATACATCAGAAATGCTAGAGCTTGGATTATCTGAAAATGAAGTGCGTGTACGTGGCAAAAAAATGCTTCAATTATTAGCACAAAGCCGCCGAATTTCCCCTTATGATTATCCTAAACGTTTAGTGCGTATTGTGGATGATC
The DNA here is from genome assembly GCF_003252755.1 of Haemophilus parainfluenzae. GTDB lineage: Bacteria > Pseudomonadota > Gammaproteobacteria > Enterobacterales > Pasteurellaceae > Haemophilus_D > Haemophilus_D parainfluenzae_N. Next base: position 15,313 of record NZ_QEPT01000011.1, on the reverse strand, counting down.
CTCGTTATAAAAAGGCAATTCGATTGTTACAAGAAAAAGCTTATGAACTGACCCCAAAAGGATTAACCCTCGATATTCTGGCGAGTAAACGAAATTTAGAAGATCTCATTAAATGGGTTTGGCTAAAAAATGAAGATATGATAAAACAACCTGATCTGCTTTTAGGATGGCGAAGAGAGATTGGCTTGAAGCTGGTTGAATGCTTAAAATCTGTAGAGTAGCCATTAAAAACAATCCTAAAAATAACCGCACTTTGAGTTATCAAAAGTGCGGTTATTTTCTTTAGTGTTTTACAACGAAGGCTTTAATTAAGCTTGAGTTGCTTGGATTGCGGTTAATGCGATGGTGTAGATGATATCATCCACTAATGCACCACGAGATAAGTCATTAACCGGTTTACGCATACCTTGAAGCATTGGACCCACGGCCACTAAATCAGCAGAACGTTGTACCGCTTTATAGCCGATGTTACCAGCGTTGATATCAGGGAATACAAATACGTTAGCTTGACCTGCCACTTTAGAGTTTGGTGCTTTAGATGCCGCTACATCTTTCATTACCGCCGCATCGTATTGTAATGGACCGTCGATTAATAAATCAGGACGTTTTTCTTGTGCAATACGCGTTGCTTCTTTCACTTTTTCTACAGATTGACCTGAACCAGAAGTACCGGTTGAGTAAGAAAGCATTGCGACTTTCGGATTTAAACCAAATGCTTTTGCCGATTCAGCAGATTGAATTGCGATTTCAGCCAGTTGTTCAGCGGTTGGTTCTGGGTTTACTGCACAGTCGCCATACACTAATACTTGGTCTGGTAATAACATGAAGAATACAGACGAGATAATTGAGCTGCCTGGTGCTGTTTTGATGATTTGCATCGGTGGACGAATGGTATTTGCCGTGGTGTGAACGGCACCAGAAACTAAACCATCTACTTCGCCCGCTTCTAACATCATCGTACCTAATACAACGGTGTCTTCTAATTGCGCACGTGCTTGTTCTTCAGTTAAGCCTTTAGATTTACGTAATTCAACTAAACGAGCAACGTAGTTTTCACGTACGTCAGTTGGATTGATGATCGTTACGTCAGCACCTAAAGTCACGCCTTGTTCAGCCGCAACTTTTTTCACTGATTCAGGATCCGCTAATAATACCGATTTTGCGATACCACGTTCAGCACAGATTGCTGCCGCTTTAACAGTACGAGGTTCATCACCTTCTGGTAATACGATGGTTTTACCTGCTTTGCGTGCTAAATCAGTTAATTTAAAACGGAATGCTGCTGGAGAAATACGAGCTTCACGAGCAAGTGGTGCAGCGATTGCCGCAGCTAATGCTTGTGCATCTAAAGCCTTAATTTTGCCTGCTTGTGCACCAAATACACCTAAGATGTCAGTGTTATTCACACCGCCAAACTCTGAAGCAACGGCTTCTACTAATGTGCCTTCTTCATTGTTTGCCACTAAGATAATTTGTGCATCTAAGGTTTGCGCAATCGCGAAGTTTAAGCTATTTGCAAAAGGCGCTTGAGCTGAAGGTTGAAAACCTTTAACAATCACTAGATTTGCATTTAATGCTTGGAAATCAGCAACGATTTTTTCTAATAACACGTCTTTTTGATTATTTGCGATTAATGCTTGAGCGGCTTTTACATCTTCTACTGCATTGAATACGACAGCGCCTGTTGTTTTAGCTGCGTCTAATGCTGCCGCTAAATTTGCTTCTGCGCTAGTTGGAATAAGAATAACTGCTTTAGTCATTTTGATATACCTTTTAATGAATGAAAAAACCTGCTGATTTCTCAGCAGGTTTGAAGGAAGTTGATTAGCCCGCTAAACGTGCTGTATCTTGTGCAATTACTAATTCTTCGTTGGTTGGAAGAACGATCGCTTTGAATGCAGAGTCATCAGCAGTGATCACGCCTGATTTACCAAAGCGAGCAGCAAGGTTGCGTTCTTTGTCTAATTTGATGCCGAATAATTTTAAGTGTCCTAATGCTAATTCACGAACGTGAGCAGAGTTTTCACCGATACCACCTGTAAATGCGATGGCATCTAAGTGATCGTCACCTAAAACTGCCATGTATGCACCAATGTATTTTGCTAAACGGTAGCTGTAAACATCTAATGCACGTTTTGCTTCTGGTTTAGAAGCATCATCATAGTTATCTTCTGCATAGCGACAGTCGCTTGTTACTTCAGTTAAACCTAAAAGACCTGATTTTTTCACTAAAGTCTCTTCGATTTGATCCATTGACATGCCTAATTCTTTATATAGGTAGAAAACGATAGCTGGGTCGATGTCGCCACAACGAGTTCCCATGACTAAACCTTCTAACGGGGTTAAACCCATAGAGGTATCGATACATTTACCATGACGAACCACAGAAACAGAACCACCGTTACCTAAGTGACAGATAATTGCGTTTACTTGGTCTGCTGGTTTGCCTACGAATTCAGCGACTTCACGAGAAACGAAGTAGTGACTGGTACCGTGTGCACCGTAGCGACGTACGCCGTGTTCTTTGTAAAGTGAGTATGGAAGTGCATATAAGTATGCTTCTTCAGGCATAGTTTGGTGGAATGCTGTATCAAATACGACAACGTTCTTATCTTTTAAGTGTGGGAATGTTTTGAATGCTTCACGGATACCGATTAAGTGAGCAGGGTTGTGAAGTGGTGCAAATTGTGCAGCATCTTCAATACCTTTAACCACTTCATCTGTTACAACAACAGATTGAGTATATTTCTCACCACCGTGAACGATACGGTGACCAATCGAGGTGATAGAGTTTTTAAGCTCATCAGTCATAATGTTTGACGCAATGAAGTTAAGCGCTTCAGTATGCGCTGCACCAGCACCTAAATCTGCGCTACCTTTTTCACCGTTAAGTTTCCATTTTATACGAGCTTCAGGAAGGTAAAATGCTTCTGCTAAGCCTGATAATTTTTCTTCACCTGTTGCAGGATCAAGGATTGCAAATTTTAATGAAGAACTACCACAGTTAAGGATGAGAACAAGTTTTGACATAGGAACCCTATTTTTGATTGAGGTTAATAAAAATCCATTCAAAAGAACGGAGTATAAATCCTACATAGAATACACCTTTTATCGTATAAAATAAATTAACTGGAGGGCAAAAATACGATTTTTTATTAGAAAAGTTGAAAATTTCAACAGTTTCTAGTTAGGGATGACAATTAAACCTAAACTAGAGTATTATAAGTGCGGTTATTTTCAAGGATGTTTTTATGTCATCATTTTTTTCAACCTTAAAACAAGGGCAAATTTATTTGCAAACGTGGCCATTAGAAGCGAAGCTCGGCATTATTTTTCCCGAAAATCGCATTATTAAAGCCACAAAATTTGCACAAAAATTTATGCCTTTTATAGCGGTATTCGCAGTGGTTTGGCAACAGCTTTATGCTAAGATGGATCTTACTGCATTGGCGATTGCTATTTTGACCGCACTTTGTGCGTTAGTGATGCCACTTCAAGGCTTATATTGGTTGGGAAAACGTGCAAAATCACCGTTAGAACGGCAAAGTTCTCAGTGGTTTTATGAGATTAGTGAACGTTTAAGAAAACAACATGAAAGTTTGCCAACCATGCAAGATAAACCGACATATCAGCACTTGGCAGAAGTACTACAAAAGGCACAGCAAAAATTAGACAAAGCATTTTGGCAGGAAATCTAGCCAAGGGCCCAAATTTAATTGACGCAAACGTTTTCCTTTTGTTGTTTTTTATGTAAAATACTGCGGTCGCAATGGCGACCCTTTTTAATTGAGAGACTATTTAATGATTGATTACATTATCATTGGCATCATCGCATTTTCGATTATCGTGAGTTTATTACGTGGGTTTGTGCGAGAGGTGATGTCCCTTGCAAGTTGGGTCGTTGCATTTATTGTCGCTAGCCAATTTTATCCTTATCTTGCCACTTATCTTACTCAAATCGAATCTGACTACTTGCGTAATGGCACAGCAATCGGCATTTTATTTGTTTTAACCTTAATTGTAGGTGGCATTGTTAACTATGTGATTAGCCAATTAGTGGATAAAACAGGACTTACCGGAACAGATCGTGTTCTCGGTGCGGCATTTGGCTTAATTCGTGGTGCGTTAATCGTAGCTGCGATCTTATTCTTCTTGGATACCTTCACTAACTTTGAACAAACCGATTGGTGGAAAGAATCAAAATTAATTCCTCATTTCGGCTTCATTATTGAATGGTTCTTCCAACAACTACAAGCAAGTTCTAGTTTTTTAAACTCAACTTTTAAACAATAAGGTAGTCAATCAGTATGTGTGGAATTGTCGGTATCGTTAGCCAAAATCCGGTTAATGAATCCATTTATGCAGCATTAACGTTATTACAGCATCGAGGTCAAGATGCGGCGGGGATTGTCACAATCGATGATGAAAACCGCTTTCGTTTGCGTAAGGCTAATGGTCTTGTAAGCGATGTATTCAGACAAGAACATATGTTACGTTTACAAGGTCATGCGGGCCTCGGGCATGTACGTTATCCAACCGCCGGAAGTTCAAGTGTATCTGAAGCTCAACCTTTCTATGTTAACTCACCTTATGGTTTAAGCCTTGTTCACAATGGTAACTTAACCAACTCAACCGAATTAAAAGATAAGTTATTTAAAGAGGCGCGTCGTCATATAAATACCAATTCGGATTCAGAACTTCTTCTCAATATTCTTGCTAATCATTTGGATAGAGTGAATAAATACCATCTCGCTCCACAAGATATTTTTAATGCAATTCGTGCGACACACAAAGATATCCGTGGTGCTTATGCATGCTTAGCGATGATTATCGGACATGGTATGGTAGCATTTCGCGACCCATTTGGTATTCGTCCTCTCGTGTTAGGTAAACGAGAAGAAAATGGTTCTGTGGAATATATGTTTGCCTCTGAAAGTGTGGCATTAGATGTTGCAGGTTTTGAATTAGTACGAGATGTTGCACCGGGTGAAGCCATTTATGTGACCTTTGATGGTCAGCTCTATGCTGAGCAGTGCGCAGAAAGTGCGGTCTTAAATCCGTGTATTTTTGAGTATGTCTATTTTGCTCGTCCAGATTCCACAATAGACGGTGTATCTGTTTATGCCGCACGCGTTCACATGGGTGAACATTTAGGTAAAAAAATTGCTAAAGAATGGGTTGAGGAAGCAGACAATATTGATGTTGTGATTCCAGTACCTGAAACTTCAACAGACATTGCTTTACAGATTGCGAAAATTTTAGGCAAACCTTATCGTCAAGGTTTTGTGAAAAACCGCTATGTTGGCCGTACATTTATCATGCCTGGTCAAGCACAGCGTATCAGTTCAGTCCGTCGCAAGCTCAATACGATTAAAGCAGAATTTAAAGACAAAAATGTGTTATTAGTCGACGATTCTATTGTTCGTGGTACCACATCTGAACAAATTGTGAGTATGGCTCGAGCGGCTGGGGCGAAGAAAATTTACTTTGCATCAGCGGCACCAGAAATTCGTTATCCGAATGTGTACGGCATTGATATGCCAACAAAACAAGAACTCATTGCCTATGGCCGTAATGTTGATGAAATTGCGAAATTGATTGGCGTAGATAAATTAGTTTTCCAAGATCTTGAAGCACTGACAGAATCAGTACGCCAAGAAAATCCAGCTATTCAAGGCTTTGATTGTTCAGTCTTTACCGGTGAATATATTACAGGTGATATCACACCAGAATACCTTGATAGCATTGCTTCTCAACGGAGTGATTCGGCAAAGAAAAAACGGGAAAAAGATGCAAGCAACCTTGAAATTCATAATGAAGGTTAATCGCGTTTAAGATCGTAAAAAAAGCACTAATTCAATGAGGATTTAGTGCTTTTTATTTTTGATTAAATAGAAAGAAAAATGACCGCACTTGATATATTCAAAGTGCGGTCATTTTTATATACGTTTTAGTCTTTATAAAGATCGTTATAAAGTGCGCTTTCAAATTGAACAAGTGGAGCGCGCTTTGTTTTACTTTCTAAATCACCAGTTGAGTATCCATTGATAAATTGAACGAAAGCTACTTTTTCACCTCGTGCATTGGTCATAAAACCGGCAAGGTTATAGACACCTTTCAGTGAGCCAGTTTTAGCGATAACATTTTTCACCAGTGGTGGATTAATTAAGCTACCACGCCCACTGATTGTGCCGTCCACACCTGCAATTGGGAAAGTTTCCATTAAGTGTAATTTATCTTCGTTTTTAGCGATGTATTCCAAGACTGAAAGCATGGTTTTCGGTGCAACTAAATTATGACGAGAAAGACCCGAACCATCGGCTAAAATGCTGTTACCAAATTTAATGCCTTGTTTTTGTAATACGGATTTCACCGCTAATGTGCCTAATTGGAATGAAGCAGGGCGTTTATAATAGTTGTAGGCTACCGCTCTAAATAAGGCATCGGCAATTTGGTTATCCGATTTTTTCATCATTTTTTTCAATAGCTCAGGCAACGGTTTAGATAAATGCTGAGCGAGTTTTTGTCCTTGCTGTGGTTTTTGAGGTTGTTTTACCTGACCGGTAAATTCAATACCAAGACGTTTTAATTGACGTTGAATAATGGCAGCAGCGTAGGCATCTGGATCTTGCACGGCGAAGCTAAGCCCAAATGGTTTAGTTTGGCGTGCAATACAGCCTTTTACCTGATAGCGATTATTGTCATGGACAACGACGTCTAACTGGCAATAACCGGCTTCTTGCTGATCCACAATATAAACTTGCCCGAAAACTTGAATAGGGAATTGAGCAGGAACGTTAATTTTGACTGTTTCACCTACAGGTTGATTTGCATCTAGTTCGGCATAGAAACAGTTATTATCAATATTTGCTGCAGCAGGAGGGGAGTTAAAGCACATTGTAAGATCGTTCCAAATCCAACCTAACCCACGATCATGGCTAGCAAATACAGAGGTATCTAAAATAAGATCACCATTGATTTTCTGAATGCCTTGGTTTTTTAAATTAGCTAATAGGCTATAAAGTTGTCCGCTGGTCAGATCGGGATCACCAGTAAATTGCACAACAAGATCGCCTTCTAAAACATTATTCTGAATTTTTCCGTTACTTAAAAGTGAGGTTTCAAATTGGAAGGCATCACCTAATACTAATTTAGCCGCGACAGATGTGAAAACTTTTTGCGTACTGGCAGGCAACATAAATGTTGAACCATTGTAGTCTGCAATAATTTGATCTTTATTGAGGTTTTTGGCAATGATACTGGCAGAAGTACCTTCAGGTAGGTATTGGGTAATAGAAGCCACATTAACTTCAGCCATAGAGGAAAAAGAAAAGCCGAGTGTAATAAATGCCGCTTTAAGTGCAGTCGAAATAGAAGATTTTTTAGTCATTTTTAGTTCTGTTATGGTTGCTATTTTTCTCAAGACGAATAATAATAAGCTCCGAACTCAATAGAGTAAATCATTTTTTATTTTTCATTGACTGCGGCAAGGTTGCAAAACGTTGTCGTGGTTTTGTTTTTACCAAATTTCAAGGAAAAAGAATGAAACAAATTCCAATGACCGTGCGCGGTGCGGAGCTATTACGTCAAGAATTAGATTTCTTAAAGAATGAGCGTCGCCCTGAAATTATCAAGGCGATTGCTGAAGCACGTGAGCATGGTGACTTAAAAGAAAATGCAGAATATCACGCTGCGCGTGAACAACAAGGTTTTTGCGAAGGGCGTATTCAAGAAATTGAAAGCAAACTTGCAAATTGTCAGGTTATCGATGTCACTAAATTACCGAATAACGGAAAAGTTATTTTTGGTGCGACAGTTGTATTAGTGAATACTGATACTGATGAAGAAGTTACTTACCAAATTGTGGGTGATGATGAGGCAGATATTAAATCAGGTTTGATTTCTGTGAATTCACCGATTGCTCGTGGCTTGGTAGGGAAAGAGTTGGATGATACCGTAAATATTACCACACCAGGTGGAACGGTTGAGTTCGAGATTATTGAAGTAAATTACATCTAAAAAAACATCCCCTCAAATTGAGGGGATAACAATTATTTACGAGGCAGCTGGATTTTACCTTCCTCGCTTGGTCGATAAAGCACCAAAATATGTCCGATGGTTTGAACATTAGATGATTTGGTTTCACGAACAATCGCATCAATAATTAATTGTTTGGTTTCGCGATCTGCGCCAGCAATTTTTACTTTGATTAATTCGTGATGATTTAACGCATTATCGATTTCGGCTAATACACCTTCGGTTAAGCCGTTACCGCCAAGCATGACGACAGGGCTAAGGTGATGAGCGAGTCCTTTTAAAAATTGTTTTTGTTTTGTTGATAATATTGTCATAAGGAATCCTTTAAATAGATGAATATGAGTCAAAAAAAGACCGAAAAGAGCGGTCAGAAAAAACGTGGTTTTTCAGCACTTTTTGGTAAGTCTAGCCTTGAATTTGGCAGATTGTACCCAAATATAGACGAAACTACTACAAAAAATAGTACAAAAGAAAGAGATTATGGGAAAGAAAAAACGTTCGGCGAGTTCTTCTCGTTGGCTAAACGAACATTTTAAAGATCCGTTTGTTCAGAAAGCACATAAGCAAAAATTACGCTCACGTGCTTACTTTAAGTTAGATGAAATTCAACAAACGGATAAATTGTTTAAACCGGGAATGACTGTGGTGGATCTCGGTGCCGCACCAGGTGGTTGGTCACAGTATGTTGTGAGCCAAATTGGTGGAAAAGGCAGAGTGATTGCTTGTGATATTTTGGATATGAACCCAATTGTCGGCGTGGATTTCTTGCAAGGCGATTTTCGTGACGAAAATGTGCTGAATGCATTATTAGAACGAGTTGGTGAAGCAAAAGTTGATGTCGTGATGTCTGATATGGCGCCAAATTTTAGCGGCATGCCATCTGTTGATATTCCTCGTGCAATGTATTTAGTTGAACTGGCTTTAGATATGTGTAAGCAAGTTTTGGCGAAAAAAGGCAGTTTTGTGGTCAAAGTATTCCAAGGAGAAGGTTTTGACGAGTATCTGCGCGAAATTCGTTCACTCTTTAGTGTCGTAAAAGTGCGTAAGCCAGAAGCCTCTCGTGGGCGCTCTCGCGAAGTTTATATTGTAGCAAGCGGTTATAAAGGCGAATAGATAATTGCTTTGATAGCTTTTCATTGTGTCGGGGATGAGATAGTATCTCGTTTAATTTTAATTAACTTAAGAAAGGCAGGTTAAACCTTGAACGATATGGTCAAAAATCTAGTTCTATGGGTTGTGGTAGCAATTGTCATGATGACAGCTTACCAAAGTTTTAATTCCAATGGCGTGAGTGACTCAACAGATTACACAACCTTTGTGTATGATGTGAGTAATAGTCAAGTGAAAGAAGCGCGTTTTGATGCGAATGAAATCACTGTGACCAAAAATGATGGTTCTAAATATATGACCGTCATGCCACCGTTGGAAGATAAAAAGCTCTTAGATGACTTACTAAATAAAAAAGTTAAAATCGAAGGTACGCCTTTTGAAAAACGCAGTTTATTATCACAAATTTTAATTTCGTGGTTCCCAATGTTATTCCTTGTAGGGGTATGGATTTTCTTCATGCGTCAAATGCAAGGTGGCGGTGGCAAGGCCATGAGCTTTGGTAAAAGCCGCGCTAAAATGCTGAACCAAGATCAAATCAAAGTGACTTTTGCGGATGTTGCAGGTTGTGATGAAGCAAAAGAAGAAGTCGGTGAAGTAGTTGATTTCTTGCGTGAACCGAAAAAATTCCAAAACCTTGGTGGTAAAATTCCAAAAGGGATTTTAATGGTAGGTCCTCCAGGTACAGGTAAAACCTTATTAGCAAAAGCTATTGCGGGTGAAGCAAAAGTGCCTTTCTTTACCATTTCAGGTTCTGACTTTGTAGAGATGTTTGTGGGTGTTGGTGCTTCTCGTGTACGTGATATGTTCGAGCAAGCGAAGAAAAATGCACCATGCTTAATCTTTATTGATGAAATTGATGCAGTAGGTCGCCAACGTGGTGCTGGTTTAGGTGGTGGACATGATGAGCGTGAACAAACCCTTAACCAAATGTTAGTTGAAATGGATGGTTTTGGTGGTAACGAAGGCGTAATCGTTATTGCAGCAACGAACCGTCCAGATGTACTTGACCCAGCATTAACGCGTCCAGGCCGTTTTGACCGTCAAGTCGTTGTGGGTTTACCGGATGTGAAAGGTCGTGAGCAAATTTTAAAAGTTCACATGCGTAAAGTCCCTGTGGCTGATGATGTTGATGCAATGACACTGGCTCGTGGTACACCTGGTTATTCAGGTGCAGATTTAGCGAACTTAGTGAATGAAGCGGCATTATTTGCTGCGCGTAGCAATAAACGTACTGTATCGATGCTTGAGTTTGAAAAAGCCAAAGATAAGATCAATATGGGACCTGAACGTCGTACCATGATCATGACGGATAAACAAAAAGAATCGACAGCGTACCATGAAGCTGGTCACGCCATTGTGGGTTACTTAGTGCCTGAACATGATCCGGTACATAAAGTGACGATTATTCCTCGTGGCCGTGCATTAGGTGTAACTTTCTTCTTACCTGAAGGCGATCAAATTAGTATCAGCCAAAAACAATTAGAAAGTAAACTTTCCACACTATATGCAGGACGCTTAGCTGAAGATTTGATTTACGGTGAAGAAAATATTTCTACCGGTGCATCTAACGATATTAAAGTGGCAACCAATATTGCACGTAATATGGTGACCCAATGGGGCTTCTCAGATAAACTCGGTCCGATTCTTTATACTGAAGATGAAGGCGAAGTATTCCTAGGTCGCTCAATGGCGAAAGCAAAACATATGTCTGACGAAACAGCACATGCAATTGATGAAGAAGTTCGTGCGATCGTAAATCGTAACTATGCGAGAGCAAGACAGATTTTGATCGACAATATAGATATTCTTCACGCCATGAAAGATGCGTTAGTGAAATATGAAACCATTGAAGAAGAACAAATCAAACAATTGATGAATCGTGAACCTGTTACACCACCATCTGGTTGGGAAGATAACAAAGACGCAAAATCAACAGCAAAACCGCAGGAAGAGAAAACTGAAAGTGCGGTTAATCATTCAGAAGATCCTGAAACATAAAAATAAAGCCTTCCTGAAATGGAAGGCTTTAATTTTATTCTAAATTTAGATTTTTATTATGGCGTCTTGCTGTTCTAGCATTAAGACAATTTAAGTCTTCGGGATGAAGCTCACCATTTTTACATTTCTCTATATAAACCTTTTGCAACTTAAGGTCTGCTTCAAATTCTTTTACTGTATAAGTTTTTTCATTATTAGCATGAGCGGTTGCGGTTAAAGCAAATCCTGCAATGAATAGTAATGTTAAATTTTTCATTCTTCCTCATTATAAGTATATATTTATCAATGCTTTTTAAATTTATCAAAGAATAAAACTTAAAGCAATGAACAAATGATTCTCTGGATTTTTGATTCTTTTTTTGTCGATATTTCGTTATAATCAGCCTCCTAATTTGTATCAAAAATTGACCGCACTTTATGAAACTTTACGCTAATAACAAATGTCTAGATTTATCATTACCTCAAATTATGGGAATTTTGAATTTCACGCCTGATTCATTTTCAGATGGCGGACAGTTTTTTAGTCTAGACAAAGCATTATTTCAAGTTGAAAAAATGCTCAAAGAAGGTGCAACAATTATTGATATTGGCGGGGAATCAACTCGACCAATAATGGCAGAAGAAGTGCCTGAAACTGAAGAGTTGCAACGAGTGATACCTCTTGTTGAAGCCGTGCAAAAACGTTTTGATTGTTGGATTTCAGTGGATACCTCTAAAGCAATTGTGATGCAAGAAGCAGCTAAGGTCGGCATGGATTTAATCAATGATATTCGTGCTTTACGTGAACCTGGTGCACTCGAAATAGCAGGACAGTTGAATTTACCCACTTGTATCATGCACATGCAAGGACAGCCGCGCACAATGCAGACTAATCCGCATTATGATGATGTAGTCCAAGATGTTTATCAGTTTTTAGAAGCTCGGACTAAAGCTTGTTTAGATGCGGGAATCGCTAAAGAAAATATCATTTGGGATATGGGGTTTTGTTTTGGTAAGACCGTGCAGCATAACTATAAACTTTTACAGCAATTAGCACACTTTTGTGAAAGTGGTTATCCCATTTTAGCAGGCCTTTCACGTAAATCGATGATTGGTGCCGTATTAGATAAACCCGTAACTGAACGTGTTGTGGGAAGTGTAGCTGGCGCATTAATTGCTGCACAAAATGGTGCGACAATTTTACGCGTACATGATGTGGCTGCAACGGCAGATGCTTTGAAAGTATGGCAAGCAACGCAACAGGCGTAAGAAAGTAACAGATTTTATATGTTGTAGAGTAAATGATTTCTGCAACATCAATTATTCAATTTATTAAGGAATAAATATGGCAAATCGTAAATATTTTGGTACAGATGGCGTACGCGGTAAAGTGGGTACTTATCCAATCACGCCTGATTTTGCATTGAAATTAGGTTGGGCTGCGGGTAAGGTTTTAGCTTCACAAGGTTCTCGCACAGTATTAATCGGAAAAGATACTCGTATTTCAGGTTATATGTTGGAATCTGCTCTTGAAGCAGGTTTGGCTGCCGCTGGCTTAACTGCTGCATTTACCGGCCCAATGCCAACCCCAGCTGTAGCGTATTTAACTCGTACTTTCCGTTTAGAAGCAGGCATTGTGATTTCGGCATCTCATAACCCTTACTATGATAACGGGATTAAATTCTTCTCTTCACAAGGTACAAAATTACCAGACGATATTGAGGAAGCGATTGAAGCCATGCTTGATCAGCCAATGGATTGCGTGGAGTCTGCTGATTTAGGTAAAGCGAGCCGTATCAGTGATGCCGCAGGACGTTATATTGAATTTTGTAAAAGTACTTTCCCTGCACATCTTGGTTTAGATGGTTATAAAATCGTGGTGGATTGTGCAAATGGAGCGACTTATCATATTGCGCCAAATGTATTACGAGAGTTAGGTGCGGAAGTGATTGAAATTGGTACTGATCCTAACGGAATTAATATTAATGAGAAATGTGGTGCAACCGATGTAAAAGCGTTACAGGAAAAAGTGCTTGAAACAAAAGCGGATGTTGGTCTCGCTTATGATGGTGATGGTGACCGTATTATGATGGTGGATCACTTAGGTAATAAAGTAGATGGTGACCAAATCCTTTTCATTATTGCTCGTGAAGCTTTACGTTCAGGTCAGCTAAAAGGTGGCGTAGTGGGCACATTAATGAGTAATATGAGCTTAGAGATTGCGTTAAAAATGTTAGGTGTACCTTTTGTGCGAGCTAACGTTGGCGACCGTTATGTGTTAGAAAAAATGGTAGAACATAGCTGGACGCTAGGCGGAGAAAACTCAGGCCATATCATTATTGCTGATAAAAATACGACAGGTGATGGTATTATTGCATCACTAGCTGTATTAAGTGCAATGGTTCAACATCGTTTATCTTTAAACGAGCTTGCAAGTGCGGTGAAATTATTCCCTCAAGTACTCATTAATGTTCGTTTTGCTGGTGGTGATAATCCATTAGAAAGTGAAGCGGTAAAAGCGGTAGCTGCAGATGTGGAAAAACGTTTAGAAGGCAAAGGTCGAATTTTACTGCGTAAGTCTGGTACTGAGCCTCTTATTCGCGTCATGGTCGAATGTGAAGACGGTGTACTTGCAAAACAATGTGCAGAAGAAATTGCAGAAGCAGTGAAAGCGAATTAATAAAGTGGGGGCTTGCCCCCATTTTTGATCCATAAAATTTATCTTTTATTATTTTTAGGAAAGCAAAGACATGAAAATTTTTATTATGCGTCATGGAGAAGCTGAAGTTGTCTCTTCATCAGACGAGGCTCGGCATTTAACCGACTATGGACGCAAACAATCAATATTACAAGGTCAATGGCTTAAAAACCATCTAAATTCAACCGCACTTTCAGTTCAGAAAGTGATTGTCAGTCCTTATGTAAGAGCACAAGAAACGTTTGAGCTTGTAAATTCAGCCTTAGGTAACACGCTTAATGATATTGAAATTTGGAGTGGGATTACACCTTATGGTAATGCTACATTGGTAGCTGATTATCTATCTGTTTTGCAAGAAGAAGGTACTGAAAGTGTTTTACTCGTTTCTCATTTACCTTTAGTAGGCAGTATTGTTTCAGAGCTTTACGGTAAGCGAAATCCAATTAGTTTTTACCCTTCAACGATTGTTCAAATTGAGTGGAATGGTGAAAAAGGCACCATTGAAGCTTTCCATTATCCAAAATAGAATGGCTAAAATACGAAAAACAAAGTTTATATGATTTACTTTTTAAAAGCAGTCAAAAATAAGCAACACCTAAAAATGTGTATTTTTAGGTGTTTTTTTAAAATTTTTTTGATAGACTGAAAATGAGCTATAAATGAATAGCTTAAATTAAGCCATCATAATGACACAAGGAGAGTAGCTATGAACAATAAAATCGAAGATAAAGCAACTGAAGTAAAAGATACGACAGTGAATGCTGCAACACAAGTTAAAGATGCATTATTTGCAGCGGCTAACTATATTAAAGATGCTGTGACACATAAAGCGTCTGAGGCAAAAGAAGTGGTTGAAGACAAAGCTACTGAAGTGAAAGATGTAACTGAAGATAAAGTATCTGAAGTAAGAAAAGCAGTTTCTGAAGCAAAAGAAGCAATCGATGATAAAGCTGCTGAAATGAAAAAAGCAATCGATGACAAATTTTCTGAAGTAAAAAGAGCCGTCGAAGATAAAGCATCAGAAGTGAAAAAAACAGTTTCAGAAGCTACAGATGAAGCGGCAGATAAAGCAGCAGAGCTAAAAGATGCAGCTGAAGACAAAGTTGCTGAAGTGAAAGATGCGGCTGAAGATAAAGCAAAAGAAGTAAAAAAAGCAGTTTCAGAAGCTACAGATGAAGCGGCAGATAAAGCAGCAGAGCTAAAAGATGCAGCTGAAGACAAAGTTGCTGAAGTGAAAGATGCGGCTGAAGATAAAGCAAAAGAAGTAAAAAAAGCAGTTTCAGAAGCTACAGATGAAGCGGCAGATAAAGCAGCAGAGCTAAAAGATGCAGCTGAAGACAAAGTTGCTGAAGTGAAAGATGCGGCTGAAGATAAAGCAAAAGAAGTAAAAAAAGCAGTTTCAGAAGCAAAAGATGAAGCTGCAGATAAAGCATCTGAGCTAAAAGATGCAGCTGAAGATAAAACTGTAGAAGCAAAAGAAGCGGCTTCAGA
>NZ_QEPT01000010.1 GCF_003252755.1 Haemophilus parainfluenzae | reverse complement strand
AATTACAGGCTGACATTGAAGAATATTTAGTGTATTACAACCAAAAACGAATTAAACTAGCTTTCAAAGGATTGAGCCCAGTGCAATACCGAGCTCAATATTTAAGTTAACTACCTGTCCAACTTTTTGGGGGCAGATCACTTTTTTAATATGTTCTTAACGCTGGAGGTTGGTAATGTTCAATAAAGGTTTCGATTTCTTGAAGATTATTCGAGAATAAAATCTTCTCAAAATCACCTTGAGTAAAGAAGCCTTCTTTCACCATATGGCTAAAAAAGGACTTTAGTGAATCAAAATACCCCTTTTCATTAAACAGAATACAAGGATTATTATTTTTTCCAATTCGCGCCCAAGAAATCACTTCAGCAATTTCTTCTAAAGTGCCAGGTCCGCCAGGCAAAGCAATATAAGCATCGCCAAGCTCAACCATTTTATTTTTTCGCTCAGACATGCTTTCAACAACCACGGTCTTGGTCAAATTAGGATGTGCAACTTCTCTGTCTTGTAAAAACTGAGGAATAATGCCAATTACCTTGCCTTGATGAGCAAGTACAGTATCTGCAACCACGCCCATTAATCCCAATTTTCCGCCACCATAGACTAAAGTATGTTGACCATCAGCAATCCATTTTCCTAATTTTTTTGCGGCAGCCTGATGGGCAGAATCATTACCTAAACTGGCACCGCAATAAACCGTGATGTTCATCCTACTTTTTCCGTTCTACCCATTTTCCATCAATATAATCCACAATCCATTTTGTGGCTTTGCCATTCTTTTCAGAAGTCACGTATTGATGTTTTTCTTTACGGCTAAAGCGGATAATGGCTTCATTACCCTCAGGGTCTTTTTGTGGCGCATCGGCTAAATAACGTAATTTTTCTGGTAAACGATCACGATAAAGCGCTAATTCAGCCACTTTTGCTGGTCGAGTTTCACGTGATTTCGGGAAGTTATGTGCTGACATGAACACACCACTTGCACCATCTCGTAATACAAAATATGCATCAGATTTTTCACATTTCAATTCAGGGAAATGAACTGGCTCTTCTTTTGGTGGTGCAACCTCGCCGTTTTTCAAAATCTTACGGGTGTTATCACAATTGGTACAGCCCATATATTTCCCAAAACGACCGAGTTTCAAGTGCATATCTGCACCGCATTTATCACATTCTACAATCGGACCATCATAGCCTTTAATTTTGAATTGGCCTTGTTCAACCAAATAACCATCACAATTAGGATTGTTACCACAAATATGTAATTTACGATGTGGGTCAATGATATAGCTATCCATCGCCGTGCCACATTTCGGACAACGTTTACGATCCATTAAGGCTTTGGTCTCAGAAGCCTCATCCAATACATTGAGTAATTCTGCTTCTAGAATGAGATTAATCGTCGTTTTACAACGCTCTTTCGGTGGTAACGCATAACCAGAACAACCAAGGAATACACCGGTACTTGCTGTGCGAATCGCCATTTTACGGCTACAAGTCGGACAATCAATATCTGTGAGTACAAGGCTATTTGGCTTCATTCCACCTTCTAACTCGTCTAATTCAGCCTTAGAAAGTTGGGTAGAAAAATCTTTGAAGAATTGATTTAACTCCTCTTTCCAATTTTTCTCACCAGATGCAATTTGGTCTAGTACGTTTTCCATGTTGGCGGTGAAATCGTAGCTCATCAAATCAGTAAAAGATTGATTTAAGCGATCAGTAACAATTTCGCCCATTTTTTCGGCATAGAAACGGCGATTTTCAATGCGTACATAACCACGTTCTTGAATAGTAGAAATAATTGCCGCATAAGTAGAAGGACGACCAATACCACGTTTCTCCAATTCTTTAACCAATGCAGCTTCGGTAAAACGAGCGGGCGGTTTAGTGAAGTGTTGGCTTGGCGAAACCGTTTTTAGTGCCAATGTTTCATTCAAACTCACAGCCGGTAAAATTTGGTCTTCTGGATTTTTACCTACTTGTGGCAACACTTTTGTCCAACCATCAAAACGTAAAATACGGCCTTTAGCTTTCAATTCATAATCGCCTGCCATTACGGTAACCGTTGTGCTGTCATATTGTGCAGCCGGCATTTGGCAGGCTACAAATTGACGCCAGATTAAATCATACAAGCGCACAGCATCTTTATCCATGCCACTTAAATGATCTGCGAGCGTTTTTACATCAGAGGGACGAATCGCTTCGTGCGCTTCTTGAGCGTTTTCTTTACTCGAGTAGAAATTCGGTTTAGCTGGCAAATAATCTTTACCGAAATGGCTTTCGATATAAGAGCGTGCCATATTTAACGCATCTTGGCTCAAGTTGGTAGAGTCAGTACGCATATAAGTAATGTAACCGGCTTCATATAAACGTTGTGCCAACATCATGGTTTTCTTCACCCCAAAACCTAAACGCGTGCTTGCAGTTTGTTGTAAGGTTGAAGTAATAAATGGGGCTCTTGGTTTAGAACCTGTTGGTTTTGTTTCTAAATCTGTGACAACGTAATGTGATTTATTTAAGAAATTGACCGCACTTTGCGCTTCTTTTTCATTTTTCGGCTCAAATTTCTTGCCTTTATATTGCACCACATCCAAACGCAAGCCTTCTTTCTTGCTCGTTTGGGTTAGCGCTTCAATTTCCCAAAACTCTTCTGGTTGGAATGCTTTGATTTCGCGTTCACGCTCTACCACCAATTTCACGGCAACAGATTGCACACGTCCGGCAGATAACCCACGTGCCACTTTCTTCCATAGTAATGGCGACACCATAAAGCCTACTACGCGGTCCAAGAAACGACGAGTTTGTTGAGCATTAACCTGATCCATATTAATGTGAGCTGGATGCTGGAACGCTTTTTCAATTGCTTTCTTCGTAATCTCATTAAACACAACGCGGCTAAAACGACTATCATCGCCACCGATCACTTCACGTAAATGCCACGCGATAGCCTCTCCTTCTCTATCCAAGTCGGTTGCGAGATAAACATGATCGGATTTTTTAGCGAGAGATTTTAATTCGGCTACCACTTTTTCTTTGCCTGGTAGAATTTGGTAATTGGCTTTCCAATCATGATAAGGATCAATTCCCATACGTTTCACTAAGGCTGTGCGGTCTTTTTCTGCTTTAATTTTGTTTTTTTCTTCCGCACTTAATCCTTTTGTGGAAATCGGTTTAGCTTTCTCACCTGTGCTACTCCCTGCAGTAGGCAAATCACAAATATGCCCTACGCTGGATTTCACCACATACTGGCTACCTAAATATTTATTGATGGTTTTCGCTTTGGCTGGCGATTCCACAATCACTAAAGATTTGCTCATTTGCTTACCTAAAATATAACTAGAATTCTTTAAGATTGGCGATATACTGCAAACTTACGCCGATAAAATCAAGCTTTTTTTCAAAAAGGATTTATAAATGGATAAACTCAATGCAATTTCGGTTTTCTGTAAAGTGATCGAAACGCAAAGTTTTACACAAGCCGCAAACCAACAGAATATTTCTGTGGCGATGGCGAGTAAATTAGTTTCACAATTAGAAGAACATTTAAAAACTCGATTATTACAACGTACAACGCGAAAAATTGTGCCAACTGAAGCCGGCATGCTTTATTACCAACGTTGCCAAGCCATTTTATTAGATTTAAGCGAGGCTGATTCTAGCATTAGTAATATGGCAACAAGCTTACAAGGTAATTTATTAATCTCTGTGCCGCGTGATTTTGGCTTGCTTTATATCTCGCCTAACTTACCTAAATTTATTGAGCTTCATCCCAATTTACACGTAGAAATTGAATTTGAAGATAAACGTGTCGATCTCGTTGCTGAGGGCTATGACTTAGCATTACGAATTGGCTATATGCAAGACAGCTCACTTGTTGCTCGTAAAATTAGCAGCTCCCCTATGCATTTTGTTGCTTCGCCAAGTTATTTAGAAGCACGAGACACACCGCTTACACCTGACGATTTAGAATATCATCAAGGTTTACTTTATAAATCATCGTTAAATCAAGTGCATTGGCAATCAACAAAAGCCAATCAAATTCAACGTTATAAAATTCAATCTAAAGTGGTTTCTAATAATGGTATGGCATTGTTAGAAATGACAAAAGCAGGCTTGGGCATCAGCAATTCACCAGGTTTCTTTGTAAAAGAAGCGCTTGCTTCAGGTGAATTAGTTGAAATTTTGTCTGAATATAAACAAAAACCTTTAGATATTTATGTGGTTTACCCAAACCGTCGTCATTTACCGGCTAAAGTTCGCGCATTTATTGAATTTCTAGCGAGTCTCGGTTTGTGTGAGAACAGTCAAATATAAAAACAAGGGCGGATTGACCGCCCTTTATTATTCAAATAATGTCCAAATCGGTTTTACCTCTTCAGGTAAAAATAAATTCTTTCCTAATTCAATCCATCCGCAAGGAAAATGAAAGTCTGACCCTAATGAAGCGGCTAAGTCATATTCATTGGCTAAACGCGCAAGATATTGACGTTGATCTTTGGTCTGTCCACTATCTGCGACTTCCATGCCATCACCACCCCATTGTTTGAAATCAACAATTAATCGACGAATCCATTTTCCTGTCATGTTATAACGCATAGGATGAGCAATGACGGCAACGCCACCTGCCGCATGAATTGTATCAATCGCTGTTGGAATATCTACCCATTCAGCTTTGACAAAACACGATTTTCCACCACCAAGATAACGCTTAAAGGCTTGCCCATCATTTGAAACCTTGCCGATTTGTACCAAATAACGCGCATAATGCGCACGAGTCACTTCCCCGTTTGCTAATGCTTTTGCGCCTTCATAGGCATTTGGAACGCCTGCTTTTTCTAATTTATGGCCAATTTCAACCGCTCTTTTTTCTCTCTGTGATTTTTGTTCGGCTAAAAGTGCAGTCATTTTAGGATGTGTTTTATCAAAATTTAATCCAACAATATGGATACCACAACCTTCCCAATTCGTTGAAATTTCCACGCCATTAATTAGCTCAATACCTAATTTATCTGCTTCAATTTTGGCTTCATCAATGCCCATCACGGTGTCGTGATCACATAAAGCAAGCACATTGACACCTTGTTCATGAGCACGTTGCACAAGCTCCGTAGGCGTTAAAACACCATCTGAAGCTGTACTATGGCAATGTAAATCATATTTTTTGGTCATTTATTTAATCGCTTTCACTAATTCTTTAACTAAGCTTGGACCGTGATAAATCAAACCCGAATAAACTTGTAACAATTCAGCACCTGCTTTAATCTTCTCTTGTGCATTTTGTACACCATCAATGCCACCACTCCCAATAATCGGAATTTGCCCTCTCAGCTCTTGATGCAATCTTCGAATAATTTCTGTACTTTTCTGCTGTAACGGTTTTCCACTTAAACCGCCTTGTTGTTCCGCATTTTTCAAACCAGTGACGTTGTCTCGTGAAATCGTCGTGTTAGTCGCAATTACCCCGTCCATCTGATGACGAAGTAACGTATCTGCAATTTGAACGAGCTCAGCCTCGGATAAATCAGGTGCAATTTTTACTGCTATCGGTACATATTTGTTATATTGCTCAGCTAATACTTTTTGGCGTTGTTTTACACTTTGCAGTAAATCATCAAAGTAATCACCATACTGTAATTGGCGTAAATCCGGTGTGTTTGGTGACGAAATATTTACCGTAATATAATCAGCATAGTTATAGGCTTTATTTAAGCAAAATAAGTAATCATCTTTCCCCTTTTCAAGTGGCGTGACTTTATTTTTGCCAATATTAATCCCAATTACACCATCAAATTTTGTCTTTTTAACATTCTCGACCACATAATCAATGCCATAATTATTGAATCCATTACGATTAATAATCCCCTCCGCTTCCACTAAACGGAATTGACGAGGTTTCGTATTTCCCTCTTGTGCCAAAGGCGTAACCGTGCCGACTTCAATAAAACCAAATCCCATTACACCAAATCCATCAATCGCTTCGGCATTTTTATCTGCGCCCGCCGCTAACCCAACAGGATTTTTAAACGTAATGCCCATTACTTGCTTAGGCGTACCTTGTGGATAAGCCAAAAGCTGCTTCAATAAAAATTGACAAGGTGATTTACCCGCTACGTGCAATGATTTAATCACTAAATCATGGGCGGTTTCAGGATCAAGGGAAAAGATGGCTTTACGGATCAAAGAATACATACTCGTTTATCTCTCAGGATAGTTCACTGTAAATGGAAAGTGCGGTCAAAATTAACCGCACTTTAGCTGAAAATTTCGTTGCATAGCATTTTAAAATGAAAGCAATGTATATGCAACGAAAGGTGCTTAGATAACACTACTTACGAATATAAAGCTCCTTAGTATAAACATAATCCTGTGGATTATGCATTGGGAACCCACCTACTGCTGGATTAATTACTTTGATCAACGGTGAATAGAAAATCGGTATTAAAGGTGCTTGCTCCGCAATAAGCTGCTCGGCTTGTTGATATAAATCAGCACGAGTTTTGTCATTTAAAGTACTTTGCGCATCTTTCATGACTTGATCAAATTTTTTGTTCTTCCACTGCCCCACATTTTCTGGTGATGTAGAAAGCAAAGAATTGAGAAATGCAGACGGTTCATTGTATTCAGCATCAATAGACATACGGGATAATTGGAAATTACCGACATTGCGTTCACCCAAGTAGGTTTTCCATTCCATCGTACGTAATTTTACATCTGCACCTAATTGTTTCTTCCATTCAGAAGCGAGCGCCAACGCCACTTTTTCATGAGTTGCATACTTATTATAAAAAATTTCAAATTGAAGCGGTTTTTTTTCACTATACCCCGCTTCATTTAATAATTTTTTAGCCTGCGCTATTCTTTCTGTTAATGGCTGATTTAATTCAGCAATATTTGGCGCATTAAAACCATCAACTTCTGGTGGTGTCAATGTTGCTGCTGGTTTGCGCAAACCAATAATATGCTCGGCAATCAATGATCTATCTAAGGTAAGATATAACGCCTTGCGTACTTTTTCATTATCAAATGGAGGTTTAGCCACGTTGAATGTATAGAATTCCGTGGTTAATCGAGGCACGACAATCAGTGCATCCGGTGTGTGTTTTTGAATATGTGGAATCTGTTCTACTGGTACCCAAGTTAAATCCAATTCTTTAGCTTGGTATCGTTGATATGCAGAAGCTAAACTTTCTTGAAATAGATATTCAGAACTATTAATGAGCGTATTTTTATCATTCCAATAAAGTGGATTACGTTCCGCTGTAATTTTCTCATTAATCGTCCATTGCTTTAATTGATAGGCTCCATTGCTTACTATATTTTGAGCTGTCGCCCATTTATCACCAAATTGAGCCAATTTATGATGTGGTACAGGGAATGTCGTAGGGTACGCAAGTAATTGCAAGAAATAAGGTGTAGCTTGGGTAAGAGTAACTTCAACTTGTTTATCATTAAGTGCTTTAATGCCTAATTCATTTAATGGCATTTTACCTTGCATCACTTCTTCTGCATTTAAAATATGTGCCTTTGTTAAATAATTGGCATTAGGGCTACCAAATTTAGGATCAACTGCACGTTGCCAACCTAGCACAAAATCTCGAGCAGTTACTGGTGTACCGTCCGACCATTTTGCATCACGCAATGAAAAGGTATAAATTTTCCCATCGTCAGAGACTGTCCATTTTTCTGCTTGTGCAGGCTGCACTTGACCATTTTCATCCAACCAAATTAACCCTTCAAATAAATCAATCACAATTTGGGCAGCGGTATTTTCTTGTACCAATTGGGGATCAAGAGAACCAGGATCACTATGTGTGTTTTGACGGAAGACTTGAGTGTCAGAAAGTGACGTACCAGCAGGTACAGTGGCAGAAAATGCTGTTGTTGAAAAAATGCCAAGCATCATACTGACCAGCACTGATGTTTTGTATGTTTTCATATAAAATCCTTATTAACTAATACGGCAAAATGCCGTTTTCTATTTTATCAAAGTGAATAAAAGAAAAGATTGATATAGTTAACAAATTTGAAAAAAATACGGGATATCTTCTAGATATCCCTTGCATATAAAATAAATTTATAGCAATTATTGCAAGGCTTTTTCAATCTTCTCGAATAAATCTTTCGAGAGCTCTTCAACTGCACTCAATCGTTCTAAAGCACGTTTCATTAACGTTTGACGTTGCGCATCAAAACGAGAGAAACGAATTAATGGCTCAATTAAACGCGCAGCCACTTGTGGATTGCTTTCATTTAAACGAATTAAAACATCTGTTAAGAAACGATAGCCTGAACCACTGATATGATGGAATGCTTTTAAGTTGTGATTTGCAAAGCTCCCAACTAATGAACGTAAACGGTTTGGATTGTTGAAGTTAAAGCTTGGGTGATCCATTAATGCTTGTACAATTTCCAATACGTTTTCATCCGGGCGAGTTGCTTGTAAAGCAAACCATTTATCCATGACTAAACCATCATGTTGCCATTTTTGTTCGAAATCCGCTAACAAGGTATCACGACAAGGTAATGCGGCTTTGGTTGCCATATTTAATGCCGCCAGCGTATCTGTCATATTATTGGCATTATTGTAATGTTTTTGGACTACATTATTACCAAGATTGGTGTAAGCCAAATAACTTAAACAAAGATTACGCATTGCTCGTAAGGCAATATCTTCTTGCGCCACTCGATAATCTTCAAGACGAATATGGGTATAAATACGCAATAAATCTTCTTTCAAGTATTCTGCAATTTGCACCAACATAAATTCTCTTGTGGTTGCAATACCATCTGGATCAATCGTTTTAAAGCTTTCTGCAAACTCAATGTCTTTTGGCAAAGTCAGAATTAATGTGGCTAATTCGATATCTTGTTCGTAATTTTCCAATACATACGCAAGTGCGGTTAAAACATCAGGCGAAATGTCAAAAGCTTCACCTTGTTGGAAATGCGCCACATTACGACGCAACTCTTGAGTAAACAGCATTTGTGCTGCATCCCAACGAGCAAATTGATTATCTGCAAATTTAAGTAAACCCAATAATTGCTCTGTAGTGTAATCATAATCGAGTTTCACCGGCGCAGAGAAATCACATAATAATGCAGGAATTGGGCGACCATAAATGCCGTGGAACTCAAACACTTGGTCTTTTTCTGTTACATTTAACACATCACTTAACAATTCACCGTTATGCTGTAACATTTGTTTGGTGCCTTTAGCATCATAAAGCGCAATTTTTAATGGAATATGTAAGTTTACTTTTTCCATTTGGTCAGCTGTTGGTGGCGTAGATTGCGAAACGGTTAAACGATAAGTATGAGTTTGTTCGTCATAGGCATCGCTAATCAATAATTCTGGCGTACCTGATTGGCTATACCAACGACGGAATTGTGCTAAATCAACATCATTCGCACGCTCCATTGCAGAAACAAAATCTTCACAAGTTGCTGCTTTACCGTCATTTTCTGCAATATAAAGTTGCATTCCTTTTTGGAAACCTTGTTCACCTAATAAGGTATGCAACATACGAATCACTTCTGCCCCTTTTTCATATACAGTCACGGTATAGAAGTTATTCATTTCAATGACTTTTTCAGGGCGAATTGGGTGTGACATTGGGCTTGCATCTTCGGCAAATTGTACCGTACGTAAGAATTTCACGTTATTAATACGATTGACTGCACGAGAACCAGTATCAGATGAAAATTCTTGATCACGGAAAACTGTTAAACCTTCTTTCAAACTTAGCTGGAACCAATCACGACAAGTTACACGGTTTCCGGTCCAGTTGTGGAAGTATTCATGCGCAATCACGCTTTCAATGGCGAGGTAATCATCATCGGTTGCCGTTTGTGGATTGGCCAACACAAATTTAGAGTTAAAGATATTCAACCCTTTATTTTCCATGGCGCCCATATTGAAGAAGTCCACAGCAACAATCATGTAAATATCTAAGTCATATTCTAAATTGAAACGGTCTTCATCCCATTTCATCGCTTTTTTCAGACTTTCCATTGCCCAAGAGGCACGATCAAGATTGCCACGGTCAACATAAAGCTCTAAAGCTACTTCATGACCACTTTTTGTCGTAAAGGTATCTTGTAATAAATCAAAATCACCAGCCACTAAAGCGAATAAATAGCTTGGTTTCGGGAATGGGTCATTCCATTCAACCCAATGACGACCATCCTCTAACTCGCCACTTGCAATGCGGTTACCATTAGAAAGCAAGTAAGGATATTTAGTTTTATCTGCGGTAATTTTGGTTGTATAACGCGCTAATACATCAGGGCGATCAAGCATATAAGTAATTTGACGGAAGCCTTCTGCTTCACATTGAGTACAAATGCCTTCACCTGATTGATAAAGCCCTTGTAAAGAGGTGTTTTGTGCAGGCTCTAGATTCGTCACAATTTCAAGTTCAAAATTGGCCGCACTTTGATTGGTTAAATCTAACGTTAAACTTTCATGGTCTTGATGATAATGTTTAAAATCTTCGCCATTAAATTTGATGGAAGCAAATTGGAAACCATGACCATCTAATCGTAGGTGTGTTGCTTCGTCGTTTAAACGTTGGAAGGTTGTTTTTGCAGTGACAACGGTATGATTAGGATCTAATTGAAAATCAAGGAAAATATCCGTAACTGTAAAATCAGGTTGTTTGTAATCTTTTCTATATTTCGCTTTAGCTAACATAATCTGCTCTATTTCTAAGAAAAAAACTCCTATTAGGATAAAATTTTATGACAAAACTTGCAATGTAATTTTCAGTCTTTACCGCATAGCAAACGTTTGCTTAAAAGTGAGTAAATGTGCTATTCTACGCATCGTTTTTTATCAGATAATTTTTTAAAAATATGTCAAATACCGCACAAATTGCTATTGTTATGGGCTCTAAAAGCGATTGGGCAACCATGCAAGAAGCAACTCAAATTTTAGATGAACTCAATGTGGCATATCATGTTGAAGTCGTTTCCGCACATCGAACCCCCGACAAACTGTTTGAATTTGCCGAAAATGCACAAAAAAACGGTTACAAAGTGATTATTGCAGGTGCAGGTGGTGCAGCACATTTACCTGGTATGATTGCGGCCAAAACGCTTGTGCCCGTATTGGGTGTCCCTGTTAAAAGCTCTATGTTAAGCGGTGTTGATAGCCTTTATTCTATCGTACAAATGCCTAAAGGCATTCCTGTTGGTACGTTAGCAATTGGCCCTGCTGGTGCTGCTAATGCAGGATTACTCGCCGCACAAATTCTTGCCGGTTGGGATAATGCGTTATTCGCTCGCCTACAAGCATTCCGCGAAAATCAAACTAATGTGGTATTGGATAATCCTGATCCACGTAAATAAAACACCTTTCATTTTGACCGCACTTTTTAAAGTGCGGTTGTTTTTTTAGCTAGATTTGATGAGAAATTTTATGCAAAACTCTACCCTATATCCTACCGTTTATGTACTTGGTAATGGTCAACTCGGCAGAATGTTACGTTATGCTGGTGCCCCATTAGATATTCATGTACAGCCACTTGAGTTCAATGCGCCTGTATTTGATTTACCTAAAGATGCCATCATTACCGCGGAAATTGAACGTTGGGAAAAAACACCGTTAACTGAATTATTAGGTCATCATAAAAATTTCGTTAATCAGAATGTTTTTGGCTTATTGGCTGATCGTTTTACCCAAAAATCTTTACTGGATGAACTTAATCTTTCTACCTCGCCTTGGTGTTTATTAAAAGATAAAACGCAATGGAATGATATTTTCCAAACTATTGGCGAGAAAGTCGTCGTCAAACGTAGAACAGGAGGATATGATGGACGAGGTCAATGGATTATCAGCGATGAAAAAAAAGCAGATATCACTGATGACTTATTTGGTGAAGTGATTGCAGAAAAATTCATTCCTTTTGATTACGAAGTGTCTATTGTAGGCGCAAGATTTAAAAATGGTGAAAAACGTTTCTATCCTGTAACGCATAACCTGCAGCAAAATGGCATTTTACGTTACAGTGTGACAGATGTTTCATTCCCTCAACAACAAAACCAACAAATTCAGGCGGAGTCTATGCTCGGAAAAATCATGGACAAGCTTGAATATGTGGGGGTAATGGCGATGGAATGCTTTGTGGTGGGTGATAAATTATTAATTAATGAACTTGCCCCTCGTGTACATAACAGTGGACATTGGACACAATTAGGCTGTGCTATTAGTCAATTTGAATTACATTTACGAGCCTTGTTAGATTTACCCACTCCATCATTGCAGCCTATTGCACCAAGTGTCATGGTCAATTTAATTGGTACAGAACATAATCCACAATGGTTAAACACGCCTTTCTCCCAATTACATTGGTATGGTAAGGAAGTTCGTCCGGGTAGAAAGTTAGGTCATATCAATATTACGCATCCGGATAAAACAGTCATTATTCAACAGCTTGAAAAACTTCGTCACGAACTCCCTGAAGACTATCAATCTGGTTTAAATTGGGCGATTGAGAAATTAAAATAATCGAAAAAAACAACCGCACTTTTTGATGAATATCTAAAAACATCAAAGTGCGGTTAATTTTTATCAGGTTCTTCTTGATAAAATCTATCGGCTGAAGTATAAAATTACTTATCTCACAACACATACATAAGGAAAAGCTATGTTTGAACATATCAAAGCGGCTCCGGCCGATCCTATCTTAGGCTTAGGCGAAGCATTCAAATCTGAAACGCGTAAAAATAAAATCAATTTAGGTATTGGCGTTTATAAAGATGCACAAGGTACAACACCGATTATGCGCGCGGTAAAAGAAGCCGAAAAACGCTTATTTGATAACGAAAAGACTAAAAACTATCTGACTATCGATGGTATTGCCGATTATAACGAACGCACAAAAGAGCTCCTTTTCGGTAAAGATTCAGAAGTCATTAAAGCAAACCGTGCAAGAACTGCGCAAAGTTTAGGTGGCACAGGTGCATTACGCATTGCGGCAGAATTCATTAAACGTCAAACCAAAGCACAAAATGTATGGATTAGTACACCTACATGGCCAAACCACAATGCAATTTTCAATGCAGTGGGCATGACGATTCGTGAATATCGTTATTATGATGCTGAACGCAAAGCCCTTGACTGGGAACATTTACTTGAAGATTTAAGCCAAGCAAGCGAAGGTGATGTGGTGCTTTTACACGGTTGCTGCCACAACCCAACCGGTATTGACCCAACCCCTGAACAATGGCAAGAATTAGCCGCGCTTTCAGCGAAAAACGGCTGGTTACCACTCTTTGACTTTGCTTATCAAGGTTTAGCCAATGGCTTAGACCAAGATGCTTACGGTTTACGTGCATTTGCAGCAAATCATAAAGAATTATTAGTGGCGAGTTCATTCTCTAAAAACTTTGGTTTATACAATGAGCGTGTAGGTGCCTTTACGCTTGTCGCTGAAAATGCAGAAATTGCTTCAACTGCATTAACACAGGTGAAATCAATTATTCGCACTCTCTACTCTAACCCTGCGTCTCATGGTGGTGCAACCGTAGCAACGGTGTTAAATGATCCACAACTTCGTCAAGAATGGGAAAATGAATTGACTGAAATGCGTGAACGTATCAAAAAAATGCGTCATTTATTCGTTCAGTTATTAAAAGAATATGGTGCAGAACAAGATTTCAGCTTTATCATGGAACAAAATGGTATGTTCTCTTTCAGCGGCTTATCACCTGAACAAGTTGATCGCTTAAAAGAAGAATTTGCGATTTATGCTGTTCGTTCTGGTCGTATCAATGTAGCAGGTATCACTGAGGACAATATTCGTTATTTATGTGAAAGCAT
Organism: Haemophilus parainfluenzae; assembly: GCF_003252755.1. Classification (GTDB taxonomy): domain Bacteria; phylum Pseudomonadota; class Gammaproteobacteria; order Enterobacterales; family Pasteurellaceae; genus Haemophilus_D; species Haemophilus_D parainfluenzae_N. The sequence goes on along the minus strand of NZ_QEPT01000010.1, from coordinate 41,810 downwards.
TGTAAAAGTGCTTTAATCAATAAAAGCAAAAAAGTGCGGTTAAATTTGACCGCACTTTTTTTCATCTCAATATAATAAAAAAAGGCAGATTTTACTCTGCCTTTTTATCAAACAATTACCATTGGTAACCGATGCTACCACCCCAGTTTACATCACTGCGGGAATTGATACTTGCACCAACTTTAATCGAAATTTTGTTGTTATCAGAATTTCGGCCATAACCAACTGCGATTGCATTTTCATTGCGATAACCACCAACACCAACAGAAACTAAGCTTTTACCCGCTTCATTTGGACGTTGTAAGAAAGAAATCGCTGTCGCACCTGCAATACCTGCTCGTAATTTACGATCAACGTGATCAATTTTGTTGTCTAAACGATTGATGTTGTTATTAATGTTTTTCACAGCATTATCAACATAACGTTTATTTACTGCATCAGTTGGGTCTTTCGGATCAGCCACATTTACAATACGATTATTGTGCATATCTAATCCACCATGTGCATGGATAGTACCACCAACGTTAACGTCACCTGTTGTAGTTACATTTTTGAATGTCGGTGTGTCAGATACTGCAACGCTTAACACTTTTCCTTTTTTGTGAGTTAATTTAATATTTTTACCCGCATCAAGTGTCAATTTATCCATTTTTGTTGCTGTAGATTGAACTGTTTCTTCTGCCACTTCATTTACAACAGTACCTTCAGATGCACTTGCAGTCACGTTAAATCCTCGACCACCTGCATTTTTGATTTCATCTTTGGTTTTTTGTGAAAGATCTACTTTGTAATTGGTTACTGTGGTAACAGAAATACCATTTTTAACTTCTGTTTTTTCACCAACTGTTACTGTAACAGCATCAGAAGCTGCTTCAACAGAAGCTGAAGTGTCTTTTGCATTAACGGTGTAAATCGTTTGATTATTCGCACCAGTTTCAGAAGTAACCTCTACATTTGTTCCAGCTTTTACTTCTGTTTTAGCTGCTGCAGCGGCTTTAGTAATATTGGTATTAAGCTCGTTCTTCGCTGCATATAATTGGCTACCATTCACAGCATCTTGACTATCTGCTGAAATTGTACCATTTGATACATGAGTGATTTTTTTATCACCTGCATTAATACCATCTTTATTAATCGTAACAGGTCCTACGGTGAGATTATTAGCTTTAACACTAGTAACTTCAATATCATCTTTTAAATTCACTGTGATATTAGCTGCATTATCACCGTCTGTAACAACCACTTCGGTATTCTTACCATTCACAAAATTTACTTTGCCATTGGTATTAATACGTGATGTGTCAGTTTTATTGTTTTGAATATTAAAGCCTGCATTGTAATAGGCTTGATACAACTGGCTACCATTTACTGCGTCGGTTGATTTATCAGTAATTCGACCTGCACCCACATTTTGGATCTGGCGAACAAGTTTTCCATCACCAACAGATACTGCACCTTTTTGAGTTGAAGAAGTACCATTGTAGTTAACTGTCACGCTGCTCTTATCACCAAAATAAGATAAAGTTTTTGCCGTCTGATTAAAATCATTGGCTGCACTACTTGAATAAGAACCTAATGTCACAGAGTTTTCATGCGTACCTTTTGCTTGAGTACCAATCACAACAGCACTAACCGAAGAGACGTTACTAGATGTACCAAGAGCAATAGCATTAACAGCAGAGGAATTACTATCTTTACCAACCGCAACGGCATTCATTGATGAAGCATTAGCATTAGAGCCAGATGACAATGCATCCACACCTGAAGCTTTAGATGCATAACCTAAAGCCATTGAACCTCTACCGCTAGCATCTGCACCGTTACCTAATGATGAAGCTCCTAAAGCACTCGCTTTAGCCCCATTACCTACAGCAGTCGAAACGATTGCACTAGCGTTTGCACCTGTACCTAAAGCTGTTGCACTTTGAGCTCCAGCATAAGAACGACGTCCTAATGCTGTTGATTCTTGCCCTTCTGTTACTGCTTGAGAACCAACTGCAATAGAATTATTCGCTCTAGCAGATGCGCCAACGCCTAATGCAGTTGCGCCCCATGCAGAGGCTGATGCGCTATCACCAAAAGCAGAAGCACTTAGTGCTGTAGCTTTAGTGCCTCGACCAATTGCAGTTGCTAGACTGCCTGTTGCATTGGCATATGAACCAAAGGCTGAAGCAGCTTCACCATCTGCATAAGATGCCACCCCTACTGCAGTCTGACTATTTCCACCAACTTTCTCATTAGAGGTTTTTGCCATTAAACCGATAGCAATTGCGTTTCCGCCTTTACCTGTTGATGCGCGATCACCAAGAGTAACACCATACCCTGATTGACTTGTTGCATTATTTCCTAATGTTATTGACCAACGTGCTTTATTTGTCACGTTATTACCAATTACAATGCTCTCTGTTTCTTCTGATTTTGCTTTTTTGCCTAAAACAACAGAATCACCTGTGGTACCAACTCCGGCAACTGCACTAACATCAGTACCACCAACAATATTTCCGTCATTATTTAATACCACATTGGTTTCAGCCATTGCGGTTGTGCTTACACCCGCTAAAACCGCAGCTCCAATAATTACATTTAATGCTTTAAGTTTGTCTGTTTGAGATGATTTACCCACAGATTTGCTTAGTTCTGAAACAGCAATCCAGCATTGGTTTACTATATTCCAGATAATTTTAAAAACATGATTCATAATTAATTTCCTATTGTATATGGTTATATTCAAATACAAAGAACCCTGAACAATACTGTACAAGTATAATACAATATTTATTACAATGAATACTGGATTTACATTATTTTACACATCATTCAATAAAATAATCTTTCTTATTGAAAGATAAAAAATTCATAAATTATCCCATCACATACCAAAATACGGTTATGTTTTTTTTTTTACAGAAAGAAAAAATGGCCATAAAATGACCATATTTTTTATATTGAATTACCACTTACTTAACGCTTTTTTATCGCTCTCTCTTGCTTCAATCCAACGTTCGCCTTGATTGGTTTGTTCTTTTTTCCAAAACGGAGCTTTTGATTTTAAGAAGTCCATAATAAATTCATTGGCGTGATAAGCATCACCTCGGTGAGCGGAACTTATACCAACTAAAACAATTTCATCGCCAGTATGTAAAAGTCCCACACGATGAATTACAGACACTCGCTGAATATTCCAACGGGCTTTCGCTTGTTCTACAATTTCACGTAAGGCTTTTTCTGTCATGGCGGGATAATGTTCTAAGTATAAGCTGGACACTTCATCACCTAAATTAAGATCGCGAACTTTACCCACGAAAATAACCGTTGCGCCAACTGAATGTTGCTCAGAAAGCCATTGGTAAACAACATTTTGATCGAAAGGCTGTTCTTGTACTGAAATTTGAATATCCGTCATTTAGCCCCCTGTTACAGGTGGGAAAAATGCAATTTCATCCCCATTTTTGACCGCACTTTCTAATGGCATCAAGGTTTGATTGATAGCGACTAAAAGCTTCCCTTTTTCTAACGCTAACGCCCATCTATCACCTTTTTGAGCGAGATGTTCACGCACCGCTTCTGCTGTCGCAAAATCGCCTTCAAGCTGAATAGAATCTTCCCCAATTAATTCTCGAGTTTGAGCAAAAAATAAAACATTTAACATCTTATTTTTCCTCCGCAATAAAATGACCGGATTTTCCACCGCTCTTTTCTAACAGGCGAACGTGCTCAATTACCATGTCTTTTTGTACGGCTTTACACATATCGTAAATGGTTAAGGCTGCTACGCTTGCTGCCGTTAATGCTTCCATTTCTACACCTGTTTTTCCGGTTAATTTACAAAGAGATTGAATACGAACTTGGTTTGTTTCAAGTAACGGTTCTAAATTCACTTCTACTTTAGAAAGTAACAATGGATGGCAAAGCGGGATAAGTTCCCAAGTACGTTTTGCTGCTTGAATACCTGCAATACGTGCTGTAGCAAATACATCGCCTTTGTGATGTTTGCCTTCCACGATCATGGAAAGAGTTTCTTTTGACATGGTCACAATGGCTTCAGCTCGAGCTTCACGAACGGTCTCTGCCTTTGCAGAAACATCCACCATATTGGCTTCACCTTGAGAATTGATATGCGTAAATGTAGTCATAATAAAATAAAGTGCGGTTAAAATATTGAATGTTTTACATGTGTGACGAAAGCAAAATAAGTGAACAATAAAATTCACCTATTTTCTTTTAGCCACCGATAGAAGCTAAATGATTTCTTACGCCACTATCACCGATATGCAAATAATGATGTTCACGTTTGCCTTGCAATGCAGAAAAAATACGTGCTTGCAAAATATCTTGCTGTTCATGGGATTGCAATAAATCACGTAATTCAATGCCTTCTTCGCCGAATAGACAGAGATGAAGTTTGCCCTTCGCTGATACTCTAAGACGATTACAGCTTGCGCAGAAATTCTTCTCATAAGGCATAATTAAGCCAATTTCGCCTGCATAATCAGGATGCGTAAATACTTTAGCTGGACCATCAGTATGGGATTTGTGTTGTAATTGCCAACCGTTTTGCAGCAATTTATCCGCTAATACTTGTCCTGAAAGATGGAATTTATCAAAGAAACTATCCATTTCGCCCGTTTGCATGAGTTCGATAAAGCGCATTTGAATTGGGCGATCTTTCACCCAAACAAGAAATTGCTCAAACTCTTTGTCATTCAAATTTTTCATTAAAACTGAATTGACTTTAACTTTGTTGTAGCCCACTTCAAATGCACGATCGATACCACGCATCACGTCATCAAATTTATTGATACCCGTAATTTGATGGAACATTTTTGGATCTAAGCTATCAACACTGACGTTAATAGACGTAATCCCTGCTTTCTTCCAATCAGCCACATCTTTTGCCATGCGATAGCCATTTGTCGTAACGGCTAATTGACGAATGCCATCAATGTTAGCAATACTTTCAGCAATAGAAATAAAATCTTTGCGTAAAGTCGGTTCGCCACCCGTTAAACGGATTTTCTCTGTGCCCATTTCAGCAAACGCTTGAGCAAGATGGGTAATTTCTTTTAAGGTTAAGAAACTTGGTTTGTTAGCTTCGGGTTGATAACCATCAGGTAAACAATAGGTACAACGAAAATTACACTGATCGGTAATCGACAGTCGTAGATAGTAATATTGGCGTTGGAAAGGATCGACTAAGCGAGACTCTCCTACGTTCTTGATAGGAATGGATTGCATTTTACACCTTTCTAAATATGGAGAGGATAAACCGTTTCCAGCGTATCCCTGAATAACGTACCGCGTTATTGGCTTGCCACCATATTTCTTGTGAAACTTAGGCTAAACAAGCTCGGAGTTATGCGTTAAAAATAAATTGTGTTGGTATTGTAATAAAAGCAAGCGGTTAATAGCAATAATTTGGTAGAATAACCCGACTATATTGATAAAAATAACAGCATTAACTTATATAAAAAAATATATAACATTATTTTTTATAATTATTTATAGGTAAAAAAGGAAGAAAAATGTCTGATTTATCTCGTCACAGCCGTCATGAACATTTAGACGAAATCAAACATATTGTTGCCATTGGTGGTGGCCATGGATTAGGGCGTGTATTATCGGCGCTTAGTTTTATGAAAGAGCGTTTAACCGGTATAGTCACCACCACAGATAACGGCGGTTCAACGGGTCGAATTCGCCAAGAACAAGGTGGTATTGCATGGGGCGATCTACGTAATTGCTTAAATCAAATCATCATTGAGCCAAGCACGGCATCTGCATTATTTGAATACCGCTTTACTGGTGAAGGTGAACTTTCTGGGCATAATTTAGGTAATTTAATGCTCAAAGCCTTAGAGGATATGCATATTCGCCCTATTGAAGCCATTAACTTAATTCGTGAACTACTCAAAGTAAAATCTCACATTATTCCCATGTCAGAAGAACCTGTTCATCTTGCCGCAAGTTTAGGTTCAGGCTCCAGTATTGTCGGTGAAGTGAGCATTGATAATTTAACAGAATTACCCCAATCACTTTTCTTAGTACCTATGGTTAAAGCCGCACAAGAAGCCATCCAAGCATTGGAGCAAGCGGAAGTCATTTTACTTGGACCTGGAAGTTTCATGACGAGTATTATGCCCCCGCTATTGCTACCTGAATTAGCTACTGCCCTGCGTAATAGCAAAGCGAAAGTGATTTTTATTGATAATTTAGGGACAGAAATTGGTGCAGCCTCTCAGCTTTCACTAGCCGATCGTATTCAGAAAATTAATGAAATCGTCGGTGAATCCGTTATTGATGGTGCTATAACCCCTTATCGTGAACAAAGTGCAGTCGATTTGTCTGCCATTTCTTCCGTTAAAATCTTAGCTAAACGCTTGAATGCAGATGATATCAGCTATCGTCATGATCGGACATTACTTGCCCAAGCTATCGATGAATTAGTGGGTGAATTAGATTACGAATAAAAAAACCGCACGTTAAAGTGCGGTCATTTTTTGCTTATTTTTTCCCAAAAACTCTCACATTCGTGAAACCATTTTCTTTTAAATAAAGTGCTTGCAGTTTACTCATCACGCCTCTTTCACAGTAAAGCACATAGTTTTTACTTTGATCTAATGAACCGAATTGCGAAGATAATTTGTAAAACGGCAACTGCATTACTTGATGCTCGTCTGATTCAAATGGATTTTCATCTGTCTCTTCAGGGCTACGAATATCTAAAATAATATCGTTTTCACCAAGCACTGAAATGGTATCTACTTCCACTACTTCTTTTTCTGTTTCTTCTGCAATTTGGCGGATATCTAAATATTGTGCATTTTCAACCGCACTTTCCAACACGCCAAAATCAAAGTGATTTTCTTCTTCAAGAATTTTTTCACGTACCGCTTTAATCGTTGGATTTTTAGAAATTACCCCACAGAATTCAGGCATCGATTTGGCAATATCATCTGTGCCAATCTCTTTCGCCATCGCGATAATTTGTTCTTTATCATGGGTAATAAGTGGACGTAATACTAACGCATCAGATGCTTCATCAATTAAACGTAAATTGGTTAAAGTTTGGCTCGAAACTTGTCCGAGTGCTTCGCCGGTAACAATGGCTTGAATATCAAAACGTTGTGCAACTTTACTTGCAGCTCGCACCATCATTCGTTTTAACACGACGCCCATTTGGCCGTTATCAACTTTCTCTAAAATCTCGCCCACTACGCCTTCAAAAGGAATGGCAATAAAGCGAACTTTATGAGATGAGCTATAGCGATTCCAAATATGGTAAGCCATTTGTTTCACGCCAATTTCATGGGCTGCGCCGCCCAAATTGAAGAAACAATAATGCACACGTGAACCACGGCGAATAAGCATATAACTGGATACGCCTGAGTCAAAGCCACCTGAAATCAATGAAAGCACATCTTCTTGCGTCCCAATTGGATAACCACCAAGACCAACATGACGAGCTTTTACCAGCATCATTTTGTCATCTTCAATATCAATACGAACAGTCACATCAGGATTTTTTAAGCGTACTTTTGCGCTTTCAATATGCTGATTTAAACCACCACCGATGTAACGTTCAGCTTCAATGGAACTGAAATCATGTTTCCCTTTACGTTTTACACGCACGCAAAAGGTTTTGTTTTCAAGTTGAGCTGCGACATCCGCTAACGTCAATTCAAAGATATGATGTAAATCGGTAAACGGTTTTTCTTCCACTTCTAAAAAATGATGAATCCCTGGAATGCGTTGTAAAAGCGCAATCAACTCTTCACGATTGCCTTCATTTTTTGAGCGCACTTCAATGTAATCCCAATGACGAACAACCGCCGTTTCTTCATCATATTTCTGTAAAATATTGCGGATATTTGAGGTCAAAATTTTCGCGAAACGCTTACGCACGGTTTCGCTTTTAATCATAATTTCAGGAAAAAGTTTAACGATAAATTTCATAATAATCTGTGAATAATAAAAAATGGCCGTATTGTACGCTAAATTCCAGATCCCACAAAGTTCAAATTCTCACGAAAAACTGACCGCACTTTGAAATAAGTTTTTAACATCCCTATAAAAATCAAGTACAATACGGAGCAATTTATTCATCTGAAAAGGATAATTTAATGGCGCGTAAACCAGCAAATGCTGAACCTGATTTTGAAACAACACTTGCACAATTAGAAACAATTGTGGCAAAACTTGAAAGCGGTGAATTACCATTGGAAGATGCGCTGAAAGAATTTGAGAACGGCATTAAATTGGCTCAACTTGGTCAAGAGCGCTTGCAACAAGCAGAACAACGTATTCAAATTTTGTTACAAAAAAGCGAAACCGCCCCATTAAGTGATTATCAAGGGGACGAGTAATCCATGAGTTATCAATTCGGCACTGAACTCAAACAAGTTCAAGATCGTATTAATCAGTTTTTAGCCAATCAATTTGAAGAAATTGACTCTTATAATGCCCCTTTACGTGATGCCATGAAATATGGTTTATTACTAGGCGGCAAACGCGTTCGCCCTTTCCTTGTCTATGCAACAGGTAAAATGCTGGGGGCAGAAACGACTGCTTTAGATTACGCGGCAGCAGCCATTGAGTCTATTCACGCTTATTCTTTAATTCATGATGATTTGCCTGCCATGGACAATGATGAACTTCGTCGTGGTCAACCAACTTGTCATATTGCTTTTGATGAAGCGACGGCCATTTTAGCTGGCGATGCGTTACAAACATTTGCCTTTGAAATTCTTACTGAAGCCCCTTCTCTTTCTACAGAACAAAAATTGCAATTAGTGAAAGTATTGGCTCAAGCATCTGGCGTACAAGGCATGTGTTTAGGGCAAAGCTTAGATTTAATTTCTGAGCATAAACAAGTTAATTTAGCTGAATTAGAACTTATCCATCGCAATAAAACTGGTGCATTGCTAACGGCGGCATTAAAACTGGGTTTTATCTGTTCTCCTCACTTTGAAAACAAGAAATTAGAGCAACAACTGGAACGTTATTCACAAACTATTGGTTTAGCTTTCCAAGTACAGGATGACATTTTAGATATTGAAGGCGACAGTGCGGAAATCGGTAAACCGGTAGGTTCTGATTTAGATTTAGATAAAAGCACTTATCCAAAACTATTAGGATTAGATGGCGCAAAACAAAAAGCGCAAGAACTCTATCAAATTGCCTTACACCAATTAGACAATTTACCTTTTGATACCACAGCACTGCGTGCATTAGCTGAATTTATTGTCAATCGTAAAAGTTAATGGTGACAGCACTTATTTTTAATTTATCAAAGTGCGGTCACTTTTTTAAATTTTAGGACTAAGGAATATATGAACAATTATCCTCTTTTATCCTTAATTAATTCGCCGGAAGATTTGCGTCTTTTAAATAAAGATCAGCTTCCGCAACTTTGTCAGGAATTGCGAAGTTATCTGTTGGAATCCGTTAGTCAAACTAGTGGCCATTTGGCATCTGGTCTTGGTACTGTTGAATTGACTGTTGCGCTACACTACATTTTTAAAACTCCTTTTGATCAATTAATTTGGGATGTGGGACATCAAGCTTACCCACACAAAATTTTGACGGGTCGTCGTGATCAAATGTCTACCATTCGCCAAAAAGGCGGTATTCATCCTTTCCCTTGGCGTGAAGAAAGTGAGTTTGATGTATTAAGTGTTGGGCACTCTTCCACTTCAATCAGTGCCGGACTGGGTATTGCTGTGGCGGCAGAACGTGAAAATGCGGGTCGTAAAACCGTTTGTGTGATTGGTGACGGTGCAATTACTGCAGGTATGGCGTTTGAAGCTTTAAACCACGCAGGTTCTTTGCATACTGACATGTTGGTTATTTTAAATGACAATGAAATGTCTATTTCTGAAAATGTGGGGGCATTAAATAATCACCTAGCCCGTATTTTCTCGGGCTCATTATATTCAACAGTTCGTGACGGCAGTAAGAAAATTTTAGATAAGGTTCCTACTGTTAAAAACTTTATGAAGAAAACTGAAGAGCACATGAAAGGTGTAATGTTCTCTCCAGAAAGTACGCTTTTTGAAGAGCTCGGTTTTAACTATATTGGACCAATTGATGGGCATAATATTGATGAATTAATTGCTACCTTAAGCAATATGCGCGATCTTAAAGGCCCACAATTCTTACACATCAAAACCAAAAAAGGGAAAGGTTACGAGCCTGCAGAAAAAGACCCTATTGGTTTCCATGGTGTGCCAAAATTTGACCCAACAAGCGGTCAACTCCCGAAATCAAATGCCAAACCAACCTATTCAAAAATCTTTGGTGATTGGTTATGTGAAATGGCAGAACAAGACGATAAATTAGTGGGCATCACACCTGCAATGCGTGAAGGTTCCGGCATGGTTGAATTTTCAGAACGATTCCCGCAACAATATTTTGATGTTGCCATCGCTGAGCAACATGCTGTCACTTTTGCTGCGGGCCTTGCAATCGGTGGTTATAAACCTGTTGTAGCAATTTATTCTACCTTCTTACAACGTGCTTACGATCAACTTATTCATGATGTCGCCATTCAAAACTTACCTGTTCTCTTTGCCATAGACCGAGCTGGTATTGTAGGAGCGGATGGTCAGACTCACCAAGGTGCGTTTGATTTAAGTTTTATGCGCTGCATTCCGAATATAATCATTATGACACCAAGTGATGAAAATGAATGCCGCCAAATGCTTTATACGGGTTATAAATGTGGTAAACCTGCTGCGGTACGTTATCCGCGTGGAAATGCAATCGGCGTAGAATTAACCCCACTTGCTGAATTAGAAATTGGTCGTTCAAAAATGGTTCGTCAAGGTGAAAAAATCGCGATTCTGAATTTTGGCACACTCTTACCTGCCGCTTTATCTGTGGCAGAAAAACTCAATGCAACTGTTGTCGATATGCGCTTTGTAAAACCAATTGATGAAGCTCGTATTCTAGAAATGGCAGATACCCATGACGTCATTGTGACATTGGAAGAAAATGCGATTCAAGGTGGCGCAGGTTCTGCTGTTTCAGAAGTGCTAAATTCTCATGGAAAAACAACCGCACTTTTACAACTTGGTTTACCTGATATCTTTATTCCGCAAGGTACACAACAAGAAGCACTTGCTGAAATTAAATTAGATGAAAAAGGGATTGAAGAGCAAATTATCGCCTTTATAAAGGGCTAAATTCGTTCATTTTGGTTTAATTTTGATATTTTAAAAAATTTTTTCAAAAATATCGAACTATTTCAAAAATACACAGTCTGATACATTGCTAGTGCACTGCATATTGCAGTTATCTTTTTGAAGTTTCTTATAATTAAGACCTCCCCGCTATTCAAGTTTTGAGTAGCGGTTTTTTCTTTTTTGGAGGTAATAAAAAAGGACGCTTTTCAGCGTCCTAATTTTTGAATCTAAACTTTAAAAAATTAAAGTGCAGATTTTGCTTTTTCAACTAATGCAGCGAACGCCACTTTGTCGAATACAGCGATATCAGCAAGGATCTTACGGTCGATTTCAACAGACGCTTTTTTCAAGCCGTTGATGAATTTGCTGTAAGATAAACCATTTTGACGAGCCGCAGCGTTGATACGTGCAATCCATAATTGACGGAATTGACGTTTACGTTGACGACGGTCACGATATGCGTATTGACCAGCTTTGATCACCGCTTGGAAAGCAACGCGATACACGCGTGAACGTGCACCATAATAACCTTTAGCAGCCTTAAGAACTTTCTTATGGCGTGCTCTTGCAATAACACCACGTTTTACACGAGCCATTATTTAATCTCCTATGTAATATTTTTAACTAATTTAACTAATCGTACGTTTTGCTTAAATAACGGCTTATGCGTATGGTAAGCAAGCTACTACTAAAACTTGGTCTGCTTTCGCAACCATTGATTTATGACGTAAATGACGTTTACGTTTAGTTGTCTTTTTAGTCAAAATATGACGTAAGTGAGATTGTTTACGTTTGAAACCGCCTGAAGCTGTTTTTTTGAAACGCTTAGCAGCACCACGTACTGTTTTAATTTTAGGCATTGTTAAAAAACTCCGCATTTTAAGTTAAACACATAATTAGGCGAATCCGAAGATTACTTGTAGGCACTAATTATTCCAATATGGCAAATTGAATTGCCCTTCTCCAAAAGCAATTAGGCTGCGTAGTTTGCCCAATATGCAGTTGTATTCTCACCGAAGTGAAAATTCGATTATCTAGATTAGATCTAAATAAAAAATTATTTTTTCTTAGGTGCTAACACCATTACCGCTTGGCGACCTTCTAATTTACCCGGTGCAGATTCCACTACTGAAATGTCAGCCAAATCGTTTTTAACGCGTTCTAATACGTCTAAACCGATATCTTGGTGAGCCATTTCACGACCACGGAAACGTACAGTAATTTTCGCTTTATCGCCATCTTCTAAGAAACGGATTAAGCTACGTAATTTAACTTGGTAGTCACCTTCGTCAGTACCTGGACGGAATTTAATTTCCTTCACTTGTACGACTTTTTGTTTTTTCTTCTGTTCTTTTGCGGTTTTGCTCTTTTCATAGAGGAACTTGCCGTAGTTCATAATACGACAAACCGGTGGTTCGGCATTCGGACTGATCTCAACTAAATCAAGCGCTGCTTGTTCTGCCATATCTAAGGCCTGTTGGATTGATACAATCCCCGCTTGTTCACCATCTTGGTCAATCAAACGAACTTCTTTTACTCGAATTTCATCGTTAATGCGATTCGGGCGGTTAGCTGCCGGAGCTTTTTTTACGGTTTTGATAATGTTATTCCTTCTATTTATTTAAGATAAAACCCACTGCATTTAAAACAGAAGATTTCTTCAATCATTTGCTATAAAAACAAACAAAAAACGGGCAAAATTTTATAGTATTTGCCACGTTTATGCAACAAGGATTTCTATTCCTTTAAATATCAGCGGGTAAAGCAGTTATTTCAGCTGAAATACTCTCTCCAAATTGAAGTAGTTTTTCTAATCTTGCGGTTTCAATACATACCATTGTTCTATACCCTTCTGGTTGCATCGCACTTGGTGTTTTTTCCCAAGGATTCCATAGCACAATTGAATCTGCATGATGGTGTGTAATTTGAATATGTCGATTAAACACTTTATCCACCAACAATGTTTTATCTTTCTCTAACGTATAAATACAATCCACACCTTGTTCTATTCTGCGTGTTGAAGGAACATCAGTATGTTTACCTTGTAATGAGTCATAACAACGACTTGGTAAATTTTGGACTTCAATTTGTGAAATATCACCAATATTAAAATAACTGTGTAATGCCGCTTGAGCTGGTTCTTGCCCTAAATGCGTTAAAGTCATTGTGCATTTATCGGTAAATTCCATTTTCATTTTGGCTTCAATCACACCATATTCAGAAAAGAGCGAAAATTCTAACCGCACTTTATTCGCTTGGAGATCATAATCACTTAATTGCCACAAACGTAAACGCGCTGTACCGTGTGAAGGCTGTTTAACACCTCCAAACCAAGGGTAACAAAGTGGTACACCGCCTCGAATAGCGACACCTTTCGTAAAAGGTTCGATATCACTTAACCAAAAGATATCCTGCTCTGCCCCTTTAGGTTGCCAATTTAATAATTGCGCCCCTTGTAATGCAATTCGAGCCGATCCTACTGGGTGATTTAAGATTAAAACAGGAATTTCATTGATATATTCTAAAGTTAATTCTGGTGTTAATTGTTGAGTTTGAGCTGCCATATTCGCCTCCTTGTGATAAGGCTATTATATAGAAGAAAAATGAATTTGAGTTTGTTAATAGACTTTTACGTTTATTTTAAAGAAGGTCTAATAAACTCTCGTTCTAACTGTATGGACTCTGCTAGATTTCTCTTACTAATTTTTCTAATGATTTCGGATACTAAAAATTGTGATTTAATTGCTATATTTACCAATTCTTGTTTACTAAGATTCTGAGGCTTATATCTTGAATCGACATATTTAGGTAATGAATAATATATTTCAAAAAAATCATCATTTTCATCTATTATCTTGTAGGAAATTAGATTTTCTTTAATCATCTTCCTACAATGCCCTAAGGATTTTATATAGTTAGCATCACAACCTAAGTACATTAAACTAGATTTAGCAGCTAACTCTACCGAAAGTAGTGATGATTGAATTGCATTAGCAAGATTAATATTCTCCGATAAAGCAAATGCTGCAGACATAGTTGAAGACAAAATCATTTCTAACCAATACACCAGGATTTCATTAGATTCTTTTTCTTTAAGAATATCATCTATGCCAAAGGCTATATCATATAAATCGCAAATGGAATATATCGCTTTTTTATATTGTTCAAAATAGACATTATGCATTAATGCTAACTCAGAAGGATCAATATCAACAAAATCAAATAGGTTAATCCCTGTCATTCCATAGATAACCGGTATTCTAGTTATATATATTTGATCTCTAAAAGCAATACCACCAATTAACAAATTAGGAATACTAAATTTTTGTCGAGGATAAAGTTTCTGATATATATCTTCCACTTGTTTATAGAAACTGGATATATCTCCTTGAATCTTATTTAAACGCATCCACTCTAATGTGGTCTGGAAAGGTCTCTGATGAATTAAAACATTTTGAGAAATTAATTGATCATCAATTTTTCGAATATCATCTATGGAAATTACTGTCATCTCTAATTACCAATCCTATGATAAAAATTACTACTCGCAATCTTATAAAATATAAAAAAATCGGCACACTTTTTAGTGTACCGATTTTATAGATTAATTACTCTTCACCCAACAATTTCAACTCACGTTGTCTTACTTGGGATTTTAAGATTTCAGCAAACTCTTCAATCGTGAAAGTACCTAAATCTGCACCTTTACGGGTACGTACAGCCACTTTGCCTTCTGCGATTTCTTTATCACCGCAAACAAGCATATAAGGCACGCGACGTAAGGTGTGTTCGCGGATCTTAAAGCCGACTTTTTCATTACGTAAATCAGCTTTAACGCGTAATCCGGCATCAGAAAGTTGTTTCACCACTTTTTGAACGTAGTCTGCTTGGCTATCTGTAATGTTCATGACAATCGCTTGAACTGGCGCTAACCATGCAGGGAAGAAACCTGCATATTCTTCGGTGATGATACCAATGAAACGTTCGATAGAACCTAAAATCGCACGGTGAATCATAACTGGTGTACGGCGGTCATTATCTTCTGCAACATAAGATGCATTTAAACGACCAGGTAATGCGAAGTCTAATTGAATAGTACCACATTGCCATTCACGATCTAAGCAGTCACGTAGTGCAAACTCAATTTTCGGACCATAGAATGCACCTTCACCCTCTTGGATTTCATATTCAAGACCGTTATGCGCTAATGCTGCCGCAAGACCTGCTTCTGCACGATCCCACATATCATCAGCACCGATCCGTTTTTCAGGACGAGTAGATAATTTCACCTGAATATTTTGGAAACCGAACGTGCTGTAAATGTCGTAAACCATTTTGATACAGCTGGTTACTTCACTTTCAATTTGGTCTTCAGTACAGAAAATGTGTGCATCATCTTGAGTGAAGCCACGTACACGCATTAAACCGTGTAAAGAACCGGAAGGCTCATTACGGTGGCAAGAACCGAATTCCGCCATACGAATTGGTAAATCACGATAAGATTTTAAACCTTGGTTAAAGATTTGAACGTGTCCTGGGCAGTTCATTGGTTTAATCGCATATTCACGGTTTTCTGATTGTGTAGTAAACATCAAATCGCCGTAGTTTTGCCAGTGACCTGTTTTTTCCCATAACACGCGGTCCATCATGAACGGACCTTTCACTTCTTGATAATCGTATTCTTTTAACTTAGTACGTACGAAGGTTTCCAATTCACGGAAAATTGTCCAACCATCGTTATGCCAAAACACCATACCCGGAGCTTCTTCTTGCATATGATATAAATCTAAC
Organism: Haemophilus parainfluenzae; assembly: GCF_003252755.1. Lineage (GTDB taxonomy): Bacteria > Pseudomonadota > Gammaproteobacteria > Enterobacterales > Pasteurellaceae > Haemophilus_D > Haemophilus_D parainfluenzae_N. The sequence goes on along the minus strand of NZ_QEPT01000010.1, from coordinate 25,836 downwards.
GCTTTACCAATTTTACGGTGGTCACGTTTTGCCGCTTCTTCTAAGCGAGTTAAGTATTCTGCTAATTGTTTTTTATCTGCCCAAGCCGTACCATAGATACGTTGTAACATTTTATTTTTGCTATCACCACGCCAGTACGCACCTGCCACTTTCATTAATTTGAAGTGTTGACAGAAACGCATATTCGGCACATGTGGCCCACGACACATATCAATGTATTCTTCGTGATGATAAAGCGCAGGCGTTGCGGTACGTTCGATATTTTCATCTAAGATAGCCATTTTGTATGGCTCGCCGCGTTTTTCAAAAGTATCTCTTGCTTCTTGCCAGCTTACCGGAGTTTTGATGACGTCATAATTGGTTTTCGCCAATTCAAGCATACGTTTTTCGATAGCATCAATGTCTTCTTGCGTTAAAGAACGGTCTAAATCCACGTCATAATAGAAGCCATTTTCAATCGTTGGACCGATTGCCATTTTGACATCTGGGAATAATTGTTTGATTGCGTGACCTAGCAAGTGTGCGCAAGAGTGACGAATAATTTCTAAACCGTCTTCATCTTTTGCTGTAATAATTTCAAGGTTAGCATCTTCATTGATGATGTCACAGGCATCACGACGTTCGCCGTTTACACGGCCAGCGATGGTTGCTTTGGCAAGACCGGCTCCGATATTTTGAGCCACTTCTAACACAGAAACTGGACGATCAAATTCACGTTTAGAACCGTCCGGCAAAGTAATAATAGGCATAATTTTTCCTTATACAGTGGTCGCCCATACGAAAGGCAACATGCAATAATGATTAAAAACAAACCGCACTTTCATTCACTCCCACTATCGAGCAAACCAAGTGCGGCGGAGAATTTTAACACTTTCCACCACGCTTGTTAATATCTCGCTGAATTCTTTCCAATGAGTAAATAATGATTTTCCTGATAGCGACTTTATCTATTCAAAATTTGCGATAAAATGACCGCACTTTTGATAAACACAAATTAAAGGAAACTCTATGAACGTATTAGTATTAAAATCAAGCATCCTTGCAGATAACTCTCAAAGTAATAAATTAGCCGATTACACCATTGAAAAATTAAAAGACCACAACATTGTGGTACGTGATTTAGCGGCGCAACCCCTTCCCCATTTTGATGCAACGGCGGCAACTGCGGTACGTGGCGAGCCTAAAACAACGGAAGAAAATGCACTTTTAGCGCTATCAGATGAATTAGTTGCTGAATTAAAGGCTGCGGATATCATTGTAATTGGTGCACCTATGTATAACTTAGGCATCCCAACACAACTTAAATCTTATTTTGATTTTATCGCTCGTCCTCGTGTGACTTTCCAATACACCGCAAATGGCCCTGAAGGTTTACTTAAAGGTAAAAAAGCGATTGTATTAGCAAGTTTTGGTGGCATGTATGATGAAAACAACAATGTGACAAATTACTTAAAAGCCATTTTAGGTTTTGTTGGTATTACCGATGTTCAGTTTGCTTATGCAAAAGGTATTGGATTAGGTGCAGAGGCAATTGAAAAAGCACAACGTTCAGCAAGAAATAAAATTGATGAGATCGTTGCTTCTCTCTAATCACTGGAGCTACTTCTTCTATTAAGCCATTTTGAGATATGCCTCGAAATGGCTTTTTTCTAATCAATGTCCTCTATTTTTAATATCTTTGGTTAAAAATTAAAAAAATATTGTAAAATCACGCCAATTTTTTGATTATTTTCTTGACTTATGCATTATGCACTAGTTTAATAGTGCAAAAGTTCAAAATACAGGATTGATTATGAAAAATACCCCTTTTATTGCGGTGACCTCTCAACCGGTTCCCTATCATGCCGACACCACCGCAATTTTTAATACACTATGTCAACAGAACTCAAATTCTCTTCTACTCGACTCTGCCGAAATTGGCAGTAAAAATAGCTTACAGAGCCTTATTCTAATTAATGCTGCCGTTAAAATTACTTGTTTAGGCAATCAGGTGACCTTTAGAGCACTGAATGCGAACGGCAAACAAGTATTAAACGAAATTCATCCTGTATTAAGCCAACTCGGTACCGTAAGTGCGATTAATTTTGAAAATGAATTTTCTGTACAATTCGCGCCGCTCGACAATCAATTAGATGAAGACAGCAAATTACAAGCTGCAACCATTTTTGATGGACTTCGTGTAATTTCTAACCATTATCAACATAGCAGCACACCTGTCTTTTTAGGTGGTTTATTTGCTTATGATTTGGTGGCAAATTTTATTCCAATGCAAGGTGTTGCATTAAAAGATGATGGCATTAACTGCCCTGATTACAGTTTCTATCTGGCAGAAAATTTAATCACCATCGATCACCAAAGCCAACAAGCCACATTAAAAAGCTTTTGTTTTAGTCAAGAAGAACAAGTGGAAGTCGCGAAAACGGCACTTTCTATTACTCAAAAATTAAAAAATATTGATGGCGTATTTTCCATTAAAGCAGCAAGTGATGAGGTCAACACCAACTTTGAAGATCCTGAATTCATCGGCATTGTCAAAGCATTAAAACATCATATTAATATTGGTGATGTGTTCCAAATCGTGCCATCCCGCCGTTTTTCATTGGCTTGCCCGAATACCCTTGCGAGCTATGCACAATTAAAACATAACAATCCAAGCCCTTATATGTTCTACATGAATGATGAGGATTTCATTTTATTCGGTGCATCACCAGAAAGTGCGTTGAAATATGCACCGGATAATCGTCAATTAGAAATTTACCCAATTGCAGGTTCTCGCCCGCGTGGTTTTGATGCCCATGGCAATATTGACCCTGAATTGGATGCGCGTTTGGAATTAGAATTACGTCTTGATCATAAAGAGCAAGCCGAACATTTAATGTTAGTGGATTTAGCCCGTAATGATATTGCTCGCGTGTGCCAAAGTGGTACACGTAAAGTCGCCGAATTAATGCAAGTGGATCGCTATTCTCACATCATGCATTTGGTTTCTCGCGTAGTGGGTAAACTTCGTCCTGAACTTGATGCCTTACATGCTTATCAAGCTTGCATGAATATGGGGACATTAACTGGTGCGCCTAAAATCAAAGCGATGCAGTTAATCTATCAATTTGAACAGCAAAAACGTCACAGCTACGGCGGTGCGGTCGGCTATCTCACCTCTGATGGTCATTTTGATACCTGTATCGTGATTCGTTCTGCTTTTGTACAAAATGGCATTGCCCATATTCAAGCGGGTTGTGGTGAAGTGTTGGATTCTGATCCACAAATGGAAGCGGATGAAACTCGCCATAAAGCGGCTGCAGTGCTTAAAGCAATCAAACAAATCAATACCCAAGCAAAATAAGGACGATAAATTATGGCTAATATTCTCTTTTTAGATAATTTTGATTCATTCACTTATAACTTAGTGGATCAATTCCGTGTGCTTGGGCATAACGTAAAAATTTATCGTAATGACACCAATTTAGAGCAAGTGGTACAAGAGGCATTAAATACACCGGATACGATTCTTGCACTCTCTCCAGGACCAGGTACTCCGGCAGAAGCAGGCATCTTGCTCCCACTTATTGAACGTTTAAAAAATGATGTGCCAATTATCGGGATTTGCTTAGGCCATCAAGCGCTTATTCAAGCCTTTGGTGGAGAGGTTGTACATGCAGGCGAAGTATTACATGGTAAAGTATCGCGCATTCAACATGATAACCAAGCCATGTTTAAAGATATTGCCAACCCAATGCCTGTGGCGCGTTATCACTCTTTAATGGGTAAAAACCTGCCTGACGAATTTATTGTCAATGCTGATTACAATGGGATCGTGATGGCAATTCGTCATAAAACCTTGCCAATTTGTGCTTTCCAATTCCACCCAGAAAGCATCCTTACTGTGCAAGGTTCCAAATTATTACAACAATCTGTGGAATGGGTATTAAACAGAGATTAAGGAAGAAAAATGATTACCGTATATGGATTAAAAGAAGTGCTTGCACCTCGTCGTCAAGATATTGCTGAAGTAATTTATAACTGTTTAAACCTTGGTTTAGACATTCCTCGCGGAAAACATGCAATTCGTTTTTTATGTTTAGATAAAGAAGATTTCCTTTATCCTATCGATCGTAACGATGATTATACCGTTATTGAAATTAACCTCATGCAAGGTCGTATGGAAGGTACAAAAAAACGTTTAATCAAAATGCTCTTCAGCGAACTCGAATACAAAATTGGTATTAAATCTCATAACGTTGAAATTACGATTAAAGAACAACCAGCGCACTGCTGGGGCTTCCGTGGTATGACTGGCGATGAAGCGCGCGATTTAGATTACGATATTTACGTATAAGGGACGAGATTATGCAAACGGCTCAATTATTAGAACAACTTTACAGCGGAAAAACACTTAATAAAGAAGAAAGTGCGGTCATTTTTAATGCTATTATGCAAGGCGAACTGAATAACGAACAAATCGCTGCCATGCTGATTGCGTTAAAAGTACGTGGCGCCACTATTGATGAATTAAGTGGTGCGGTATCTGCGTCTTTGCAAAATGCCAAATCATTCCCTCGTCCTGACTACCCTTTTGCCGATATTGTGGGCACTGGCGGTGATGGTCAAAACACAATTAATATTTCTACTGCCAGTGCCATTGTTGCAGCCTCTATGGGTGCCAAAGTAGCCAAACACGGTAATCGTAGCGTATCAAGTAAATCCGGTGCCAGTGATGTATTAACCGCACTCGGTGTAAATGTGAATGCCACGCCAGAACAAGCGCGTCAAGCGCTTGACGATATTGGCGTATGTTTCTTATTTGCTCAACAATATCACAGTGGGTTTAAACATGTGGCCCCTGTTCGTGCGGCATTAAAAACACGTACGCTTTTTAATATTTTAGGTCCATTAATTAACCCTGCTCGCCCAACTTATCATTTGCTTGGCGTGTATGCCCCTGAATTAGTGAAAACATATGCTGAAACCGCTGTCGCATTAGGTCATCAACATACTTTTGTGGTTCATGGTGCCGGTCTAGATGAAGTCGCCGTACATGGTGAAACGCAAGTGGCAGAAATTAAAAACGGCAAAATTGACTACTTCACCTTAACACCAGAAGATTTTGGTTTAAAAACACAATCTTTAGAAAGTTTACGTGGTGGCGAACCGCAAGAAAATGCCCAATATCTGACCGCTCTTTTACAAGGTAAAGGCAAAGCTGAACATGCTAATGCGGTAGCGGCGAATGTGGCATTATTGCTGAAATTATTTGGTCATGATGACTTAAAAGAAAATGTTCAAAATGTGTTAGCTCACCTTGCATCAGGCAAAGCGTTTGAGACATTACAACATTTAACAAAATATTAAGATAAAGGCTGATTTGATAAGCCACAATAAGAAGAAAGATTATGATCACGCAAGATTTCACTAAACCAATTGACTCTGCGACGGTGCTGCAAAAAATCGTCTTAGACAAAGCACAATGGGTTAAAGCAAAGGAAGCCGAATTTCCGCTTTCACAATTTAAAGAAAACATTCAAAAATCTGACCGCTCTTTTTATGATGCATTGGCTAAAGGTACGCATCAAAAGCCCGCTTATATTTTGGAATGTAAGAAAGCGTCCCCTTCTAAAGGATTAATTCGTGATGAATTTAATTTAGGCGAAATCGCCAATGTGTATAAACATTATGCGTCAGCTGTTTCTGTACTAACGGATGAAAAATACTTTCAAGGTAAATTTGACTATTTGCCACAAGTACGTGACGTTGTCTCACAACCTGTATTGTGCAAAGATTTTATGATCAGCAAATATCAGGTTTATCTTGCGCGCTACTATCAAGCTGATGCTATTTTATTGATGCTTTCGGTAGTAAATGACGAAACCTATCGCGTACTGTCTGATCTGGCGCATTCTCTCGGTATGGGCGTATTGACGGAAACCAGCAACGAAGAAGAGTTTGAGCGCGCCCTTGCTTTAGGTGCAAAAATTATCGGGGTTAACAATCGTAATCTTCACGATCTCACTGTTGATTTAAACCGCGTGGTAGAACTCACACAAAAATATGCCGATCGCATTCCTAGTGATGCACGTATTATCAGCGAATCGGGTATTTATAATCACAGCCAAATTCGTGATTTGCAAAAAGTGGCACATGGCTTTTTAATCGGCAGCAGCCTAATGGGCAGTGCAGATTTAAATAATGCTGTGCGTGAAGTGATTTTTGGCGAAAATAAAGTATGCGGTTTAACTCGCACACAAGATGTCAAAGAGGTTTACGCAAACGGAGCATTATACGGCGGCTTAATTTTCGTCGAACATTCAAAACGCTGTGTGAGCCTACGTCAAGCTCAAGAATTAGTGACAGCATCACCACTTCGTTTTGTGGGCGTATTCCAGAATCAAGAAATTGATTTTATTGTAAAAATCGCTAAACAATTGCAGCTTTATGCCGTTCAGCTACACGGTTCAGAAACCGCTGAATTTATTACCGCACTTCGTCACCAACTGCCCGAGGAAACTCAAATTTGGAAAGCCATTTCAGTCGATACTGAGACACAAAGTGCGGTTGATTTTACTGATGATTTAAATATTGCTCGCTATATTTTCGATAGCCAAACAGTAAACCAACAAGGCGGTACAGGAAAAACCTTTAATTGGTCAGTCATTCCTGAAAACTTGAAACACAAAATTATTTTGGCTGGTGGCATTTCGCCTGACAATATTGAACAAGCCATTAAGCAAGGTTGCCTAGGGGTTGATCTCAATTCTGGTGTAGAAACTGCCGCAGGCGTAAAAGACAGCGAAAAAGTGCGGTCAGTTTTTAAGACGATTTTGTCAAATTAATCTGATTGCTAAGGGGAAGCATTATGCAAAGAACAGCGTTAGTAACCGGCGCAACTGCCGGATTTGGTGCGGCAATTTGTCGCACACTTATTGAAAATGGTTATCGTGTAATTGGCACAGGGCGCCGCGTAGCTCGTTTAGAACAATTACAACAAGAATTAGATGAGAACTTCCATTTTCTTGCCTTTGATATTTCAGATCGCCAAGCAACAGAAGATGCTTTCCATTCCCTTCCCGCTAATTGGCAATCCATTGATTTATTGGTGAATAATGCAGGTTTAGGATTAGGTTTAGAAAGTGCAGATAAAGCGAGTTTAGACGATTGGATGCAAATGATTAATACCAATATTAAAGGACTCGTCACCATCACTCGTCTTGTGTTACCACAAATGGTTGAACGCAATTCAGGTCATATTATTAATTTAGGCTCAATTGCAGGGACTTATCCTTATCCAGGTGGCAATGTATACGGTGGCACTAAAGCTTTTATCAAACAATTTAGTTTAAATCTTCGAGCCGATCTTGCTGGTACACAAATTCGTGTGTCCAATGTTGAACCCGGTCTTTGTGGTGGAACTGAATTTTCTAATATCCGCTTTAAAGGTGATGATGCCCGAGCTAAAAAACTCTATGAAAATGTAGAATATGTCAGCCCACAAGATATTGCTAATATTGTTTTATGGCTCAATCAACAACCTGAACATGTCAATATTAATCGCATTGAAGTGATGCCTACTGCACAAACCTTTGCACCACTTAATGTCGCAAGAATTCAAAAATAACAAGGAAATATTATGTCAGAAACCCTTTTAAATCCTTATTTCGGTGAATTTGGCGGAATGTATGTACCGGAAATTCTCGTACCGGTACTACAACAGCTAGAAAAAGCCTTTGTTGAAGCAAAAGACGATCCTGAATTCCAACGTGAATTTCAAGATTTACTTAAAAATTATGCGGGCAGACCAACCGCACTTACCCTTTGCCGTAATTTAACCAAAGGCACAAAAGCAAAAATTTATTTGAAACGTGAAGATTTACTTCATGGTGGTGCCCATAAAACCAATCAAGTATTGGGTCAAATTTTATTAGCGAAACGTATGGGTAAAACGCGCATTATCGCCGAAACCGGTGCCGGCCAACATGGCGTGGCAACTGCTCTTGCTTGTGCAATGTTAGATATGCCTTGCCGTGTTTATATGGGCGCGAAAGATGTGGAACGTCAATCCCCTAACGTATTCCGCATGCGTTTAATGGGCGCAGAGGTGATTCCTGTACAAAAAGGTTCTTGCTCATTGAAAGATGCATGCTGTGAAGCAATGCGTGATTGGTCAGCCAACTATGAAAACACCCATTATTTATTGGGTACTGCGGCAGGTCCTCATCCATTCCCAACCATTGTACGTGAATTCCAAAAAATGATTGGTGAAGAAACTAAACGTCAAATTTTAGAAAAAGAAGGCCGTTTACCGGATGCTGTCATCGCTGCTGTCGGTGGTGGCTCGAATGCGATTGGAATGTTTACTGATTTTATTGATGAAAAAGGCGTACGCTTAATTGGTGTGGAACCTGCAGGTCATGGCATCGAAAGTGGTGAACATGGAGCACCATTAGGCCATGCAAAAGTGGGTATTTATTTCGGTATGAAATCACCTTTAATGCAAACTGAAGATGGCCAAGTGGAAGAATCCTACTCCATTTCTGCGGGATTAGACTTCCCTTCTGTAGGACCTCAACATGCTTACTTACAAAGCATTGGTCGTGCTGAATACCCAAGCATTACAGATGATGAAGCGTTAAACGCTTTCCAAGCATTAGCAAAACATGAAGGGATTATTCCTGCATTGGAAAGTTCTCATGCATTAGCGCACGCACTAAAAATGATTCATCAAGAACCGAATAAAGAACAAATTTTAGTGGTGAATCTCTCTGGTCGTGGTGATAAAGATATTTTTACCGTTGATAAAGTTTTAAAAGAAAAAGGAATGCAATAATGAGCCGTTTTGAAACTAAATTTGCAGAACTTGCAGCGAAAAAAGAAGGGGCTTTTGTACCTTTCGTTACATTATGCGATCCAACATTTGATCGCTCTTTTGAGATTATTTGCACGTTAGTCGAAAATGGCGCAGATGCGTTGGAATTAGGTTTTCCATTTTCTGATCCACTATTAGACGGTCCCGTTATCCAGGCAGCTAATAACCGTGCACTCAATGCTGGCCATAGCACTGAAGACAGCTTTAAATTACTCGCTAAAGTGCGGTCAAAATATCCAGAAATTCCGATTAGCTTACTCCTTTGTGCGAATTTAATTTTTGCGAAAGGCTTAGATAATTTCTATCAACGCTGTGCAGAAGTCGGCGTGGATGCGGTTTTAGTGGCAGATATTCCACTATTAGCAAAAGAAGACTATGTTCAAGCTGCTAAAAAGCATGGCATTCAACCTGTCTTTATTTGCCCACCAAATGCAGATGCCAAAACAGTACAAGGCGTTGCTGAAAACAGCGAAGGCTATACTTATTTAGTTTCTCGTGCAGGTGTAACAAGTGCAGAGAATCAAGCTCATGCCGCAAACTTAGATACACTTGTAGAACAACTCAAAGCCCACAAAGCTCCACCAATTCTACAAGGTTTTGGTATTGCTCAACCTGCTCAAGTAAAAGAAGCCCTTCAACTAGGGGCAGCAGGTGCAATTTCAGGTTCTGCAACTGTAAAAATTATTGAGCGAAATTTAGATAATCAGGCTCAGTGCTTATCTGAACTTGCCGAATTTGTTCGTAATATGAAAGCGGCAACAAAATAATAAATAAAAAAGTGCGGTTAATTTTAACCGCACTTTTGTTTTTCTTTCATTAATCTACAATTCGTAAATGAGATGCTGATTTCTGTGGTTTCTTTTCAGCTTTAGGTTTATCTACCGCTTCTGCAAAGCTTAATGGCTGTTCTGATGTTGGCTCACGATTTAATTCATCGTAAATTTCTTCTGGCTCAAACATCACGCCATCACCATTTTCACGTGCATAAATGGCTAAAGCAGCGCCCATCGGAATATATAACTCACGAGCCACACCTTTGAAACGTGCATTAAACTGAATAAAGTCATTTGTTAATTGCAAATTCCCAGTCGCCCCCGCAGAAAGATTTAAGACGATTTGCCCATCTTTCACGTATTCCACAGGCACATTAGTACCATAATAATTCGCATCCACCACTAAATATGGGGTGAAATCATTATCCACTAGCCAATCATAATAGGCTCTTAGTAAATAAGGGCGTTTTGGAGAAGGTGTATGAGTCATTATTTATCATCCATTAAATTTTTAGGTGCTGCTTCACCCACTGATTGTAAGAATGAATCACGGCTAAATACACGATCCATATAGCCTTTGATTGCTTTGCTTCCTGTACCGCTAAATTCAACGCCCATATTACGTAGTTTCCATAATAATGGTGCAACATAGCAATCAACCAAGCCAAACTCTTCGCTCATAAAATAAGGAGTTTGTTGGAAGATAACCGATACCGCTAACAATTCTTCTTTTAACTGTTTTAATGCTTCTTCACGTTCAACTTCCGTGCCTTTTTCAGCAATTTCTAATGTTGGGTACCAATCTTGTTCGATACGTAACATTAAAAGACGGCTTTTCGCACGAGAAACTGGATAAACTGGCATAAGTGGAGGATGTGGAAAACGCTCATCAAGATATTCCATAATGATGCGTGAGCTGAATAACACTAAATCACGATCCACCAAGGTTGGTAATGTGCCGTAAGGATTTAATTCCATTAAATCTTCTGATAATGCTTGCAGATCAACTTCTTCGTTTTCGTAAGCAACACCTTTTTCAGCTAAAACAATTTTTACCTGATGGCAGTAAATGTCATTTTTATTTGAAAAAAGAGTCATTACTGAACGTTTACTTGATGCATTGGACATTTATTCCTCCGAAGATCCAAACTAACTTATATACTTCTACTAAAAATGGGCGATTATTTTAACATAACCGACAGGTAAATTGCTAATAATTTCTTATTTTTCCTTTAAAATCAATTAATTATAAGCAATCAATGAAAAATCAAAGAACGGGAATTTTTAATTAATTTGTTTTTTACAGACATAAAAAAAGCAGAGATTGCTCTCTGCTTTCTTGAAACGATAATAAAAAATTAACGTTTGGAGTATTGTGGACGACGACGTGCTTTGTGTAAACCAACTTTTTTACGTTCAACGCGACGTGCGTCACGAGTAACGAAGCCAGCTGCACGAAGAGCAGGACGTAAAGTCTCATCATATTCCATTAATGCACGAGTGATACCGTGACGGATTGCACCCGCTTGACCAGAAATACCACCACCTTTAACAGTGATGTATAGGTCTAATTTATCAGTTAATTCCACTAATTCTAACGGTTGACGTACGATCATACGAGCTGTTTCGCGACCGAAATATACGTCTAATTCACGTTGGTTGATAGTGATTTTACCACTGCCCGGTTTGATAAATACACGAGCTGAAGAGCTTTTGCGGCGACCAGTGCCGTAGTTTTGATTCTCTGCCATTTCCTAAACCTCGTGATTAAATGTCTAATACTTGTGGTTGTTGTGCTGCGTGTTGGTGTTCTGCACCTGCATACACTTTTAATTTACGGAACATTGCACGGCCTAATGGACCTTTTGGCAACATACCTTTAACCGCAATTTCAATCACCGCTTCAGGACGGCGAGCGATCATTTCTTTGAAAGTCGCTTGTTTGATACCACCTACATAGCCAGTGTGCCAGTAGTAAAGTTTATCTGTTTCTTTACGACCAGTTACTGCCACTTTGTCTGCGTTGATAACGATGATGTAATCACCAGTATCTACGTGTGGAGTGTACTCAGCCTTGTGTTTACCACGAAGACGGCGTGCTAATTCAGTAGCTAAACGACCTAAAGTTTTACCTGTCGCATCTACCACATACCAGTCACGTTTTACTGTTTCCGGTTTTGCTACAAAAGTTTTCATTAATTAATTACCAAAATATAAGTTTGATACCCAGTGTTCCATATTGTTTGAAACACAACCATTAATCTTAATCTCCACCCCTTCGAGTGTGATCTCGATAAAATAATGCACGGTGGGAATCCGTGCATTTACAGGGTCGGCGTATTATACCTATTTTTAGAAAAAATGCTAACTTTTTGTGCAAATAAATTGATTTTCTTTTAAAATACAACGCGTCATAAATAATCATTAATTTCATTCATCATTTTGATGAAATCATTGAAATTGACGCATATTAGTTCTTGTCTTATGATAAGTGCATTCTAATGAAAACGTAAAAAGGTATGCTATGAGCTACGCAAACGAAATTAACACATTAAATCAACATCTTGCTGATACGAACAAAAAAATTAATGTCTCCTTTGAATTCTTTCCGCCTAAAAATGAAAAAATGGAAAGCATGCTTTGGGATTCCATTCATCGCTTAAAAGTATTAAATCCTAAATTTGTTTCCGTCACCTATGGCGCAAACTCTGGCGAACGTGATCGTACACATAGCATCGTGAAAGCTATTAAAGCAGAAACTGGCATAGAAGCTGCACCACATTTAACGGGTATTGATGCCACACCTGAAGAATTAAAAGAAATTGCAAAAGATTATTGGGATAGCGGTATTCGTCGCATTGTGGCTTTACGCGGCGATGAGCCCAAAGGCTATGCGAAAAAACCTTTCTATGCAGCTGATTTAGTTGAACTACTCCGCTCCGTAGCTGATTTTGATATCTCAGTTGCAGCATATCCTGAGGTTCACCCTGAAGCAAAATCAGCACAAGCAGATTTAATCAATTTGAAACGTAAAATTGATGCAGGCGCTAATCATGTCATTACTCAATTCTTCTTTGATATTGACAGTTATCTTCGCTTCCGTGACCGCTGTGCATCCATTGGTATTGAGGCTGAAATTGTTCCGGGTATTCTACCTGTAACTAACTTCAAACAACTTCAAAAAATGGCATCATTTACGAATGTAAAAATTCCAGCATGGTTGGCTAAGGCGTATGAAGGATTAGATGATGATCCTACTACTCGTAATCTCGTCGCGGCGAGTGTGGCAATGGATATGGTAAAAATCCTTTCTCGTGAAGGCGTAAATGACTTCCACTTCTACACGTTAAATCGTAGCGAACTCACTTATGCGATTTGCCATACATTAGGCATTCGCCCTACAGCAAATCCATAAAAGAAAAGTGCGGTTAAAATTAACCGCACTTTTTTATTTCCACTATACTCGTCTAACTTGCCAAAAAGCTTTTTTCCAATAAGGACTGTTCATCGAAGAATAAATCACACCGCCTTTGGTTGACGCGTGTAAAAATTTATCTTCTTTCACATAAATCCCAACATGATAGCCATTTGGTCCTCGTCCGGTTTTAAAGAAAATTAAATCGCCTGTTTGTATATCTTCTTTACGAACAAGTTTTCCGTAACCCGCTTGATCTTTCGTAGTTCTAGGAAGATTGATATTAAAACGATCAATAAAGGTTTTTTGCACAAAACCAGAACAATCAATACCACCACGAGACTGCCCACCTAACACATAAGGTGTACCCGCCCATTCATATTGTTGTTCACTTAACATGGCAATGGCTATAATCGGATCTCCAATCTGACCTTTATAGTTCATGGCATATTCTTCACGAACACCGCTTGAACAAGCAAAAAGCAAAAAACTTCCTGCGACTAAAAAAGCACATTTAATCTTATTCATGTTCAATCCTGACAAAAGTGCGGTCAAAAACGACCGCACTTTTATTACTATTGTTTTGGCTTGGTATTTTCCACGCGAGCACGTAATTTTTGACCTGGCTTGAACGCCACTACACGGCGTGCAGAAACTGGAATACTTTCACCTGTTTTTGGATTACGCCCTGGACGTGAAGCTTTATTACGAAGTTCAAAATTACCAAAACCGGATAATTTCACTTCACCACCAGATTCTAACGATAAACGAATTTCCTCAAAAAAGTCTTCCACTAATGCTTTAGCTTCCGCTTTTTGTAATTGATACTTATCTAATAAGTATTCAGTAATATCAATTTTTGTAATCGTTGCCATGTTAGTCTCCTGTTTAGTCTCTAAGCTCCGCATTAAAGCGTTGTTTAACTTCGTTTAATACAGCAGAGATTACCGCATTAATCTCATCATCTTCAAGCGTTTTTTCATTATCTTGAATGGTTAAACTGATTGCTAAGCTCTTATGTCCGCTAGCAACGCCAATGCCTTGATATACGTCGAATAAATTGACTTGTGTTAATTTTTCTCCGCCGGCTTGTTTACATGCATCAATAATGTCTCCTGCAGGGACATTATCTGCAACAACTAAAGCTAAGTCACGACGGTTCGCAGGGAATTTTGAAATCTCTTTGGCTTGAACCACACGACGATTTGCAATGGCATCCCATAAAATTTCAAAAACAACCGCTTTGCCATTTAATCCTAGTTTTTGAGCAATAAGTGGATGAATAGTTCCAATAAAACCAATTTCTTTTCCATCTAATTCAATTGCAGCAGATTGACCTGGGTGCAAGGCACTGTATGCTTTTGCCACGAATTTAACTCGATTACCCACTTCGGTAAGAGAAAGAATACTTTCTAAATCACCTTTAAGATCAAAGAAATCAACCGTTTCTGCTTTACCTGTCCAACATTCTGATTTTGCTGTACCGGTAATCACACCGGCAAGAACAAACTCTTGGCGCACACCAAATTCTGCATTGGCATCAGGAATAAAACGTAATCCTGTTTCAAATAAACGCACGCGGTTTTGTTGACGATTTTGATTGTATAGCACTGCACCGAGTAATCCACTTAATAATGAAACGCGCATTGCTGACATTTCAACTGAAATTGGGTTTGGCAATACAAGCGCTTCAATTTCTGGATGAAGTAAAGTCTGTACTTTTGGATCAACGAAGCTATAAGTAATCGCTTCTTGATAATCTGCATCAACAAGAGCAGTTTTAATTCGGCTTAAATCTAAATCTGACTCTTTATGTTCACGCATACGAAGATGTGCTAATGGTGCATTATTTGGAATGCTGTTATAGCCATAAATACGTGCTACTTCTTCAATGAGATCTTCTTCGATTTCAATATCAAAACGCCAGCTTGCTGAGGTCACGGTCCAAACATCATTAGCATATTTCACGGCAAAACCTAAACGCTCAAAAATCTCGGTCACGGTTTCAGTTTCAATATGATGACCTAATAAGCTATCTAATTTTTCACGACGTAAAGTGACTTCATTGACTTTTGGCAAATATTGCTCGCTCACCACCTCGCAAATTTCACCTGCTTCGCCACCACAAATGTCAAGTAACAATGCTGTTGCTCTTTCCATTGCGTGACGTTGTAGCGTAAAATCAACACCACGTTCAAAGCGATGCGAAGAATCGGTGTGTAAACCATATTGTCTTGCACGTCCCGCAATCGCTAATGGAGCAAAGAATGCTGCTTCTAAAATTACATCTCTTGTTGTTTCAGCATCAACACCACTTGCTTGACCACCAAAGATACCCGCCATTGCTAATGGACCAGTTTGATCTGCAATAACTAAAGTATTCGGCTGTAATTTTGCCGTTGTGCCATCTAATAAAACAAGTTCTTCGCCGTTATTGGCTAAACGTACTTGAACAGGTTGAGACACTTTTGATGCATCAAAAGCATGCATTGGTTGGCCTAATTCAAGCAAAACATAGTTAGTAATATCTACAATTGGGTCGATAGTACGAATACCACAACGACGTAATTTTTCTTGTAACCAAATTGGTGACTGCGCTTTAACATTCACATTTTTCACCACGCGCAATAAATAACGCGGACATGCTTCTGGCGCATTTAATTCAATTTGAACTTTATCTGAAATCGTTGCAGGTACAGCATCAAAGTGCGGTTGATTAACAACTTGTTTATTAACCACGCCAACTTCACGCGCAACACCTGCAATGCTTAAACAATCTGCACGGTTTGGCGTTAAACTAATTTCAATGGCTCTATCATCTAAATCTAAATATTCACGTAGATTTGTGCCTACTGGTGCATCTAACGGTAATTCAATAATACCATCTGCATCCACATCAATGCCTAATTCAGAGAATGAGCAAAGCATCCCTTCTGAAGGTTGTCCACGTAATTTAGTCTTCTTAATTTTAAAATCACCAGGTAATACAGCGCCTTCAGTTGCACATGCTACTTTTAAACCTTGACGGCAATTTGGTGCACCACAAACGATATCTAATAAACGGTCGCCACCAACATTTACTTTAGTGACACGTAATTTGTCTGCATCAGGGTGTTGCGCACATTCAACAACTTCACCCACAACAACACCTGTAAAGTCGCCAGCTACTTTTTCAACACCATCAACTTCTAAACCAAGCATAGTGATTTGATCACATAACTGCTCTGTTGAAATTGATGGATTAACCCATTCTCTCACCCAATTTTCACTAAATTTCATTATCTCTGTATCCTTTATTATTGATGAACGTGTTACGTTCTAAATTAATCATTATCGTCAATTTAACCCAGTGGTTAATTACTTAAATTGTTTTAAAAAACGTAAGTCGTTTTCAAAGAATGAGCGTAAATCTGTGACGTTGTAGCGTAACATGGTTAAACGCTCAACCCCCATGCCGACAGCGAAGCCAGAATATTCATTTGGATCAATACCTACGTTACGTAACACATTAGGATGCACCATACCACAACCTAATACTTCTAACCATTTGCCGTTTTTACCCATTACATCGACTTCTGCAGAAGGTTCAGTAAATGGGAAATAGGAAGGACGGAAACGAACTTGTAAATCTTCTTCAAAAAATGCACGTAAGAAATCGTGTAATAAGCCTTTTAACTCGGTGAAATTTGCTTTTTTATCTATATAAAGCAATTCAATTTGATGGAACATTGGTGTGTGTGTTTGATCGTAGTCATTACGATACACACGACCTGGCGCCATAATACGAATAGGCGGCTGCATTTTTTCCATGGTACGAATTTGCACACCAGAGGTTTGTGTACGAAGTAATAATTCTGGATTAAACCAGAATGTATCGTGATCAGCACGTGCGGGGTGATGTTTAGGGATATTTAATGCATCAAAATTGTAATAATCACTTTCGATTTCGGGACCGGTTTCCACAGAAAAACCTAACTCTGAAAAGAATTTTGTCACGCGATTGATGGTAATGGTCACTGGGTGTAAACCACCTGTTTCTGTTTTACGACCTGGAAGGCTCACATCAATACGTTCTTTCTCTAATTTCGCATTGAGTTCAGCTTGTTCCCACTCTGCTTTTTTAGCATTCAAAAAATCTAATGCTGCTTGTTTGGCTTCATTGATTTTAGCGCCCATTGCTGGACGCTCTTCTGCAGCAACATTACGCAATTCTTGCATAAGTTGGGTGAAATGCCCTTTTTTACCAAAATATTCCACACGAATTTCATCTAATGTGGTTAAGCTTTTATTTTCGATTTGTTCAATCGCCGATTTTGCTTTCTCAACAAGATCTTTCAGATGTTGCATAGTTTCCCCTGATTATCTTTTCTAACTAAAAATACGCTTAATGATAATACTAACTCATTAAAAAATCACGCGTTTATTAGTGAATTGATGTTTCAGATGAAAAATGACAAAGATTTTTGCTATTTTTTGAGATATATCACAGTAATTTTTAACATTTTAGATAGAATGAAGAAGAATCGAGCATGTCTAGGAGGCGTATTATGTGGAAATCAATTTCTCAAGTCTTAGCTGATCAATTTGGTGCTTACTATAACATCAAAGAAAAAAACAAAGTTCCTGGTAGCGAAGTGAATGAAACTTGGCTTATTACGGATGGAATCCAACCTGTCTTTGTTAAAGTGAATGAACGGTCTTATCGTTCAATGTTTCGTGCTGAGGCTGATCAGTTAAACCTACTAGGCAAAACCAATACAATCAGACTTCCACAAGTTTATGGCGTAGGCTGTTCTCAAAATCATAGTTTCTTATTATTAGAGGCGCTTCCTATTACTCAGCAAACCAATGCTACGCCACATTTTGCTGAAGAATTAGCTAAACTCCATCAAGTATCTGGCACTAAAAACTATGGATTAGATTTTGATACTTGGCTTGGCCCTGAGTATCAACCGAATAAATGGAATGGAAGTTGGGCAAAATTTTTTGCAGAACAACGTATTGGATGGCAATTACAACTTTGCAAAGATAAAGGTTTAGACTTTGGTGACATTGATTTAATTATTGAAAAGGTAAAACACAAACTTTCAAAACATAATCCCAAACCTTCTTTGTTACATGGTAACTTATGGATTGAGAATACGGCTATCGTAGGTAATCAAACCTTTACTTATGATCCTGCTTGCTACTGGGGGGATAGAGAGTGTGATTTAGCATTCAGTGAACTATTCCAACCTTTCTCACCTGAATTCTATGAAATTTATGACCGCACTTTTTCGCTTGATAAAGAAGGTTTTGAAGAAAGAAAACACCTTTATCAGCTTTATTACCTGCTAAATTTCAGTCATCGTTTCAATGGAAGTTATATAAACTTAACCACTAAATTGATTGAAGAACTTTTACTTGAATAATTTCTTACATAAAATAAAAAAGAGCGTAATTTTTATTACGCTCTTTTGTCTTCTCTATCTAATTATTTTTGATAAAGAGGTGCTGGACCTTGAGTTCCACCGTTAGTTTGACCACCTTCTTGTAATTTTAATACAGAACCAGAAGCAGTGATTTCTACACGACGGTTTGGACGTAAACAGTCTTTCTCAGCTTTACTTGCGTGTTTGTAACCATTACAAGCTTTAACTTGTGGCACTTTACCGTAACCAACAGCTGTAATTTCAGATGTTACACCATCTTCAATTAAACGAGCTTTAACACGGTTTGCACGACGTTGAGAAAGATCCAAGTTGTAAGCATCAGAACCTAAACGGTCAGTGTAACCTGCAACTTTAACTTCTTTAGCACCAGTTTCTTTTAATTGTGCTGCAACGTTATCAACAACTTCTTTACCACGTGGAGTTAAAGTATCTTTATCGAAGTCGAACAAGAAGTCACCACTTAAAGTAAATGCTGAGTTTCCGTTACAACCGTTTGGATACCAGAAGAAGCTTTGAGCATTGTGGTTTTTATCAAATAATATTTTATATTGACAAATTTTGTGAACACCGTTCTCACGATAGTTGAACGCATAATCCCACTCTTCAACACCGTATAAACCTTCAGAGAAGTGTGGACGACCGATTAGGTTATATAATTGGTCTTTGTTCATACCACGTTCGATCATACGAACGTTGTCCCAGTTTGGCCATGAACCAAATTGGCTACCGTCATGGTTGAAACCAGCTTTATCAATCTTAGGCCATACGAGTTGTGGTACTTGTTGACCATCAACTTCTTTATATTCTGGAGTACCAGCTTCTGTAACTTTGCTTAAGTTACCACAAGCAGCAACTGTCGCTACTGCTACTGCAGATAATAAAATACGAGATAATTTCATTTCTTTACCTTTTTACTGTTAAGGTGCAATCCTTGCAAGAAGAACCAACACAACTAAACTTTATAAATTTTACAAATAAAACTATAAAAAGTTTCATTGCGTATGGTAGTCATAATTCTTTAACTTGTAAATAAAAAAACATTAAAAAATGATTTTTTATGGAACTTTTTTGTAAAGTTGTGTAAAGAGTTGTCAAATAAGTAAAAATTTTTTCTTATTGAATAAAATCTTGACCATTTTTTGTTAAATTTCGGTGGATAATTCCCTCAATACTCTCCTCTGCTTGTTTACCTATTTTTTGTAAAAGTGGCTTTTTCACTTTGTATTTCACTGAGATAACAGATTTATCTTTCATTTTTTCAAGAATAATATCATCACTGGTTGCTAACTCATCGACCAGCTGAAGCTCTAGAGCTTGCTGACCAAACCAATGTTCACCAGTTGCGACTTTATCCACATCTAAGTGCGGTCGATTTTGGGCCACAAATTGTTTAAATAATTGATGGGTTTCTTCAAGTTCAGCTTGGAATTTCTGTTTTCCTTTTTCGGTATTCTCACCTAACACTGTGACTGTACGTTTAAACTCCCCGGCTGTCATCACATCAACATCGACATCATGTTTTTTTAATAAACGATGAATATTAGGGATTTGTGCAACCACACCAATAGAACCGATAATCGCAAAAGGCGCAGAAACAATTTTATCTGCCACACAAGCCATCATATACCCACCACTTGCAGCGACCTTATCTACTGCAACCGTTAATTTAATCCCTTTTTGCTTTAAGCGAGCTAACTGTGATGCAGCCAAGCCATAACCATGAACAACACCACCTGGGCTTTCTAAACGTAATAAGACTTCATCATCGGCTTTTGCCACATTAATAATTGCCGAAATTTCCTCACGAAGTGCGGTTGTTTCTGATGCAGAAATATCACCCTTAAAATCGAGCACGTAAACACAAGGTTTAGGTGCTGCTTTCTCACCGTTTTTTAATTTTGCTTTTAAAGCCTTTGCTTCTTGTTTTTTGGCTTTCTTCTCTGTTTTTTCCGCTTGTTTAAGCTCTTCTTCTGAAAGTTGGAAATCGCGTAAATGCTTAACTGTTTCCTTAAATTCTTCAGAAAGATCTGTCACAACTAATTCACCATGATGTGCCGCATTACGTTGCTTTGCAGAAATAATCATTGCCACGATAGCTGCGATTACAAGTAAAATCGTTAAAATCTCTAAAATAAAAATGCCATAGCCGGTCAAAATATCAGACCACATAGTTTTTCTCCTAAATAAAGTGAAGGAATTATTTTACTGTGCAAGCCCGATTTACACTAACTTTTTATGGAAAATTTTGCGATTTAAGGTAAACTAACACGGTTTTATTGCCTAATTTATAATGAATTACAGAGGTTTATATGTCTAAAGTTGCATCTATTGTTGATGTGTTACAAGGTAAAATCGCTATAGGCGAAAAAGTTACCGTACGCGGCTGGGTTCGTACCCGTCGTGATTCTAAAGCTGGTCTTTCTTTCCTTGCAGTTTATGACGGCTCTTGCTTTGACCCTATTCAAGCAATTGTTAATAACGATATTGAAAATTATGAGAGTGAAGTCTTACGCTTAACAACGGGTTGTTCTGTTATCGTAACCGGTATCATTGTTGAGTCACCTGCTGAAGGTCAAACTGTTGAACTTCAAGCTGAAAAAGTAGAAGTGACAGGGTTTGTAGAAGATCCTGATACTTATCCAATGGCAGCAAAACGTCACTCAATTGAATACTTACGTGAAGTAGCTCACTTACGTCCTCGTACCAATATTATCGGTGCCGTGGCGCGTGTTCGTCACTGCTTAGCACAAGCTATTCATCGTTTCTTCCATGAACAAGGCTTCTATTGGGTTGCTACTCCATTAATTACGGCATCTGATACTGAAGGTGCGGGCGAAATGTTCCGTGTTTCAACACTTGATTTAGAAAATCTTCCTCGTGGTGAAGATGGTAAAGTCGATTTCAGCCAAGACTTCTTCGGGAAAGAATCATTTTTAACGGTTTCTGGCCAATTAAACGGTGAGACTTACGCGTGTGCATTAAGCAAAATCTATACTTTCGGTCCAACATTTCGTGCTGAAAATTCAAATACAACTCGTCACCTTGCAGAATTCTGGATGGTTGAACCTGAAGTTGCATTTGCAACACTTGCTGATAATGCGAAATTAGCAGAAGACATGTTGAAATACGTTTTCCGCGCCGTGCTTGCTGAACGTAAAGATGACTTGAAATTCTTTGAAAAACATGTAGATAAAGATGTTATTACTCGTTTAGAAAACTTTGTAAACTCTGATTTTGCTCAAATCGACTATACCGATGCGATCGACGTGTTATTAAAATCAGGTAAGAAATTCGAATTCCCTGTTTCTTGGGGGATCGATTTATCTTCTGAACATGAACGTTTCTTAGCAGAAGAATATTTCAAATCACCTGTTGTCGTGAAAAACTATCCGAAAGATATCAAAGCCTTCTATATGCGTTTAAATGACGATGGTAAAACCGTTGCGGCAATGGATGTTCTCGCCCCAGGAATTGGTGAAATCATCGGTGGTTCTCAACGTGAAGAACGTTTAGAAATTTTAGATAAACGTATGGAAGAAATGGGCTTAAACCCTGAAGATTACTGGTGGTATCGTGATCTTCGTAAATATGGTACTGTACCACATTCAGGCTTTGGTCTTGGTTTTGAACGCTTAATTGTTTATGTAACAGGCGTACAAAATATTCGCGATGTGATTCCATTCCCTCGCGCACCAAGAAATGCAAATTTCTAAATATATTGTTTAAATTGACCGCACTTTCTTTAAAGTGCGGTTATCATTTTAGGCGATAATTTTATCCCCTATTTCATTTATTGTGCTTAAAACAAGCTTTTAGCACATCGTATTGAGGAAAGTAAAAATGGACAAAATTAAACAACTCTTTGCTAATAACTACAGTTGGGCGCAAAGAATGAAGGAAGAAAATTCCACTTATTTTAAAGAACTTGCCGATCACCAAACACCTCATTACCTCTGGATTGGCTGCTCAGATAGCCGTGTTCCAGCTGAAAAATTAACAAATCTTGAACCAGGCGAGTTATTTGTACATCGTAATGTAGCCAATCAAGTTATTCATACAGATTTTAACTGCCTTTCAGTTGTGCAATATGCCGTTGATGTACTCAAAATTGAACATATTATTATTTGCGGCCACACCAATTGTGGTGGTATCAAAGCAGCGATGCAAGATCACGATCTTGGATTGATCAATAACTGGTTACTCCATATTCGTGATATTTGGTTTAAACACGGGCACCTATTAGGCAATCTTTCAGCCGAAAAACGCTCAGATATGCTCACTAAATTAAATGTTGCGGAACAAGTTTATAACCTAGGACGTACATCTATTGTAAAAAGTGCTTGGGAACGTGGACAAAAACTCTCCCTACATGGCTGGGTATATGATGTAAATGATGGATTCTTAGTAGATCAAGGTGTTATTGCAACCAGTCGGGAAACTCTTGAAATCTCTTACCGTAATGCGATTGCTCGCCTATCTAGCCTCGCGGAAGAAGATATCCTGAAAAAAGAACTTCCAGAAAACGAAGAATAAAAAAAAAGTGCGGTTAAATCTAATGAAATTTAACCGCACTTTTTATTTCAAACTTACTATTTAACTAACTCTGTTTGCATATACATCAAACGATCAATATTCGTTAAATAATGTCCTAACTCTTGGGATTCTGGCTTATGAATATAAGGGATTTTACCTAGCAAAGGCGCATCAATCTGAGCCTCTAAAATATCCACCACCTCTTTATAATGCCCTAAGCAAGGATTAATTCGATTTGCAATCCAGCCTAATAAAGGAACGCCAAGCTGTTTAATCACTTGAGCTGTCAGCAATGCGTGATTAATACAACCTTCTTTAATGCCGACAACCAACACAACGGGCATTTTATGTTCAACAACCCAATCAGCAAAACTCTTACCTTCTGCCATTGGTGTGAGTAAACCAAATGAACCTTCCACCACAACAGATTGATATTTTTGAACTAATGTTGTTAAGGCTTGGTTAATCTTACTTAATTTAATGCGTGATTTATCTCGAGTCAGCATTGGCAAGGAATGAGCAAAAGTATAGCTATTTACTTCTTGATAAGATACGGACTCATTCGTTGCATCCATTAAAGCTAACACGTCTGAATTATTTTCAGCATCATAATCTGTTTGGGATTCATTAGACTGATTTTCGACAGGATAAATCCCCTCTTCACAGCTACAAGCAATCGGCTTATAACCCACAATTCGCACGCCCTTTGCTTGTAATGCCTGAATAATAGCACGGCAGGCGGTGGTCTTGCCCACGTCGGTATCTGTACCTGCCACAAAGAAACTACTCATTTTCATTCTCCTTTTAAAAGTGCGGTGAATTTTAGATGAGTTTTTTGAAGAAAATATTGAGATAAAGCAAGATTTGAAGATTTTTACGAAAAAATAATAAGGTTATTTGATCTCACTCAAACTATTAAATAACCCATCATCCTGTTTTGGTATCTGAAGGTAAAATCCCTGCTGAGTAATTTTCTCCATAATCTCATCTTTATCTGCATGAACAAGCGACTTACTCCCCTTCAAATTGAAAGGCATAAGAAACTGAGGCTTGCCAAAACTCTGCATTAATATATCCGGTACAGCTGAAAAATCATCTCGTTTGGAAATATAAAGGTAGCAGCCTGGTTTACGTTTACTTTTATAAATTGCACATAACATTTCATATTGCTCCAAAAAGAAAAAACCTACCAGATAATCTCTGATAGGTTTTTATTTTACGAAAGTTTAATTATTTAGTCACAGCTTCTTTTACTTCAGCTGCTTTATTTGCTGCTGCATCTTTTGCTTCAGCCGCTTTATCAGCTGCCGCATCTTTTGTTTCTGAAGCTGAGTTTTTTACTGCTTCCATTTTAGAAGACATCGCATCTTTTGCTTCAGCCATTTTATTTGCTGCAGCATCTTTCATTTCAACTGCTTTATCTGCTGCTGC
This sequence comes from Haemophilus parainfluenzae, assembly GCF_003252755.1. Lineage (GTDB taxonomy): Bacteria > Pseudomonadota > Gammaproteobacteria > Enterobacterales > Pasteurellaceae > Haemophilus_D > Haemophilus_D parainfluenzae_N. The sequence goes on along the minus strand of NZ_QEPT01000010.1, from coordinate 1,395 downwards.
ATCTTTTGCTTCAGAAGCTGCATTTTTTACTTCTTCCATTTTAGAAGACACTGCATCTTTTGCCTCAGCCATTTTATTTGCAGCAGCATCTTTCATTTCAGAAGCTTTATCAGCTACTGCTTCTTTTGTTTCAGCCATTTTATTTGCAGCTGAATCTTTTGCGTCAATTGCCGCATTTTTAACATCAGTTGCAACTTCTTTTGCTGCATCTTTAATTTGTGTTGCTGCATTTGCTGTTGCATCTTTTGCTGCTTCAACTTTTTGAGCTGTTTCTTGTTTATCGAAACAACCAGTTACGGCTAAAGATGCACCTAATACTAATACGGCTAATACTGATTTTTTCATTGTCATTCTCCATTTTATAATTAAGAATTAATCCAAAGCTATCTGCTTTGTGTGATCTAGTTTACGTAAAAAAAACTTAAAATAAAACATCTTCCAAAAAAATTTACATTTCTAAAGATATAGTTTTTTATAATACCTCTCTAAAACAACTATAACCCAATGAAATTAAAAGATTTGTAAAAAAGTTCATTATAAAAATTTTATTTTTTGTAAAGATAAAAAATCACTTTTTTGTGTTTTTTTTGAACAATCCCACTCAGTTAATTTGAATAATCCTTAACTATTGCTTTTACTTTTTAGTTACTTTTTTACGGCTGCAGATTGATCTTTTGTTTCAGAATCTACATTTTTTACTTCCTCTGCTTTAGAGCACACAGCATCTTTTGCTTCAGTCATTTTATTTTCCGCAACATGTTTAACATAGTTAGCTGCAGCAACCACAGCATCTTTAACTTGTACTGCCGCGCTTACTGTGGCATCTTTTGCAGCTTCAACTTTAGAAGACATTACATCTTTTGCCTCTGAAAGCGAATCTTTTACTTCAGCAACTTTATCTTCGACAGCTTCTTTTGCTTTTACAGCTTTATCTTCAGCCGCATCTTTCACTTCAGCAGCTTTATCTTCAGCCGCATCTTTCACTTCAGCAGCTTTATCTTCAGCTTCATCTTTTAACTCAGCCGCTTTATCAGCAGCTTCATCTTTTACTTCAAAAACTGCATTTTTTACTTCAGCAACTTTATCTACAACTGCATCTTTGAATTTAACTACTTTGTCTACAACTGTATCTTTTGCTTCTGAAGCCGCTTCTTTTGCTTCTACAGTTTTATCTTCAGCTGCATCTTTTAGCTCAGATGCTTTATCTGCAGCTTCATCTTTTGCTTCTGAAACTGCTTTTTTTACTTCTTTTGCTTTATCTTCAGTCGCATCTTTCACTTCAGCAGCTTTATCTTCAGCTTCATCTTTTAACTCAGCCGCTTTATCAGCAGCTTCATCTTTTACTTCAAAAACTGCATTTTTTACTTCAGCAACTTTATCTACAACTGCATCTTT
>NZ_QEPT01000009.1 GCF_003252755.1 Haemophilus parainfluenzae | reverse complement strand
CCACCGTAGTGTTTTGCTAATACGGTTGTGATTGCTGCTGTTAAAGTTGTTTTACCGTGGTCAACGTGGCCGATTGTACCCACGTTTACGTGCGGTTTTGTACGTTCAAATTTTTCTTTAGACATTTAAAGAGTCCCTCTAAATAGACACGGTTATCGATGGGTAAATTAAACCACATTAACCAATAAAATCATTACTATTTAATAAGGAGAGAGGAATTTGGAAGGCTGGTGCTGATAGGCGGATTTGAACCGCCGACCTCACCCTTACCAAGGGTGCGCTCTACCAACTGAGCTATATCAGCGTTTGGAGCGGGCAGCGGGAATCGAACCCGCATCATTAGCTTGGAAGGCTAAGGTAATAGCCATTATACGATGCCCGCAGTCCTAAATTCATCTGTCCCATCAGAATTCATTTAGAAAATGGTGGAGGGAGAAGGATTCGAACCTTCGAAGGCTGAGCCAACAGATTTACAGTCTGCCCCCTTTGGCCGCTCGGGAACCCCTCCACACTAAATGAATACTTGTTTACCAAAGGATGGTGCCGACTACCGGAATCGAACTGGTGACCTACTGATTACAAGTCAGTTGCTCTACCTACTGAGCTAAGTCGGCGTGTTGTAAGCAAGTGAGGCGTATTATATGGAAAATTTTATGCCTGACAAGTTTTTTTTATGAAAAATACGTTTTTTTTAACTATTCGCCTAATTTACAAGCAAAAAGCCACATTCTTGTTTTAAAACTCACCAATTTTAATAAAAAACGATGATCACAACTCATTTATAGGGTATATTTTGTCCAATTTTTTCACTCCAAATATAAAGCACCTTGGAAATTACAGAACAACTAACGCCCTTTCTGAACTTTAGTCGTCAACAATGGGCTGAATTAAGAAAATCTGTTCCGCTAAAATTAACGGAGCAAGATCTCAAACCGCTTTTAGGTTTTAATGAAGAGCTTTCTCTTGATGAAGTCAGTACCATTTATCTGCCGCTTGCACGTCTGATTAACTACTATATTGATGAAAACCTTCGTCGCCAAACGGTTTTAAATCGTTTTCTTGGCGGACAAAGCCCTAAAGTTCCCTACATCATTAGTATCGCTGGCAGTGTTGCTGTTGGGAAAAGTACATCAGCACGTATTTTACAATCCTTGTTAACTCATTGGCCTACTGAACGAAAAGTTGATCTGATTACTACTGACGGTTTTCTTTATCCATTAGAGAAGCTGAAAGAAGATGATCTGCTACAAAAAAAAGGCTTTCCTATTTCTTATGATACGGCGAAATTAATTCGTTTTTTAGCCGATATTAAATCAGGTAAGCCATCAGTGAAATCGCCTATTTATTCTCATCTAACTTACGATATCGTCCCTGATAAGTTCGATATTGTCGATCAACCGGATATTTTAATTTTGGAAGGGTTAAATGTTCTCCAAACAGGTTCAAATAAAGCAAATCAAACCTTCGTGTCTGATTTTGTGGATTTCTCTATTTACGTTGATGCTGATGAGAATTTACTCAAAGAATGGTACATCAAGCGATTTTTAAAATTCCGTCAAAGTGCTTTCACCAATCCTGATTCCTATTTTAAACATTACGCTAATCTCTCTGAACAAGAAGCCATTGAAACGGCCAGCAACATTTGGGATAACATTAACGGATTGAATTTAAAACAAAACATTCTGCCGACTCGTGAGCGCGCCAATCTCATTCTTAGAAAAGGTGAAAATCACGAAGTTGAGTTAGTGAAATTAAGAAAATAAAAAAGAGCGGTCAAATTGACCGCTCTTTTTCTCACTGTCTTACGACATTCTTCCATTCTCAATGCCAATCACCTGATCACAAATAGCCATGGTAGATTGGCGATGACTCACGAGAATAATCAATTTTTCTGCTTTCACATTCAGCAACGATTTTAAAATCATCGCTTCATTTAAGCTATCTAAATTGCTAGTCGGTTCATCAAGCAAAATAATCGGCGCATTGTGTAAGAAGGCACGGGCAATACCGATACGTTGTTTTTCACCATCAGACAAGTTACCGCCTAATTCGGTCATTTTCGTTTGATACCCTTCTGGCAAACTCAAAATGAAATCATGAATTGATGCTTTCTTCGCGGCTTCCATAATTTCTTCTAACGTTGCATCACGGCGCGCAAGACGGATATTTTCCTCAATGGTTTCGTTGAAAATATAGGTTTGCTGGGTAATGTATGCCATATTGTCACGTAAGCTACAGGTATTGATATTCGGTAAGGTTTCACAGTTAATTTTAATGCTACCCGATTTAGGATCATAAAAACGCATCAGCAGTTTTAACAAGGTACTTTTACCGCTACCGCTTCTGCCGTGAATCCCTAAGATTTCACCTTTTTTCACAGATAAACTAACATCCGATAAAATTTGTTCTTCGCCGTAAGCAAAGTTGACGTTCTCTACATCAATGCTAGAAACCTCTTTCAAATCGACCGCACTTTCTACGTCTTTTAATTCGGGTTCTTCTGCTAGCAAGCTCAATACACGCTCACCTGAAGCCAAGGTTTGTAACAAGTTACTTGAAAGGTTACTTAATGCAATAACTGGCCCATAGCTTGACATCAATAAAATCACGCCAATTAAAAAGGCAGAAAAATCAATCTTATCTAGGCTAAACAAAATCAAGCCAGTGAATAACATAATGATGTTAAACGCCGATACTGCTACTTCCGTATAAACACGCACTTTGCCTTCTTGGTCTTTAATGCGTTCAAAAGCCATATCAATTTTTTGGCTGCGTTGTTGAATTTCATCTAAACGTAGTTTCGCGTAACCGAAAAGTTGAATTTCTTTCATACCTCGTACACTGTCGAGGAAGAAGTCATTCATTTCGCCTACTAATTCACGATAGCGTCTGCCATCTTCACGCGCCAATTTGGTGGTGATAATTGGTAGAATCACACCTACCGTTAAATAAGCGGCTAATGCTACAACCACAAACCAACCTGAAAGATGAGCGAAGACCAACAATAAAATCGCAGAAGTAAAAAATGCGATCATAATTGGTGCAATGGTGTGCGCATAGAACACTTCGAGCAATTCGATATCATTAGTTACCAAGGACACTAATTGCCCCGCTTGTTTGTCTTGCAATTTCACAAAAGCCAAACGGCGTAAGGAAGAAAACACTTTGTCACGCAATAATGCCAATAATTTAAAAGCAATATAGTGTCCGGACATTTGCTCTAAATAACGCAATGCGCCACGAGCAACTGCCAACACGATAAGTGCGGTCAAAATTCCAGAAAAACTTAAATGGGTGTCAAAGTTTAAAAGATTCACTAACCCCATCGCCCCAAGTACCATAATAAAGATGGCAGCCAGGAAACCGAGCGTTCCCATGGTGATGGTAAACGCCATAATGTGCGCCAGTGGGGTCACTAATTTCAACAAATGCCCCATCACAACAAAACCATTTTTACGCATTTGCCACCTCTCTAATTTGTTCTAAATCTTTTTGTTGTTGGAACATTTCAGCATACGCACCTTGTTTTGCCATGAGGTCTTTATGTGTGCCTTGCTCAATCAATTTGCCTTGCTCAAGCACGTTAATGCAGTCGGCATTCACGGCATTGGCCAAGCGGTGAGAAATCATCACAATCGTTTTTTGTTGTTTAAATTGCTGAATGAACTGCAAAATAATTTCTTCGCTTTCTACATCAATGTTACTGGTTGCTTCATCAAAAATATAAAGCGCCGCATTGTGTAATAAAGCACGCGCTAGGGCTAAACGTTGGATTTGACCGCCAGATAAATTCGCACCACGACTTAATAACGGCATATCTAATCCACCATTATCTCGAACGAATTGCGCTAAATTGACTTGTTCTAAACACGCATAAATTTGCTCATCTGTGGCATCAACTTTAGCCATCGTCATATTTTCACGTAATGAGCCTTTAAATACATAACTGCTGTGGCTCACTAGAGAGACTTTTTCATAAAACGAATGACGATCAATCTCTTGAATTTCTTGACCATTGAACAAAATCTTACCTTGTTGCGCCTTATTAAAGCCCATTAGCAACGAAACCAAAGTGGATTTACCACAACCACTTTTACCCACAAATACCGTAAGCTGATTTGGTAAGATGCTTAAATCTAAGCCTGTAATTGCTGGTTTCTCTTCGCTGTAAGCAAAATGCAAATCTTGAATATCCACCTGAATGGCATTTTTCGCTGCAAAATCGACCGCTTGTGCTTGAGTTTCCACTGGCGTATCTAACAATGTGAAAATCTTGTCTGACGCGGCTTTACCATTCATGGCCACATGGAAGAAAGAACCCAATAAACGAAGTGGAATAAAGAATTCAGAAGAAAGCAGAATAAATAAAATGACACCTAATACGGTTAATTGATCCGCTTGGAATTGTAACAAAGCCGTTAAAATCCCGATTGCTGCACCTCCGTAAGCAAGCAAATCCATCAGTGATACCGAGTTAAGCTGCATGGTAAGCACTTTCATGGTAATTTTGCGGAAATGTTCTGCTTCTTCATCCATTGCTTTTGCTTTATAAGCATCATCTTGATAGATTTTCAGCGTGATTAAACCTTGTAGGTTATCTAAAAAACTGCTGCCTAACCCCACATAAATGGACCAATATTTTGCCAAGAGTTTTTTCGCAATTTTATTCACCGCAATAATCGACATAGGAATAAGCGGCACGCAAATTAGCAAAATCACGGCTGTTTTAAAGCTGAAAAAGATCAGAAAAGCAAAGAGTGTGAGCGGGGCAAGCAAGCTATAAAAAAGCTGAGGTAAATAACGTCCGAAATAGATTTCAAGTTGTTCCACACCTTCTGAGGCCACTTGGATAATGTTTGACGTAGATTGTTGATTCACTTGGTTAAGTGGCATCGAAGCCAATTTACGATAGATCAGGCTACGTAGCTCATGTTTGACTTTCGTACTGGCAAAATAAGAGGCCTGCACCGATTTTTTACCCGCAAAAGCACGCAATGCCAAAGCAGCAATTAAAACAATGCCCCAAATGACCGCACTTAATGGGCCCAATTCATTAAAATAAGCCGCCTGTAAAATATAAGAAAATACGACGGCACTGATAATCCCGCCAATTAACGCCACCCAATTCCATAACACGGTGATGCCAATCCATTTTTTACTGTCGGCTACCGTGTTAATTAGGCGTTTATCTATCATCATAATGATTGCTCCTAAAACAAAAAGAAGTACGCACATTACTATGCGTACTTTGCTATAAACAATTTAATAATTAAAAACGAATTTCAACAGATGCTGAGAAGTTTCGACCAGGTGCGTAGAAACGTTCAAGACCTTTACCTTCTCTATCCACTGTATTCGTTGTGCTGTGAGCATTAATCCCGCGTAACGCATCCCAATTGTGATACTTACGATTGAAAATATTATAAATGCCTGCTCTTAATGTAATGTTATCTGTTGGATTGTAATAACCAAATGCATCCGCAACAAATGCTGCTTTATTCAAATATTTATAACTAACAATTTCTTGTTTGAAATCAAATTCTTTACAAATATTTGTACCAAACCAATCATCAAATTCTTCACGCACACAATAGCGTTTATTTTCAATTGTTTTAGCATCTCTTGCTTTTTTTGCACCTAAATAAGTGAAGCGAGTAAAAATTCCCCACTTACCATTTGGATCTTCATAATCCAAACCTAACACAGCTTTTATAGGTTGAACAGATAATAAGCTCGACCCATTAGAAAGTTTACCTTTACTATATCCAAGCGCACCATAGAATTTGAAACCATTTGGAACTGAATTAATAATATTATGAAGATCTAGATGTGTTTTTACTTCTATTCCTGTGACTTTTGCGCGATCAACATTCACCATTTGTTGCTCTAAACTTTGAAATTTTTGACCAAAGCTTAAAGTAGTAATTACACTTTCTTGCTCAAATAAGAAATGACGATAACGAGATTGATATAAATTAATATCAAATACACCCATATTATTTTTAGCTTGAGCAAATAAAGTATGGTTTAAACTACGCTCAGATTTTAAAGCGGGATTAGCACGCCATGAACCATAAGCATTTTTAAATGTAAAATACATTTCAGAAGCAGTAGGGATTCGATAGCCAGTAGAAAGTTGATAACCTAATTTCCATGTATCTGATACTTGAGCATTAATACCCGCAAATCCACTCCAATTAGCAAAGCTACTTTTAACTGGCTCATCACCTTCAAGGCAAGCTTTTGAGCATCGTGCATTAAACTCTTTTGGTGTTAATTTTGCATAATCATAACGAACACCTATCACAGATGAAAAGATCTCATTCCAACGAATATTATCTTTCAGAGAGATACCATATTGTTTTGTTTTAATCGGACGCTGAATAGTATAGAGATCTGAATATTCATAACTGCGACCAATCCCTGCTCTATCATAATTAATATTTTCAAACTCTCGTTCACTGATAAAATTTGTTAACGTAAAGGTATGTTCTCCCAACAATTTAAATGGCTGACTTTCTAGTTCTATCGTAGCTCGTTTAAATGTTGTTTTCATTCGACGATCAAAAATTTCACTCAATTCCTTTTCATTGGTCTTCCAATGTCTATCACCTTTGTAATTTACTGCTGCTAGATCAGTTTTTTGATAATCTAAATTAAGTTTTGCGAAAGCTAACCAAGCAGAATCTGGAGCATAAATATAACTTACATTAAAATTATGACGTTTATTCTCATCATTAGCTTCTCGCCAACTTCCACCATATAACGCATAACTTCTTTCATCAGTATAACGTTCTCCTTTCTGTCCAGTAAATCCAAAGGCAATACGATGATGAGCGTTAATCTGATAACCTAATTTAACCAAATAGCTATTAAAACGATGACTTGATGGGTCTGGCATTTGACGAGATGATGAATCCTCAATGCTACCATCACCTCGACTTTTCATCTGATGTCCTGTGCGTTGAGAATAAGCTACAATAGCGTCAAATTTCTCTCCTACATATCCCACGGCGGCAGTTCTTACCCATTCACTATTTTTACTCGCATATCCGCCTCGAATAAGTCCACCAAATTTTTGTCCCTGTTTGACTATATCAGCAGCATCTAATGTTCGATAAGAAACCGTGCCACCTAATGCACCACTACCTGAATTAAACGCATCTGCACCTCTGACAATATCTATTTCCCGAACCAATTCTGAATCAACAAATAAGCGTGAATTATTGAAATTACCATAGCGCGCATATAAGCTGTTTTCTTCGCTATCTGGTAAATTTACTCCATCTACACTAATACCAACTCGGTTTCCTTCCACTCCACGAATAGAAAACCCTTTTAGGAATCGTCCATTATCGCTAATCCCAACATCTGTGGTATAACGCACAAGATCTCGAGTATCTCTCACTAACTCTTTTTGTAGAGTTGATGCAGTTTTATGTTCAACAGCTGACTGCGTTTGTCGCTCTGCACTCAGCTCACCTTCAACATTAATCGTCTCTAATTGTTCTTCTGCAAAAGAAGATGGAGAAATGGATACCGTAGCAATAGGCAAAATTCCATAGGTCACTGCTAAAAATGTATTCTTTTTCATATTGTTATCCTTAAATAGCAAAACAGGTAGAATTATAAAAAAGAATAATAGGAAAAAATAGATAAAATTGAGAATTATTTTTATTTTTGTGATCTGGTTCAAAAAAAATACCGCACTCAGTTTCCCAAAGTGCGGTCATTTTTAATGATATTTTTGAGTGTTAGACTAAACGTCTAAGTTTGCTCTTAACGCATTCATTTCGATAAATTCACGGCGCGGTTCAACTTCATCTCCCATCAATGTGGTGAAGAGTTGGTCTGCTGCCACAGCATCTTTAATCGATACTTTTAACATACGACGAGCATTTGGATCCATGGTGGTTTCCCAAAGTTGCTCAGCGTTCATTTCACCTAACCCTTTGTAACGTTGGATTTCTAAGCCTCGGCGAGATTCTTTCATCAACCATTCAACAGCTTGTTCAAATGACTGAACAGGTTGCGTTTTTTCACCACGAGTAACATAAGCGCCCTCTTCTAGTAAGCCATTCACCTGCTGACCAAATGCGGTAATCTTCGCAAATTCATTGCCCATCACAAAATCAAAGTTGATGAAGTAATCGGTATCAATACCGTGTTTACGAACGGTAATAACCGCTTCATACACTTGGCGTTCGCTGTTAAATTGCGTTCTTGCTGAATATAAATGTGCTTCCGTTTCTTTTTCGGTTAAATACGCAACAAAAGAATTCGCCCAATTTTCGACCGCACTTTCATTACGCATTAACTCAACGGTTAATTGTGGTTGATAAACCAAACCTTGTAATAATGGCTCCGGATAGTAACGACTTAAGCGAGTAATTAATTTCTGAATATTGTTATATTCACTCACTAATTTCTCGAACACTAAATCATTCATTGCCGGTGCATTGGCACTGATATGTAACGCTGCGCCATCTAACGCAAGCATTAATTCATATTGCACCATTTCGTCGTTATCTTTGATGTAACGCTCTTGTTTACCTTTTTTCACTTTATAAAGTGGTGGCTGAGCAATATACACATAACCACGCTCAATTAATTCTGGCATTTGACGATAGAAGAAGGTCAACAATAAGGTACGAATGTGTGAACCGTCCACGTCCGCATCGGTCATGATAATGATGTGGTGGTAACGTAATTTATCTGGATTGTATTCATCACAACCAATTCCACAGCCAAGCGCTGTAATTAATGTGCCCACTTCTTGAGAAGAAAGCATTTTGTCAAAACGTGCTTTTTCAACGTTAAGAATTTTACCTTTTAATGGCAGAATCGCTTGGGTTTTACGATCACGACCTGATTTTGCAGAGCCACCCGCAGAATCCCCCTCCACGAGGTAAAGCTCTGAAAGAGCCGGGTCTTTTTCTTGGCAGTCCGCTAATTTACCCGGAAGGCCTGCAATATCCAATGCGCCTTTACGACGGGTCATTTCGCGGGCTTTACGTGCTGCTTCGCGCGCGCGCGCGGCTGTAATAATTTGATTTACAATGATCTTCGCATCGGCTGGATTTTCTAATAGATACTCCTGCATACGCTCATTCATTGCAGATTCAACCGCACTTTTCACTTCAGAAGACACTAATTTGTCTTTTGTTTGTGAAGAGAATTTAGGATCGGGCACTTTCACCGAAATAATCGCAACCAAACCTTCACGCGCATCGTCACCTGATGTGCTCACTTTCTCTTTTTTCAGTAACCCTTCGCTTTCCATATAGTTATTTAAGCTACGGGTTAATGCGCCACGGAAACCGGCTAAGTGAGTACCACCATCACGTTGTGGAATGTTATTGGTAAAGCAATAAACATTTTCGTTTACGCCATCATTCCATTGCAATGCGACTTCCACGCCAATGCCGTCTTTTTCAGCTGAAAAATAGAATGGTTTTGGGTGAATTGGATTTTTATTTTTATTTAAATATTCAACGAACGCTTGAATACCACCTTCATAATGGAAGTGATCTTCTGTGCCATCACGTTTATCGATTAAACGAATGGATACACCAGAATTTAAAAATGAAAGCTCACGTAAGCGTTTTGCTAAAATTTTGTAATCGAAGGTTGTAATTGCGAAGATTTCTGGACTTGGCCAGAAACGCACGGTTGTACCCGTCGCTTGAGTTTCACCGATAACGGTTAAAGGCCCTTGAGGCTCACCTAAGTGATAGAATTGCTCATGCACATGACCTTGACGACGAATGGTTAATTGCAATTTATCAGAAAGTGCATTTACCACCGAAACACCCACGCCGTGTAAACCACCTGATACTTTATAGGAGTTATCATCGAATTTACCGCCCGCATGAAGCACTGTCATGATTACTTCTGCTGCAGAAACACCTTCTTCTGGGTGAATATCTACCGGAATACCACGGCCATCATCTTGTACGGAAACAGAATTATCATCATGAATGGTCACGATAATCTCAGAACAATGACCCGCAAGCGCCTCATCGATCGCGTTATCCACCACCTCAAACACCATATGGTGTAGGCCTGTTCCATCATCGGTATCCCCAATATACATGCCTGGACGTTTCCGAACCGCATCAAGCCCTTTTAAGACTTTAATACTTGATGCACCATAAGCATTTTCTGTAACCGGTGTTTCTGACATAGTTTTTCTCTATTTTGTAATGAAAATTGTGCGGAATTATAGCAAAAAACTGACTATTTTGCGAAATAAAAGTGCGGTCAAAGTTTGCGTTATTTTTTTATTTGACATCTCGATTTTTCTCCTTATATTACCCTACCTCATTTTTTGTATAGAAATGAGTTTTGTTGTATTAAAAATTAAAGGATCATTAAATGATTTCATTCCTAAAATCTAATCCAGGCACGCCTGTTCCTGATGCGGAAATTAGAGAACGTTATAATCGCTTAAGATGGCATGCGTTATTTGGCATTTTTATCGGTTATGCAGCGTTCTACATTTTACGTAATAACTTCCTCCTTTCTTCCCCAGAATTAATTAGCGATTTTGGTTTCACCAAAAAAGATATCGGTTTTATTTCCGGTACTATGTTAATTATTTATGGTTTAAGTAAAGGTTTCATGTCTGCAATCGCAGATAAATCAAATCCGAAACATTTTATGATTTTCGGCTTAATGATGTCGGCAGCAGTAAACTTGATGATGGGCTTTAGCGCATCATTCTGGGCATTCTTATTCCTTTGTGTACTTAATGGTATCTTCCAAGGGATGGGCGCTGGTCCAGCTTATATCGTACTTGCAAGCTGGTTCCCGCGTAAATCTCGTGGTGTAACAACAGCTGTCTTCAATATCTCTCACAACGTAGGTGGTGGTTTAGTCGCACCAATTGCGGGGGCTAGTATTGCTTGGTTAGGTCAAGAGCATTGGCAAGCCGCACACTTTGTTGTACCTGTAGCAATTGCAACTATCGTAGCTATTATTTTCTACATCTTTGGTGCGGGTCGTACTTATAATGAAGGCTTACCACCAGTTGGAAAAATTCTTGAAAGTGAGAATGAAGAATTAGTTGTCACAAAAGAAGAAAACGTCAATTTAAGCACATGGGAAATCTTCCGTGATTACATTATGAAAGATATTAATGTATGGTTTGTTTCTTTCATCGATGTCTTCACTTACATGATCCGTTTTGGTGTATTAACTTGGCTACCACTTTATTTGTTAGAAACTAAAGGTTTCACTAAAGCTCAAATGGGTACAGCCTTTGCTATCTTTGAATGGGCAGCCATTCCTTCTACGCTATTAGCAGGTTGGTTAACCGATACTTATTTCAAAGGTCGCCGTATGCCACTTGCTATCATCACCTTATTCGGTGTGGGTGGAGCAATGTTTGTTTACTGGGGCGGTACTGACTTATTAACCGTAACCATCGGTGCAGGTATTATTGGATGCTTAATTTATGTGCCAATGTTCTTATCTTCACTTCAAACTATCGAGCTAGTTCCTTCTTTCGCGGCAGGTTCTGCAACAGGCTTACGTGGTTTATTAAGTTATATTTTAGGTAGTTTCTCTGGTACTGCATTATTTGGTATTTTAGCTGATAAATTCGGTTGGGATGCGGGCTTCTACCTCTTATTATTCGCTGTAGCAGGCTGTATTTTCTGTTGCTATATGACACATTTAGGTGTATTACGCTTAGAACGTAAAAAAGCACAAATAGCTAATAACTAATCTATAAAAATGGGCAAAATAGAATAATCTATGTGCCCATTTTTCTCACTTCAACAAGATTAATTGTGGTCAATGTTTAAAAAGATTTTTAATCCAAAGTTTGAATATAAACGATAAAGCATATCTTCACACCTGGTTATTTCTCTTTTAGGGTAAAAAAAAGCATTTCTTTTGATTGAAAAATATAACGTGCAATAACATATGCTTCAAGTGAAGAAAGCCACAACAAATAACAATCATTCTCAATAATTAAATAAAAACAATCACTTACCCTCTTATTTTGTAAGGAAAATAAGGGTGTTTTTGATTCTGATCAAATAAAGTTCCTCCATCAAGGCATATCATAATTAGATTAACCATACAAGTAACGTGCCAATTGGAGTGATTATATGCAACGAAGTGATGGATTATTTTCTGCTTTAGCAGAAGTTTCCCGTCGGGATTTTATGAAGTTATGTACCGCACTTGCGGCGACTATGGGGTTAAGTTCAAAAGCGGGTGCAGAAATGACTGCAGCTTTAACCGAGCCTAAACGCCCACCAGTATTATGGATTGGTGCGCAAGAATGTACGGGTTGTACTGAATCCTTGCTACGTGCCACCCATCCAACAGTAGAAAACTTGGTATTGGAAATGATTTCCTTAGAATACCACGAAACCCTTTCTGCAGCCTTCGGGGAACAAGCTGAAGATAATAAACACAATGCAATTAAACAGTATTATGGAAAATATGTTTTAGTCGTAGATGGATCTATTCCGGTAAAAGACGGCGGCGTCTATTGTATGGTAGCAGGTAAACCGATTGTAGAACACATCCAAGAAGCCGCTAAAGGGGCTGCAGCGATTATTGCAATCGGTTCTTGTGCAGCATGGGGCGGCGTACCTTCTAGCGGCGGCAACCCAACTGGTGCAAGCAGCTTATCTGAAGTCTTACCAAAAGGCACACCGGTGATTAATATTCCAGGTTGTCCACCAAATCCACATAACTTCCTTGCAACTGTCGCTTATATTCTTACTTATAAGAAACTACCCGCAATGGACAAATTAAATCGTCCATTATTCGCTTACGATCGCTTAATTCACGAAAACTGCTATCGTCGTCCGCACTTTGATGCCGGGCGCTTTGCCAAAGAGTACGGCGATTATGGTCACCGAAATGGTTGGTGTTTGTATCATCTTGGTTGTAAAGGGCCGGAAACTTACGGCAACTGCTCTACTTTAGAATTCTGTGATGTCGGCGGTAATAACTGGCCGGTTGGTATCGGGCACCCTTGCTATGGTTGTAACGAAAAAGGTGTGGGCTTTACCAAAGGTATTTTCCAATTAGCGGGCGTAGAAAACCCAACACCACGCGTTGAAAAACCTGATGTCAACAATACCGAAGGTTCAGGTGCAACTATGACCGCTATTGGTTTATTAGGTGGTGCAGCAGCAATCCTAGCCGGTGTGAGTGTTGTAACCTTACGCGAATTAAGCGCTCAACATAAAGCCCGTTGTGAAGCTAAAGCAGCAGAGAAAGAACAACATACAGGTAAATAACAATGGATAGACGAAAATTTCTAAAAGCAGGTATGCTTGGCGGAATCGCATCTACTTTGCCTGTGTCAAATGTGCAGGCATCGGAAGCGGTTGAGCCTATTCCCGGCGCACTAGGAATGCTTTACGACTCTACCCTTTGTGTAGGTTGTCAAGCATGCGTGGCTGAATGTCAAAACGTGAACCACACACCCGTGAATCCAAAAGGTGATCAAACTTGGTCAAATAACGACAAACTCACGCCATTTACTCGTAACGTGATTCAAGTATGGAGTGATGGCGACGGCACAAATAAAGACAAAACCGAAAACGGCTATGCTTACGTGAAAAAACAATGTATGCATTGCGTTGACCCAAACTGTGTTGCGGTTTGCCCAGTTCAAGCCCTTACCAAAGATCCAAAAACGGGTATCGTAAAATATGATCCCGATATCTGTACTGGTTGCCGTTATTGCATGGTTGGCTGTCCGTTTGATGTACCAAAATACGACTATGACAATCCATTCGGTGAAATCAGCAAATGTGAGCTTTGCAACCAAAAAGGCGTTGAACGTTTAGATAAAGGCGAATTACCTGGTTGCTGTCATGTTTGTCCAACTGGCGCCATTATTTTTGGTACACGTGAAGAATTATTGGCTGAAGCTAAACGTCGTTTAAGCTTATTACGTGGTACTGAATATGATTACCCACGTCAACACGTCAATAGTACAGATAAATACCGTGCTACCGTACCGGCATATCAATATCACATCTACGGTGAAAAAGAAGGTGGTGGTACACAGGTGCTCGCCTTAAGTGGTGTACCTTTTGCTAATCTTGGTTTACCAGACTTAGATGAAGTCGCGACAGGTTCTCGTGCGGCGCATTTGCAACACTTCTTGTATCGCGGTTTAGCATTGCCATTAGTGGCACTTGCCGGTTTAACCTTTATGACTTACAAAAATATGCACGGCGATAAAATCGCTGAGCGTATTGCAGCACAAAAAGAAGCCATGCGTCAGGCACGCAAGGAAATGGAAGAAGCGGAGGATGAGCATCATGAGTAATCCACGTCCGGTGGGCGGTCGCCTTGTTTCTGCCGCAATTCTCTTTTTTGCACCACTTGCCGTGCTTTGCGTTTTATTAATTTTAAAACGTTTAGTGTTTGGTATCGGTTCTGTAACCGCACTTAACGGCGGTTATCCTTGGGGTTTATGGATTGCCTTTGACTTACTTGTTGGTACTGGCTTTGCCTGTGGCGGTTGGGCATTAGCTTGGACGGTGTATATTTTCAATAAAGGGAAATATCACGCTCTTGTTCGCCCAGCATTGCTTGCAAGTTTATTCGGCTATTCCCTTGGTGGTTTATCTATCACCATTGATATGGGACGTTATTGGCATTTGCCATATTTCTACATTCCAGGTCAGTTCAACACAAATTCCGTTCTATTTGAAACGGCGTTTTGTATGACGGTGTATATCATCGTGGTAACCCTAGAATTTGCCCCTGTATGGCTTGGTTTCTTTGGCTTGAAAAAATGGTTTAATAAACTCAATAAAATCATGTTTTTCATTATTGCCTTGGGTGCCTTATTGCCGATGATGCACCAATCATCTATGGGTTCCTTGATGATTGTGGCTGGTCATAAAGTCCATCCGGTATGGCAAAGCTATGAAGTTTTACCGATACTCTCCTTGCTGACAGCTTTCATTATGGGCTTCTCTATCGTGATCTTTGAAGGCTCCTTAGTTAAAGCGGGTCTTGCAGGAAAAACGCCAGATGAACGTCATTTATTTACTCAATTGGCACGCGTTACCGCAGGATTAATTTTCTGTTTCTTAGCTGTGCGTTTTGGTGAGTTGATTTATAACGATAAACTGCAAATGGTTGTTGGTTTCGATAAATTAACAAGATTTGAAGCATGGATGTTTTGGATGGAAGTTTGGCTGATGGTATTACCATTACTGACCCTCTTCCTCGGGGAGAAAAAATCTGATTCCCGTTGGTTATTTATTTCGGCATTAAGCATGTTACTCGGTGCAGCATTATGGCGTATGAACTATTCGCTTATCATGTATAATCCAGGCAACGGCTATCAATATTTTCCATCTGCGGAAGAATTGCTTATTTCAATCGGCTTCGTTTCTATTGAAGTATGTGCCTATATTTTAATCATTCGTTTATTCCCTGTATTACCGGTATTTAAAGAAAAACATACCGAAGACTCAGAAAAAATTATTGCCGAAAAAGCGGCATTCAGCAAAAAAGTTAGCGGAGCAGAATAATGTCAGAAAAAAAACGTATCTCAATTGACCCAATTACCCGTATTGAGGGTCATTTACGTATTGATTGCGAAATTGAAAACGGTGTTGTCACCAATGCTTGGTCCTCTGGTACCATGTGGCGCGGTATGGAAAATATCGTAAAAGGTGCCGACCCTCGTGATGCATGGATGATTATGCAACGTATCTGTGGTGTATGTACGACCGTACATGCAATTATCAGCGTACGTGCCGTAGAAGATGCTATTGGTGCTAAAGTTCCCGTCAATGCACAGTACATTCGTAACATGATTCTTGCTGCACACAGCATTCACGACCATATCGTGCATTTCTATCAACTCTCCGCGATGGACTGGGTGGATATCACCGCTGCGCTAAAAGCTGATCCTGAAAAAGCAGCAGACATGCTAAAAGGTGTCTCTACATGGTCATTAAACAGTGCTAACGAATTCCGCAATGTACAGAAAAAAATTCAAGCATTAGTGGACAGCGGACAACTTGGTATTTTCGCTAACGGTTATTTCGGTCATGCTGCAATGAAACTTCCACCAGAAGTCAACCTCATTGCCGTCGCGCACTATTTGCAAGCCCTTGAATGTCAACGTGATGCTAACCGTGTAGTCGCATTACTCGGTAGTAAAACACCACACATTCAAAACTTGGCGATTGGTGGTGTAGCAAACCCAATTAACTTAGATTCCCAAGCGGTACTAAACCAAGAACGTCTCATGTTCGTGAAAGCTTGTATCGATCGCTTAACTGACTTCATTAACCAAGTGTATAAAGTAGATGCAGCAGTATTTGCGGCTTACTATCCTGAATGGTTAAGCTTAGGCAAAACATCAGGCAACTACTTATCTGTGCCAGAATACCCAATTGATGCAGATAACTCTAAATTCATGCTAAAAGGTGGTTATATCGAAAACGGCGATTTATCGACTTTCCGTGCAATCGACCAACAAAAAGATGAGTTCGTTGTAAAAGGAATTAAAGAAAGTGGTAAACACGCTTGGTACGAAGATGATGAACCATTAGAACCTTGGGCGGGTTTAACTCGTCCGAAATACACCGGCTGGCAAGATGATGGCAAATACTCTTGGGTAAAAGCGCCAACATTCTACGGTAAAGTTGTCGAAGTCGGTCCTCTCGCCTATTTAATGTGTGGTTTGGCTGCGAATGACACGCCAACTGTCAACCACTTCAATGAATTAAAAGGCATTTATGAAAAATTGACTGGTAACACGTTAACTACCGATCAATTACATTCCACCCTTGGACGTATTATCGGTCGTACCGTGCATTGCTGTGCGATCAACGACATTTTAAGTGCTCAATGGCAAATGCTCATTGATAATATCGCTAAAGGTGATATGACGGCGTATATCAAAACAGATATTCCAGCAAGCGGTGAATTCCGTGGTGTTGGTTTCGGTGAAGTACCACGTGGTATGCTTTCTCACTGGGTTGTCATCAAAGACGGTCGCATTGAAAACTACCAAGCAGTTGTGCCATCTACATGGAATGCGGGTCCGCGTAACGAACAAGACCAAATGGGTCCTTATGAGCTTTCCATTATTGGTACACCGGTGGCTGACCCAACTAAACCGTTAGAAGTGGTCAGAACTATTCACTCTTTCGACCCTTGTATGTCCTGTGCCGTACACGTAGTTAATACCGAAAACGGCGAAGTGACTGAAGTGAAGGTGTTGTAATGAAGCCGTTAATTCTTGGCGTCGGCAATATTTTGTTGAGCGATGAAGGTGTCGGTGTGCGCGTGGTGCAGGAGCTTGAAAAACGCCCTGAAATTCAACCGCACTTTGACATCATCGATGGTGGTACTTGTGGCATGGAATTACTGGATGCGATGGCAAACCGCGAGCATTTGATTATTGTCGATGCCGTGCTTGCTAATAAACAGCCAGGTGAGATTGTCGTGTTACATGACGAGCAAGTGCCAACCTTTTTCTCTCGCAAAATTTCGCCACACCAACTCGGCATTTGTGATGTACTTTCTGCAATGAAATTAACGGACGAATTTCCCAAACACCTTTGTCTCATCGGCATCCAACCAGAATCGCTAGAATCTGGAATTGGTTTAACGGAAACGATAAAAAACGTGTTGCCAAAGGTTTTTGAAACGTTAAATCAAGTCATTAAGGAATACGGCTTAAGTCTAGACTCCCCTCTTTAGAAAAGAGGGGCTGGGGAAGATTTGACTTAATTAATCGAGACTAGTGTTAAATCTCCCCTAACCCCTCTTTACGAAAGAGGGGAACTTTCTTTAAGATTTCGCCTGCTATGCTTTAATCTTATTAATATTGAAAAATAAACCATGTATCGACACGAAAAAACACCTGACAAAAAGCAAAGCTTTTTGAACGTTGGCTTTGCCAACGGCTCTGAAGGAACGAGTAAATCTTCAGGATTTACGAGTAAAAACTCTACTGCACTTTTAACCTCTGTTACTGGCTTTGAAGAAAACCCAACGGAGATTTTCCTTGCCGAAATGCAAAACATTGTACCTGAAATGCAAGATCTCCCTTTTTATCACAAAGGCGTCGAGTGTTTCTGCCCTAAATTTGTTTTATTCGAAGACCAATGGATTGGCACAGTATTAACCCCGTGGATGATGAGTGTGGTGATTCTACCTGGCCCTCAACAACAATGGGAACCACGTGAATTAGGTGATAAACTCACTGTGCAACTGCCTTACAAAGCACTCACTTTCACCGTTAGTAGTCTTGAAAATGTACCGCAATATTTAAGTTGCTCCTTACATTCACCACTCGACCCGAACCTAACTAACGAGCAAGCGGTTCAACTGACGCAAGACTGTTTGCGTATGATTTTATCCATACCAACCGCACAGCCGACATTTAATTCTGATCGCCGCAATCTATTTAAGGCGATGATCAAATAAAAATTTAAGCTACAAACAGTTAATAAAAATGGGCAACGTAAAATCACTTACCTTGCCCATTTTGCTTTCCATCCCACACAAAGTGCGATCAGTTTTTGCTTAATTTTTCAAATTAATACAACACACGTGCTTTGATTGTACCTTCAATTTCACGGAGTTTAGCTAATAATGGTGATGCATCATCCGTTTCAACATCCACCACAACATAACCAATTTTCGGATCGGTTTGTAAATATTGTGCTGCAATATTGATATTAGCTTCGACGAAAATTTGGTTCAGTTTGTTTAATACACCTGGGCGGTTTTCGTGAATGTGAAGTAAACGTTTTGCACTGACGTGTTCTGGTAAAGAAACTTCTGGGAAATTCACGGAAGAAAGAGTTGAGCCGTTATCTGAATATTTCACAAATTTACCCGCGACTTCAAAACCAATGTTTTCTTGTGCTTCCGCGGTTGAACCACCGATATGCGGGGTTAAGATCACATTATCAAATTTACGTAGTGGTGAAACAAACTCTTCATTGATTGATGCAGGCTCAACAGGGAATACGTCAACCGCTGCACCACGAACTTTACCTTGTTCAAGCGCAGCTGCTAAAGCATCAATATCCACTACCGTACCACGTGCCGCATTGATCAAAATAGAATCTTGTTTTAATTGCGCAATACGTTCAGCACTCATTAAATTACGAGTTGAAGGTAAATCTGGTACATGAAGCGAAATCACATCACAAGAACCCAATAACTCTTCAAGTGTGTGTAATTGTTTTGCATTACCCAATGGCAATTTATTTTCAATATCGTAGAAATATACTTCCATCCCTAGAGACTCCGCAATAATACTTAACTGCGAACCGATATGGCCGTAACCCACAATACCTAATTTTTTGCCACGCACTTCATGAGAACCCACTGCCGATTTATTCCATAAACCACGATGCACATCGGCATTCGCTTGAGGAATATTGCGCATTAAGAGCAAAATCTCACCCAATACTAATTCAGCCACAGAACGGGTATTGGAGAATGGCGCATTAAATACCGGAATCCCACGCATTTTTGCTGCATTAAGATCCACTTGGTTGGTACCGATACAGAAACAGCCAATAGCAATAAGCTTCGGTGCAGCTTCAATCATTTCTGCAGTTAATTGGGTACGTGAACGTAAGCCGATAAAATGCGCATCTTTAATCGCTTCTTTTAGCTCATCACCATCTAAAGCTTTTTTGTAAAAGTCGATGTTGGTGTAGCCCGCCGCATGTAAGGTATCTAATGCACTTTGGTGCACGCCCTCTAATAGCACAAATTTAATTTTTGATTTGTCGAGTGAGACTTTGTTTGTCATGTTTGCTTCCTTATTTTTATTAATCAATAATTTTTGCGCCGTCTGGTGTACCGACAATCACAATATCCGCCCCACGTAAGGCAAAAATACCATTTGTTACTACACCTGCGACATTATTCAATTCTTTTTCCATTTCCACTGGATTTAAAATAGCGAAGTTATGTACATCTAAAATCACGTTGCCGTTATCAGTCACCACGCCTTCACGATATTCTGGCGCACCACCAAGAGAAACTAATTTACGACCAACTTGTGAACGTGCCATTGGAATCACTTCTACTGGCAATGGGAATGTGCTGCCTAACACATCCACTTGTTTACTAGAATCCACGATACAAATAAATTTTTTCGCTAAAGCGGCCACAATTTTTTCGCGAGTCAGTGCCGCACCGCCGCCTTTGATCATCATTTTTTGTGGATTGATTTCATCTGCGCCATCCACATAAATATCTAAACTTGATACATCGTTAGCACTAAATACTTCAATGCCCTGTTTACGTAATAATTCTTCTGAGGCTTTAGATGCTGCTACCGCGCCTTGAATTTGATCTTTTAATTCACCTAAGGCTTCAATAAAACAATTCACTGTTGAACCACTTCCCACGCCAACAATGGTATCGGGCTTAACATATTTTAACGCCGCACGTGCCGCTAATTTTTTCATTTCTAATTGGTCCATTTTTCTCTCCCTTTTAAATCGTGGATAACAACGTAAACGTTTGCCTTACTTTAATACGACACTATTAAATAAACAAGTGTAAAAATTTATTCGTGATGATGAAAAAATTTTATTCATCTAAAAAAAGCGCTAACAGCTCGTTCAAAAACAATTTCCCGTGTTCGGTGATCTGCCAAGAATCCAGTGTTTCGACGATATAATTCTGTTGAATGGCAAAATCAATTTGATTTTTGACCGCACTTTGCGAAAGCCCCGTATAATGCTCAAATTCTTGTTTTGGCACCGCTTCCAGTAAGCGGAAGCGATTCATAAAAAACTCAAAAGCGCGGTCATTTTTTTCCACGTTTTTTTCTTCATAAAGATATTCACCACGCAAATAGCCTTTTGGATGCTTTGTTTTAGAAAAACGTAAAATTTTTCCATCTGAGAAAGTGAGTTTTCCATGTGCGCCACAGCCTATCGCCAAATAATCCCCGAATCGCCAATAATTCAAATTATGCTGACACTGAAAGCCCGGTTTCGAATAAGCGGATGTTTCATATTGTTGATAACCGGCTTCGGTTAAAAGTTGGTGACCTTGCTCAAAAATATCCCAAAGCTCATCATCATCCGGCAATGTAGGCGGACGGTAAGCAAACATGGTGTTGGGTTCAATGGTGAGTTGATACCAAGAAAGATGTGGTGGTGCAAGCTTAATAGCTTGTCGTAAATCATCTAAGGCTTCCTCAAGTGTTTGATTTGGCAAACCGTGCATTAAATCTAGATTGAAACTTTTTAACCCAGAAACTTTCGCCAAACTGACCGCACTTTTAGCTTCCGCTGCATTATGAATACGCCCTAAACGTTGTAATTTATCGTCATTAAAACTTTGGATGCCCATGGAAATACGCGTTACGCCAGCATCCACATAGCCTTTAAAACGCTCCGCTTCGACAGTGCCAGGATTGGCTTCCATAGTTATTTCAATATTCTCGGAAAAAGGAATGCGACGTTGAATTTCTGCCAATAACAACTTGATACTTTCCGCTGAAAATAAACTCGGCGTGCCACCACCAATAAAAATTGAATGGAGTGGACGATTTTGAATACTAGCCTGATATTTCTCTAAGTCTGCCTCAAGATCGGCGATCAGATGTTGCACATATTCTTGTTCAGGAATTGCGCCTTTCTGTGCATGCGAATTGAAATCACAATAAGGGCATTTCTGCACACACCAGGGAATATGCACATAAAGGGAAAGAGGGGGAAATTTTTGCATAATTAAAAGTCAAAAGGGCTTGTTTTCACAAGCCCTAAAAATGAGTCATTAATTGACCGCTCTTGCTGTTTTAGTCGCAGCTTTACGGCGTGGTGCTTTCGCTTTCGTTTCCACTTTCACGAATTCAATGCCTTCCGGTGGATTCTCTAACGCTAAGCCTAACACTTCATCAATGGTTTCTACCGCATGAATCGCAAGATTTTCTTTCACGTTATCTGGAATTTCTTCCAAATCTTTCACATTATCTTTTGGAATCAATACAGTTTTAATGCCACCACGATGTGCCGCAAGTAATTTTTCTTTTAATCCGCCGATTGGTAATACTTTACCGCGTAGGCTGATTTCACCTGTCATTGCGACATCGGCACGCACGGGGTTACCCGTTAAGCAAGAAACCAATGCGGTACACATTGCGATACCTGCACTTGGACCATCTTTTGGTGTGGCACCATCTGGCACGTGAATATGAATATCACGTTTTTCATGGAATTCAGAATTGATACCCAATTTTTCAGCACGTGCACGGACTACAGTCATCGCTGCTTGGATAGATTCTTTCATCACATCGCCCAATGAACCAGTGAAGGTTAATTTACCTTTACCCACTACTGAAGCGGTTTCAATGGTCAGTAAGTCACCGCCCACTTCTGTCCACGCAAGGCCAGTTACTTCGCCTACACGGTTTTGCGTATCCGCTTTACCGAATTCAAAACGTTTCACACCAAGATAGTCATGTAAGTTGTCTGAATTAACGGTAATGGATTTCACTTTTGGATTGACTAATAAATTCTTCACCGCTTTACGACAGATTTTAGAGATTTCACGCTCTAATCCACGCACACCAGCTTCACGGGTGTAATAACGGATAATATCTAAAATGGCGTTTTCTTCGATAGTTAATTCGCCTTTTTTCAATCCATTACGTTCAATTTGTTTTTGCAACAAATGACGCATCGCAATATTGAGTTTTTCATCTTCGGTATAACCAGAAAGACGAATCACCTCCATACGGTCTAGCAATGGACCAGGAATATTCATGGAGTTTGAGGTTGCCACAAACATTACATCAGACAAATCGTAGTCCACTTCAAGATAGTGATCATTGAAGGTAGTATTTTGTTCTGGATCAAGCACCTCTAACAAGGCTGACGCAGGATCACCACGCATATCCGAAGACATTTTATCGATCTCATCAAGCAAGAAGAGTGGGTTTTTCACGCCAACTTTTGCCATTTTTTGAATCAATTTACCCGGTAATGCACCAATATAAGTTTTACGGTGACCACGGATTTCTGCTTCATCACGTACTCCACCTAATGCCATACGCACATATTTACGACCTGTGGCATTCGCAATAGATTGACCTAGTGAGGTTTTACCTACCCCTGGTGGCCCGACTAAGCAAAGGATTGGACCTTTGATTTTGTTTAAACGTGCTTGCACCGCAAGGTATTCTAAAATGCGTTCTTTCACACGTTCTAAACCGTAGTGATCCGCATCTAAGACTTGTTGTGCTTTTGCGATATCTTTCTTCACTTTAGTGCGTTTATGCCATGGCACTTGAAGCATCCACTCAACATAGCTACGCACCACCGTTGCTTCCGCAGACATCGCTGACATCATTTTGAGTTTTTGTAACTCACTCTCTACTTTTTCACGCACATCTGCTGGCATACCTGCAGCTTCAACCTTTTGACGAAGTTGCTCAACTTCATCAATAGTATCTTCGCTTTCACCATCGTCCATTTCTTTGCGAATCGCTTTAATTTGTTCGCTAAGATAATAGTTACGCTGGCTTTTCTCCATTTGTTTTTTCACACGGCCACGAATTCGTTTTTCAACTTGAAGAATATCCGCTTCAGATTCCATCATGCCAAGTAAATATTCTAAACGCTCTTGTACACCAGCCAGTTCTAATACGCTTTGTTTATGACGAACAGTCACTGGAATATGCGCGGCCATGGTATCAGCTAAACGATCGGCATCATCAATACGTTGAAGCGCACCTAAAACGTCTGCAGGAATTTTTTTATTGAGTTGAAGATAGCTTTCAAATTCATTTAAAACAGCTGCCTTCACCACATCTAATTCTTTTTCATCACCAAACGTGGTTTCAATCGGTGTGACTTCCGCTGAAAAATGGTCTTCACCATCATTTAATTGATTAATTTTCGCGCGTTGTTGCCCTTCCACCAACACTTTCACCGTGCCGTCTGGCAATTTTAATAGTTGAATAATATTCGCAATCGTCCCGACATCGAATACATCATCAACGGTAGGTTCTTCCAAATCCGCTTGCTTTTGTGACACCAATAATAATTGTTTGCCCTCATTCATGGCTTCATCAAGGGCACTAATCGATTTTGCGCGCCCAACAAAAAGTGGCATCACCATATAAGGGAAAACGACAACATCCCGTAATGGCAACACAGGAAGTGTACGTTGTTGAGTTCTTTTGGCGTTCATAATTATCTCTCTTACATCAATTCTATAATTTTATTGAATATGGGGATGAGTTGCATAAATTCAAGGTAGGATTTGGCATATTAAGGACAAATCGAGAAATAGGCAAGTAAAGAACCACCTTTATTGATGCTTAATTGGAAAAACCATGGAATACAGGTACAATAAGTGCGGTCAAAAATCAGCATGATTTTACCCAATAAAAAACGTTTGAAAAAATAACCGCACTTTATCCATTATGACAGCAAAACAAACTATTACTTTCGCGACCTTTCAAGAATTACTGCCCGATTCTTGTAATCATCCATTAAAAAAACAATTAAGGGATAAAGCCCGTTATTACGGACGTAAATTTTTATTTAAAAAACAATGTGATGCTTTGGTTGATTTCTTAAATGATAATCAAACCTGGATTCCGCTTTTTCAACAAAATCCATATCGTTTTAATGCATTGCTTGCCACCTATTGTGACAAACGTTTTTCTGCAACCGATCGACTCAATGCCATTACCAATAATCTGCTAATGCTTGAAGAAAAAATGGGCGTAGAATTTTGTAAAAAACTACTCCAAGAAAAATCCCTTTTATTAGCACAATTAACGGATCAACTTGGTATTTATTTCAACATCAACCAGATTGACCCTTTTGAAGGTTATTTTTCCATTAACTTAAAAGACAATGATGGGCGTAGCATTTATGATGCTTCTTTCACCTTCTTAAAACCAAATAAATTACTCATTGCCTCCATTCAAGGTCCTTCTTATGAAGAGGCGCAAGAAGCTGTGAAACAAGCCACAAAAGAATTACACGGTGTTCGTCCAATGTTTATGTTGATGAATGTTTTCCGCTTGTTAGCTGAAAAATGGCAATGTGAATTAATCGGTATCCCTCACACTTCACAAGGTAAATACCGTTTATCTGCGCGCAGTAAAATCCTATTCAACTACGATGAATTTTGGCAGGAAAACCAAGGTCAATTAAAAGGTCAATATTGGCAATTACCGCTTGAAAGTACCCGCAAACCGCTGGAAGAAATCGCTAGCAAAAAACGTTCTATGTACCGAAAACGTTATGAAATGTTGGATGATTTGAGTGAAAAAATTACTCAATTTTCCTAAATAAAATAGACTTAAGCCAGGTTTAACCACAATCAAACCTGGTTTAGGTAAACGATTGCCAACCCTTCTATTATTACATTCATCCAAAAATCACCCTTTGCTTTTTTACTCGTTTTGTGTAAAATACGCGCTCGGCTTATTGACTAATCCGAACACAAGGAGTTCTCCATAATGGAAGCATCAAAGAAAAAGATGAAATTCCCTTCCGCATTTAGCATTCTCTTTATTATTCTTCTTATTGCTATTGGTCTTACTTGGCTTATTCCTTCAGGGTCCTACTCTAAACTTTCCTACGACACCACCGAAAATCATTTTATTGTCAAAACTCACGGAATTCCCGATCAAAGCTATCCAGCAACAGAACAAACCCTTAATCAACTCAATATCAAAATTCAACTTTCTAATTTCATCAACGGCATTATCAAAAAGCCGATTGCTATCCCCAATACCTATCAACGCATTGAACAACACGAAAAAGGCATTACCGATATGATTCACGCCATGGTGGATGGCACCATTGAAGTCGCGGATATTATGATTTTTATCTTCATACTCGGTGGAATGATTGGTGTAATAAACAAAACAGGAGCATTCAATGCCGGATTAATGTCTCTAACCAAAAAAACGAAAGGAAATGAATTCTCCGTTGTCTTTGCTGTCTGTGTGTTAATGCTGTTAGGCGGTACGGCTTGTGGTATTGAGGAAGAAGCGGTAGCCTTCTACCCAATTCTTGTTCCTGTCTTTTTAGCCTTAGGCTATGATTCTATTGTCTGTGTTGGTGCCATATTCCTTGCTGCCTCAATGGGCACAGCCTTCTCTACAATTAATCCATTTTCCGTTGTCATCGCTTCAAATGCGGCAGGGATTCCATTCACGGAAGGAATGGGATTTCGTACACTGGGTCTGATTCTTGGTGGTGCGTGTGTGATTGCTTACATGTATTGGTATTGTAAAAAACTGCGTGCTAATCCTGAATTTTCTTATACCTATGACGATCGCCAAGCCTTCTATGATCTCTATATGAAAGATATCGATCCCAATGCAACCGTTGAATTTACCTTTAGAAGAAAACTAATTCTGATTCTATTTAGTGGCGCCTTCCCTCTCATGGTATGGGGGGTGATGTTTGGCGGTTGGTGGTTCCCTCAGATGGCGACTTCCTTCCTGGCCATCACCATAATTATTATGTTTATCAGCGGATTGCCTGAAAAAGATGTCGTAAATGGCTTTACTCATGGTGCTTCTGAATTAGTCGGCGTTGCATTGATTATCGGGTTAGCTCGAGCAGTTAATATCATTCTAGAACAGGGAATGATTTCTGACACCATCCTCGATTGTATGACACACCTTGTTGCTGGAATGAATGGCGGAATCTTTATTATCGGCCAACTCATTGTCTTCATTTTCTTAGGATTGGTTGTACCTTCATCTTCAGGTCTTGCCGTGCTCGCTATGCCAATTATGGCTCCGCTAGCTGATACTGTTGGCATTCCAAGAGACATCGTCGTATCAGCCTACAACTGGGGGCAATATATTATGTTGTTCCTTGCACCAACAGGATTAGTCCTTGTTACGTTACAAATGCTTGGTATTCCATTTAATAAATGGTTGAAATTTGTCATGCCAATCGTAGGCTGTCAATTTGTTATCTCATCGATACTTCTCCTCACTCAAGTATTTATGTATGCACACTAAAATAAAAAGCCACGCAATCTTGCGTGGCTTCTTGTTCTCATCCGATTCTACTTTACAAAATCATCAAATTCTAACTCGTAATCATCACCATCTCGGCTGTATTTGATATAACGTGGAAATTGCTCACCTGAGAATTTCTTCACCATAATGTCTTTGTTACCGGTTTTAAATGAATAGGTAATTTCCGTGACAGTTTGCTTGTTATATTGGATCTGTTTTTCTACTTTCTTCACATTCACATTTTCCATTGGGTAAAGTTTTTTACCATTTGTAATTTGGAAACTGGTTGGCAATTTATCGTAATAACTCAATTGAAATGCCATGGTGAATAAATCAAAAGTTGGTAATTTTAACGGCTCAGTTTCTAACCCATTTTTCACTTTACCGTATTCAATTGTTGTTGGCGAAATTTTAGAAATGGCATAAGTCTTACCATTACGCACATCTTGATAATTCACCATTTTAAATTGACTCGCGTTTTGTGAACCACGAGAAGTAAACACAATGTTGTACAACGGAACATTAATTTTCGCATTGACTGAATACTGTGAACCATCAGCTTTAAAATGCACATACGCGGGCATTAAATAATTCGAACTGTATTTAATATTATAATCCACCGCAGACCATGCTGTTGGTGCATAAGCAATTAATGCAGCAAAAAGGATTTTAAATAACTTCATTGGTTTTCCTTATATATAAAAAGAGGTTGCCTTTTAGAGTATCACAATAAGAAGAAGTTCCCCATTAAAAAACCATCTTATCCGAAGACAAGATGGTTTTCATTTATGTTAGCTTAATAGGAGATTATAGAACTGCACCCGCCATTAAGAAACCGAATAGAACTGATAAAGCAATTGCAATCACACCTGGCACTAAGAATGGGTGATTAAATACGTATTTACCGATACGAGTTGAACCGGTGTCATCCATTTCTACTGCCGCAATTAAGGTTGGGTAAGTAGGAAGAATGAATAATGCTGATACTGCGGCAAATGCTGCAATCGCGGCTTCCGGTGAAACACCTAATAAAATTGCAGTTGGATATAATGCTTTTGCAGTTGCAGCTTGTGAGTAAAGTAAGGTACTTGCGAAGAACAAGATGACCGCTAAACTCCAAGGGTATTGTTGTAAGAACTCAGCTGATACCGCTTTGATTTGATCGATATGACCTTCAACAAAAGTATTACCTAACCATGCTACACCAAGCACACAAATTACCGCTGACATACCGGATTTAAAAGTTGCTGCATTAGTAATTTTTGCAGTATCCACTTTACATGCCATAGTGATAATGGCTGCAGTCGCAAGCATGAAAGAGATAATGGCGTTATCACGAGAAAGAATTGGGTTTTGAATTAAACCAACTGTTTTACTTATTGCAGTAGCATAAAGCATGACCACTAAAATCGCGATAAGGAAAATTGCGACAGAGCGTTTTGCATAAGGTTTGATCTCAATTTGCATTTCACCACGCATAGTAATTAAACCTTTCGCGAGACGATCTTGGTAAATTTCATCATTTTTCAAATCTTTACCAAGGAAGTTACAAATCACCGCAGTAATCATACATGCTGCGTAAGTAGTTGGGATCCAAATACCTAATAATTGTAAGTAACTTAAACCAAAGTTTTTCTCTAATTCAGCTGAAAGGAATACCACCGCAGCAGAAATTGGAGAGGCTGTAATCGCAATTTGTGAAGCGATAACCGCAATAGAAAGTGGACGTGAAGGACGAATGCCTTGTTCTTTTGCCACTTCAGCAATCACTGGAAGTGTTGAGAACGCGGTGTGACCAGTACCCGCAAGTACAGTCATAAAATAAGTCACCGTTGGCGCAAGGAAAGTGATGTATTTCGGATTTTTACGTAGGATTTTTTCAGCCATTTTTACTAAGAAATCCATACCACCCGCAACTTGCATTGCTGCAATCGCC
This sequence comes from Haemophilus parainfluenzae, assembly GCF_003252755.1. Lineage (GTDB taxonomy): Bacteria > Pseudomonadota > Gammaproteobacteria > Enterobacterales > Pasteurellaceae > Haemophilus_D > Haemophilus_D parainfluenzae_N. The sequence continues at coordinate 50,903 of NZ_QEPT01000009.1, read as the reverse complement.
ATGATTACAGACATGATAACTGAAATTACATCAAACGGAATGGCGCCCGGTTTTAAGCCAAGTAGTGAAAGTGCAACAACACCCATACCACCCATGAAACCGATACCAATACCGCCTAATCTAGCCCCTAGGTAAATAAAGAGTAGGACGACTAAAAGTTGAGCCCAAATCATAATATTTTCTCCATATTAATTTTAAAAATAATTCCGGAACATATATTAACAACAAACTAGTGCATTATCTATATTTATTACTTGGATTAGTCTATTTTATCCGAAAGTGCGGTTAAAATTTGATTCAAATTCTGACCGCACTTTCAATGACTTTCCTAGAAATCCTCAAAGTATTGTTGAATCACTTTTGGATCTTTTGTTTGTGTTAAGGCTAATTGCAATAACACTCGTGCTTTTTGCGGATTCAATGTACCTGAAGCCACAAAGCCATATTTAGAATCATCCACTTCAGCATCACGCGTTGTGTAACCTGTCGGCACACGAGATGAACGTACTACCACAACGCCATCTTTCGCCGCTTTTTCTAAACGTTCTAAGTGTGCGGCATTCACGTTACCATTACCTACACCCGCTGAAACAATACCTTGATAGCCCGCATCTAATAATGAATTTAACGGCTCAATTGGTGCATTAGAATAAGCATAAACAATGCCCACTTTCGGCAAGCTGTCTAATTTATCTACGTTAAATGGTGTATTTACGGTATGTTTACTTTCAGGCGAACGTTCGTAATCTACTTTACTGTTATGGATATAACCCAAGGTACCATAGTTTGGTGAATGGAATGTTTGTACTGCAGTGGTACTCATTTTGGTCACATCACGTGCACCTAATACTTCACCATTCATCGCCACTAATACGCCACGACCTGATGATTTTTTATCCGTTGCCACGACAACGGCGTTATAAAGGTTTAACGGACCATCCGCACTTTTTTCTGTTGCAGGACGCATCGCACCCACTAATACAATTGGTTTTTCACATTTCGCAGTAAGATCTAAGAAATAAGCAGTTTCTTCCATGGTATCGGTACCATGAGTAATCACAAAACCATCGGTGTCTTTACATTGTGCATTAATGGCTTTTGCTAATTTTAACCACACATCATCGCTCATATCTTGTGAACCAATTTTTACAATTTGCTCACCTTTTATATTTGCAAGCTGCTTAATTTCGGGCACCGCATCAATTAGTGCATCAACATTGAGTTGCCCTGCTTTATAAGCAGAAGAAACGGCAGTTTCGCCACTTCCGGCAATCGTGCCACCTGTTGCTAAAATTGTAATATTAGGTAATTCCGCAGCTTGTGCGATCGAAAAACCAAATCCGAGCATCATAAGTGCCGTTAATTTTTTTAATTTCATGCGCGTCTCCTTTCACGTTTTATAATCTAAGTTTGGCTATTCTCTACTTAATTAGGCGTAGAATAAACACAAAGATAAGATATTTATGATCCCGATCACATTTTTATTGATCCGATTGTATAAGCTTTCGCCAACGTTGCGTTTCCTTGATAATTTTTTTGAAAGATAACTAAAGTGCGGTTATACTTAAAGCCTTATTTCATCTGAAGATAAACTCTTATTCATTATCAAAATTAAGTTGAGAACAACATGCAAGAATTTATTCCTCAAGCAATTGAATTTGCTCAAAAACACACTTTTTTAACGATCGCATGGTTTGCTGTCCTTTTTATGACACTTTTCACCTTTTTTAAAAGTGCGACACAAAAATATCGCGTCATCACCAACCCTGAAGCGGTTCGCTTAATGAACGATGAAGAAGCCGTGGTGATTGATTTACGCCCTATTGATGAATTCCAACGCGGCCATATCATTGGTAGCGTCAACTTGCTTCCAACTGAAATTAAAAATCAAAATGTAGGCAAAATTGAACATCACAAAGAAAAACCGCTTATCATTGTGGATGTTAACGGTGTTTCTTCTGCTACATCCGCAGAACTTTTAACCAAACAAGGCTTTGAAAAAGTTTATGTGTTAAAAGACGGTTTAGCGGCTTGGGCGGGTGCAAATTTACCATTAGTAAAAAAACATAAGTAAGGATCCTCTATGTCTGAACAAAATCAACAACCTGAAGTAGCAGCTGAAGAGCAACAAGAAGCAGTACTTCAAATTCAACGTATTTATGTAAAAGATGTTTCTTTTGAAGCACCAAATCTTCCTCATATTTTCCACCAAGAATGGAAACCAAAACTCGGCTTTGATTTAAGCACTGAAGCCGTTCAAGTGGGTGAAGATTTATACGAAGTCACGTTAAACATCAACGTAGAAACCACCATGGAAGACTCTGGTGATGTGGCGTTTATTTGTGAAGTAAAACAAGCTGGCGTATTTACAATCAGCGGTTTAGAAGATGTTCAAATGGCACACTGCTTAACATCTCAATGCCCAAATATGCTTTTCCCTTATGCACGTGAATTGATTTCTAACTTAGTAAATCGCGGTACATTCCCGGCATTAAACCTTTCTCCAGTAAACTTCGATGCGTTGTTCATTGATTACATGAACAAGCAGCAAGCAGCAGCCGAAGCGGAAGAAAATCAGGAAACCCAACATTAATTGTGATAAGGGCAGGCGATACCGTCTGCCCTTTTATTTTAAAGGTGATTGAAATGAACCCATCCCAATCTCCAATTACCATTCTTGGTTGCGGTTCTTATGGAACAGCACTCGCTATCTCATTTTCTCGCAATGGCTCTCCAACCTATCTTTGGGGGCACAATCCCGAGCACATTAATCAAATGCAACAGGAACGTCAAAATCGCCGTTTTCTACCTGATATTGAATTTCCAGAAAGTTTGCATTTAGAATTGGATTTGAAAACGGCGCTTGAGCAATCGAAAGACATTTTAATTGTGGTGCCAAGCCATGCTTTCGGCGAAATTCTCTTAAAAATTCGACCGCACTTAAAACCTGATCATCGTTTAATTTGGGCAACTAAAGGATTAGAACGTAACACTGGCCGATTACTACAAGAAGTAGTGGAAGAAACCTTAGGTAAAGCAATTCCAACCGCAGTGCTTTCAGGTCCCACTTTTGCGAAAGAATTGGCTCAAGGTTTACCAACAGCGATTACCCTTGCCTCTCGTAATGAAAAGTTTGCCTTAGAATTTCAAGCGCGAATTCATTGCAGTCAGCATTTTCGGGTGTATGTAAACCAAGATATGATTGGCGTTCAATTAGGTGGCGCCATTAAAAACGTAATTGCGATTGGCGCAGGTATTTCAGATGGTATGGGATTTGGTGCCAATGCCAGAACGGCATTGATTACCCGTGGAATTGCGGAAATTACTCGCTTAGGTGTAGCCATGGGAGCGAATACACAAACCTTTATGGGCATGTCTGGTTTAGGTGATTTAGTGCTCACTTGTACCGATAACCAATCCCGTAACCGTCGATTTGGTTTAATGCTTGGCAAAGGGACTGATAGCCAACAAGCCATGGATGAAATTGGTCAGGTGGTGGAAGGGTTTTATAACACCAAAGAAACCTATTTATTGGCGCAACGACAAGACGTGGAAATGCCGATTACAGAACAAATTTACCAAATGCTCTTTTGTGGTAAAAGTGCACAAGAAGTCGCACTGAGCTTATTAGGTCGTGAACGAAAAGGCGAATAAGGAGAAAAAATGACGTTAGAAGTATGGCAACACATTCGCCAAGAGGCAAAAGAATTAGCAGAATGCGAACCAATGCTCGCAAGCTTTTTCCATTCCACCATTTTAAAACATCAAAATCTTGGCAGTGCCTTGAGTTATTTACTTGCAAATAAACTGGCTAACCCGATCATGCCGGCAATTTCGCTACGTGAAATTATTGAAGAAGCCTATCAGGCCGAGCCCAATATCATTGACTGTGCTGCTTGTGATATTAAAGCTGTGCGCCACCGCGATCCTGCTGTGGAATTGTGGTCCACACCATTGCTTTATCTAAAAGGTTTTCACGCTATTCAGAGCTATCGAATTACCCATTATTTGTGGAACCAAAATCGAAAAGCACTCGCACTTTATTTACAAAATCAAATTTCAGTGGCTTTCGATGTGGATATTCATCCTGCGGCCAAAATTGGGCACGGCATTATGTTTGACCACGCTACCGGTATTGTTGTCGGCGAAACTTCGGTAATTGAAAATGATGTGTCTATCTTACAAGGTGTTACCCTCGGTGGTACAGGTAAAGAATCCGGCGATCGCCATCCAAAAGTACGAGAAGGTGTGATGATTGGAGCAGGGGCAAAAATTCTCGGTAATATCGAAGTGGGCAAATATGCCAAAATTGGTGCCAACTCTGTTGTACTTCAACCTGTGCCTGAATATGCCACCGCTGCAGGTGTGCCTGCTCGTATTGTCGGCAAAGACAAAGCGGCGAAGCCAGCCTTTGAAATGAATCAATATTTTATCGATGATGATATAAATTTGAATATTTAAAAATATTTGCAAAAAGGAAAACATATGACTGAGGAAAAAAAGTATCCACAACTTTCGATGAATGAGTTTTTTTTTACGTATAGCTTCATATTTGTTTTGCTATTATTCATATCTGTAATTATTTTTTTTAACGATGTTCCAATAACTAACTTTGAAATATTTATCGATAAATATTTAGTCAAGGGGAGAGGAGTATATTCTCATATATACTCCTTTCAATCTGAAATAATCTCAAATTTGTCGATGATTATTGCTCCACTGTTTGCTATTTATCTAGCATTAACTTTGAAGCTCACTTACTCGTCGGAAAATGAAATTATTAATAGTGGAAGGGTAATAGAGAAAAGTGTAAAAAAAACTATATTAATGAAATTTTGCTTTATTATATCAGCACTGCTTCTTGTAACGATGTGTATGTTTTTAACATACATATATAATTGGGATCTTGAAGAATCTAAAACTAATACATTATTTGTTAGGGATAATGTAATATGGTTGCTATCCTTAACTTATATAATTTATACAGGGACATTCTTTACACTTTTTGTGCTGTTTAGCGTAATACGTCACCCAGTATCTTCATTAAAGTATCATATATACCGACCAAATTGAAATAAACCAATATCTTATCGATGATTATATAAATTTGAATATTTAAAAGGTTAATATACTTACAAATACTTAAAATTATTGTAATAAATTTTAAAAAATTTCATTTTGACTTTAAATGATGAATTCTTAGACAATTAACATATAAAAATGTAGCATCAAACTAAGTTTAACCGCTTTTAGCAATTTATTGAGGGAAATAATATGTCTAGTTTTGCTATGCGTGTTAATAACGGTAATTTAAGTATAGCAGATTATCTTGAAAAACTTAATAAGATGGGATCTATATGAACGGAGATAAAAAATATCCAAAATTTTTGATAAATGAGGATTTTTTAGTATATGGTAGTGTTTTTATATCAGTATTGTTTGTTCTCGTAGTCATTTTTTTTAATAATATTCCAATAACTGATTTTGAAGTATTCATTGATACGTATTTAATAAAAGGGAATGGAGTATACTCTCATATATACTCCTTTCAATCTGAAGTAATTTCAAATTTATCAATGATAATAGCCCCTTTGTTTGCTATTTATACTGTATTGACTTCAAAGTTTACTTATTTATCTGAACGTGAAATGATTGATTCTGGTATTACAATAGAGAAAAGTATAATAAAAACCATACAGAGAAAACTAGTCTTCATCATATCATTACTGCTTCTTGTAGCAACATTTATATTTTTGACATACATCGATAGCTGGGATCTTCAAGCTGTAGAAACTAATACATTATTTATTACCGATAATGTTGTATGTTTATTGTTCTTAAATTGTGTATTTTGCATCGGAACGCTTTTCGCTCTTACTTTTCTATTTAGTGTAGTATTACACCCTATAACTTTTTTAAGATATCATTACCAATCTAATTAAAGACAAAGCGGCAAAACCAGCTTTTGAAATGAATCAATATTTTATTGATGATGATATAAATTTGAATATTTAAGACCAAAATATGATTAACAAAGACACCCAACTTTGCATGTCTCTTTCTGGCAGACCGGGCAATTTTGGCACAACATTCCATAACTATCTATATCAAAAACTCGGGCTTAATTTTATCTATAAAGCCTTTACTACCACGGATATTGAAAGCGCCGTCAAAGGCATTCGTGCACTTGGTATTCGAGGTTGTGCCGTTTCAATGCCTTTTAAAGAAAGCTGCATGCCATTTTTAGATGAAATCTCCCCTTCTGCACAAGCCATTCAGTCTGTGAATACCATTGTGAATGATCAAGGTTTTCTTCGTGCTTACAACACCGACTATATTGCCATTGTTAAACTTATCGAAGAATATCAATTAGATAAAAAGAGTAGAGTGATTGTACAAGGCAGTGGTGGTATGACAAAAGCCGTCGTCGCAGCCTTTAAAAACAGTGGATTTGAGCATCTTAAGATTTTTGCTCGAAATGAAAAAACAGGTAAAAATTTAGCCGCACTTTATGACTATGAATATATCCCATCTTTAGGCAATCAATCGGCAGACATTTTAGTCAACGTTACGCCAATTGGGATGAAAGGTGGAAAAGAAGAATTTAATCTCGCCTTTCCTGAAAATCTTATTCAACAAGCTCAAACCGCTTTTGATGTGGTGGCGATTCCTGCTGAAACACCATTTATCCAATTTGCTCAACAGCAAGGGAAACAAACGATTTCTGGTGCAGAAGTGATTGTGCTACAAGCTGTTGAACAATTTGAGCTCTACACAGGCATTCGACCTGATGACCAATTAATCGCCGAAGCCGCCGCTTTTGCTCGAAAAAATAGTTAAAAAATAAACCGCACTTCTAAAAAGTGCGGTTCTTTTTATCTGAGTTTTACGCTAACAATTTTCTTGCTGCTTCCACCACCACAGATACTGCTTTATCTTCCGTATCTTTCATGGTGGCTTCATTTGGAATTTCTTGTTGTGTACGGTTTACAATCACACCAGCTACCATACCTGCTCGTAAGCCAAGGGCATTACACATCGTAAATAATGTGGCTGATTCCATCTCATAGTTCATCACATTGAGATCTTGCCATTGTTTTAACAAGCCTTGGTAATCACGATACACTTTGCCGCTGTAGGTATCGTAACGTTCTTGACCTGGATAGAACGTATCTGAAGAAGCTGTAATTCCTACAAATGGCTCTATGCCTTTTTCTTTAGCTGCATTGTAAAGTGCCGTGGTACATTCAAAATTTGCCACTGCTGGATATTCAATTGGCGCAAAGTGACGGCTTGCACCATCAAGGCGGACTGCGCCCGTTGTAACAAGAACATCACCTACATTGATATGTGGTTGAATTGCACCTGTTGTACCAATACGCAAGAATGTACGCACGCCAAGCTGAGCCAGCTCTTCCACACAGATAGACGTAGAAGGGCCACCAATACCGGTTGAACACACCACCACCGGTTGACCATTTAAATAGCCTAACCAAGAAGTGAACTCACGTGTACTTGCAAGAAACTCAGGGTTATCAAGTTTTTTAGCAATACGTTCGCTACGTGCAGGATCCCCTGGTACGATAGCGAGTGTTGCACCTTTCAGTTGTGCTTTAGTCAGGTTTAAGTGAAATACATCAGACATAACAGTCTCCTTTTTTCTTCTTGCCGCAAAGTGCGGTCAAATTTTCGTTATTTTTTCAATGCGCCTAAGATACCACGCATAATTTGTTTAGTCACTTCATTACGAATATTTCGACCCACTGATTTTGCCACGCTATTCACAATTTGTTCTGTCGGAGAAAGTTTATCCCCGCGTTTTTGTGTTCCAAAAATCATTCGGCTTAAGCGACCAAATAAACCGCTCTCTTCCTCTTGCTGCGCTTGTTCAGCTTGTTTTTGTTGCACTGCTGCTAAATCCGCTTGAGCATTTAATACTTCGAAAGCCGACTCATTATCCACATAATCTTTATAGAAGGCATAAAGCTCATCGTCTTTCACCCACGCGGCTCGCTCTTCTTCAGTAATCGGGGCTAGTTGGCTTTTCGGTGGGTACACGTAAGCCACTTCAACTGGCGTTGGCATACCTTTTTCATCTAAGAATGAAATCAATGCTTGGCCCACACCTAAAGTTGAAATAGTTTCCACCACATTAACTGCTGGATTTGAACGGAACGTTTCTGCCGCAGATTTCACTGCTTTTTGATCGCGTGGTGTAAAAGCACGTAACGCATGCTGAACACGGTTACCTAATTGGCCTAACACGGTATCCGGTAAGTCTAATGGGTTTTGGGTCACAAAATAAATCCCTACACCTTTAGAACGAATCAAACGAACCACTTGTTCCACTTTGTCCACCAACACACTCGGTGCGCCATCAAAGAGTAAGTGTGCTTCATCGAAGAACATCACAAATTTTGGTTTATCCGGATCGCCGACTTCCGGTAATTGTTCAAATAATTCAGACATCAACCAAAGCAAGAATGCGCTATACATTCTTGGGGAATTGATTAATTTTTCAGAATTTAAAACATTGATCACGCCACGACCATCACGAGTTTGTAACCAATCTTCAAGGTTCAATGCTGGCTCACCAAAAAGATTGGTCGCCCCTTCATTTTCAAGTGTCAGTAAAGCACGTTGAATCGCGCCCACACTCGCAGCTGATACGTTGCCATATTCTACTTGGAACGATTTGGCGTTCTCTGCTACAAATTTAAGCATTGCACGTAAATCTTTTAAGTCGATGAGTAGCAAGCCTTTGTCATCTGCCACACGGAATACGAGGTTTAATAAGCCTTCTTGAGTTGTGTTTAAATTTAATAAACGGGAAAGTAATAATGGTCCCATTTCAGAAATCGTGGTACGAAGTGGAATACCGGTTTCACCGAATACATCCCAAAATGACACAGGATAGCCATTTAAATAACTCTCGCCACCTAAATCAAATTGCTCAATGCGTTCCGCCACTTTGCCACTGAATGTCCCCGCTTTAACTAAACCGGACAAATCGCCTTTTACATCCACTAAAAAGACTGGCACGCCATCATCACTGAATGCTTCTGCCATTTTGCGTAGTGTGACAGTTTTACCCGTCCCTGTCGCCCCAGCGATCAGGCCATGACGGTTTGCCATTTTTGCGGTAATACCAAGGGTTTGACCTTGTTCGGTACGCGCGAGAGAATATTGCATAAAGATTCCTTTGTTTTGTTGGTTTTATTTAAACGAATAATAAGGAAAAAACGAAGTGCGGTCAAAATTTAAGTGATTTTACGGTATAATTTCTCAAAACTAATTAAAAGCAGGAAAAATAGATGTCAAACGCAAAAATTCTTATTATTAAAACAGGGTTAGTAGAAATATTAACTTTCTCGGATGGCAGCTCATATGAAAGTGCTATCCGTAAAAAACCGGTACCGATGGTAAACATTCACACGATGGGTGCAGAAGGTAACGATGTAGGCTTAAAAGCCCATCACGGTGGTGTTGATAAAGCCTTATTTTTTATGTCTGATGTATCTTTCCCCGCTTTAAACGAGCTACTTGGTGAAAAGTTTGATTTTCACGGTAGCGCGATTTATGGTGAAAACTTTGTGGTATCCGGCTTGCATGAGGATAATGTCTGCATAGGCGATCTTTACAAAATTGGCACTACGCTTTTAGAAGTGTCTCAACCACGCAAACCTTGCGAGCGTTTATCTCATAATACCAAGAATGAGAATACAAGAGAGGTAATTCGTCAGTCTGGCTGGACAGGTTGGTATGTTCGCGTGATCGAAGAAGGTGAAATTCATCAAGGCGATGAACTCATCTTGCAACACCGTCCTTATCCAGAATGGACTATTCGTCGTTTAAACACGCTACTTTCTGCCCCTTCAAGTGTGGCAGAATTAGAAGAAGCCTTAGCCATTGAGGAATTAGCGCCAGCATTTAAACGTTCTATTCATTCACAATTACGTAATTTACAAAAGGCAGCCTAAAATGTCGGCTAAAACGACCGCACTTTGTCCGTGCCAATCTTCGCTTTCTTATGAAGATTGTTGCGGACGCTTTCATTCAGGCAACATGTTTCCAGAAACCGCGGAACAACTTATGCGCTCCCGCTATTCAGCGTTTGTGCTTAAAAAGATTCCTTATATCGTGCAAACCACTGTGCCAAGCCAACAAACGTTATTAGATGAAAAAGCCCTGCAAGATTGGGCTGATGAAACGCAATGGCTCGGTTTAGATATTGTCAAAGCAGAAACCTTAACCAAAACACAAAGTGCGGTTGAATTTAAAGCACATTTTCAAGGCAACGAACAGCCGCAAGTGCATCACGAATATTCTCTTTTTGTAAAAATTGATGGTCGTTGGTATTTTGTTGATCCCACTGTACCGCTCCCAAGCAATAAACAGCCTTGTGTTTGTGGCTCAGGGAAGAAATTTAAACATTGTTGCGGAGGCTTGCTCTAATGACCTTAACGTCTTTTTTCGCATTATTCTGGCAGCGTTCTCAAGAAAATAAATTAACGCAAGCTGCCGGTTCACTCACCTACAGCACCATGCTCGCTATCGTGCCATTAATTATGGTGGTGTTTTCAATTTTCTCTGCTTTTCCCGTTTTTAACGAAGTAACCGGTGCATTGAAAGAATTCATCTTCACCAATTTCGCGCCTTCCGCGAGTGATGTTGTGGGACAATATATTGATGAATTCGTCCGTAACTCCAAGCAAATGAGTGCCGTGGGGATTGTGAGTTTGATTTTAGTGGCATTGATGCTCATTAACTCCATCGACCGTACACTCAATGGTATTTGGCAAGACACTAGTAATCGCCCGATTTTTACGTCATTTGCTATTTATTGGCTCATTTTAACGCTCGGCCCGCTTTTAATCGGTACTAGCATTGCGGCAAGTTCCTATGTTAAAGCCATGTTCGAGCAATCTGAAACGCTCTCTTTTGGCTTAAAACTCCTCAGCTTTGTGCCATTTCTTTCTACTTGGTTTATTTTCACGCTCATTTATATGGTCGTGCCAAATAAGAAAGTGAGCATCAAACACTCCGCAGCAGGCGCATTAATTGCGGCAATTTTCTTTACTTTAGGGAAACAAGCCTTTACTTGGTACATCACCACCTTCCCATCTTATCAATTAATTTATGGCGCCATGGCAACACTGCCGATCATGTTATTGTGGATTCAAATCAGCTGGACGGTGGTGTTATTCGGTGCACAATTAGCTGCAGTGCTTGCAGAAGTGCAGTCAATGAATCAAACAAATTTAGAGGAAGTAAAATGATTGCATTAATCCAGCGTGTGACTCAGGCTAAAGTGGAAGTTGAAGGTCAAATTGTGGGACAAATCAGCAAGGGATTATTGGTTTTATTAGGCGTGGAAAAAGAAGACGACCAAGCCAAAGCAGATAAGCTCGCTGAGAAAGTGTTAAATTACCGTATTTTCAGTGATGAAAATGACAAAATGAATTTAAACGTGCAACAAATCGGTGGCGAAGTGCTTGTGGTATCCCAATTTACTTTAGCTGCAGACACACAAAAAGGGCTACGACCAAGTTTCTCAAAAGGTGCCGCACCAGCATTAGCTAACGAATTATATGAATATTTTTCGCAAAAATGTACAGAAAAAGTGACCGTTGCTAACGGACAATTTGCAGCAGATATGCAAGTGAGCCTCACCAATGATGGCCCAGTTACATTTTGGTTAAATGTCTGAATAAAGAGAAAAATCGCTATTTTTTTCAAAGCAAAGGAAACTCTTTCTTTGATCGCATTGTCGTATTAACGCTCAAATGCATATAACAATTTCAAATCCCATCCATAATTGCGTTGGTAATCCCCTTATTTTATGGGTAAACTAGGGCGGTTTGATGTGGATCTTCTTAAAGTTTAGCTTGTAATAAAATGAAAAAAATTTCGTTAAAAATAACCGCACTTTTGCTTGGATGGATGAGTTTTTCAGCCCTTGCAGAACAAACCGTAGATATTGAGATCCGCGGTATTAAGGGTGAACGCGCCATTCGCAATACTGACATGAATGTCAATCTCATTGATAAAGGCGAGATGGACGGCTCAGATCGGTATAAACAATTAGTTTCAGATGCTGTCGATAAAGGCCTTCGAGTCTTCGGTTATTATGGTTCTTCCGTGACCTTTGAATTGAAAAAACGTAAAGGTCAACGAGATTTACTTATTGCGAATGTCACCCCGGGTGAGCCAAGTAAAATTGCGGGAACAGACGTTGAAATTACAGGCGAAGCCGCAGAAGACGAAAACTTCACGGCACTCCGTAAAAACTTGCCAAAACAAGGTGAGTTAGTTGAGCATCAAAAATACGATGACTATAAAAGCAGCATTTCAAACCTTGCGCTAGCTCGTGGTTATCTTGACGGGAAATTCCAAATTTCTCGTTTAGAAATCAGCCCAGAAACGCATGAAGCATGGTGGCGCATGCTGTTTGATAGTGGCGTACGTTATCATTATGGCAATATCACCTTCAACCATTCCCAAATTCGCGAAGATTATTTGCAAAACATGCTCAACATCAAATCGGGCGAGCCTTATTTAGTCAGTGATTTATCTGAATTAACCAATAATTTTTCTTCCACCAACTGGTTTAGCTCCGTACTTTTACAACCGCATGTCCGTGAAGAAGATAAATTAGTCGATATCGAACTTTTACTTTATCCACGTAAGAAAAACTCCATGGAACTTGGGGTAGGTTTTGCAACCGATACGGGCCCTCATGTCCAAATTGGTTGGACAAAACCTTGGATCAATAGTCGAGGCCATAGCTTTCGTACAAATCTTTACGTCTCTGCGCCAAAGCAAAACTTTGAAGCCACCTATAAAATGCCATTATTGAAAAATCCATTAAATTATTATTATGAGTTTTCAACTGGTTATGAAAAAGAAAATAAAAATGACACAAATACCAAGGCCCTCACATTCGCTGCATTACGTTATTGGAATAATAGCGAGGGTTGGCAATATTTTGGCGGTATTCGTGTCCGTTATGACAGTTTCACACAAGCAGATCTTGCTGATAAAACATTCCTTGTTTACCCAACAGGAGGCTTTAATCGAACTCGTTTAAAAGGTGGTCAATTCCCAACATGGGGAGATACCCAAAAAATCACGGTCGATTTAGGGAATAAACTATGGATGTCTGAAGCCAACTTCTTTAAAGTTCAGGCTTCCACAGCCTGGATTCGTACTTATGCAGAAAATCACCGTTTTATTACCCGTGCAGAAATTGGTTATTTAAATACCACTGATATTCGTAAAATTCCACCTGCATTACGTTTCTTTGCTGGGGGCGATCGCAGCGTACGAGGTTATGGGTATAAGAAAATTTCACCAAAAAATAAAGATGGAAAACTCGTGGGTGGGTCTCGCTTATTGACGGGTAGCCTAGAATATCAATATCAAGTTTACTCTAATTGGTGGGGAGCGGTATTTGCAGATACAGGCTTAGCTGCTAACTCTTACACAGCCAATGAATTGCGTTATGGTGCGGGTGTTGGGGTACGTTGGGCATCGCCTGTCGGTGCCATCAAATTTGATATTGCAACGCCAATTCGAGATAAAGATAACAGCAAAAACATTCAATTTTACATTGGCTTAGGTGCTGAAATTTAGGGTATGACTATGTCTGAACAAGAAAAACAACCAGATAACCAAACCATGCACCCCATTAAAAAGAAAAAGACCTACCGTAAAATTTTATGTGTTGGAAGTGCGGTCATTTTTGTCCCTGTTTTAGGCTTAGTCACAGCACTGTCTTTTGATAGTGGACAACGTGCACTTATTCAACTTGCGGATAAAATGCTCGATAGCTTATCTATTGAGCAAGTCAGCGGTGGCTTACAAGATGGTTTAGTCTTAGAAAATTTACGTTTTCAAACCACCGGCGTAGATGTAGCTCTCCCTAAAACGCGCTTACAACTGAATTTAGCTCGTTTACTTTCGGGTGATATTATTGTTGATGATCTCAGCTTAACACAGCCGAAAATTGCCATTGATACCAGTGTAATGCCACCTTCTGAAGAGAAACAAACGGAAAGTGGTCCAATGGAAAAAATCCATTTACCGGTTTCTGTGCTAGTGAAAAATGTGGCGATTACTGACTTTGATATGAAACTCGATCAAAGCAATATTACGTTTTCGTCTTTTCAAAGTGCGATCAGTTTAAACAATGAATCTGGCCTTACCCTTGAGCCCACCACGCTTTCAGACGTGCTTTTCTCAACGGTCTCCCAAACTCAACCGAATCCCCCTCAGCCCGAGCAAAAAGAACCCGCTAAACCCGTTGATTGGGCGCAAATTGAGCAAACACTCACACCGGCTTTTTTAGGTAATTTAAATGCGGTGAACTTGCCTTTTGATATGCACATTCCAAGTTTTTTGGGTACAAACTGGCAATATCAATCGCTCAATGAAAAAGGCGAAGAAATCCAAAAAATCACTGTGCCTAAAGTGGAATTGCAAGCGGATGCCACCGATCATTTAGTGAAATTACAAAAACTCGACATTGACAGCTCTCTTGGTACACTTTCTAGCCAAGGACAACTCCAGCTCAATGAAGATTTTCCGGTGGCTCTCACATTAAAATCTGATCTCCAAGCATTTAAATCAAAAGACAAAACCATTCTGCCTGCCAGCAAAGTTGATCTCAATTTATCGGGTTCATTGAAAAAAACGACCGCACTTTCGTTAACCACACAGGGTGTACTTGATGCCACCTTAACCGGTGACGTGAAACTGGCCGAAGATAAAATGCCATTAAATCTGCAGTTAAAAGCGAAAAAAGGTCAATATGCTTTTGCAGACAGCCTAGCACCGCTCAAAATTAACGATGTTGATATCAAACTCACAGGCGATTTATTGAATTATCACGCAGAGGTTGTTGGGGGCGTGGAAGGTATGGATCATATCCCTCATACTCACGTCGATTTAAATGCAGACGGTAAACTCTACGAAATCACCATCAACGAATTAAAACTTGCCGCCCTAGATGGTACGGCACGTTTAACAGGCTCATCAAACTGGAAAGACGGCGCGCAATGGGATGTGACCGCTGATTTAAACAAAATGAACATTCGCCCTTATGTGCCTGCCATGCCAGCCGTATTATCAGGCAAAGTGAGCTCACAAGGTTCCGCTGATTCCAATCATTGGAAAGTGGATGTACCTACCGTGGATTTAACCGGTAGTCTTTCCTCTCGCCCATTAAGCTTAAAAGGTAGTGTCTTTTTAAGTAATGAAACCTTATTAAACATTCCTGATTTATTGCTGAACTATGGCGATAACCGCATTGCGGCAAAAGGTATATTAGGTGACAAATCAAACCTAGATTTAGATATCAACGCACCAAGTTTACGTGGCCTGTGGCAAGATTTATCGGGCTCCGTAGTCGGCAAAGCACAGATTTTAGGTAAGCTTACTGCGCCAACCATTAATACTGATTTAACTGCACAAGGCTTGCACTTCCAAGGATTAGATTTATCCAAAGCCTTAATTAAAGGTAATGTTGTCAGTGAACCACAAGTGAAAGGTGAACTCACCGTCAAAGCGGAAAACTTCCGTTATGGTGACAGCGTTAAATTGCATAACATTGATTTGAATGCATCAGGTGATGAAAAACATCATACGCTCACCTTAAAATCAAAAGGTGAACCCGTTGCAGCTGATTTACAAATCGCGGGGAATTTTGACCGCACTTCTCAGCAATGGAAAGGCAATTTAAGCCAAGTGAGCCTAAACTCACCTATTGGTGATTTTAAAGTGAATCAAACCATTCCGGTGACTTATGACAATAAAAAAATCCAAGCCACCATTGGGTCACACTGCTGGGTTAACCAAGATTTAGATTTGTGTTTTCCACAACAATTTACGGCAGGGAAAAACGGCGAAGTTCCTTTTGAGCTTAAACGCATTAATTTAGATTTAGTGAATAGATTGATGGGTCAAAACACGCTCAAAGGCCAATTACAAAGCCGAGGAAAAGTGGCATGGTTCAGTGATAAACCGTTACAACTAAATGTGGTAGTGGAAGGCAATAACATTGGTGTGGCACAAAAATTAGACTACCGCACCTTTAAGCTAGATATTCCTAAATTAAGTGTGAATGCCGATATTCAAAATAACAATTTAACTCTGAAATCAGACATTAACGTTCAGAATCAAGGCCGAATCGGCACGGACTTAAAAATTAATGATTTAAGTAAAGGTCGTCAATTAGGCGGCACCTTTACCATTGAAGGTTTACGCTTATCCTTAGCGAATCAACTTTTCTCTAGCGGGGAAAGCATGGATGGTGAAGTGGTTTCTCGCTTAAGTTTCGGTGGCAATTTAGAAAAACCATTATTAAACGGTAATTTCGATATTCGCAATATAAAAACAAAACTAAAAAGCCTGCCTTTTGACGTAACTGATGGCCAAGTCGCAATTCGCTTTAATGGTACCTCTTCAATCTTAAATGGTCATGTTCAAACACCAGATAGCAAGCTAAATATTAACGGGCAAGCTAACTGGGCTCACATGGATAACTGGACGGCAGAAGTCAGAGCGCAAGCAGATAATTTCAAAGTCGATATTCCATCTATGGCGAAATTAAAAGTCAGCCCAAATGTGGTTGTCAAAGCGTCACCAAAACGCTTAGATTTAAGCGGAAACGTGGATATTCCATGGGCAAGAATTGCCATTGAAAGCTTGCCGGATAATGCTGAACCGGTGAGTGAAGACGAAGTCATTTTAAATGGCCCAAGAAAAAGTAAAGAAGAACTCATTAATCGCCAATTTGCTTCAGAAACCAAATCGGGCATGCAAATTCAATCTGATTTAAAAATTAAAATCGGTGATGATGTGCATTTAGATGCCTATGGTTTAAAAACCAATTTGAACGGCTTACTTTCTGTAAAACAGGATAAAGGCAAATTAGGTTTATTCGGTCAAATTAACCTGAAAAATGGTCGTTATGCTTCTTTTGGACAGGATTTATTAATTCGTAAAGGGCAAATCAGCTTCGCCGGTTTACCTTCACAACCGATGTTAAATATTGAGGCGATTCGTAACCCAGAAGCCATGGAAGACAGTAAAGTGACCGCAGGGGTAAAAGTGATTGGTATGGCATCTAGCCCACAAGTCACTATTTTCTCTGATCCAGCCAAATCTCAAGACCAGGCACTTTCTTATTTATTAACCGGTCGCTCATTAGAAAACAGCGGTGAAGCAGGTTCTAGTGGTTCTGTGGGCGCCGCATTACTTGGCTTAGGTTTAGCGAAAAGTGGTAAAGTAGTCGGCGGTATTGGTGAAGCCTTTGGTATTCAAGACTTAAACTTAGGCACTGCCGGTGTTGGGGATAGCTCCAAAGTACAAGTTAGTGGTAATATTGGTAAACGCTTACAAGTGAAATATGGTGTAGGATTGTTTGATGGCTTAGCCGAAGTGACCTTACGTTACCGCTTAATGCCACAACTTTATTTCCAATCGGTTTCCAGCACAAACCAAGTTTTTGATTTATTGTATCAATTTGAATTTTAGGAAAGGACATGCATAACGACAAGCAACTGGCTCAACTCGTAGAACCTCATCACCGAGGTGAGGCCCGGGAGATTGCCGCCATTGATTTAGGCTCAAACAGCTTCCACATGATTGTGGCGCGCATTATCAATGGTTCGATTCAGGTGCTTTCTCGTTTAAAACAAAAAGTGAGGCTCGCCGACGGCTTAGATGAGCACAATGTATTAAGCCAAGAAGCCATTGAGCGCGGTGTAAATTGCCTTGCACTTTTTGCTGAACGCTTACAAGGTTTTGCACCAGAAGATGTGAATGTCGTAGGCACCTATACCTTACGAAGAGCGGTCAATAATGACGAATTTTTACGTCAGGCTGCCACTGTCTTTCCTTATCCGATTAATATCATCAGCGGTCAAACGGAAGCCAAAACCATTTATGCGGGTGTTTGCCACACTCAACCAGAAAGCGGACGTAAACTGGTCATCGATATTGGTGGTGGCTCGACCGAAATGATCATCGGTGATGATTTCACCCCCTTAGTGGCAGAAAGTCGTCACATGGGCTGTGTGAGCTTTGCCAAAAAATTCTTTCCGAATGGCGAAATTTCCAAAGAAAACTTCGAGCAAGCTCGCCAAAGTGCGGTCAATAAAATTGAAGATTTAAGCTGGGAATATCGCAAGCTCGGGTGGCAATCAGTGTTAGGTTCATCTGGCACCATCAAAACCGTCTATCAAGTGATTACCGCGACCCTTGATCCTAACGGCATCATCACAGCTGAACGATTACAAAATTTAATTGAACAAACCTTACAAGCTTCCCATTTTGAAGAGCTTAACATAGCGGGTTTAAACCCTGATCGCATCGATGTCTTTGTACCAGGCTTAGCCATTTTAAGTGCCGTTTTTGACGTTTTTGGCTTAGAAAATATGCGCTATTCTGACGGTGCTTTGCGTGAAGGAGTTATTTACAGCTTAGAAAAAAACTTCCAAGTTTCAGACATCCGTACTCGTACCGCGCTAGGACTTGCCGAACAATTTAACTTAGATTTGGCGCAGGCTGATCGCGTAGCCAATAGTGCGAAAACCTTAATTGGCCAATACACCCATTGGCAAAAACCGCATCTTGCTGATGAAATGAAAAACCTGCTGATTTGGGCGGCACGCTTATTAGAAGTCGGTATTGTCATTAATCATCGCAATGTGCAAAAACATTCCGCTTATATTCTGCAAAATATGGAATTACCGGGTTTTGATCGTGAGCAACAACGCTTATTGGTGAATTTAGTTCGTTATCACACGGGTGCATTTAAAAAGAATGATTTACCGATTTTTGCTCGTTATGCGGATGAAGATGTCCTTGCTTTACTGCTTCTTTTACGCATTTCGGTAATTTTGAATAAATCTCGCCAGGCGACAGATAGCACCGATAAAATCAATCTCAGAATTGACCGCTCTTTGCAGACTTGGGAACTGACTTTTGAGAAACATTACTTGGATAATAATCCGTTAGTATGGAATGATTTACGCTTAGAAAGCAATTTACTCAAAGATTTAGAACTCAGTTTAATTTTTAACTGATAGAATAGGGGCTTTCGTGCCCTTATTTTTTATCTTGCTCCAACAGCAAGCTATAAATATTGGCGAGATAATAGCTCTGCTCGGCTTCGGGAATGTCTTGCGGAATAAAAGAAAGCAAATCGTGGTGAATTTCCAAAACATCAGGGAAAATGACTGCACTTTGCATTTCATCATAAAAGGATTGATGAAGCGGAGAAACGCAACCGCCTCGTTTTAATCGGGCAAGGCTGTTGGCAATATGCAATAAGAGTGTGATAACCGTCGGAATGGACACATCAATGCGCCAATGATGCTCTAGGCGACTTTGCAAAGTCAGAATAATATCAATAACGTCCTGATCAATCTGACCGCGAATTTTCCAACGGGTTAATTGTTTGAGTAACGACATAACATTCCTTTTTAAGATAGGATAACTTTACCGCTATTTCACAAAATTACCAGTGCACAGATCACAAAATTGAAACAAAGTGAAAAAATTTACTAACTAGGAAAGCAATAAATGATAGATAACAGACTTTTTGAAAAATATGATGGCCTTATTTTTGATATGGATGGCACCTTAATCGACACCATGCCAGTACACGCCCGCGCCTGGAACATGGTGGGAGAACAATTTGGTTATCGTTTTAACAGCCAAATTATGTATGATTTAGGTGGCGCAACCGTGAGCACTATCGCCTCTGCCATTATGCAAGATGCCGGTATGCCACAAGAACGTTTAAATGAAGTGATACAAGCAAAACGCAAACTTTCCTATGAATTGATTCCAACAGAATCAAAATTACTTCCGACCTTTGACGTGGTGCGTCATTACTATCAACAAAAGCCAATTGCACTTGGTTCAGGCTCAAACCGCCAAATCATTGATATGTTAATGCAAAAATTAAATATCAAACATTACTTTAACGCTATTGTCAGCGCTGATGATGTGAAAGAACATAAACCGCATCCAGAAACCTTTTTACGCTGCGCAGAACTGGCAAAAGCCGAACCATCACGCTGTATAGTCTTTGAAGATGCCGATCTCGGCGTAAAAGCGGGATTAAATGCAGGGATGGATGTGTTTGATGTCAGAACGCGCGAGATTATTAGAGCCTAATGTGGGACATTTTCTCTTTCAGCTTTTGGGCTGATTTTTGGCAAACCCATGGTTTATGGCTGATGTTTTTCAGCGCTTTCTTAAGCGCCAGCATTTTGCCAGGTAATTCAGAAATTGTGTTTGTCTCCCTGGCTGTGCCAAAAGTATTGGTCGGTTCATTATTAAGTGCGGATATTTTTTGGCTTGTTTTTATGGCAACCGCAGGAAACACACTAGGTAGCCTCACCACTTACTGGATTGGGCGATGGTTTCCGAAAATTGACAGCAAAAATGACCGCACTTTATGGGTGATAAACAAAATACAACGCTATGGCGCCATCACTTTATTATTGAGCTGGTTGCCTATTATCGGGGATGTGTTTTGTGCGGTAGCCGGTTGGCTTCGATTGAATTGGCTAAGTTGTTTGATTTTTATGACGATTGGAAAAGGACTGCGTTATATTGCCTTGCTCTTTTTCAGTTTACCTTTCGTGTCATAGCCGAGAATAGCCTTTGTGCATAACCGGGTTGTGGGCTAGAATAAAGACGAATTGATATTCAACAGATAAAAAAACGCCCCTTATCAAGTAAGGGGCAAATAACCTAAGGAACCAATTTTATTAAAACAACTGCAAGTTGCTTGTTCTATAAGACCGACGCTAAAAAGAAAAGTTCAAAGAAATTGTAAAAAAATGTAAAAAAATTTACAAAAACCTGCGATTAATTTACAAATCACTGATTTTCAAGGAAATAAATATGCCATTACTCGACAGTTTTAAAGTGGATCACACCCGTATGAACGCACCAGCCGTACGTGTTGCCAAAACGATGCGTACCCCAAAGGGCGATGACATCACCGTTTTTGATCTTCGTTTTTGCATTCCAAACAAAGAAATTCTCCCACCAAAAGGGATTCACACCCTTGAGCATTTATTTGCGGGCTTTATGCGTGACCATTTAAACAATGACAATGTAGAAATTATCGATATTTCCCCAATGGGCTGTCGCACAGGTTTTTACATGTCATTAATTGGCACACCAAACGAGCAACAAGTGGCTGATGCATGGTTAGCTTCTATGAAAGATATTTTAACCGTGCAAGATCAAAACCAAATTCCTGAATTAAACGAATACCAATGTGGAACTTACACCGAGCATTCTTTAGAAGAAGCACATGATATTGCTAAAAATGTGATTGCTCGCGGTGTGGGGATTAATAAAAATGACGATTTAGCACTTGATGAATCTTTCTTAAAATAAGGACACAACATGACAACCCTAGGTACAGCATTAACCCCGAATGCTATTAAAGTGATGATGCTTGGCTCTGGTGAACTGGGCAAAGAGGTGGTGATTGAATTACAACGTTTAGGCGTGGAAGTGATTGCCGTCGATCGTTATGAAAACGCCCCAGCACAACAAGTGGCACATCGCGCTTATACGATTTCCATGCTAGATGGGGCAGCCCTCAAAACCTTAGTGGAAAAAGAGCGCCCAGATTACATCGTGCCGGAAGTGGAAGCCATCGCGACAGATACGCTGATTGAATTAGAAAAAGCAGGTTTTAATGTTGTGCCTACCGCCAAAGCCACCAAGCTGACGATGAATCGCGAAGGCATTCGCCGTTTGGCTGCCGAAGAGCTTGGCTTACCAACCTCACCTTATCAATTTGTCGATAACTTTGCGGACTTCCAAAGTGCGGTTGAAAAAATCGGTATTCCTTGCGTGGTAAAACCAATTATGTCTTCTTCTGGCCACGGTCAAAGTATTTTAAAATCCAAAGACGACTTACAAAAAGCCTGGGATTACGCTCAACAAGGTGGTCGCGCAGGCGCAGGACGCGTGATTGTAGAAGGGTTTGTTAAATTCGATTATGAAATCACCTTACTCACCGTTCGCCACATTAATGGCACCAGCTTCTTAGCGCCAATCGGCCATCGTCAAGAAGATGGCGACTATCGTGAATCGTGGCAACCACAAGCCATGTCTGATGCAGCCTTGAAAAAAGCACAAGAGGTCGCAGAAAAAATCACCACTTCATTAGGTGGTCGCGGTATTTTCGGCGTGGAAATGTTTGTGTGTGGTGATGAGGTTATCTTCAATGAAGTTTCCCCTCGACCACATGATACTGGTATGGTCACGCTAATTTCTCAAGAATTATCTGAATTTGCCTTACACGCCCGTGCAATTTTAGGCTTACCTATCCCAGAAATCACCTTAATTAGCCCATCCGCTTCCAAAGCCATTGTGGTAGAAGGTCAATCGAAAAACGTGCAATTTGGCAATATCACCGAAGTATTGGCTGAACCGCACACCAATATTCGCATTTTCGGCAAAGTCGAAGTCAATGGCCATCGCCGTTTAGGTGTCTTACTTGCTCGTGATGTTTCCGTAGAAAAAGCATTAGAAAAAGTAGAGCGCGCTTACGCGAAGTTGGATGTGAAATTATAAAGTTTGCTCAACTTAAATATCGTTGAAAATAAAAAGTGCAGTCAATTTTTAAGAGGTTTTAAAACCCTTTGGAAATTGACCGCACTTTATATCTAGATATTTTAAATTATATACCTTTTAGGTAGCTAAAAATTTAAAAGCCAATAAAAACCTAACGTCAGAAAACTTAATCTTTTGGATATATTACTGAAATACCTATCCATTAAAATTCAATGATCTATTTTTTCCCTACCTAAGATTCCTAATATAACAATAAAAAGTATATATAAATAAAATTTTTTTATAAAAGAGAAGAAATCCTGTACTCCTCCATATTCTATATATTCAAATAAATAAAAAATTGATGTAGCTAAAAAAGAAACTATAGCTACTTTTATTAGTGTAATAATAAATTTCATTATTCTCCTTTAGAAGGCTTATCTCTATTTATGCTTTCTTTATTATAATCAACAGCATTATTAACTGATGAAGATATAAATTTAGTCATTGTATCACTCAAACCAAATTTTTTACCTAACCCCTCAATGCTCATTGATATGCTATTAGATTTACCAGAATCATAAAAAGCATCGTTAGCACCTTTACCATCTTTAGCAATCCCTTTCAATGTATCAAGTCCTAAAGATTGCAATGGGTTTGCCGTATAAAAAGCGGAATCATAAGCTGCATTTACACCAACATTATATACAGAGCCCAAAACATCTGCTGGATTAGATAAACTTTTCGAGCCATCCATATAATAAAACGATTCACCTGCGACCCCTGCACCAGTACTGACACCAAGTGCTGTCTTATATGGTTTAGGCATTGAAGCTATAGCTTTCCCAGTATCAACAACCAACTCAGCTGGTCGATAAGAATAATAAATCCCTTGACTCACTAATTCCCGAGTTCCTTCAATACCTTCTCGTGCCGCTATTTTAGCTGTATTAACTCCTTTCGCAATAGCATCCGCATACGCAAGCTGTCCGTTGATATAGGCATTTGCTGCTTTTGTTAAAGTGGTATTGTAGGCTTTAATTCCCTTATCAACTAAATTAACATATCTTATCTGACCATCAATGTAAGCTTTTGTTGCCGCATCTTTGCCAAGACGTAACACTTGCCCCCCTTTATTAGCTAGAGTAATAGCCTCACCTCCAACTGTTGCGGCGGCTTTCTCCATGAGGGCAACACTTCTTACAACAGCAGTTCCACTACCTAAAGCAAACATAGAGCCTGCCTCCAACCCATCCTTAACTGAATAAGCTATTTTCCCATTCGCTGAATTTTTATAATTCTCAGAAGCATCAAGTTCGTTCTTGACAGTATAATACATATCTTCATCACGAGAATGTTTTTCAGAACGCCATCCTAGCCAGTTCTTACTCTCTTCTGGCAAAGTATTCACTGCTTGCGATCTTTGCGCATCCGTACCAGCAAAAGGGAAATGACCATAATCTCGTTTTGGTACAGGATCGTTTATTAAATATTCTGATTCAAAACGATTTTGAGCATTAACCAGTGATGTTGGTGATGCCAATTTATAACCAGATGCGGTATTCCCCGTAACAGTTTCTATATAATAACGATCTACATAGCTTAAAAATGCCTCTCTTTCCTTGCTATTTAAGGAATTTGGATCTTTTCTAAATTTATCCAAGAGAATGTCACTACGCTGATCTGATTCAATTAAATCTCTAAACTCCAATTTTTCTTTGTTTGTTAATTTTTCTCCACGATGATATTTTGTTTTTAAGGCATTTAATCTCGCTCTTGATGCATCACTCAAGAAATTATTCTCCACGGCATTCTTAGCTGTAGTTAGTCCTACACCAATTCCTTGGCTACTATTTGCTGCCGCTCCGCCCACTAAAGCACCGGCTGCTTGACTAACAGAAGATACGACTTCTTTTTCTTCTCGATTAAGTTGGTTCGGCTTTTTACCATAAAGCTCTTTTGCAATTACATCAGCCATCACCTCACCCGCTAAAGCACCGCCAGCTCCCGCTGCTGCATTTTGATTTGCGGAGTAAGCTTCCACCGCGCCCCAAACTGCATGGGCAACCTTATTAGCCATAGGGCTACCCTCAGTGGCTAGCTTAATTTGATGATTTATTTCTGGCGAAATTGCGGAGGTAGCAATACCCGCTGCTGGCAAACCACCCAATGCTGCAGAAATGGCATTCATGGCACCATCAATTTTTCGCTTATATTCTCCTCCAGTTTGCCACTTGTCCGCTTCATTATTAGCCGTTATCAGATTTTGATTCGCCGTATTTAATGCAGCTTCATTTTCTTTGCTTGGGTTAGCTTTATACGCACGGTCAGCCGCTTCTTGAGCAGCTTGTGCTTCACGTTGTTTAGCAACCGCTTCTTCACCTAATTTATTTGCAATTGCATTCCCAGCTGCACTCGCTGTTTGAACAAACCCTTTTGTTGCCTCCACCTGTATATTAAGTTCTTTTTGTAAGGCATTCTTATCAAAACGATTTTCTAATTTACCACTTTGACTTTCTGCATTATCAGTATTGATATCTGTTTTAATTGCTGCAAGGGTCTCGGTGATGGATTTCCCTGTACGTGCTTGTTGTGCGTTTTCATTGCGGATTTCAATATTTTGAGTATTGATACCGCTTTTAGTCACACTATCTTGATTATCACTTTCGCGACCATAACCCACACCGCCAGAAATACCATTTTTCTCTTGACCAGTCCATCCGCCATTTGCATCTCCCTTAGCAGATATACCTATTGAAGAACCTTTATAAGATGAGTGGTTTTCAATATCACTATGGCTTAATGTACCAGTACTAAATTGATTTAATCCTAAGCTTTCAGCTTGTTGAGTTGAAGTAATGATCGCACCTTTTAAATCTGTGTGATTTTTTACATTCACATCATAGCCTTCATCACCCGCATAGATTCCTGCTTGTTCATTCACACTTGCATGATCAGCATTAATTTTCGATTTATTGAAACTACCACCAGCAGAAAAACCATATATATATAAAGTACACGGTGGAAAAAATCTCATCCATTATATGTATTTTTTACTTTCTACTTTAGCTATTGTTCTTTATTTTCATTTTCACAATAATACATGACATGTACATTTCCTTTATATTTCATGCATATTTTTTTCCATTAGCCTCTTTGTACATTTTATTAAGATTATGCCAAGCCTCATCTGAAGAATATGAAAGGCAAGATTGAATAAAAATAGTCATAAAGAATATAACTAAAGATTTCATTACTTCCATCCCCATAACTAGTGCAAGGTGCGTGAACCAACAATTAACGTACGCTAACTTGATGACGAATTAATTTTCTTTCTCTAAAAAAAGCGCGGTCATTTTTCAGATTGTTTTTAAAATTTAAAAACTCCAAAATTTTTGACCGCACTCTATTTAAATAATAAATTCAATGCTTTATAAATTACATTTTCCCTTATCCCATTTAGGATCTTGATAGCCACATTCAGCTGGCCAGTATCGGTAATATCCCTTTCTTTCCATACAAGATTGAAATTCTTTGTATTTACCAGTTTTATTGATATAGTGAAGTTCTTGATCTCCATATTTACTACCGCAGCTAACAGCATCTTTCCAACGCTGTTGCTGATCAGTTTTACCTATACTATAAGGCTTTTGATAATGTGCTATAGCTGGCCATAATTTGCCTTTATCAACACAATTAACCATTTGTGGAGTATAAAAACATCCGCTTGAATACCAACATCCGTTTAATATAAAACAAAGAAGAAATAAGGTGTATCTCATTTTATTTACCTCCTATTTTCATCAAAAGTTCAAACATATCTGATGACATTACATCGGATAAAGCAAATGGTGCGGATACCGGTATTACAATAACAGTTGTTACACCTGATGCTACACCAGTAAGTTTATTTTTTTCTGCAGTATTTCCTTGTTTATCATACCAGCCCCATACTTGGCCTCCTAACAGGTCGTGAGTACCGGCAAAGGATTCTACCGCCATATCCGAGATAGAACCGATGCTATACGGAATTCTCGTAAAATGTAGATTCCACTCACCTTGAACAGATTGAAAGCCACCGGTTTCTCCATACAATCCACTCGCTTTTTCATTTTTCTTTGGATCAATAGCATCATCCAATGAAAATCCATTTTCACCTTTAAATACAACTAACCCATCTGCATTTTTTTCACAGGAACCGACTCCTTGAGTACAAATTGCATTGATATCAATTCGAACACCACCTAATTTTACTCCATCAAAATAACCGCTATCATAACTATCATTACGAAGAATTTTCCCCGTCTTAGCATCTTTAATGCCTTTAAATAATCTTGAATTGGCCAAAGTCTCCTCTCTCATCTTCGTCGCGGCTAATTGCAAAGTTCCTTGAGTGATTGCAACATCCGGTGAGCCAGCGGCAATACCAACCACTGTTTCAAGCAAACGTTTTTGATATTGCAATTTATAAATTTCTCCATAAAGTGCGATCTTTTCCTCTTCAGTTTTAGCTTCCTTGATTTGTTTTCTCAATTCAGCCTGTTTTGGAAGCACATAGGCATCAATCATTGAGAAGGCATTTTTACGAAAATCTTGAGTAACTTTCACTTGAATGTTTAGCTCTTTCATCACTTTGTCTTTATCAAAGTGATTTTCTAACTTACCGGAATGCTGCTCTGCATTATCCGTAGTCACATCGGTTCTAATGCTATCTAGAGTTTGCTCAACCGTTTCTCCAGTTTTCGCTAGTTGTTCCGCTTGGTCTCTAATTTCAATATTCGAAGTATTAATACTACTTTTTGTCACGCTACTTTGACTTTCTTTATCTCGCCCAACACCTAATCCAGTTGATGTTTCTAAAGAATCCCAACCTGTAGCAAGTTTTTTTGCGTTGTCTTTACCCTGCGCATTTTTGGCTTCTGTGGTCAATTCTCCTCGGTCGTTTCTATAAATCAAATTACCATCATCATCCACTGCCTGTTTTCCACTTTGTGGGACACCATTTTCGCCAAATGGTGTTTCAAAGTTAGCTGACACGCTACCACTCACACCAAAACTGCTGCCACTATAATTTGAGTGATTTTCAATATCTGAATGGGTAATGCTGCCGGTACTAAAATGGTTTTTACCATCTGCTTCTGCCTTTTGTGTAGAGGTAATTAATGCACCTTTAAGATCGGTATGCTTATTAACATTAATATCATAACCTTCATCTCCGGCATAAATTCCTGCCTGTTCATTCACACTCTCATGATCAGCATTGATTTTTGATTTATTGAAACTACCACCTGCGGCAAAACCATAGCCTACCGTCACACTACCTTGCATATTCATCTGTTTACCATGGTAGCGAGATTTATCTTGCAAGCTCTCGATATTCAGGTTTTCCGCATCCAATTCAACACGTTTACCCTTCACTTGACTGCCTGCAAGAGTGACATCACCACCTGCATTAATCACGGTTTTACTTTGACTATCACCTACATGGCTAGCAACATAAGTAGTTTCATCACCATTGCCGTAGCCTTTTCCGTAATTACCGCCGAAAGTAGCCCCAGCAGCTACACCACTGCCAACTTTAATAGCAACTCCTGCATTAAAGCCACTAGATTTATTGGTACTACGCTCTTTATGATTCTGCTCAACCGCTTTA
Source organism: Haemophilus parainfluenzae (assembly GCF_003252755.1). Classification (GTDB taxonomy): domain Bacteria; phylum Pseudomonadota; class Gammaproteobacteria; order Enterobacterales; family Pasteurellaceae; genus Haemophilus_D; species Haemophilus_D parainfluenzae_N. Next base: position 22,651 of record NZ_QEPT01000009.1, on the reverse strand, counting down.
ACAATCACTTGATTATCAGCCGATAAAAACGTGCCTTGTTTACCAGAAATATCTGAACCCTCAATATTAATATTAGAATCCTTTCTGGTACCCGTTGCCACAATATTCACCTTGCCGCCCGCATTAACTTGAGATTTGGCTGCGGCTTTTCCTTCAGTATGAGTACGTGACTCGCTCTTTTTAAGCTATTAATAAAACTTACAATGTTGCATCAAATTTTGCTTAAAAACACTACAAAGCCTATATTTAAAACACAAAAAGTGCGGTCAGTTTTCGAGAGGTTTTAAAACTCTTGGAAAATTGACCGCACTTTCAAACATTAAATTCTACGAATACTTTTTCATTAATTCATAAATTGGTTTTAATTGAGGCTCATTCTCTGTAGGTTTATAACTTTCAAGAATGGTTTCATCCTCATTGACTAAGTAATGCACATTTGCCCCTTTTTGAAGCATAAGCTCTAAAACATCCAATCTCTCTGGGATATATCCAATCATAGATAAAGGGATTAAACCATCTTGGTTCGGTAAATTAGGATTTGCTCCTGCTTTGAGCAACGCTATCGCCGCCTCAGCATTTTTACTTCGTAATGCATAATGCAAAGGAGTCATTCCATATATATCCTGAGCATTAACATCAACGCCATTATCAATATAGAATTGTATTAATTCTACTTTAGGTTCCGAATAGCAAAGTATCCTATGTAGATAATTCCATTTATCTAAGCTAGTAATTTTTTTTATATCTGATAATTTTTTTTCTAAAAATATTTTTCTTAATAGTTGAAAATCATTATTAAAATTACTCTCTACAATTTTTTCTTCCAAATCCAAGTCATTAAATTTAGAAAAATCCATCTTATTTTCCTCCATTCATAAAATTTCTCATATCTTGTTTTATATCTAAGATATCACCTTTACCAGGCATCTCATTTCTATGACTCCGATTTTCAGACATATTTTCTAACCTAAATTTATTAGGTCTTGCATTTACATAATCATTAAATTGTTTTTGACTCCAATTTAATTCTTTAGCTGCAAGAGATAATCGTCTATGCTCCCAACCATAAGCATGTCCTATATCGATTGGTCCTTTGATTATCGTACGAGCAATCTTATCTCGGTAATTACCATTAGGTAGAGCCTCGTATTGTTCAAAGATTTTCTTCATGGTATCAGAACGAAGATAGGAACGATTATAAAATTGATCTACAGGTTTATCTGTCGATAAATAACGTCCTGTTTGTTCATCAATTCGTTGAGATAGTCTATTAAAATGAGGATCTGTCCCTGCGTTGTGATTCACTGTTTCAAAACGATTTAAGTCTTTTTTGATCACAGTAATTTCTTTTCCATCCTGATTTTTAAACTTATAAGCATGATATCCATCAATATCTTTTATTCGTTTAGCCCCATCAGGTAAAGCATGCCAACAATCATTATGCACCCACACCCCATCAAGGTCAGAATTCGCTCCTTTGATAAAGTAAGTATGGTCAGTCTCAACTGTCAGGTTATATGCACTTAACTTCTCAGCCTTGATGCTAACACCCTTCACCGTTTGCCAGTGATTATTTTCTGACAATAACTTATATCGTTGAAAATACAAAAGTGCGGCCAGTTTTTAAGAGGTTTTAAAATTCTTTAAAATTAACCGCACTTTATATTTTGAGGACAATATCTTACCGATAAATACTCGTACAATACGTCAAGGCTTGTCTTACAGCTTTTCCTAATTCTTCATCTGAAATATTCTTATCATATTTAAATTCTAATGGTGAATTGTCAGGAAGTGAAATTCCTGAATAACCACCAAGAGAATCCTGGTGAAGTGGCGCTATAATTATAAAACTAGCGTCCTGTTCTAAAGATAAAAAAGACATATCCTTATAGATAGATTTTTTATTTTTGTATCCATAGCGTTTTTTCATCTCCTCTTCGAGATTTTTTTGTAGTCCTTTCATTTTTTCAGAATTAAAGATAGCCTGAAACTCTTCGAACGAAATTTCTTTACTTTCATTAAGCTTTTCTTTAATTAACTTTCCTAGATCTAAATCAGAAATATCAACTTCATTAAAAATAAAATCTTGATCTGGATCTGTCATTGCAATCATTCCTCTAATAAAAGAGGTAACTAATAAGAAATCTTTATTAATTCTAACAAAAGCAGCTTTAGGTTTGGTCATATCAATTTACCTTATTAACAATAATATTAGTTCCTTTCGATCTAGCATATTCTATAGATTTATCTATAGCTTTCATCTGTTCTTTTGATGTTTTAGCCGGAATTGCCAAATATAATTCTTTTGATTTTATATCTGAATTGTTAATTATAACTCCGTTTTTACCATCATTTCTAAAATTAACCATATCATCAACATACTTATTCAATGTATAAGTAATTTTTGATGGATTTTGGTAAGTTTTTGAACCAACCGTATCCATTGTTTTTGAACTTATTGCTGTACCATCAGGAAGAAGATGATCAAAGGTTTTAAAATTAGGTTTGATATCATTTAAGTTTATTGAGCCATCCGGAAGCTTCGATTGAACATAAGCTTCCCATGGTTTACCTTGATTTGAAATCCCTTTCCCCCATTGAATACCTATTTGACTATTAGGTATGCCTTTTCTTGATAAGTTTAATTTTCCTGATTTAGCTATATCTGTAATCTTAGAGATCCCTTCAACCATAGCCAATCCAGCACCACTTAGAACCACGCCTCCAGTCGAAACACCTTTCATTTTGCCTTGGCGGTAACCTTGCATTTCTCCCGCGAGTTTTGGATTCTCTTGAAGAGCAAGCGCATAAGCCTCATCCCAATCTTTCAACGAGACCACAACATTATTATAGGTCTTCCCTGGATTTGAGATTGCTTCCCATAAAGACACTACGGTATCATCTAAATTAACAACCGCATCCGCTGTGTCTTTAATACTATCAATTTGACCCTGAGCCTCTGCAAGCTCTAGACCTTCTTGATATTCTTTAGCTTTATCCTCATCTCCATTGAATAAAACCTTGGCATACATTTCAATGTTTTGCTTACGCTCATCACTAGGATGAACATCATCTGCCATGCCATTATTCTCTACCGCACTTTTCGCTGTTTTAGCCGCAATAATCGCTCCATCAGAACTATCTGATAAACTACCACCCGCAATACCTGCTGCTACTTGGCTTAAAGAAGATACTGTACGTTTTTCTTCTTCGCTCAGCTTTTCAGGTGATTTATCATAAAGTGTCGAGGAAAGAAAATGAGCCGCCGCCTCTCCACCTGCAGCACCCGCCGCACCCGCAGCAACATTACGATTGCCCGCATAGGCTTCTACCGCGCCCCAAAGTGCATGAGCAGTCAAATTGAGAGCGGTATTCACATTACCTTTTGCATCTGTGGTCGCTTTCTTAATTTGATTATTCACCGTAGGCGATAATCCTGAAGCCACCACTTCCGCTGCTGGTCTGCCAGCTAAAGCTGTGCTGATAACATTTAATGCCGAATCAATGACAAGACGTTGACTTCCTCCCGTTTCCCATTCTTTGGCTTCGCGACTCGCTGTCTCAAAATTATCTCGTGCTTGTTTTACTAAAGCTTGGTTAATTTCGTTGTTGTTTTCTGCCTTGGTTTTTTCTGCTTCTTCTAACGCAATTGCGGCTTCATGACGTTTCGCTTTCGCTTCTTCGCCAAATTTATTAGCAAGCAAACTTCCTGCTTCCGCGACATTTGGTCCAAATTTCTCTGTCACCTCACGTTGGAAATCAAGTTCTTTTTGAACATCATCTTTATTAAAACGATTCTCTAATTTACCACTTTGGCTTTGTGCACTCTCTGTAGTGATCTCAGTTTTAATCGCAGCAATCTCTTCTTGTACCGTTTTACCTGTACGTTTTAATTGCTCTGCTTCATCTTTAATAATGATATTTTGTGTATTAATACCACTTTTTGTTGTGCTAGATTGGTTATCGGAATCTTTACCATAGCCCATGCCATAGGAGAATTGGAGAGATTCCTTGCCTTCAGCCAATTTCTTGGTGTTCTCTTGTCCATCTACTCCTTTAGAATTAACAGTTGTGTTGCCATTTTTATCGGTATAAAGCAGATTACCATCTTTATCCGTGGCTTGTTTTGTACTTTGAGCTGCACCATTCTCTCCAAATGGTGTTTCAAAGTTAGCTGACACACTACCACTCACACCAAAACTGCTGCCACTATGGTTTGAGTGATTCTCAATATCTGAATGGGTCAGGCTGCCTGTACTGAAATGGTTTTTACCATCTTCTTCTGCTTTTTGGGTAGATATAATCAATGCTCCTTTAAGATCGGTATGCTTATTAACATTGATATCATAGCCTTCATCACCCGAATAAATTCCAGCCTGTTCATTCACACTCACATGATCAGCATTGATTTTCGATTTATTGAAACTGCCTCCAACGGATGCGCCATACCCCACTGTCACACTACCATTTACATTCATTTGTTTACCATAGTAGCGAGATTTATCTTGCAAACTTTCGATATTCAAGTTTTCAGCATTAAGTTCTACTCGTTTGCCTTTTACTTGGCTACCAATAATATTGGCATCACCACCGGCTTGAATCACGGTTTTACTCTGGCTATCACCTACATGGCTTGCAACATAAGTGGTTTCATCACCATTGCCGTAACCTTTTCCGGAATTACCGCCTAAAGTAGCCCCAGCAACCGCACCATTACTCACTTTAATGGCTACCCCTGCATTAAAACCACTCGATTTATTAGTGCTACGTTCTTGATGGTTTTGTTCTGTGGCTTTAATATTGACTTGGTTATCAGCAATCAATGTTGTGCCTTGTTTGCCTGAGATATCCGAACCTTTAATATTAATGTCAGAATTCTTTCCAGCACCCGTTGCCACAATATTCACCTTGCCACCCGCATTAACTTGAGATTTGGCTGCGGTTTTTCCTTCAGTATGAGTACGTGATTCGCTCTTTTTAAGCTATAAATAAAACTTATAATATTGCACAAATATTTTGCTTAAAAACTCTACAAAGTCTATATTTAAAACACAAAAAGTGCGGTCAATATTCAAGAGATTTTAAAATTCACTGAAAATTGACCGCACTTTTAAGCACCTTTGTTAATTACTGCCAAGGCTTAGCATCAGGTTTGCTATGTTTTTTTCGCCATTGAATACATGCAGGTCTATTCCACATTGTTTTTTCTTCACAGATTGGTCCACCTTCTAAATACCAGCCTTTTTTCTCTAAACAAAGATTCACCTCCGGATCATCACTTTCACCAATAACAAAATCCATACCGCAATCCGACATATCTTTTTTTCTTCTGTCAAGAAAATTAATACGTCCTTGAGGATCTGAGTTAGGAAATAAAACCCTAGAATTATGCAAACGCCAATGATCATGTGGTGGTGGAGGTTGAAATCCTCCAAAAGAACAAGCATTGATTGTTAGCAAACCAAATATAAAAAATAGAATCTTCATATCATTCTCCTTTTGATTTATTTAAATTAAAAATGGTTTGCTCATTTCCCATTTTAAGATCTCCCTCAGTTCGATATCCATCAGTAATACATTGTCGTTGTCCTAAGCCATGGCAATTATGTACTGATGAATTGTCACCAAATATATCGCTAATACGTGCAATCCAACCTTTATTGAGATTATTTTCAGATGTCGTTGCAGAATTTCCCCCCAATAAAATCGGCATACTACCTACTGGGTCACTAGCATGATTTTCAATCCGAATTGAACCATTTGAAGCCGTTCTTTCTTTACCGGTTTGCAATTGACTTAAATAACCATCCGCTCTTGTAACATCAGCTGCAGGACCCACCATTTTAACAGTGGTGTTTGAAAGTAATTTTTTCTCTCGGTTATCTTCTGTATTTAACGCTTTTAATGCATTACTAACAGTTAATGTTCCTCGACTATGAGCCCAAACGATGGCGAGCTTCTCCTGACGGGTGCCTAAAACATCAATTTCGTTTGATTAAGATTTTTACTATTTTCATGAATAACTTTATTCAGTTTGTCTATTTTAGTTAGTTCAAGCTCGAGTCAGGAGACGCGTTATCTAGCGGTAGATCTTGCCTTTAGAAAAGTGCGGTCAATATTCAAGAGATTTTAAAATTCACTGAATATTGACCGCACTTTTAAGCACCTTTATTAATTACTGCCAAGGCTTAGCATCAGGCTTGCTATGTTTTTTTCGCCATTGGATACATATTGGACTATCCCACATTGTTTTTTCTTCACAGATCGGCCCACCTTCTAGATACCAACCTTTTTTCTCTAAACAAAGATTGACCTCCGGATTATCACTTTCTCCTACCACATAATCCATACCGCAATCCTTCATATCTTTTTCTTTTCTATCAACATATTTAGTTAAAACATTAGGATCTGATTCAGGGAATAATGCATCTGCATTATGTAAGCGCCAATGATCATGTGGTGGAAGTGGTTGAAACCATCCACTACAGCTTGTAAGCAATAAGATTGAGGGTATTAAGAATAAAAATCTTATTTTCATTTTATTTCTCCTTCGCTTTATTTAATTCAAAAATAGTTCTTTCATTACCCATTTTAAGATCTCTCTTCGTTCGATATCCATCAATAACGCATTGTCGTTGCCCTAAGCCATGGCAATTATGTACGGATAAACGTTCATCACTAAACATATCTGCTGTTCGCTGTAACCAGCTTTTATTCAGATTATTTTCAGATGTTGTTGCAGGGTTTCCTCCCAATAAAATCGGCATACTACCTACTGGGTCACTAGCATGATTCTCAATCCGAATTGAACCATCAGAAACCGTTCTTTCTTTACCCGTTTGCAATTGACTTAAATAACCATCCGCTCTTGTTACATCTGCTGCAGGGCCAACCATTTTAATTGTTGTACCCGAAAGTAACTTTTTAGCTCGGTTATCTTCCGTATTTAGCGCTTTTAATGCATTACTTAATGTTAATGTGCCACGACTATGAGAACCAAGGTATAAATCATCTTTACCATACTGCTTCATAATATTCATCGCTTGTAAACTTGAATTATCCATACCTAATAGATTTCCAAAAGAAGTTTCAAACATTTTCTCATAACCCGCCACTAAGAGCTCTGACAAACCATTTTTCGCTTCAGGATGGTGAACAAAATAAACATCTTTATATACCTTTTGATCTATATTGCCTGTTTTATCATCCCTGCCTGCAATGTAGTTTTGTACCGCAAATTTTGCTGCTGCATTATGATCATTAAAGATGCCATTAAATGCAACGACATATTTACTCTCTGTTTTCCCTGTTTTGGGATCAGTATAAGTAACTTTTTGTAATTGATTACGCTCTTGATCTGACAACTCATGCAATTGATAAATATTGCGTCCTTTACTTACTTGTTGATCATAGTATTCTTTTCGATTTACACCTTTAGCATCAGCTTCTTCATCTATTTTCTTCAGAATTTCTGGATCCTTTATAAGATCTCCTTTTTCATCCACTTTATGAGTAAACATCCGATGTTCTGCGATAAACATTGTTCGATAAGCTTCATCCGTAACACCACCAACATTCTTCGCAAACGCTTGAATCGTTGCAACATCCTGCTCAACCTCTTTTTGCATTTTCGCATGATCTACTTTTTCAAGTTTGTTTACTTCTTGCTCAGTAGATTTCTTGATAGTCTCAATATTCTGTTTACCCTGCGTACTCGCAATATTAAAGTTACCATCACTAATCACAGCATTAGTTGTACTCTGATTATTTTCACTTTGACTTCTATTGCTCGCTAAATTAGCTAGACCAATTTTTGCTGCAGCGTATAAATCTGTACTATGAACATCATCTGTGCCTAAACCAAATTTTACCAGCGATTGATTTGCTTTATTTGGATTCGCCTGTTCAAAGGTTTCGCCCTTTCTATCCTCACCACGATAAATTTTATTTAAAGCTTTATCCTCATCAGAAGTTTGATCACGATCTACAGAAAAACCTCCCATCAATCCCATCGCAGATGATTTCGCATTAGAATAATTTTCAATATTTGAATATTCGAAATCTTCTGCTGTCATTTGATTTTTCTCTTTTGGTGCACTTGAAATGATAGCGCCACCAATAGAAGAAACTTTATTTTTTACATTGATATCATAGCCATCATTACCTGCAAAAATTCCTGCCTGTTCATTTACACTCGCATAGTCTGTATTAACTTTCGACTTATTGAAACTACCACCCGCAGCAAAACCGTAGCCTACTGTCACACTAGCACTTGCATTCATTTGCTTACCGCGATAGCTAGATTTATCTTGCAAGCTTTCAATTTTCAGATTTTCTGCATCTAATTCGACACCTTTACCTTTAACTTGACTGCCCGCAAGGGTTACATCTCCGCCTGCTTTAACCACAGTTTTACTTTGGCTATCACCTACATGGCTAGCAACATAAGTAGTTTCATCACCATTGCCGTAGCCTTTCCCGTAATTACCCCCTACAGTAACCCCGGCAGCCTCACCATTACTCACTTTAATGGCTACCCCTGCATTAAAACCACTTGATTTATTGGTACTACGTTCTTGGTGGTTTTGTTCTGTGGCTTTGATATTGACTTGGTTATCTGCAATCAATGTTGTGCCTTGTTTGCCTGAGATATCTGAGCCTTCAATATTAATATTGGAATCCTTTCCTGCACCTGTCGCCATAATATTTACTTTGCCGCCAGCATTAACTTGGGATTTATAGGCTGTTTTTCCTTCAGTATGAGAGTGAGATTCGCTCTTCTGTTGACCATAAGTGATTTGTACACCGATCAAGGAGTCGACATCCCCTTCACCATTCATAAAATCTTTGACATCGGTTACAGCTTTTTTTCCAGATTGGTAGGCACGATAAGCCTCAAAGCCAGCATTAGCTGCCGACATAGTATTCACTCGGTCATGTTTACTATCGCCAACTTGTTTAGTGGATTCGATAGCCCCTTGTACTGCTTGAATAGCAGAAATAACAGGAGAGCTAATAGCAATAGTTAAACCTTTTTGCTCAAATTTTTGTTTGGTATTGGTTTCATATTTGTCATCTGCAGCTTTAATATCGACTTTTTTCGCCAGAATATTCACATCGCCGTCTTTGATTGCACTCACCTTACTCGCAGTTTGAGTATAAGTGTTTTCCGCAATCATCGTAGTATTACCGTTCAAGCTACCTACTTGGCTACCTTTCGCATAAAGCTTAGTCTGATCACTTTCTGTGGTTTGTTTTTGAGAACCAAAGGTTACTCCAATACCACCTCCCAATATGCCTGATTTTTTCTTGCTGTAATAATCATCAGAGTAGACTCGGTTCTCAGCTTCGCGAATATCAATGTTTTTAGCCTTCACCGTCAAACCATTACCAGCTGCTACATTTGAGCCCTGAATAGTGACATTACCTTTGCTTGAATGAAGATAAATCTTATCTGCATCTAAATTTGAGGCTTCCGCAACGTCATAATCGTGTTTATGTCGATAAACTTCTGTCGTTGAGCTTGTTAAACCTCTAGATTTACTTTTTGAACCACTAGAAAGCTGCTCTTTATAACGGGCTTCTTGGATATTAATATTCCCCTCAGACATCACATTCATAGTGCCATTACTGGTTACAGAAACGCCTCGCATTTCAACCGCACTTTTACCCACAGCATCAAGATTTCCAGTGACATTTAACTGACTGCCAACTTCTTGTTTTTGATCAAGCTTGTAATAATTATCAGCGTTAGAGACATAATGTTCTTTGTTTTGGGTTTCAATCGTGTCAAGATTTAATTTATCACCCGCTTGCAATGCCGCATCACCTTTAATATTAAAGTTAGCGCCTTTTACTGTGATATTTTCCGTTGCCATTAAAAGAGCAGTGCCTTTTTGCCCCTTATCAGCTGCATCTTTTCTACCCACATTAATTGAGGCTTGCTGAACAAGGGATTTGCGGTAAAAATTGCCAGTATCCTCGGTTTCACTCGTGCGGCTTTCTATATTAATGTTTTTAGCTTGAGCCACTAAACGCTCTTCTGCATTGAGTTCTCCACCGAGATTATTAAGAGTTTCTTTCGCTTTTAAGTAAAGCTCACGCCCTTGCAATTTTCCGCCTAGGTTTTCTATATTATTTGCCGCCAAATGGGTCAAATTACGCCCCGAAATAACTCCACTGTTTTGAATGTCGCCTTGAATATTGACAATTACATCGTTGGCTGAAATCACTGCGCCTCGACTATCAATATCTGCATTACGGCTCACTACATAAACCTGTGGTGCAAGTACTTCTTTTTTCGAACCATCTTTTAACGTTACTTCACGTTTTACCATCCATACCATATCTGAGGTGAGTTGTTTCATCTGCTCAGCCGTTAATGCCACGCCAGGGATCAAATTAAGTTTCTTCGCATATTGCGCACCATTATCCATCAAGGCTTTATACTGTTCATAATCAGATAAGTAACCTTGAAGGAAACGTCTGCCCGTGAGTTGATTGATTTGCTCATTTACTAAACGCTGTTCATAAAAACCGTCACCCAAACGCTTCAGAATATTTTTCGGATCGCTATGAATCTGTTTAAACATATAATCAGAACTTAGCCATTTAGATTTCTGAATAAAACGTGGATCAGTTTCCACTAGGTATTGACTAGATAGCACTGGGTTAATTTTGTAAAGGCTTGCCTGTGGCAATGAAATATCTGGTAAATGCGTTTTGATATCAAGGTTATCTTTATTTTTCATCACTCCAGACGTGATTGCTTCCAGGTTAACGCGGTGAACATTTAAATCTGTATTTAAAGGTGTTTTCTCCGCTAATGAAATGCCTTGGAAATCTGATTTATCCCCAACAGTTGTGCCAGTAGACTCCACCGGCTCACCTATTTTTAAAAGTTCCAGCCCAAATTTAAACGGTTCGACAGGTAATAGGCGGTCGATTTTTTGTTTATTTCGTCCATACACAGCCCAAACTTTTTTACCTCTCACACCATGATAACGATGTTCTTTTTTAATATCTGTTTTCAAACCGATATCTCGACGATGAATTTCACCATCAACATCAATATTATCAAGTTTTAGTGATCCTTGGCTTACTGTACTGACGGATTCCTTAATCGCTTTATCCGCTAAATATAAGGTGTCACCAATCACAATTCGGGAGTGTTTATTCGTATACTCCCCCCCTTCCAAATGTAAAGACTGCCCAATAAGCAATTTACCTGGATCTTGGTGTTCAATGGTATTTGTATCTGTGGTTCGAATGTAATCTTGTTTCAGCCAATTTTGAGCTGCCACAGCTTTACGTCCATCATTGAAACGAAAATATTGATTGCTATTATGACGACTATTATTAACATGATCTAAATAGCCCTCACCTTTTTCTCCTTCATTACTATAATAAGTCGCACTGCTATCAAACGGGGAATACGTAACAAAATGATTTTTAGTATATTTATGTCCTAACCTTAAATGTAAATCGTGGTTTAGCAGACGATGGGTTTTAATCCAACCACTTCCTAAAGCTTCAATGGTTGCACTACCGTTATCAATACTATTTGCGTAACCAGTTGCTTGATTATTTTCATTTAACTGTCCACCAATATAGATATTACCTAAACTCATAATAAGTGAATGGTTACGGTTTACTAAATTACCGACACCTAAATCAAGTCTCTCACGAGCAGCAATTGTCGCCGCTGTTCCGTCAGCATTCTCAAGGTTATTTAAATTGTTTGCTTGAATTGCAAGGTGTCCTCCATAAATACGTGCCGTACCAATGTTATTTACATCATTGGCTTTAATCACTGTGGTATCGCCATCAATTAAGCCAAAGTTATTTAGCTTATTAGTTTGAATACGTGTATTTATTGAAGAAATTTCTGCATTAGCACTATTTTGAATAGTAGATCCTTCAACTGATGCTGAATTACCTACCACAAGGTTGGAGTTATTAACAAAATCACCTTTTGTTTTAAAAGTAAGATTATTACCTACACCAAAGGCTTTATTTAGGGTAAAGCTATCATTTAACTCAATACCCAAATCTCCTTTTGTACTAATTGACCCCTCATCAACTAATGTTTTAGCTTGCAATGTCGTTCCAATCACTGATTCAATTGTCCCTAGTGCATTATTTACAACTAAGGTCAAATCTGGATTTACAATATCAACTCGACCAGTTGATAAAATCTCACCTTTTTGATTATCAAGAGATTGATTAACTGTAATATTTGCTGATTTTCCTGCATAAATACCACCAGATTGGTTTTCAATATGCTCTGCATCCATTACTAAATTAGCTGTTTGAATACCTTGAGTAGGAGTATCTTGCTTAGCTTTTGTATTTTTATTATTTACATTTGTAACATTTAACACTAAACGATTTGTTGCACTAACCAAAGAGCCTTTATCACCTTCAGACTGGTTATCCATCTTGGTCAAATTTAATGTTGCATTCACACTTTGAACAATGCCACCTTTGTTATTTAAATTTGTACCAGATAATGTTAAATCCTGAGATGAAATTACACCTTGTGCATTATTTATTGCAGCAGAAGAAATCGCTGCTGTTTTCGCTGAAATATCACCTTGTGTATTATTCAAATTTTGGGTTTGAATCGTTAAATCAGACTCTCCCTGAATCACTCCTTTAAGGTTATTTAAATCATTTGCAAGCAATGTCGCACGAGAAACAGATGAAATAATGCCATCTTGGTTGTGTAAATTTTCTGTCTTTAATGATAGTTCACCTTGGTTATAAACAATACCACGCTGATTATTAAATTGATTAACTGATAAATCTGCGCGATTTCCGACAATTAACTTCCCTTCCTCATTATTAACTTGCTGTGCAGCCAATAAAACCTGTCCACCTAACATTTCACCTTTTTGGTTATTCAAGGTTGAAGTACTAATATCAAGACTATTTTTTCCAAATAAATAACCAGATTGAGACTCTATATGTCCTGCATTTGTGTTAAGTTTCACACCTTGATTTGACCAAATCACACCTTGATTATTTTGAATTAATGGCGTTTGAACAGAAAGCGTACCTTCTGCGACAATTTTTCCTTCAGTATTGTCTAATCCCTTTTGTACATTTAATGCAAAAGCTTCGGCGCCACGTTGAATCCAACTGCCCTGATGATTATTAAGTTGAACACTATCCACCACAAAATGATCAGCATTCAAATGTGCATTTTCAGTTGAAATAAGATTTGGGTTGCTTAATGTTGTTTTTCCTTCGCTATATAGCGTTGTTTTATTCAGATTTAAAGCTGATTGAGCAGATTGGAGAGCGATGCGATCTCCACTTAATTGACTATCAGATAAATCAACCATTTCCGCTCTCACATTAATCTCACCACTCGCTAGATGTTTTGCTTTGGATGAAATGGTCTTTTCAGCTGAAAGAGTAAGATTTGCACCTTGTGCATGTTGAGTATCTAGAGAACGAATCTCACCTTGCGTAGTATCCTGTACCGTAACGCCAGCAGCAACTAAAGCACCACTTTTTACTTCAATATTTTTTGCCTGATACTGAATATCGCCCTTAGCAACAGTTTCACCGGTTTGAGTCACCTTATCTTTAGTTTGTAATAACACGCCGCCTTGACGAGAAACAATTGAACCATGTTGCTCTACTCGAGTTTGTGAACGCAATACAGCATTCCCCTGTTTAGTTTCAATTTTACCTTTATTTTCAATAACCTTTTCTGCATTAAGATCAGCTTGGTGTGTTGCACTAATCGTACCGCTATTAACAATACGTCCTTGGCTATCGATTTTCACGCTTCCAGCAGATGCACCAATGTGTCCCGCATTGCGTACACCAAGGCCTTGGCCGTTATCCACTAAATGGATTTTTTCAGCATACATCCCACCTAATTGGCTTACATCCACACTGTAGCTTTGGTTTTCGCCTTGAGTATCAGAAGTGCGGTCAGTGTTGTCGGTGTTTTTATCACCCACGTACACAACTGAATCGTTAGTGCGGTCAACGTTGTTTTTACCTGTGGTAACTTTAATCCCTTTCTTCGACCAAACCCCACCTTTGATTTCGGCTTTCTCCGCGATAATATCGGTGTAATCAGATTGGCTGTTATCCATCCCTTTTTGACCAACAGTCACTTTACCGCCTTTTACGCGATAGCCTTTCAACTCACCATTTTCTACTTCCGCTTTACCGGTTGTCAGCGTGGTGCGTCCAGCATTAATCACACCACAGCCATCACATTGGATACCACTAGGGTTGGCAATCACCACATCTGCTTTTTTGCCTGCGACTTCCACATAACCTTTTAAACGGCTTGGATTAGCGGAGTTCACCTCGTTAAGAATGACTTTTGCTTCACCGCGAGCAAGATTCGGGTTACCTTGCACCCAGCCCGCCATTTGTGTTTGTGCCGCTTTACGAGCATTGTTTAACACAGCACCTTTCTCTGCCACATCAAATTGTGAATATTGGTTACGTGATACCCCACCAGCACTTGGTGTTTGAATATTCACTTGCGGTAAACCATTGCCGGTTTGAAGTACTGTGGGTTGTTGATTACCCGGTGCAGATTTATCTGCACGAATGGCCATATCTTCTGCATGAACAGAAGGTGATAAGAAGACAAAGCCTAATGCCAACATTAAGCTAAAATGGATAGGATTAAGTGAAAGAGTACTTGAAAATAGTCCTGTTTTTGCTTGTTCTGGACTCACATTTTCACTTTGTGCTTTACCTTGAGATTTTGCCAACTCAGATACCACTACAAGCTGGTTTAATACACGGCTAAAAATCACTTTATAATGACGTTTATTCATTTTTTAATTTCCTTTAAAGTTTTAAATTCTGTTTAGTTTTAATTCATTCACTAATCTGAAAGCATAAGCATTAAAAACGGTAGCTCACATTAAATCCGGTTGTTACATGACTGGTTCTAAATTATAAAAATACTGCCACATCTACCAAGGCTATTAATATTATCGTGATACGTTTTACTTGTAAAAGTGCGGTCAATTTTCGAGAAGTTTTAAAACTCTTTGAAAATTGACCGCACTTTGTACTTCAGTATTTTAAATTGTAGTCTGTTTAAATATCAAACAAAGAATAACCTATAAATAAACCATTCTTGATATATTCCTAATATTTTTTATCTTTGGTTTTCCTATGAAATTTTATTGCAAAATCAAGAAATCCAAGAGGTAAATACATAGCTAGTGTTGGGGTCAACGCCTCTTTAAATGTATCTGAATTCCAATATATCTCATTAAATTTAAAATATATAAATAGAGAGAAAATTATATCTCTAGAGATAAATAATAAATATAAAAGAGAAAATAACACTAGATTGCTAAACCATAAATTTTTCCTAAGCTTATTTAGCATATTTTTCCTCGAGAAATCTGTAGTGTTGTTTCAGTTTTTCTGCATCACCTAAATATTCACTTGTAATAGCTGAACCTGTGGGAACAATCATTTTATTTATTGAAGGCGATATATTTACTTTCGATAATCCATTAGATACCGCAGCTGAACCTAAGGTTCCAGTAACAGCACTGATTGCATTCCAACCATAATCCTCTGGTTTTGTTGTAGCCATAACATTAAGCCCAATATTAATTGCGGTTTGTTGACCTAGAGATTTGTTTCTATTGAACAATGTAGATAATTCTGCTTTTAATAAGTCATCCCCACTAAATTCTTTCTTTGATGACAGTTGATATCCTGTATTTATAGCTCCAGAAACAACTAATTCAGAAAGTAAAGGATATTTCTCTGCAACCATGCCTACTCTAGGCAATACTTTTGAGGTGCCTTGAACAATTAATCCTTCAGCTGAAGATATTGCTTGCGCTCCCCTCAGGGCAAAAGGAGCAATGAAAGTTTCAGGGTATACCGATTCGAGAGGAATTTCTCGGTTAAAGTATTTATAACCACCTGTGAGATCAGTAAGATCAACCAAATTCTTGTACTTTGAAAGCCCTTCTCCAAACTCATACGCATTGCTTTTTTCCATCCTAACTGCTAATGTTGATTCATCAACTGCATCAATAAATTCTTTCCGTAAATTCTCATCAGATTTTAATTTTTTTAAAACTTTAGGATTCTTAGCCATGTCATTTAAATTATTAAGTGACTCATCACCTAAAAGTGCAACACTTGGTTCTTTTTTACTATCGGAATAACCTTGCTCTATACGCTGCCTTAACCATAATTCATTACGCCCATCAAACATCGGTTTATAAAATTCTTGTACAGCATAGTCAACACCATCTCTAGCTTCTTCAGACATTGTTTGACATTTAGAAGAACTTCCGCCTAATTTACAAGCTGCCACTAAATCAGCATATTTTTCAGAGTCAAGTTTTGCATATTTTTTATTAATATCCATTTGACACTGTTTATTTCCTTGGCAATTTTGAAGGTCTCTGCGGTAATTATCCCAATCATCCTTAGAAAGGTAATTATTCTCCACCGCCCTTTTAGCCGTCTCTGCTCCAGAAGTTGCCGCAAGGAAACTCCCCTCTTGTTCCGCTGTGGTGCCATTCGCTTTCGCTGTCAATGCTGCAGCTAATCCGCCCGCCAACTGACTTAACGTGCTAATGTTTTCCTTCTCATTTGCCGTAAGTTGATTTGGCGTTTTATTATAGATTGCCTGCGTAAGGATTTGTGCAGTCACTTCTCCTGTCACCCCTGCCACAGCCCCCGTCAATGGGTCTTTGCCTGTCACTTGAAACTCCACTGCAGAAAGCAGCGCATGTGCCATTAGATTCGCAGCTTTGTCTTTTGCCGTGTCACCCGCCGTCATCTCGTGGATGGTTTTGTTGAGATAAGGTGAAGCAAGAGTAACAAGACTGCCTGCGGTATCGTTTTGTGCCGCTGCTTGCAATGCTGCTGTTACTGCTCGAATCGCCATGCCCTTTTCACTACCTATGCCGTAAGTGCGGTCGATTTCACCTTGCGTTTTCGTAATTTCTGTTTGAACGTTTGTTAGCTGTTGCTTAATGGCTGCAAGCTGTTGTTCATTACCCGCTTGTCCCTGCAAGGCTTTTTCTTGCTCTTCCAGCTTAAACTTCTCAAGCCCTAGCTTGTTGATTTTCTCACGCTCTTCATAGGTGGCAATATTAATCGCGTTGTTGCTGATGTCGCCTATCACTTTCGCCATTTCTTGGCGCTCTTGTACTTTTTGTAAATCTTGCTTTTCAACACGTTGATTCGCATTTTTGGTATCCCGTGAAAGTGCGGTTAGATTTTCCGGTGTTTCGGTGTCTATCTGAATGTTGCCACTGATGGCTGATTTGGTTTGGCTATGTTCACTTTCATGACTATTGCCAAGCAAGCTCAACGCACTGCTAAGCGCCTGCATTGGATTCACACCACCACTGCCTGCACTAATACTTGCACTTTCGGTTTTAATCTCACTTTTATTTTCAATATCTGTTGTCGCGATTGATTGGGTTTTAAAGCGGTTTTTACTTGCATCAGCATCACTTTCAATAATCGCACCATTTAATTGCGTGTGGTGATGAACGGTAACATCCATTCCATCCTCACCCACACGAATACCGGCTTGCTCTTTTACTTGAGCATAATCCACTTTCGCTTTACTGTATGATGCACTCACCGAAGCTCCGCCACCTGAACCATACGCCACCGAGCCACTTGCACTCGCACCCGTTTGTTTGGATTCGTATTTCTCTGTATCTTGACGGCTCGTGACAGTGAGATTTTGAATGTCCGCTTCCCAGCGTTTTGCTTTGAGATTCGCCGCATCAAGGTTTAAGCCGCCTTCCTCACTATTCGTGATGATTTTATCTGCAGTAAAATGACTATTTTGCCAACGTTCGCTATCTGAGTTCGACTTGCCCTTAGCCACATTCACCGAACCCTCAATACCAATTCCATAGCTATTACCATTGGTTCCAACAAAGACGCCTACACTTCCCCCTACAGATTTATTTTCTGTGCGTTGATGCTCTTCGTCTTTCACGCCTTTTATCTCAATCCCTTTTTTACCTGATAATGCCATCAATTTCGCATTCGCATCAACGCCCTCAAAACTGAGTTTTTCATCGCGCGCTTTTGCATTAAATGTCCCCGTATTCACGGTTGATTTTTGATGACTAATACTTTGGCTTTCGCTGGTTTGAGTTTGTTTTTGGCTGCCATAACCAATACTAATTTTCACACTTGGGCTGGATGTCGTCCCAGTATTCTGCATATTACCGGCTCTTAAGGCATCCAAGGTTTCCGCTACCTTACTCACATTTTGAGCAGCCATGAAAGCCTCTTCTCCGGCTTTCATGGCATAAAGCGCTTGAAGTTTTGAATTGCTCACCTGCTTGGCTCGCTTCACACTGTTATAAGCCGCTTGTGCCATATCGGTCACCGGTGTACTCAAGGCAATCGTCACGCCTGATTGTTTATACTCATGCCCCTCTTTACTTTCAATAATATCTTTTCCGGCTTCGACCTTCACACTTGCGCCTTCAATATCAATTCGATTTGTGCGTGGTGTAATCATATCCGCACCAAGAACATTTGTATGATTACCCGCACTCACTGTGATATTGCCATTCATTGAACCTAGCGTGCTACGTGCATCTGATTGTGTCCAACCTTCTGTCTCATAATCGTGTTTTTCTGATTTTGAACCAAAGGTAATGCCAATACCACCGCCTGTGAATACCCCTGACGTTTTCTTAGTTTCCACGCGCTTATTTTTGAAATGATTGGTATCTGCTGCAATATCAACATCATGTCCAGACTGAACATGGAGATTATCATCCGCAATAGCCTGAATGCCTTTCGCCTTTACATCATGACCTGCTGAAAGAACCACGTCTTTACCACTCACCTGTGTGCCGACTTGAGTAACGGATTGTTGTTGGTCAAGGCTGGTTTTCGTTACCTTCGCCACGCTTCCGCTTTTCGTTTTATGAAACTCTTCAAAATCTCGGCTTTCTTTTGCGCCATTCAGCACAAGGTCGTTTTCCGCGATAGCCATCAACTTCGCTTCACTCTCCAGCTGTGCACCTTCGGATAAAATATTTTGACTTGTTTTCCGCTTGGTAGCGTTACTACGCGAAGTTGGATGTGGAATTATAAGATTTGCTTAAAGATAAACAGCTCTAAAAATACAAAAAGTGCGGTCAATTTTTGAGAGGTTCAAAAACTCTTTAAAAATTAGCCGCTCTTGATATATCCAAGCTATAAAAACAGATTTTCACTAATCACATTAAATAAAACCTCCATAAATTCAAAAAAATCTTTTTCTGATACTTCCTCAGGAGAAATCATTTTGTTATATATAATATCTATATCCCTATTTTCTAATTTATATATTTCCAATCCTACCCAATGACTACTCCAGAGCTCAATAGTTGTCGTTTTTTATTTGAATATAAGTCAAATCTAGTTAAATAACCAAAATCTCCCTCTTTCTCAAAATCAACTTGAACAACTCCGAATTTTTCAATCACCCTAGGATAAACAACATTTTCAAAAAATTTAAATATATCCATTATTTTTTCTAGCACTCTTATATTATTAACTTACCTATAAAAACAGACATAAATTTTGACTTTTATTTCATCTTTGATGGTTCCCAATTATTTAAAATATCATAAATAAACTCTGCATATTCTTTTTCAGGATGTAATTCCAAAAAACGTTCACATGCTTTTTTAAAATACATAAAGCAGATTTCTTCAGATACATGAACCTGATATCTAGGATCACATAAGCCTCCAATCTCAAACCTTACCCCTTCAAAGTGATCTTCTGGAAATGGGCTATTCATATCAGGGTAATAGCAATCTGCTCCCTCCTCACAGAATCCATCCTTTTCTACCAGAACAGAATAAATAGCTTTTAAAAAATCTCCCTCATAATAAACAATATTAAAGTAGCTTTTTATACTAAACTCAGGTTCATCTAAGCCACCTGTTCCACCATAAAAAAAATTTAAAGGACTACGAGAATCTTCTCCTTTGGCTGTATATAAGGGAATACTATTCTGGGTGTACATTTGTTACTCCTTTAGTATCTTTATCAATATAATAACGAAATTTTATCCCATTAATTTGCTGGGAATCTTGATAATTTTTTAAATAATTATTACTTGCTTTAACACTACTAACATATCCTTTAGCTACAGCCTTTTGCCCCATTTCAAGCATCTCATGATCTGAGAATTTGATAGGATCATAAACCGTTTTAGGGCTAGATATTGCTTTATAAGTCCCATCAGGTTTACCGTCTCTTCCTAATCTTGGAATTTCATAATGAATACGAGTAATACCATCAACATTTGTTGATTCCTCCTTAACGATTCGACCGCCTCCCTGGGAAAGAGTATTTAGGAAGTTTTCTCTATTGTGTCCTCCAGCAACACCTCTTCGTTGATTAATACCTTCCCCTTGGATTAGGTGATTTTTCAAATTCATACTGAAATGAATGCCTTCTGGATAATCCTCATCCCCAACATTAGTACGCTTATATCCATCCATTCCTGAAGTCGGATAAGCTTTATTTTTTCCATTAATTAAGCTCTTAACATTGCTTAATCCAGCTTTTGCAGAACCTGCTACTGCCCCCAGACCTATTGCTGTACCAGCCTCCATCAAATTCAAACCAAATTTCGTTGTATCTGAAAGCTTGCTAAAACTTTCTGCATTTTCACGTTCAACTAAATTAGATAGTGCAATACGATTTGCTGTATTTAAATCATTTGGGTAATACACCGTCATACGACTAAAGAACCCTAAATTTCTCTCAAGCTCTTCAGCCCCTGTATTCATTTCATGTAAATGTGCCGTTTCACAAGCCACATTACCATTACACGCTATAAGTTGCTGGCGGTTTTCTTCACTAATCCCTTCGTATTTCTCTAAAATCGGTTTAGTATCACGGCCTTCTTTTTGTGCTTTACTCAGTTCCCGAATGAGATTCTCAACATCTGCAACACTTAGGTAATTATTCTCCACCGCCCTTTTAGCCGTCTCAGCTCCAGAAGTTGCCGCAAGGAAACTCCCTCCTTGTTCCGTTAGGGTGCCATTTGCTTTCGCCGTCAATGCTGCAGCCAATCCGCCTGCCAATTGACTTAACGTGCTAATGTTTTCCTTCTCATTTGCCGTTAATTCACTGACCGGTTTGCCATAAGCTCTCGCGATGATTTCAGCCGTTGCTTCACCTGTCACTCCTGCAATTGCGCCCGTCAATGGGTCTTTGCCTGTCACTTGGAACTCCACTGCAGAAAGCAGCGCATGCGCCATCAGATTCGTCGCCTTGGCTTTTGCGGTATCACCCGCCGTCATCTCGTGGATGGTTTGATTGAGATAAGGTGAAGCCAGTGCAACAAGACTGCCTGCGGTATCGTTTTGTGCCGCTGCTTGTAATGCTGCCGTCACCGCTCGAATCGCCATGCCTTTTTCACTACCAATGCCGTAAGCGCGGTCGATTTCATCTTGCGTTTTTGTGATTTCTGTTTGAACACTTGTCAGCTGTTGCTTAATGGCGGCAAGCTGTTGTTCATTACCCGCTTGTCCCTTCAACGCTTTTTCTTGCTCTTCCAGCTTAAACTTCTCAAGCCCTAGCTTGTTGATTTTCTCTCGCTCTTCATAGGTGGCGATATTAATCGCATTCTCCGATATCTCACCGATAACTTTCGCCATTTCCTGACGTTCTTGCACTTTTTGTAAATCTTGCTTTTCAACACGTTGATTCGCATTTTTTGTGTCACGTGAAAGTGCGGTCAGATTTTCCGGTGTTTCGGTCTCTATCTGAATGTTGCCACTGATAGCTGATTTGGTTTGGCTATGTTCACTTTCATGACTATTGCCAAGCAAGCTCAAGGCACTGCTAAGCGCCTGCATTGGATTCACTCCACCACTGCCTGCACTAATGCTTGCACTTTCGGTTTTAATCTCACTTTTATTTTCAATATCTGTTGTCGAGATTGATTGGGTTTTAAAGCGGTTTTTACTTGCATCAGCATCACTTTCAATAATCGCACCATTTAATTGCGTGTGGTGATGAACAGCGACATCCATGCCATCCTCACCCACACTAATGCCGGCTTGCTCTTTTACTTGAGCATAATCCACTTTCGCTTTACTGTATGATGCACTCACTGAGCCGCCACCACCTGAACCATACGCCACCGAGCCACTTGCACTCGCACTCGTTTGTTTGGATTCGTATTTCTCTGTATCTTGACGGCTCGTGACAGTGAGATTTTGAATGTCCGCTTCCCAGCGTTTTGCTTTGAGATTCGCCGCATCAAGGTTTAAGCCGCCTTCCTCACTATTCGTGATGATTTTATCTGCAGTAAAATGACTATTTTGCCAACGTTCGCTATCTGAGTTCGACTTGCCCTTAGCCACATTCACCGAACCCTCAATACCAATTCCATAGCTATTACCATTGGTTCCAACAAAGACGCCTACACTTCCCCCTACAGATTTATTTTCTGTGCGTTGATGCTCTTCGTCTTTCACGCCTTTTATCTCAATCCCTTTTTTACCTGATAATGCCATCAATTTCGCATTCGCATCAACGCCCTCAAAACTGAGTTTTTCATCGCGCGCTTTTGCATTAAATGTCCCCGTATTCACGGTTGATTTTTGATGACTAATACTTTGGCTTTCGC
>NZ_QEPT01000008.1 GCF_003252755.1 Haemophilus parainfluenzae | reverse complement strand
GCGAAAGCCAAAGTATTAGTCATCAAAAATCAACCGTGAATACGGGGACATTTAATGCAAAAGCGCGCGATGAAAAACTCAGTTTTGAGGGCGTTGATGCGAATGCGAAATTGATGGCATTATCAGGCAAAAAAGGGATTGAGATAAAAGGCGTGAAAGACGAAGAGCATCAACGCACAGAAAATAAATCTGTAGGGGGAAGTGTAGGCGTCTTTGTCGGAACCAATGGTAATAGCTATGGAATTGGTATTGAGGGTTCGGTGAATGTGGCTAAGGGCAAGTCGAACTCAGATAGCGAACGTTGGCAAAATAGTCACTTTACTGCAGATAAAATCATCACGAATAGTGAGGAAGGCGGCTTAAACCTTGATGCGGCGAATCTTAAAGCAAAACGCTGGGAAGCGGACATTCAAAATCTCACTGTCACGAGCCGTCAAGATACAGAGAAATACGAATCCAAACAAACGAGTGCGAGTGCAAGTGGCTCGGTGGCGTATGGTTCAGGTGGTGGTGCTTCGGTGAGTGCGTCATACAGTAAAGCGAAAGTGGATTATGCTCAAGTAAAAGAGCAAACCGGCATTAGTGTGGGTGAGGATGGCATGGATGTCACCGTTCATCACCACACGCAATTAAATGGTGCGATTATTGAAAGTGATGCTGATGCAAGTAAAAACCGCTTTAAAACCCAATCAATCTCGACAACAGATATTGAAAATAAAAGTGAGATTAAAACTGAAAGTGCAAGCATTAGTGCAGGCAGTGGTGGAGTGAATCCAATGCAGGCGCTTAGCAGTGCGTTGAGCTTGCTTGGCAATAGTCATGAAAGTGAACATAGCCAAACCAAATCAGCCATCAGTGGCAACATTCAGATAGACACCGAAACACCACAAAAACTGACCGTATCGATAGTCAAGACCCAGGTAAAATCTTAATTGCTGGCAATCTTTCGCTTTCTGGTGATGATTTAAAAAACCAATATAGTAAATTGTTAGTGGGTAAAACCCTTTATTTGGGTGACAGTGCGGTATCTGCTAATGCAAACCATAAAGATTTAGTTGCGGGTGCGACCAAGCTTATCAATGAAGATAAGATTGGGGAAATTCATCGCGTAGATGACGGGAAGTATGGTCAATTACTTTCTTATCGTGATAAAAACCCAGTTAGACGACGTTATGGTCATAAAACTGTATGGGAAGATGATTATCATCACGAGCATGCTACCGACAATTTTAATTTCAATGTGGTGAAAAATAACATTGGTGATTTAGCTGCGGTGAAAGAGGCGAGTTCCCAGTCTACTATTGGTGCGCGTAATGAGGCTGATGCCGTGGGAGCGGTGAATAATGCAGTCCGTTTACCTAATGCGAGCTTATATAAAATTAACCAAGATCCACAAAGTCGTTATGTGGTTGAAACCGATCCTAAGTTTGCAGATAAACGCACTTGGTTAAGTAGCGATTATATGTTTAATGCATTGAAAAATGATCCACAAAACATGCTAAAACGCTTAGGGGATGGATATTACGAACAGCGTTTAATCAATGAGCAGATTAACCAATTAACGGGTAAACGCTTCTTAGATGGCCATGATAACGATTATGCTCAATATAAGAGCTTGATGGATAATGGGGTACTTTATGCGAAAAAATGGCAGTTGGTACCAGGAGTTGCTTTAACTGAAGCTCAAATGAAAGAGCTGACCTCTGATTTGGTGTGGTTTGAGAAACAAGAAACCGTTTTACCAAATGGTCAGAAGGTTTCAGTATTAGCACCAAAAGTTTATTTAGCGCCACGCAATGTTAAAGTGAATGGTGAAGGGGCGATTATTTCGGCGAATAAGGTCGTGATTAATGGTATTCAAGAAGTTGAGAATAGCGGTACGATTTTAGGGAACGAAGGCGTTAGCATTAATGCAGAGAACATCACGAATGACAAAGGACGTGTACAGGGTGATGTTGTACTCTTACAGGCAGAAAACACACTTAAAAATATTGGTGGTGTGATTGAAGGAAAAGATGCGATTCTTGCCAAAGCGAAAAAAGTTCAAATTGAGGGAAGTGTTTCTGAAACCCAAGATGATGGCAAATTCCACCAAAAAATAATTGGTAAAGCAGCAGAGATTAATCTCACCAATAAAGAGGGAGAGGTACAGATTTATGCTGATGAAAATATTACGGTAAAAGGTGCGAAAGCCAATATTGCTGGTGATGCGGTATTTAATGCGAAGGGTAAATTAGAGCTAGGCGCATTAGATACCCATAATAAAGAGCATTATGGTTCTGGTGACAAGTATTATCGTTTAGACCAAGAGATGCAGGTAGGCAATCAGCTGAATGTTGGCGGTGATGTTAATTATATTGGTGGTGAGAAGGTGAGTATTGTTGGCAATGATTTACATGCTGACGGTAATGCACTGATTGCTTCAAAAGGCGATATTGAAATTAAAGAAGGTCGTAATAAAGAACAGTTAAGCAGTGGTGTGAAAACTGTAGATAAGGGCTTAAGTGAAGTAACAAGAGTAATTAAACATGAGCATGATTATGACCTTGCTCAAGCTTCGACCCTGGATGCGAATAAAATTCGTATACAATCCGATGGCAATATTTCTGTACAAGGTTCGAATGTAGTAGCAGAAAGTGGATTAGCAGTTGCAGGAAAAAATATTGATATAAAAGAAGCTGAAAATCGGGTGTATTCAGAAGATTTTTCAATGACTAAAAAATCCGGTTTGCTAGGTGGGGGGATTGGTTTTACTATCGGCAAGCAAAAACAAACCTTAGAAAATGATCAAACTCGTCTTTATGCTAGCGGCAGTCAAGTTGGAAGTCTTAATAACAATACCACAATAGTCGCAGAGAATGCATATACTCAGACAGCAAGTATAGTAAGTGCCATTAAAGGTGATGTAAATATTCTGGCTAAAAAAGCAGATGTTAAAGCGGCAGATGATAAATATGAAACCAATACCAAACAAACTTTTGAACAAAAAGGTTTAACTATTGCTATTACCTCCCCTATCATTTCTGCAATTCAGGCAGTACAAGGGGCTATCGAATCCACTAAACAAGTTGGTGATAGTAAGCATGGTCGTGTGAATACTATGTCGGCAGCTAATGCAGGCTTTGATGCTTATCGTGCAGCTGATAGTGTAATGAATGCTGGCGACTCTATTCAAAAAGCAATGAGTAATAGCAATGTGGATTCCGTAGTGGGAGTACAAATCACTTATGGTCAACAAAAGAGCGAGTCTCGTACTCATACTGAAGGAAAAACCGTAGCCAAATCTCAAGTTAATGCGGGCGGCAAGGTGAATATTGTGGCAACGGGTACTGGAAAGGATTCGAATATTAATATTAAAGGTTCGGATATTTCTGGTAAACAAGGCACGACTTTGATTGCAGATAATCAAGTAAATATCAAAGCCACAGAACAAAACCATCAAGAGCGTAGCACCAACAAGTCAAGTGGTTTTAATGCTGGTGTTGCTATTAAAGTCAGCAATGGCGTAGCAGCAGGTATTACTGTAGGCGGTAATTACGGAAAAGGTTACGGTAATGGTGATGAAACCTCTTATGTTGCTAGTCATGTGGGAGATAGCCAAAGTAAAACAGTGATTCAAGCCGGTGGTGATGCCAATATTATTGGTAGCCAAGTAAAAGGCAAACGAGTAGAACTTAATGCTGAAAACTTGAATATCGAAAGTTTGCAAGATAAATCTAGCTATCATGGCAAACAAATGAATGTAAGTGGTAGTGTGACGGTAGGCTATGGTTTTGCCGCAGGTGGCAGTTTCAGTAAATCGAAAATCAATGCTGATCATGCTAGTGTGAATGAACAGGCTGGAATTTTTGCAGGTAATGATGGCTATGATATCAATGTAAAAAATAAAGTTTCTTCTGTTGGTGGCGCTATCATCTCAAGTGCTGAGAAAGAGAAAAATCAAATGACAGCACAAGATTTCGAATATTCAAATATTCAAAATTATTCTAATGCTAAATCATCTGCGATGGGATTGATGGGAGGTTTCTCTGTAGATCGTGATCAAACTTCTGATGAGGATAAAGCTTTAAATAAAATTTATCGTGGTGAGGATAGAAAGAGCGAAACCTTTGAACAGGCGAATCCAAATAAAGCAAATCAATTGCCAGTAAAATTTGGTTTAGGCACAAATGATGTTCATAGTACAGATTTATACGCTGCAGCAAAAATTGGTCTAGCTAATTTAGCGAGCAATAGCAGTCAAAGTGAAAATAATCAGAGTACAACTAATGCTGTGATTAGTGATGGTAACTTTAATATTGCGAGTATGCAGGGCAAACAGAATATTGAGACTATCAAGAAATCAACAGAGCAAGACGCAAATAAACTTGAAAAAGTGGATCATGCGGAACTTCAGAAGGAAGTTGAGCAGGATGTTGCAACAATTCAGCGTTTTGCGAAGAATGTTGGTGGCGCAACGGATGAAGCTTATCGAACAATGTTTATAGCTGAGCACCGGATGTTTACTCATAAAGTGGATGAAAAAGGAGAGCCTATAAAGGATCCAGAAA
Source organism: Haemophilus parainfluenzae (assembly GCF_003252755.1). Taxonomy (GTDB): domain Bacteria; phylum Pseudomonadota; class Gammaproteobacteria; order Enterobacterales; family Pasteurellaceae; genus Haemophilus_D; species Haemophilus_D parainfluenzae_N. The sequence goes on along the minus strand of NZ_QEPT01000008.1, from coordinate 95,098 downwards.
TCCTGAAGAAAATAGATGAGGAAGCTGATACTAAAGGTATCGCTAGAGATGTATATCTACAACAACAGCTAGATAAAGGACGTAATATTTATCAATTGCATGAATTATCAGATCAAGAACGCAATCAATTACAAAAAGTTACTTATACTGATCCAAAAACAGGGAAAACAGAGAGTAAATATGTTGTTGCATTTAATGGCATCTTTAATAATCATAATGCAGCAGCAAAATTTGCGGTACAAAACTATATTGCAGGCAGGGATGATAAAACAGGCAATATAGATCAAAAAATATATAAAGATGTTTATTTTGTTCACCATCCTGAAGCGAAAAATGGTTTGTCAGAGCTCTTAGTGGCGGGTTATGAGAAAATGTTTGAAACTTCTTTTGGAAATCTATTAGGTATGGATAATTCAAGTTTACAAGCGATGAATATCATGAAGCAGTATGGTAAAGATGATTTATACCTAGGTTCCCATAGTCGTGGCACATTAACATTAAGTAATGCATTAAAAGCGCTAAATACAGAAGATAACCGAGATAAAAAGCTACTTTCAGGTACGACAATTAAAATGGTGGGTCCTGCAGCAGATGTAACAAGAGCGGATGGTTATTTAAGTCAATTGCAAACGGGTAAAGAAAGAACGACTTCAGATGGTTCAATTCGGATTGAGAATCATGCTAGTGACCCAGTAGGTAGTATGCCGATTTTATTGGGAGGCAACCCTGCAACCACGACAGAAAATGACAATAATAACAGCTGGCTTAAACTTAAAGTGGATATGTTTCGTAATGAGGTCTCTTCCGTTCATAATTGTCATGGATTAGGACAGCCACAATGTGTGGATGATGGATATAGAAAAAAAACAGATCTTAAAATGGGTAATGAAACGACTATTTTTGAGTTAAATAACATGAATTAAGGAGGAGAAAAAATGAGATTTTTATTAATACTATTTTCGCTAACATTATTTAGCTGTTCTTTTGGAGGATTTAAGCCGGCACCACAACATTATCATTGGCGTTTACATAATTCTAGGGTTTTATTTCCTAACTCAGATCCTCAAGGACGTATCAAATTTCTTGACAGAAGACAAAAAGATATGTCGGATTGCGGTATGGATTATGTAACAGGAGAAAGTGTTAATCCGGAGGTGAATCTTTGCTTAGAGAAAAAAGGTTGGTATCTTGAAGGTGGACCAGTTTGTGAAGAAAGACTAATGTGGGATAGTCCAATATGTATCCAATGGCGAAAAAAACACAGCTAGCCTGATGCTAAGCCTTGGGGATAAATAATACAGAAGTATTTTAAGCAGGGTACAATTTAACTCGATACAAAGTGATCTGCACCCCAAAACCTGGATACCTATTTTGAGGTGCAGATTACTTTGTTTGTTAAGATTAGCGTTTCGCTTTTTTGATGAACTTCATCAAGCGTTTACGTTTACGTAATTGGTTTGGTGTGAGTTTATTTTTTTTACCCGCGAATGGGTTTGAACCTTCTTGGAACAGCAAGCGGATTGGCGAACCAATAATTTTCAAACTCTTACGATAATAATTAGATAAATAACGTTTGTACGAATCCGGTAATTTATCCATTTGGTTACCATGCACCACGATAATTGGTGGGTTATAACCACCTGGGTGAGCATATTTTAATTTAATACGACGACCGCCAATCATTGGTGGTTGGTGCTCATCCGTTGCCATTTGTAAGATTCGGGTGAGAAGGGACGTCGTCATTTTTTGTGTCGCACAAGCATAAGCTTCTTTAATCGAATCAAAAAGATTCCCCACGCCACTGCCGTGTAAAGCAGAAATAAAATGCACACGGGCAAAGTCGATGAAATCAAGACGGCGATCTAATTCAGATTTGACGCGATCTTTCACATCTTGATTTAAGCCGTCCCATTTATTCACGACGATCACGAGTGAGCGTCCTGCATTTAAGATAAAGCCAAGTAGAGAGAGATCTTGGTCTGAAATGTTTTCACGCGCATCAATTGTGAGTAACACCACGTTTGCATCTTGAATCGCTTGTAATGTTTTGATGACAGAGAATTTCTCAACGGCTAAATGCACTTTTCCACGTTTACGCACACCCGCTGTATCAATCAAGGTGTATTGTTGCCCATCGCGTTCCATCGGAATGTAGATACTGTCACGTGTTGTGCCTGGCATGTCGTAAACCACCACGCGATCTTCACCTAAAATACGATTGGTTAATGTAGATTTACCGACATTTGGACGACCTACAATCGCAATTTTGATATTTTTATCTTGTTCTTCTTCAAGCTCTTCGTCTAATGCCTCATCAATTAATAAGGTATCTTCTTCTGAGTCGAAGTCAAATTCGTGATCCCATTCATCTTTTTCTTCTTCATCAGAAGTGCGGTCATTTTCCGCTTCGTTTTCTTGTAGTTTTTCCGCTAAAGGCGCAAGTACTTGCTCCATTAACTGGGTCACGCCACGGCCTTGTGATGCGGCGATTTGTTCAATTTCACCTAAGCCTAATTGATAGAATTCCGCACAGTGTGAATCTGCATCAATACCATCAGTTTTGTTTGCCACCACGAGGGTTGTTTTATTCGTACGTTGGCGTAAGTAGTTGGCAATGCCAATGTCTGCAGCCGTTAAACCTGCACGCGCATCCACTAAGAAAAGCACTACATCGGCTTCTTCAATCGCTAATAAGGATTGTTCCGCCATTTTTTCTTCAACGCCTTCTTCAGTGCCATCAATACCGCCGGTATCGATCACAATGAAATCATAGCCAGAAATATTGGCATGACCGTATTTACGATCTCGGGTTAAACCAGGGAAGTCTGCGACAAGCGCATCGCGGGTACGGGTTAAACGGTTGAATAGGGTAGATTTGCCTACGTTTGGGCGACCGACTAAGGCAACGACAGGAGTTGTCATAAAAAATATCTCTGTAAAGTGTAAATTTGGTTAATTATAGCGAATGTTGGCTGGCAGGTAAAATTCGGGCATAAAAAAAGCACCTTCAGGTGCTTCATTATCTCGGCTTAATTGGCGGAATGGACGGGACTCGAACCCGCGACCCCCTGCGTGACAGGCAGGTATTCTAACCAGCTGAACTACCACTCCGTGAGTATATTAAGACAAGTTTTAAATTGGCGGAATGGACGGGACTCGAACCCGCGACCCCCTGCGTGACAGGCAGGTATTCTAACCAGCTGAACTACCACTCCGCTAAGTGCTGGGTATAATAATGATGAACGTTAGAACCGTCAATCTTTTTTTTCTTTTTTTATGTTTATCTGATTAATAGATAACCGATTAATGAGAGGTTTCATCTCCCATACGAATTGACCAAAAACATTTGCTATCGCTTTTTTTATTGACCAATTTAATGAAATCTAAATGAGCTTGTAGTTCATCATCTGTGGGTTGTAACACCTTTAAATTCTGCGAAAAATTGACCGCACTTTGAATATCTTGAACATTGGCGCTAGCTTGGATAATCGAACTATCCGAATGCTCTTCATCAAATAGACTGGTTTGACCGCCCGTCATGGACAAATAAACGTCGGCTAAAATCTCCGCATCCAGTAACGCACCGTGGAGTGTTCGTTTGCTGTTATCAATGCCTAAACGATCACACAATGCATCTAAGCTATTACGTTTTCCAGGATACATTTGGCGAGCCATTTGCAATGTATCGGTGACGAGGCAAATATCGGTCGTTTTGATATCTAACCCAAGTTTACGGAATTCATAGTCCATAAAGCCCACGTCGAAGGGCGCGTTGTGAATCAGCAGTTCGGCACCACGAATATATTCAATAAAGTCTTGTGCAATCGTTTTGAAATCCGGTTTATCCGCCAGCATTTCATCTGTAATACCGTGAACTTTAATGGCATCGGGATCAACCAAACGATCCGGCTTAATATAGATGTGAAAATTATTGCCCGTATATTTACGGTTGATCATTTCCACGGCACCAATTTCAATAATGCAATGTCCTTCGTAATGCGCACCAATTTGGTTCATACCGGTGGTTTCAGTATCCAGTACAATTTGGCGATCCGGATTTATCATTGTTCTACCTATCTGTTTCCTTTAAAATACTGCCTATTTTACACAAGCTCGAATTAGTTATGCAAAAACAGATTAAAATTTTTACGGATGGATCTTGCCTAGGCAACCCGGGAGCCGGTGGCATAGGGATTGTCCTGCGTTATAAACAGCATGAAAAACATATTTCAAAAGGGTATTTCAAAACCACCAATAATCGCATGGAATTACGAGCAGTGATTGAGGCTTTAAATAGCTTAAAAGAGCCTTGCCATGTAACGCTTTATAGCGATAGCCAATATATGAAAAATGGCATCACACAATGGATTTACAATTGGAAGAAAAACAATTGGAAAGCCAGCACGGGCAAAGCGGTAAAAAATCAGGATTTATGGATTGCGTTAGATCAGGCGATTCAAACCCATAACATTGATTGGCAGTGGGTGAAAGGCCATTCAGGCCATCGAGAAAATGAAATTTGTGATGAATTGGCCAAACAAGGCGCAAAAAATCCGACCTTCGAAGATATCGGTTACGAAGGCTAGTCTGCACCTTGTTTTAAAGTGCGGTTATTCTTGATAACGAATTAACCCTTCTTGCTGTGTAGTGGCAATTAATGTGCCATCTGCAGCAAAAATTTGTCCTCTCGCTAAACCACGCCCAGCAAAAGCATTATTACTTTCAATGGCATGTAAGTGCCAATTATTTAAATTGAAAGGTCGGTGGAACCAAATGCTGTGGTCGATTGTGGCCACTTTCATCCCTTTCTGTAAAAAGCCTTTCCCATGCGGATGAAGTGCGGTCAAAATACAGTGAAAATCAGAAAAATAGGCTAAGAGACATTGTTGCGTCTGCAAATCTAATGGTGCTTCTCCATTGGTTTTAAACCAAGCATATTGTTCGGGGGGCAGTTCTCGGCCATCAAATGGATTGTTCAAATATCGGCTATGAATCTGAAATGGTCGTTCTTGGGCAAATTTTTCACTCAAGCTTTCAGGCAAAGTCTGCGCTACTTTTAACATGATTTCGTGTTCATCAATACATTGCTCAGGGCCTGGTACTTGTGGCATAGCGGATTGATGATCGAAACCTTCTTCAGGTACTTGAAATGAGGCGGTGACGTGGCAAATCACATTTTTATGCTGAATCGCTTTTACACGTAAGGCAGAGAAGTTGCGACCTTCACGTAAGGTTTCCACATCGTAAATAATCGGGTATTGGCTGTCACCCGGCGCTAAAAAGTAAGCATGACAAGAGTGGAGTACTCGCTCTGTCGGGGCAACCTGCATTGCAGCAGACAGAGATTGAGCGACTACTTGACCGCCAAACACTTGACGAAAACCTAAGTCTTCACAGGCTCCGCGAAAGATAAGATCATCGATTTTTTCTAATTTTAACAATTCGATGAGTTGATTTAATTTATCTGACATTGTTTTTTCCTTTTATAAATACAAAAAGACCGCATAGTTATGCGGTCTGAAGTGTTTTTATACGTTAAAGCGGAAGTGCATGACATCACCATCTTGGACGATGTAGTCTTTACCTTCTAAGCGCCATTTACCCGCTTCTTTTGCACCGTTTTCACCTTTGAATTGGATGAAGTCATCGTAAGCAATTACTTCTGCACGGATGAAGCCTTTTTCAAAGTCGGTGTGGATGACAGACGCTGCTTTAGGTGCTGTTGTACCCACAGAAACTGTCCATGCGCGCACTTCTTTCACACCCGCAGTGAAGTAGGTTTGAAGATTTAATAAGGCATAACCTGCACGAATTACACGGTTTAAACCAGGTTCTTCAATGCCAAGATCTTGTAAAAATTCGATTTTTTCATCGTCATCAAGTTCAGCAATTTCCGCTTCAATCGCCGCACATACAGGCACCACAACAGAGCCTTCTTTTTCTGCAAACTCACGTACTTTGTCTAAATATGGGTTATTTTCAAAACCGTCTTCATTCACGTTAGCAATGTACATGGTTGGTTTTAATGTGAGGAAGTTATAGCTTTTAATTGCTAATAACTCATCTTTATCTAACTCAACAGAACGAATCATGCCCGCTTCAGAAAGTACAGGAAGGATTTTTTCCATCATAGAAAGCTCAAATTTTGCGTCTTTATCGCCACCTTTTGCACGTTTTTGTAAACGTTGGATGGCACGTTCACAGCTGTCTAAGTCAGCAAGGGCTAATTCGGTATTGATGGTTTCGATATCGCTTAATGGATCGATTTTACCTGCAACGTGCACGATGTCATCATTTTCAAAACAACGAACAACATGACCAATTGCATCCGTTTCACGGATATTAGCTAGGAATTTATTCCCTAAGCCTTCACCTTTACTTGCACCCGCAACCAAACCAGCGATATCCACAAACTCCATAGTGGTTGGCAACACTCGTTCAGGTTTAACAATTTCCGCTAACGCATCTAAACGCGGATCCGGCATTGGTACCACGCCAGTATTCGGTTCGATGGTACAGAACGGATAGTTTGCCGCTTCGATACCGGCTTTGGTTAATGCATTAAAAAGGGTAGATTTACCGACATTTGGCAAACCAACGATACCACATTTAAATCCCATGATGTTTTCCTTATTGTAAGCGTAAGTGCGGTTAAAATTTATGGTGTTTTTTCACCGCACTTTTGAGTTAAATTTTAAAACTGTTTAAGCGATTGGTGGCTTTCACCATGCCTTCTTTGAAAAGCAATTCGATGCAATCGGTGGCTTCATCTAACGCTTTATCGAGCGCTTCTCTTTCTGCTGGCGAGGGTTTGTTAAGCACAAAACCTGAAACTAAATCACGATGTCCTGGATGGCCAATACCAATGCGTAAACGATAGAAATTATTGCTGTTACCAAGCTGTGCCACGATATCTTTTAGACCATTGTGACCGCCATGTCCGCCACCTTGTTTGAGTTTTACGATGCCCGGCGGTAAGTCTAATTCATCGTGTAGCACTAAAATTTCTTCTGGTTTGATGCGATAAAAATTAGCAAGTGCGCCTACCGCTTTTCCACTTAAATTCATAAACGTCGTTGGCACTAAAAAACGGACTTCTTTGCCGTTAATCAGTGTTTTTCCTACATAACCGAAGAATTTATTTTCTGCATTAAGCGAAACATTAAAGCGACGAGCCAAACGCTCAATCAGCCATTCACCTGCATTGTGGCGGGTTTCCGCATATTTATCGCCAGGGTTTCCCAGCCCCACGATGAGTTTAATTTCAGACATAGTTTTCTGCTTGAATAAAAATAGTGGCGTATTGTAGCGAAAAAGGGCTAATTTCTCAATCTATAAGGCTAAGACTAAAACACCTGAGAGAATTAATAGACTTCCCATAACTAATTTCATACTTAAAGGTTCGCCTAACAAAACTACGCCTAAAATAATGGCAATCACGACACTGAGTTTATCAATGGGCGCAACCCAAGAGGCGGGCGCCATTTGTAACGCGCGATAATAACAAAGCCAAGATAGGCCCGTAGCAATACCCGAAAGAATTAAAAAGGTGAGTGGTTTTGCGGCAATGTGTTGTGGCAGTTGCCATTCGTTACGTGCGCTAATGATACCTGCTGTAACGAGTAAAACCACAATCGTACGGATAAATGTCGCAAGATTGCTATTCATGCCTTCAACTCCTAATTTGCCTAAAATAGCGGTAAGCCCAGCAAAAAAGGCTGAACCAATAGCAAAAAATACCCAATTCATAATGTGCTCCTATTTTATCGTTAATATTGACCGCACTTTTCCGCTATAATAACGGAAAACTCATCAAGACAGAATAAGACATGAACCAAATTAATATTGAAATCGCTTATGCCTTGCCGGATCGTTATTATTTGAAGTCCTTCAAAGTGGATGAAGGCACAATGATTCAAACGGCTATTTTACAATCGGGCATTTTACAACAGTTTACCGAGATCGATTTGCGTGAAAATAAAGTGGGGATTTATTCCCGTCCAGCAAAACTAAACGATCAATTAAAAGACGGCGATCGTATTGAAATTTACCGCCCATTATTAGCCGATCCTAAAGAAATTCGTCGTAAACGTGCAGCAGAGCAAGCCAAAGCCGCACAAGAAAAAGCTCAACAAGAAAAACAGGAAAAGGAGTAAAAAAATGACCGCACTTTCCAACCAATATTGTCTGCCTGATGGCATTACCCCTGAAATTTTCCTGCGTGATTATTGGCAGAAAAAACCATTAATTATTCGTAATGGTTTGCCTGAAATTGTTGGTCAATTTGAGCCTGACGATATAATCGAATTAGCACAAGGCGAAGATGTGGCCGCGCGTTTAGTGAAAACCTTTTCAGATGATAATTGGAAAGTGTTTTTCAGTCCGCTATCCGAAGAAGATTTTGCAGATGTACCTGAGAAATGGTCGGTGCTCGTGCAAAATTTAGAGCAATGGAGTACAGAACTCGGTCAGCTTTGGAATAAATTTGGCTTTATCCCACAATGGCAACGCGACGATATTATGGTGTCCTACGCACCTAAGGGTGGTTCTGTTGGTAAGCATTATGACGAATATGATGTGTTTTTGGTACAAGGCTATGGCTACCGTCGTTGGCAGTTAGGTAAATGGTGCGATTCTTCCACAGAATTTAAACCGAATCAGCCAATCCGTATTTTCGATGATATGGGCGAATTGGTGATAGATGAAGTGATGAATCCGGGCGATATTCTTTATATTCCGGCTCGTATGTCTCATTACGGTGTGGCAGAAGATGATTGTTTGACCTTTTCTTTTGGTTTGCGTTACCCGAATTTAGCAGACATTTTCGATAACGTGAACAAAGCGTTTTGTCATCAAGATCCTGAATTGAATTTAAGTGAATTCCAATTACCGTTACGTTTAACACAGTCGGAGCAGCGTACGGGCAAATTGGCGGATGAAAATATTCAAGCAATGAAAAAGCAATTCTTAGCGAAATTGGCAGAGTCAGAAGCCTTTGATGCCTTGTTCAAACAAGCAGTAGCCAGTACAGTGAGCTCACGTCGCTATGAAATGTTGGTATCTGATGATATGTCCGATCCTGACGAAGTGCGGTCAATTTTAGAAGAGGAACAAGGTGTATTAATGCAGGACAATAACTGCAAATTACTTTACACCGAAAATCCGCTCCGTATTTATGCTAATGGCGAATGGTTAGATGAAGTGAATGTTATTGAAGCGGAAGTGTTGAAACGTCTTTCTGATGGTGAAGCGCTAGATTGGGCATTTTTAAACAATTTAGTGAATGATACAGAAGATCCTGAAAGTACAATGGAATTATTGCTTGATTCGATTTGTAACTGGTTAGATGACGGTTGGGTGTTGATTGAATAATGTCTGAAAACATTTACTCCGTTTCCCAACTGAACAGCGCAGCCCGCCAAATGCTAGAAGGGAATTTTTCACAGATTTGGCTTACAGGGGAGATTTCTAATTTCACTCAACCTGTGTCAGGGCATTGGTATTTAACGTTGAAAGATGAAAATGCCCAAGTTCGCGGTGCGATGTTCCGCATGAAAAATTTGCGGGTGGGATTTCGTCCACAAAATGGTATGCAGGTGTTGGTGCGGGCGAATGTCAGTTTATATGAGCCTCGCGGTGATTATCAGCTGATTATTGAATCTATGCACCCTGCTGGTGAAGGATTATTGCAACAGCAATTTGAAGCGCTAAAAATGAAATTGGCCGCTGAAGGGTTGTTTGCACAAAACTTGAAGAAAAGCTTGCCGGACTATGCTAAAGCGGTGGGGATTGTTACCTCTTCGACAGGCGCTGCGTTGCAAGATATTCTGCATATTTTGGCTCGTCGAGATCCCAGTTTGAAAGTGGTGATTTATCCAACGGCAGTGCAAGGCAAAGAAGCAACGGCTGAAATCGTCCAAATGATTGAGCTCGCCAATGTTCGTCAAGAAGTAGATGTATTGATCGTCGGTCGAGGTGGTGGTTCCTTAGAAGATCTTTGTTGCTTTAATGAAGAAGAAGTGGCACGTGCGATTTTCCGTTCTAATTTACCGATTATCAGTGCAGTTGGTCATGAAACAGATGTCACTATTGCCGATTTTGTGGCTGATTTACGTGCGCCGACACCGTCTGCAGCGGCAGAGTTAGTGAGTCGCAATCAGCAGGAATTACTTCAACAGTTAGCTTATAAACAACAGCGTTTGGAGATGGCTTTAGATCGTATTTTTAGTCATCAACAACAACGTTTACAACAGTTACGTTTACGCCTGCAAAACCAACATCCGCAAAATCAATTGTTGATGCAAAAAGCCAGAACAGAACAATTACATCATCGTTTAGTTTTGGCAATGCAGCGCCAAATAGATAAAACGCAGCAAAAATTGACCGCACTTTCCGCGCGCTTAAAACAAAATCCGTTGCCTTATCGCTTGCAAAAACAATCTCAATATTTAGCCCAGTTACAAGTGCGGTTAAATTTAGGGGCGAATCGTCAAGTCACGGAACGTCAAAATAAGTTGGCAACATTGTGTGGTAAGTTAGATGGATTAAGCCCATTAAAAGTATTGGCACGAGGATATTCCATTGCAGAGGATGACAAAGGACATGCGATTGTGAGTGTGAAGCAAGTCAAAACAGGCGACACCATTAAAACGAAGGTGGCCGATGGGGTAATTACCAGCCGCGTTTGTTAATTTAAATAAATTTTTAATGTAAACCTATGATGAATAAGAAATCATCATAGGTTTTCTTTTTTTGTGACCGGCTTCAAAGTTTCGACAAAAAAATAGAGGGGTCAGTTTTTTTTATTTTTTTATGGGAGTATTATGCGACCTCGATACTAGGAGAGTAATGATGTCAGAAATTCAACAGTTTAGTCAGCATGATATAGAAGTTCTTAATGAAGAAACTGTTTATAAAGGTTTTTTTATACTTAAGAAAGTACAGTTTAAACATAAGCTTTTTGCCGGTGGCGAAAGTGGCGTTGTGACACGTGAATTATTGGTCAAAGGTGCCGCTTCTGCAGTAATTGCTTACGATCCGGAAGAAGATGCTGTGGTTTTAGTTGAACAAATACGTATTGGTGCATATCAACCTGAATCAGCTCGTTCCCCTTGGTTATTAGAATTGATCGCTGGGATGGTAGAAGAGGGTGAACAACCTGAAGAAGTCGCTTTGCGTGAAAGTGAAGAGGAAGCAGGCTTATCCGTTCAAGATCTCACACATTGTTTAAGCGTGTGGGATAGCCCGGGTGGCGTAGTCGAGCGCATTCATCTGTTTGTCGGTCGAGTAGATAGCTCGCAAGCCAAGGGTATTCATGGTTTAGCTGAAGAAAATGAAGACATCCGTGTTCATGTGGTGAAACGTGAACAAGCCTATCAATGGATGTGCGAAGGTAAAATTGATAATGGCATTGCAGTAATGGGCTTGCAATGGCTTCAATTAAATTACGCCCAATTGCGGCAGCGCTGGCAATAGGAGTCCCATGAGCAATACATTTGAATGCGAACCCGCGAGTGAGATCGTCAAATTATTACAAATTACCGATCCTCATTTATTTAAGGATACAAGCAAAGACTTATTAGGTATTAACACGCACGAAAGCTTTTCTCAGGTGTTAAAAGAAATTCAGGCAGAATCTTTTGATTATGATGTCGTGCTTGCGACGGGTGATTTGGTACAAGATAGTAGCGATGAAGGTTATCTACGATTTGTTGAAATGGTTAAACCATTAAATAAGTCAGTATTTTGGCTTCCGGGTAACCATGATTTTCAACCCAAAATGGTCGAGCATTTAAGCCAACCGCCTATTAATGCGTCAAAACATTTACTTCTTGGAAAACATTGGCAAGTGATTTTGTTAGATAGCCAAGTTTCTGGTGTGCCTCATGGTGAATTGAGTACTTATCAGTTAGATTGGTTAAAAACAAAATTAGCTGAAAATCCAGCACGTCATAGTTTGGTTGTATTACATCACCATTTATTGCCAACAAATTCAGCATGGCTTGATCAGCATAATTTACGTAATGCTCATGAATTCTCAGTGGTTCTTGCTCAATTCAACAATGTAAAAGGGATTTTATACGGGCATATTCATCAAGAAGTCGATGGCTATTGGCAAGGTTATCAAACCATGGCAACACCAGCGACTTGTATTCAATTTAAGCCAGATAGCAACCATTTTGCTTTAGATACCTTACAACCAGGCTGGCGTGAAATTGAGCTACACCCAGATGGGCGAATTGAAACAAGAGTGAAGAGAATTAAACAAAAAACATTCCTACCCAATATGGAAGAAGAGGGATACTAAACAAAGTGCGGTTAAAATTCACGGTAATTTTAACCGCACTTTTTCTATACCGAAATAGGTAAAAGTCCATTTTGCACTAGCCAGAATTGCCACAAATCTGTACAATAGCCGACCGATTTTATCTTTTTACTAATCTTTATTTTTAAGCAATATGACGCAAAAATTACATATTAAAACATGGGGCTGCCAGATGAATGAATACGATTCATCAAAAATGGCTGATCTTCTCTTAAATACGCATGGTTTGGAATTAACTGATATTCCAGAAGAAGCCGATGTGTTACTTCTTAACACCTGTTCTATCCGTGAAAAAGCACAAGAGAAAGTGTTCCATCAATTAGGTCGCTGGAAAGAATTAAAAAAACAGAATCCAAATCTAGTGATTGGTGTGGGCGGTTGTGTAGCTTCACAAGAAGGTGAGCATATACGTCATCGTGCACCTTATGTGGATATCGTATTTGGTCCGCAAACTTTACATCGCTTACCAGAAATGATTAATCAAATTCGTGGCGGTAAAAGTTCGGTGGTGGATGTGAGTTTCCCAGAAATTGAGAAATTTGACCGTTTACCTGAACCTCGTGCAGAAGGCCCAACCGCGTTTGTGTCTATTATGGAAGGCTGTAATAAATATTGTACTTACTGCGTTGTGCCTTATACTCGTGGTGAAGAAGTCAGCCGTCCTGTTGATGATGTATTATTTGAAATTGCGCAGTTGGCTGATCAAGGTGTACGTGAAATCAATTTATTAGGGCAAAACGTAAACGCATATCGTGGCCCGACATTTGATGGCGGTATCTGTACATTTGCAGAATTATTGCGTTTAGTGGCATCTATTGACGGTATCGACCGTTTACGTTTTACCACCAGCCATCCAATCGAATTTACAGACGATATTATTGATGTATATCGCGATACGCCTGAGTTGGTAGACTTCGTGCACTTGCCGGTACAAGCTGGTTCAGACCGTATTTTAACCATGATGAAACGTGGCCATACCGCGTTAGAATATAAATCGATCATTCGTAAATTACGTGCAGTGCGTCCAAATATTCAAATCAGCTCAGACTTCATTGTTGGCTTCCCAGGTGAAACCAATGAAGAGTTTGAACAAACGATGAACCTAATTGCACAAGTAAATTTTGATATGAGCTTTAGTTTTATCTATTCCGCGCGCCCAGGCACACCTGCTGCAGATATGCCAGATGATGTCACTGAAGAAGAGAAGAAACAACGTCTTTATCTTTTACAAGAGCGTATCAACCAACAAGCGGCGCAATATAGCCGTCGTATGCTTGGTACAGAGCAACGTGTATTGGTAGAAGGGCCGTCTAAGAAAGATATTATGGAATTAACAGGACGTACTGAAAACAACCGTATTGTGAATTTCCAAGGTTCACCAGATATGATTGGTAAGTTTGTCGATATCAAGATTACCGATGTTTATACTAACTCTCTACGTGGTAAAGTAGTGCGTACTGAAGATCAAATGGGATTACGTATTGCACAATCACCACAAGAGGTGATGAACCGAACTCGTAAAGAAGATGAATTAGGCGTAGGACGTTATCACGGCTAATCATTTTAGAATATAGATAAGTAACCGTACGAAAGTGCGGTTATTTTTTTATGTGTTTTTAGAAAAAGAGAGTAGGAAAGTCTTTATCCTAAATTTTAGGCATAAAAAAACACCCGTTAAGGTGCTGATTTAAAGTGGTGGGTCGTGAAGGATTCGAACCTTCGACCAACGGATTAAAAGTCCGCTGCTCTACCGACTGAGCTAACGACCCACAGGTATAATTTTGAAATGGTGCCCGAAGCCAGACTTGAACTGGCACGCCTCGAAAGGCGAGGGATTTTAAATCCCTTGTGTCTACCGATTCCACCACTCGGGCAAATTGGAGCGGGAAACGAGGCTCGAACTCGCGACCCCGACCTTGGCAAGGTCGTGCTCTACCAACTGAGCTATTCCCGCGCTTGCTTGTTGCCAAACAACGGGGCGTATTTTACGGATTTATCTTATTGTGTCAAATAAAATTCGTAAAAAAATTTTTTGATTGGTTAAAAATAATTCAAAAATAAAAGGTGCGATTAAAATAACCGCACCTTTTATTTAAATTTTAGCCAATTTTATAATTCAATATTATCTAATAAGCTGCCTTTTGCGGCTTTCAAGTATTGGAGCATAGACCACACAGTTAAAATCGCCGCCAAGTAGAGTAGTATGATTGCCAAGGTTTCCATATAAACGTTATATCGCCAGAGTAATCCACCTAAAGCTAGCATTTGAGAGGTGGTTTTCACTTTTCCCATCCATGAAACAGCCACTTTATTACGTTCACCTAATTCAGCCATCCATTCACGTAAAGCGGAGATTATGATTTCACGTGAAATCATAATAATGGCGGGGATAGTAATCCAGAAAGAATGTTGATATTCCACGATTAACACAAGGGCAGTAATAACCATCACTTTATCAGCTACAGGATCAAGGAAAGCACCGAAGCGAGTTGTTTGTTTTAATTTTCGAGCAAGATAGCCATCAAACCAGTCGGTGACACCTGCAATAAAGAAAATAAGAGTGGTAATAAAAGGCGCGGAAGGGATAGGCAAATAAAACGCCAAGACGAAGAATGGAATTAAAATCACTCGGAGAATCGTCAGGAAAATGGGAATATTATATTTCATAAAAATAACCGCACTTTGGTTAAAGATATGTTCATTTTAAAGGATCTACAAAAATAAAAAAAGCCACTTAATGTGGCTTTTTCTTAAAAATTAAAGTTTGTCAGCGTTTTGTTTCAAGTATTTAGCAACACCTTCAGGGCTGTCTTTCATACCTTCTTTGCCTTTTTCCCATTGAGCTGGGCAAACTTCACCGTGTTCTTCGTGGAATTGTAACGCATCTACCATACGTAACATTTCATCGATGTTACGACCTAATGGTAAGTCGTTTACGATTTGGTGACGAACAACCCCGTTTTTGTCAATTAAGAATGAAGCACGTAATGCAACACCAGCTTCTGGATGCTCAATACCGTATGCTTGAGCGATTTCGTGTTTAACGTCAGCTGCTAATGCATATTTAACTGCACCGATACCGCCGTTTTCAGTTGGGGTATTACGCCATGCGTTGTGAGTGAATTCTGAGTCAATAGATACACCAACCACTTCAACACCACGTTTTTTGAATTCTTCATAACGGTGGTCGAATGCGATTAATTCAGATGGGCAAACGAAAGTAAAGTCTAATGGGTAGAAGAATAATACCGCAGCTTTACCATTAACGTGTTTTTTGAAATTGAAGTTGTTAACGATTTCACCATTGCCTAAAACTGCAGAAGAAGTAAAATCTGGAGCTTGACGAGTTACTAATACCATAGTCATAATTCCTATATAAATGTTAATAAAAATTTTGCTAACGCAAAAACTCGGCCACTATTCTAAAAAAATTGACCGCATTTTAACAGCTGTTTTTATCTATTGAATTAATTAATATTGTCTAAGTTATAGGTGAAATATATGTCAGAACATCATACTTTATCAACCACACTGGTTCATGCCGGACGTAAAAAACGTTTTACTCAAGGGGCTGTAAACCCCGTGATTCAGCGTGCATCTTCTTTAGTATTTGAGACTATTGCAGATAAAAAACATTGCACAAAAAATCGTTATAAGGGAGAGCTTTTCTACGGGCGTCGTGGCACGTTAACGCATTTTGCGCTTCAAGATTTAATGTGTGAAATGGAAGGGGGCGCTGGCTGTTATCTTTATCCTTGTGGTGCTGCAGCGGTAACCAATGCCATTTTATCATTTGTAGAAACGGGTGATCACGTTTTAATGACAGGTGCAGCCTATGAGCCGACACAAGATTTTTGCAATGTAATTTTGAAAAAAATGCATATTGATACGACCTATTATGATCCCATGATAGGTACAGATGTTGCCAAACTCGTGCAACCAAATACCAAAGTCTTATTTTTAGAGTCACCAAGTTCTTTAACAATGGAAGTGCCAGATATTCCAGCGATTGTTAACGCCGTTCGAGCCGTGAGCCCTGAAATCATCATTATGATCGATAATACATGGGCAGGAGGGGTACTATTCAAAGCGTTAGAACACGATATTGATATCTCCATTCAAGCTGGGACTAAATATCTAGTGGGGCATTCTGATATTATGATTGGTACTGCTGTGGCTAATACACGTACCTGGGATAAATTACGCGAGCACTCCTATCTAATGGGACAAATGGTTGATGCCGATTCCGCTTATACGACAGCACGCGGTATTCGAACCTTAGGTGTGCGATTAAAACAACATCATGAAAGTAGTTTAAAAGTGGCCAAATGGTTAAGTGAACAACCACAAATTAAAGCAGTGTATCATCCTGCGTTACCAAGTTGCCCAGGCCATGAAAACTTTAAACGTGACTTTACTGGCGCAAGCGGTTTATTCTCTTTTGAATTACATAAACGTTTAAATGATGAAGAGCTTGCCGCCTTTATGGATCACTTTGAGCTTTTCACAATGGCTTATTCTTGGGGCGGGTTTGAATCGCTCATTTTATGCAATCAACCGGAAGAAATTGAGAAAATTCGCCCAGGTATTGAGCGTAAATTAACAGGCTCATTAATTCGTGTGCATATTGGATTTGAAGACACGGATGAATTAATTGCCGATCTTCAAGCAGGCTTTGAGCGAATCAAATAAGAAAGAGGGCTGTTTATGTAAACAGCCCTTATTTACTCAATCTTTGAGTTGATTTATCATAGTCAGCATTTTTAGCAACTAGAGAAGAACAATGAAACATATTCATATTTTAGGCATCTGCGGTACCTTTATGGGCGGTATCGCGATGATTGCCAAACAAATGGGTTATAAAGTCACAGGCTCCGATACCAATGTTTACCCACCAATGAGTACTTTTTTACAAGAGCAGGGTATTGAAATTATTCCTAATTATGATGTTGCTCAGCTTCAGACTGCACCCGATATGGTGATTGTTGGTAATGCCATGAAACGCGGTAATCCTTGCGTAGAATATGTTTTGGATAATGCCTTGCCTTATACATCCGGCCCACAATGGTTACACGACCATTTATTGCGTAATCGTTGGGTGTTAGCGGTTTCGGGTACACATGGTAAAACCACAACAACGGGCATGTTGACTTGGATTTTAGAACAAAATGGGCTAAAACCCGGTTTCCTAATCGGTGGTATTGCGGGGAATTTTGGTACCTCTGCTCGTTTAGGGGAGAGTGAGTTCTTCGTGATTGAAGCGGATGAGTACGATACGGCGTTCTTTGATAAACGTTCTAAATTTGTCCATTACAATCCGAAAACTTTGATCATTAACAATATCAGCTTCGATCATGCTGACATCTTCGATGATCTTCATGCAATCCAGCGCCAATTCCATCATATGATCCGCACCATTCCTTCTACAGGACGCGTTCTTTCTTTTGCAGATGAACAGAGCGTGAAAGAAACCCTCAATATGGGATGTTGGTCAGAACAGCAATTTATCGGTAAAGATAAGGAATGGTTTGCGGAACGTATTACCAATGATTGCTCTGAATTTGCTGTATTCCATCACGGTCAAAAAATCGCTGAAGTGAAATGGAATATTGTTGGGCAGCACAATATGCACAATGCTTTAATGGCGATTGCGGCGGCTTACCATGCCGGTGTGAAAATTGAAGATGCATGTCATGCATTAGGTAGCTTTATCAATGCAAAACGTCGTTTAGAAGTGAAGGGTGAAGTAAACGGGATTACGGTTTATGATGACTTTGCTCATCACCCAGAAGCCATTTTGGCAACACTTACTGCGTTGCGTGATAAAGTAGGTGGTGGTGTACGTATTCTTGCCGTATTAGAACCTCGTTCAAACACCATGAAAATGGGTGTGCATAAAGATGAAATTGCCCCAGCACTTGGGCGAGCTGATGCCGTGTTTATGCTACAACCAGATAATATTCCATGGGATGTGGCTGAAATTGCAGGACAATGTGTGCAACCGGCACATTACACAGGAAATGTTGATAAATTAGTCGATATGATTGTGGCAGAAGCGAAACCAACTGATCACATTCTTGTGATGTCAAACGGTAGCTTTGGTGGCATTCATCAAAAGATTTTAGATCGATTAAAATAATCTCAATGTAAAGTGCGGTCAAAAATGAGAGTGTTTTTGAACGCACTTTTTATCATCAAAAATAAGGAAATAGCATGGCTGATCCACATATCCAATCTCCAATGGATGTTTGGGATAAACTCACTGTCATTATTTATCGTACAGGCTTTGTGATTGCGGCATTTAGCATTTTGGCTTTAACCTGGTATCCTCAGCAGGCTCAAATCGCTGTATTAATTGCGGCAACTTGCTGTGCGTCATCCCTTCATATTTATTTAAAGCATTTCCGCTTAACATTCCAATTTGCCACGTGGCTTGCACTTTTATGTGCGCTTTTAGGTTGGCATGAATTAGCGTTAGGTGGTGCATTGGTCACACTTGGCGGTTTATGTTTTAAAGAATACTTCTGTTTTAGAGTATCGCTATTAAATTTGCAACCTGCATTTGTCGCTGCACTTTGGTTTGCTTGGGTATTTGAAGAGGGTTGGATTGCCCGAATTTTATCGTTGATTGTTGGCGGATTATTATTGATTCTTGCGGTTCAAAAATGGCGAATGCCATTGCATTTTGATATTGGCGATAAAACAAAGTATCAAATCTAATAAGATTGATAGATAAAGGCATAATTTTTCAGTACATTGTGCCTTTTTATTTTGATTAAAGTTACCTTTATCTAAAAACGAAAAAAGCACCGAAATTTCGGTGCTTTGTAATTTGGTTGCGGGGGCCGGATTTGAACCGACGGCCTTCGGGTTATGAGCCCGACGAGCTACCAAGCTGCTCCACCCCGCGTCTGATGGCGCGTAATATACTCGTTTCAAAAATTATTGCAAGATTTAAACTGAATTTGACTTTCCGTTTGTTAAGAAAATAAACAATGTGAATATTAATTAATCATTTTATGAAATAGTGCTAGTCCTAAAAGGGAATTTTTGATAGCGTATGCAACTTTGTATTAGTTAGTTTAATTTAGGAAAATAAGAATGAAATTTCGTCAAAATCTCGCCGTAAAAATGCTTTCTGTGATGGCGGCTGTTTCGGTGCTTGCATCATGTGGATCGGCACCAAGTAAAGTTTCTTCAAAAAATAATTCTAGCTTGCCGCGTACTGCGACGGGCGACGATCCACAAAAATTCGGAGCAAAGTATAGTGGACGTACTTATCAACAAGCTATTTTAAGCCCAGTGGCTTCCGTTGAAAACAAAGGTGCGGTCGTTAACCAAGGTGATTTTTTAACACAGTTGACGAATGTTCGTGATTATTCAAATTCATTAACAAATCGCTTTGCGGCGAATTATGGCAAAATCACTAACTGGGTGCTTGCAGGAGCAAATGTAAATGAATTAGCACAATACGGTATTAATCCTCAGATTATGAAAGGTTTTGATGGTTATCAAAACGTGTTGATGACAGGTTATTATTCGCCGGTGATTCATGCACGCCGTACTGCACAAGGCCAATATCAACATCCAATTTATGCGATGCCAAGCTATAAACGTTATAGCCGTGCAGAAATTTATAATGGTGCATTGGCAGGACAAGGCTTAGAGCTCGCTTACAGTGATTCAATGATGGATAACTTTCTATTAGGCGTGCAGGGTAGTGGCTATGTTGATTACGGTGATGGCAATTTAAATTATTTAGCCTATGCAGGCCAAAATGGCTATAAATATCAAGCGGTTGGTCGTTTGCTAGTTGAAGATGGTGAAATTCCAAAAGAAAAAATGTCTATTCAAGCGATTCGTGAATGGGGGAAAGCAAACCCATCTCGAGTACGAGAATTGTTAGAACGTAATCCATCTTATGTTTTCTTTAAAAACGATCCAACAGGAGAAGTGAAAGGTTCTGCAGGTGTGCCTTTAGTGCCAATGGCTGCTGTTGCTTCTGATCGCAATGTGATTCCTTCTGGAACCGTATTATTGGTTGAAGTACCGGATATTGATAATGAGGGTAACTGGATGGGCACACACAAATTACACTTAATGGTGGCACTTGATGTGGGCGGTGCGGTAAATGGTCACCACTTTGACTTATACCGTGGTATTGGCGATCAAGCGGGTCATATTGCGGGGTTATCAAAACACTATGGACGTGTTTGGGTACTACAATAATGGCTCGAGTCGATAACTACGAACAACGTTTTGGCGGCATTGGCCGCCTTTACACACCAGAAGGCTTGGCGCGTTTGCGTCAGGCTCATGTGTGCGTCATTGGTATTGGCGGCGTAGGTTCGTGGGTGGTGGAAGCACTTGCGCGAAGTGGCGTAGGGCAGATCACCATGATTGATATGGATGATATTTGTGTCACCAATATTAATCGTCAACTTCCCGCATTAAGCGGCAATATTGGTAAGCTTAAAACAGAAGTGATGGCAGAGCGCGTTAATCTGATTAATCCAGAATGTGTGGTGAATATTATCGATGATTTCATTTCACCGGATAATCAAGCCGAATACTTAAATCGTGGCTATGATTATGTCATTGATGCCATTGATAATGTGAAAACCAAAGCGGCGATGATTGCCTATTGCAAACGTAATAAAATCAAGATTATTACTATTGGTGGCGCAGGTGGTCAGACAGATCCATCCAAAATCCAAATTGCTGATTTAAGCAAAACGATTCAAGATCCATTATTGGCAAAAGTGCGGTCAGTTTTACGTAAGGATTTCAATTTTACTCAAAATCCACAACGTAAGTTTGCAGTTGATGCGGTGTTTTCTAGCCAGCCTCTGATTTTCCCTAAAATGGGCGAAGGCTGTGAAGTATCAGCCACCATGAATTGTGCAAATGGCTTTGGTGCAGCAACTATGATAACCGCAACTTTTGGATTTTTTGCCGTTTCTAGGGTAATCGATAAGTTATTAAAATAAAGAAATGAAGCAACGTGAAAATGTTGCTTTTTCTTTATGAATGAAAGTATTTAACAAGATGAAGAAATATCACTTCATTTTTTTATTTGGAATGTTGCAATTTTATCAAAAAGGCGTAGTCTATGTTGGCTTTGAGAATAATTCCCAATAAAAGTAAGGAAACAAACATGAAACAAGTATTAAAAATGAGTGCAATTTCTACCGCACTTTTAACCCTTCCAATGATGGCAAATGCTGATGTATTGGCCTCCGTGAAACCGCTCGGTTTTATTACATCGTCTATTGCAAACGGTGTGACGGATACACAAGTTTTAGTACCAGCTGGTGCTTCTCCACATGATTACAGCTTAAAACTTTCAGATGTGCAAAAAGTGAAATCTGCGGATTTATTGCTTTGGGTTGGTGAAGATATTGACGCTTTCTTAGCAAAACCGATTAGCCAAATTGATAGTAAAAAAGTCATCAATATTTCTGATATTCCAGAAATTAAACCGCTTTTAAGCAAAGTGCATCATGAGCATTATCATGAAGGTGATGAACACGAGCACGGCCATGATCACAAACATGGACACGATCATAAACACGAGCATGGTCATGACCATCACGACCACGATGTTGATGAAAATGGGTTAAGTGTGAACTGGCATTTATGGTATTCACCAGCGATTAGCCAAATTGTGGCACAGAAAGTTGCGGATAAATTAACAGAACAACACCCAGATAAAAAAGAGCTCATTGCGAAAAACTTAGCTGATTTTAACCGCACTTTGACTGAGCAAAGCGATAAAATCAAAGCACAATTAGCCCCACTCAAAGATAAAGGCTTCTTTGTGTTCCATGATGCTTATAGTTATTTCAATGATGCGTATGGTTTAAATCAAACCGGTTATTTCACCATTAATCCATTAGTGGCACCAGGTGCAAAAACCATTGCTCACATCAAAGAAGAGATTGAAGAACACCATGTAAATTGTCTTTTTGCTGAGCCTCAATTCACACCAAAAGTGATTGATTCGCTAGCGCAAAGCACAAAAGTCAATGTAGGTCGTTTAGATCCTATTGGCGATAATGTACAGCTTGGTCCAAATTCTTATGCGAATTTCCTTCAAGCCACCGCTGATAGCTATGCTCAATGTTTAAGTAAATAATCTAATTTGCTTCTATCTTAAAAACAGCCTTTAAGGCTGTTTTTTTATTGCCCCATCTAAATCGCCCGAATGATTTTCAATTTTTAAGAAATTTTCGCTTGTTTGAGCGAAGCGAGTTCGAAAATTTCTGTAAAGAAAATTGAAAGAGAATGAGGATTAGCGATTTAATTGGGGTGTGTTTTCTTTTGCCTACTTTGCTTTGCACAAGCAAAGAAAAGTAGGTCGCCTTAGGCAAAATCCTAATTAAAACTATGCTATAATCCGCCCAATTTTTCCCTATCGAGAAAACGCATGAAACAATTATTTGCCACAACTGCCCGTGGTTTTGAAGAACTCTTAAAAGTCGAACTGACAGAGCTTGGTGCAATGGAATGTAAAATTGCACAAGGAGGCGTACATTTTCAGGCTGATGATGAAACACTTTATCGTAGCTTATTATGGTCACGTTTAGCTTCACGTATTTTGTTACCTATTGTAAATGGCAAGGTATATAGTGATTTAGACTTGTATTCAATTGTGACAGGGCAAGATTGGTTAAGTTATTTTGATGAGAAAGCTACCTTTTTTGTTGATTTTAACGGGACAAACCAAGAGATTCGCCATACCCAATTTGGTGCGATGCGTGTGAAAGATGCCATTGTGGATTATTTTGAACGCCAAGGGAAAGCGCGCCCAAATGTGGATAAAGACTATCCGGATATTCGAATTCATGCTTATTTGAATAAAGAAGAGCTCGTCGTTTCACTCGATTTAAGTGGTGAAGCATTGCATTTGCGTGGCTATCGTGAAGATACAGGGCAAGCGCCTTTACGTGAAACCTTAGCTGCCGCGATTGTGCTTCGTTCAGGTTGGAAAAAAGGGACACCTTTAGTGGACCCAATGTGCGGTTCGGGCACCTTGCTAATTGAAGCCGCGCAAATGGAAGCACAAATTGCAGCGCAATTACATCGTTTACATTGGGGCTTTGATTGCTGGAAAGGGCATAATCAAGATGCTTGGGATAAGGTAAAAGCAGAAGCGGTACAGCAAGCGGAAACTTATTTTAATCAAAACCCTAAACCGCATTTTTATGGTTTCGATCTCGATCATCGCGTACTGAAAAAAGCGCAAAAGAACGCACAAAATGCAGGTGTAGCACACTTAATTCAGTGGAAACAAGGTGATGTCACCGCATTAAAAAATCCAAGTCCAGATGAAGTGGGAACAGTGATTTGTAACCCGCCTTACGGTGAACGTTTAGGCACAACTCCTGCTTTGATTGCTTTATATTCAGTCTTTGGACAACGCCTTAAAAATGAATTTGGAGGTTGGAATGCGTCAATTTTCAGTAGTGAATCTACCTTACTTGATTGCTTGCGTATGCGTTCTCATCGTCAATTTAAAGCGAAAAATGGTCCGTTAGATTGTGTTCAGAAGAATTATCAAATTTCAGAACGCAAAGAAAGTACGGTTGAAAATCCGCTCGAATTTGACCGCACTTTAACGGTCGCGGTAGATTTTGCGAATCGCTTACAGAAAAATATCAAGAAAATTGAAAAATGGGCGAAACAGCAAGGCCTTGATGCGTATCGTTTATATGATGCTGATTTACCGGAATATAACGTAGCGGTGGATCGTTATGGCGATCATATTGTGGTGCAAGAGTATGCCGCACCGAAAAATATTGATGAAAATAAAGCCCGTCAGCGTTTATTGGATGCAGTGACTGCAACCTTGCAAGTCACTGGTATTGAAACCAATAAACTGATTTTGAAGGTCCGTCAAAAACAAAAAGGCACCAATCAATATGAAAAATTGGCCAATAAAGGCGAATATTTCTATGTAAATGAATACGGTGCACAGCTTTGGGTGAATTTAACGGATTACTTGGATACAGGATTATTCTTAGATCATCGATTAACCCGCAAAATGGTTGGTGAAATGGCAAAAGGTAAAGATTTCCTCAATCTTTTCGCTTATACCGGTTCCGCAACAGTGCATGCTGCATTAGGTGGGGCAAAATCGACAACAACCGTGGATATGTCAAACACCTATTTAAACTGGGCAGAGCAAAACCTGATTTTAAATGATATTGAAGGCAAGCAGCACAAGCTCATTCAGGCAGATTGTTTGCAGTGGTTAGAGAAATGTGATCGCCAGTTTGATTTGATTTTCGTGGATCCGCCAACATTCTCGAATTCTAAACGTATGGAAGACAGTTGGGATGTTCAACGTGACCACATCAAATTAATGCGTAATCTCAAACGTATTTTACGCCCTAACGGCACCATCGTGTTCTCGAACAATAAACGAGGTTTTAAAATGGATTTTGAGGCGTTAGATGAATTGGGATTAAGTGCGGTCGAAATTTCAGCGAAAACCTTACCACTTGATTTTGAGCGTAATAAACAAATCCACAATTGCTGGATTGTAACAATGAAAGCCTAACAAAAAGCCCGATAATGATTTATCGGGCTTTTTTATTATTCGACTTCTTTTTGTTTTTCGGCTTCAGAATCATCATGAAGAAGGGTTTCAACCGCTGCTTCGTCATTGGTGTCATCTTCTTTTTCTAAAATCTCAGCCGTTTCTTCGTTTAGTGCTTCAGCATCAGAATGTGGTTTAATGAAAGGTTTAGGCATCCAATATTTTCGGATGATGTCCGTAGAAAAACCATGCAAAACTTCTTCATTCAATCGTTCTTGATCTAAGTAACGAACTTCTGCAATCACTTCATCCGCTTCAATTTTATTGATACCTAATTGCATTAATGTTGCATGGCTGAGCGTAAGTGCAGACTCAAAGGTTTCACGTACAATAAAGTCTACGTCTCGTTTAATCAGGCTTACTGTTGTTTTACGGTCATAAGTTCGCGCCAAAATAGGGAGTTTCGGATAAGCATCTTTCAAGTTCTGAACAATGCTTTCAATACGATCTGTATCGTTAATCCCGATGACGACACATTTCGCTTTTTCGATACCGGCAGCACGTAACACATCAAGACGAATACCATCACCGTAATAAACTTTAAAACCAAATTTGGCTGCCGCACGGATGTTTTCGATGTTACGGTCAATCACCGATACGTTAATGCCACGAACAAGAAGCGATTGACAGACGATTTGACTGAAACGACCAAAACCAATCACGAGCACGCTATCTTCTAAATCCACAATTGGATCAAGATCGCTAGTATCGATTTTTTCCTCTTGATTTGCTGATTTACGTTGGTTGATTTTACGCATTAATAAACCTATCAATGGGGAGAATAACATCGAGATAATCACCGCAGCGGTAAAGGTTGCATTTTGATCTTTTGTCATCACGCCTGCAGTGGTCGCAGCTGAGAAGAGTACGAATGCAAATTCACCACCGTGCGCCATGATAGTCATTCGTCCAACTGATTCTTTTCGGTCAAGTTTTGTAATTCGTGCAACGGTATAAACGGCTAAGGCTTTGCCAATGATATAAAGACATACTATGCCTAATAACCAAAGTGCATTATGGAATACCAAGGTTAAATCAAGTGACATTCCCACGCCCATGAAGAAGAGACCAAGCAATAGACCACGGAAAGGTTCAATATCGGCTTCTAATTGGTGACGGAATGCAGATTCTGAAAGCATCACGCCAGCAACAAAGGCGCCCATCGCCATTGAAAGGCCACTTGCTTCCATGGCTAATGCCGCGCCTAAGACTACAAGCAACGCGGCTGCTGTCATCATTTCGCGAATATGAGCTTTGGAAATCAAACGGAAAATTGGGTTCATTAACCATTTACCCGCAACCACTAAACCGACAACGGCGCCGAGTGCAATAGCAATAGATGTCCAGTTTGTTTGATGTTCAATATGTTTGGTTTCGGGCGTTAAAAAGGCAATAGAAGCCAATAATGGTACAATGGATAAATCTTCAAAAATTAAGGTAGAAATAACTCGTTGGCCTTTTGGTGTATTCGTAATCCCGCGTTCTTCTAATACCTGCATCACAATAGCGGTGGAAGAAAGGGTAAAGCCCATACCCGCAATAAATGCGACTTCTTTAGGAAGATTTAAAATATAGATACCCGCAAAGGTAAGCAGAGCACCACACAGCCCGACTTGTAGAAAGCCCCGTCCGAAGATCGCTTTTCGCATGGCCCATAAACGTTCCGGATGCATCTCCAAACCGATAATAAATAAGAACATCACCACGCCAAGTTCAGCCATATGCAGAATCGATTCGGCATCTTTCACTACGCCGAAAACGGAAGGACCAATTAAACAGCCAGCCACTAAATAGCCTAACACGCTACCTAAGCCAATACGCTTAAAAAGCGGCACGATAGTGACACTGGTAGCAAGCAGGACTACAGTTTTAATTAATTCAGGGCTGACGACATTCGACATAGGGCAAAAAACCTTAGTAAAAACAGGGAGTATGAGAAGAAAGTTGACTTGTATTCTAGCTTTTTTTCACTAAATAAAAAACACAGAAAAGCAAGAAATTGGTATAATTTACAAAAACTTTACACGCATAAAAATGGTCAGTTTTTTGACCGCACTTTAGAGGTATTATGACATTACAATTCAATATGGTCGCGTTGCTATTGGTTTTCTTAATTGTTTTAGGTTTAATTAGCCAAAATAGCGCGATTACCATCTCAGCCGCCGTGCTGTTAATCATGCAGCAAACCTTATTATCCAAATACATTCCTATACTCGAACAATACGGTGTCAAAATCGGGATTATCATTTTAACGATTGGTGTCCTAGCTCCATTAGTGTCGGGAACAATCCAACTACCCGATCTCAGTTCATTTTTAAACTGGAAAATGGGTGTCTCTATTTTAACGGGAGTATTTGTCGCATGGCTTGCTGGTAAAGGCGTACCATTAATGAGTGAACAACCTGTTTTGGTGACAGGATTATTAATTGGTACGATTATTGGTGTGTCTTTCTTAGGCGGTATTCCGGTGGGACCTCTCATCGCCGCAGGGATTTTAGCGGTATTAATAGGAAAATTTTAAATGAAAAACAAATGGTTATTTATCGCGGGATTAAGCGGCTTTTTATGTGTGGCGATTGGTGCTTTTGCGGCACATGGATTAAGCAAGGTTTTAGAACCTAAAGAATTAGCCTGGATTGAAACGGGTGTGAAATATCAAATGTTCCACACTATTGCGATTTTAGCGATTGGCATTTTGCAATTATGCCGTGAATCATTGGTTGCAAACAAAATGGCTAATCTTTCTGCAGGGACTTGGGCGTGCGGCATTTTTCTTTTTAGTGGCAGCCTTTATGCGCTCGCACTTGGTGCGGGCAAATTCCTCGTTTGGGTGACACCCGTTGGTGGAACGTTATTTTTAATTGGTTGGCTTTGCTTGGCTTACGGTGGTTTTAAAAGTAAATCAGTATGAAGAACAAATCAGTCAAACGTGAATTAAATCTGATACAACAATCTCTCTTTTCGAAACTCAAGGATATCATGCTGGTGGATCAACGTCGTTTATCCGCCCGCATTCATGGTATTGGAAAAATTAAAAGCCAAGAGGCTCAACAAGCTGTTGCCGCAGAAATCCAGCTGCAGATTGAACAGGCTCAATTACGTGTAGAAAATCGTAAAAGTGCGGTGCAAAATCCCATCATTTTTCCAGAGAGTTTGCCCGTTAGCCAACGCAAAGCAGAAATTCAAAAACTGCTTTCTGAACATCAGGTCATTGTGGTGGCAGGGGAAACCGGTTCAGGTAAAACCACCCAATTGCCGAAAATGTGTTTGGAATTAGGTTTCGGCAATTTGGGTATGATTGGTCATACTCAACCACGCCGTATAGCCGCTCGTTCGGTGGCTGCACGTATTGCGGAAGAGCTGGAAACAGAACTTGGCGGTTTAGTTGGTTATAAGGTTCGTTTTAACGATCAAATCAGTGATGATACACAAATCAAATTGATGACTGACGGGATCCTGTTAGCAGAAATTCAAAACGATCGTTTTCTCAATCAATATTCTTGTTTGATTATCGATGAAGCCCACGAACGAAGCCTGAACAATGATTTTATTCTTGGTTATCTAAAACAGCTTTTACCACGTCGTCGTGATTTGAAACTTATCATCACTTCCGCGACCATTGATGTGGAACGTTTTTCCAAACATTTCAACAATGCCCCGATTATCGAAGTCTCAGGCAGAACCTATCCTGTTGAAGTGCGTTATCGTCCCGTAGTGGAAGAAGACGATCAAGATCAGCTACAAGGCATTCTTAATGCGGTGGATGAACTGCAAGCGGAAGGTCGGGGCGATATTTTGATCTTTATGAACGGTGAGCGAGAAATTCGTGATACCGCCGAAGCTTTACAAAAACAAAATCTAAAACACACGGAAATTCTACCGCTCTTTGCACGCTTGTCTGCTCAAGAACAAAATAAAATTTTCCATCCGAGCGGATTAAATCGCATCGTGTTGGCAACCAACGTCGCAGAAACCTCATTGACCGTGCCGAGCATTAAATATGTGATTGACCCAGGTACTGCGCGAATTTCCCGTTATAGCTATCGCACCAAAGTACAACGTTTACCGATTGAACCCATTTCACAGGCTTCTGCGAATCAGCGTAAAGGTCGTTGTGGTCGTGTAAGTGAAGGGATTTGTATTCGTTTATATTCGGAAGAGGATTTTAATTCTCGTCCAGAGTTTACCGATCCTGAAATTCTACGCACCAATTTAGCCTCTGTTATTTTGCAAATGACGGCATTGGGTTTGGATGATATTGAAGCGTTCCCGTTTGTTGATGCACCAGATAAACGCCATATTCAAGATGGGATAAAACTGTTGGAAGAATTGGGGGCGTTTGAAATGGTTCGCACCAAATCAGGCGAGAAACGTCAATTAACGGCAGTAGGGCGTCAATTATCACAACTCCCTGTGGATCCACGTTTGGCGAAGATGTTGCTGAGTGCTGTCTCACAAGGTGCGTTGCATGAAGTGATGATTATTGTCGCTGCTTTATCTATTCAAGATCCGCGCGAGCGCCCACAAGAAAAACAGCAAGCTTCCGATGAAAAACATCGTCGTTTTGCCGATAAAAAATCAGATTTCTTGGCATTCTTAAATCTTTGGCATTATCTACAAGAACAACAAAAAGAATTGAGTAAAAACCAATTCCGTCGTCAATGCCAAAAGGATTTCTTAAATTATTTACGCATTCGCGAATGGCAGGATATTTATCATCAAATTCGTTTAACCGTGCGTGAAATGGGCTTGCCGATTAATTCTGAAAAAGCAGAATATCAGCAAATTCATACCGCACTTTTAAGCGGCTTGCTTTCTCATATCGGCTTAAAAGAGGTGGAAAAACAACAATATCTTGGCGCGCGTAATGCCCATTTTGCGATTTTCCCCAATTCTGTGCTTTTCAAAAAACAACCGAAATGGGTGATGGCGGCAGAGTTAGTGGAAACCTCCAAACTTTGGGGGCGTATGGTGGCGGAAATCGAGCCAGAATGGATTGAGCCACTTGCCGAGCATTTAATTAAAAAATCCTATTCCGAACCACGTTGGTCGAAATCCCGTGGTGCCGTGATTGCTGATGAAAAAGTCACGCTTTACGGTGTGCCGATTGTGGCTGCGCGACCAGTGAATTACGGTTCTATTGATCCGACGATAAGCCGCGAGCTCTTTATTCAATCAGCCTTAGTGGAAGGGGATTGGAATACCAAACATAAATTCTTCAAAGAAAATCAACGACTCGTTCGAGAAGTAGAGAAGTTGGAACACAAAAGCCGCCGCCGCGATATTTTGGTGGATGACCGTACGCTTTTTGAATTTTACGATCAGCGTATTGGTACGGAAGTGGTTTCCCAAAAACATTTTGATACCTGGTGGAAAAAAGCGCAGCAAAAAGATCCTGAATTGCTTAATTTTGAACGCTCATTCTTGATTAATGATGATGCGGAACAGGTGAGCAAGCTGGATTTCCCGAATTTCTGGCATCAAGGCAATTTGAAACTCAAACTGACGTATCAATTTGAACCGGGTACCGATGCAGACGGCGTGACGGTTCATATTCCGTTGCCATTGCTCAATCAAGTGGAAATGACCGGCTTTGATTGGCAAATTCCAGGTTTGCGTGAAGAATTGGTGATTGCGCTGATTAAATCTCTGCCGAAATCTTATCGTCGTAACTTCGTGCCCGCACCTAATTATGCTCAAGCTTTTTTAAGTCGTGCCGTACCGTTGGAAAAGCCATTATTGGATACGCTAATTTATGAATTACGTCGTATGACGGGCGTTACCGTAGAAGCGGAACATTGGAATTGGGAACAAATTCCAAGCTATTTGAAAATGACTTTCCGTGTGGTGGATGAAAACGGCAAGAAAATTGCCGAATCCATGAATTTGGATGAGCTGAAATTCAACTTAAAAGATCGTGTGCAGGAAAGTATTTCTGCTGTGGCAGATGATGGCATTGAGCAAAGCGGGCTGCATATTTGGAGTTTTGCAGATTTACCACAATGCTACGAACAAAAACAACGTGGTTTTAGCGTCAAAGCGTTTCCAGCCATCGTAGATGAAAAAGATGCTGTAGGTATTAAACTATTTGAAACAGAGTTTGAGCAAGCGGTGGCGATGCAACAAGGTTTACGCCGTTTGTTATTGCTCAATGTGCCGTCACCAATTAAATATCTGCATGAAAAATTGCCGAATAAGGCTAAATTAGGTCTGTATTTTACCCCGTTCGGTCGTGTGTTGGATTTGATTGACGACTGTATTGCTTGTGCCGTGGATAAACTGATTGCTGATTTTGGCGGGTTTGTATGGGATGAAGCAGGCTTTGAAAAATTGCGTGATTTCGTTCGAGAAAACCTTAACGGAGTGACCGTGGATATTGCGCAGAAAGTGGAGCAAATCCTCTCTCTCAATCATGCCTTAAATCAACGTTTAAAAGGTAAAATGGATTTCACCATGGCTTTTGCCTTTTCTGATATTAAGGCGCAATTAAGCGGACTGATTTATCCCGGTTTTGTGCAAAAGAGCGGTTATGATCGCCTACCGGATTTACAGCGTTATCTGCAAGCCGTTGATAAACGCATTGATAAGTTGGCTCAAGATGTAAACCGTGATCGTGCCGCGATGCTACGCGTGGAACAAGTGCAACAAGCTTACCAACAATTGCTGGCTAAACTACCGAAATCTAAACCAATTTCCGATGAAGTGGCAGAAATTCGCTATATGATTGAGGAATTACGTGTGAGTTTATTTGCACAGCAGTTAGGCACGAAGTATCAGGTGTCGGATAAGCGGATTTTGAATTTGATTAAAGCTGTGCATGTTGTATAGTATAAAGTATATAGTTTTGGTAATCTAAATAAGAATTACTTATTGTAGATGTTAGGAGGATGTATGGATTTTACAGAAATTGAAATCGCAAAATTATTTGGTTCAGAAGCAGCAGAAAGTGAGGATCCTGATCGTTTAAAAGAATATTATGTGAAGAGTAATATATATTCACAGGTTATTACTGATCTTCCTCTTAGAATATTGGTTGGACATAAAGGAACTGGTAAATCAGCATTATTTCAAGTTGCTATACAAGAGGAATTATCAAAAAAAAGGCTTGCAATCTTAATAAAACCAGATGATATTGCTGATTTAGAGATAAGTGATGATGGACCTTTAAAGTTGATTCGAAGCTGGAAGGTTGGAATAACGGAGATTATTGCGAAGAAGATTTTAGTTTCATTTGGGAAATTATCAGAATTAAAAGATTGGAAAGATAGATTAAAAGATTATGGAGGAAGATTATTTGATTTTATTTCATCATCTAATTTATTACTAAATAGTGAAAATTTAGCAGAAATAAAAAGAGTTATTCTTGAAAACTATCTAAGTGATGGTAGGATTTCGATTTATTTAGATGATTTAGATAGAGGATGGCAGGGTAGAGAAAATGATATACGAAGAATATCTGCATTATTAAATGCGGTTAGAGATTTATCAACAGAAAATAGAAATATGTTCTTTAGAGTTAGCTTACGTTCTGATGTATATTATCTATCAAGAACATCAGATGAGTCTACGGATAAAACCGAAGGGGCTGTTATATGGAACACATGGTCTAACCATGAAATTCTAGTATTATTAGTTAAACGTATTGAAAGCTATTTTGGTCGCCCTATAAATGAAAATGAGTTAATAAAACAACATCAATCTATAATGCTGATGAATTACTTACAACCAGTAATAGAAGATAGATTCACAGGGAGAGGGCATTGGGAAAATGCTCCGATGTATAGGGTACTTATGTCTTTAATTAGAAAAAGACCTAGAGATTTAGTAAAACTGCTAACTTTAGCAGCTAGACGTGCAAATATTGATAAGGCAACTAAAATATCAACTAGACATTTAGAAGGTGTTTTTGAAGAGTATTCTCAAGGGAGATTACAGGATACTATTAACGAATATCGTTCAGAACTTCCTGACTTAGAAAGATTAATTCTTAATATGAAACCTTCTAAGAAGCAGAAAAAGACCTCGGAGTCATATGTATATACAACAGACGAGCTTCTGAAAAAAATAAAAACTATTGAATCGCAAGGGGCATTTTTTTGGCAAAATAAAAGTAAGGCTGACACAAAAGGGTTAGCTGCATTTCTATATAAAATTAATTTTATTACGGCTAGAAAGAAAACAGAAAATGGTATAGACCGAAAATATTTCGAGGAGAATAGATATTTATCAAATAAATTTGCAGATTTTGGCTATGAGTGGGAAATTCATCCTGCTTATAGATGGGCTCTGCAACCAGATAATTTATTTGATATATTTAAAGAAGTAGAATTGAGTAGTGATTAGTATTTTCTCTATAATGGTTCAAGCGTCCAAATGTGGGCGCTTGAACCATCGTTCTGTTTTTAAAAAGCGCGGTTGTTTTCTCAAACGTTTTTTAACTGCAAAAATTCCATCAAAACCGACCGAACTTTCTCCCCAAAACTCTTTTGTGATCTATCTCAAATTTTCGTATTGAACTGATTTACAACTGCCAATTCAATTGCTAATTAGCAACACAAATGGGCGTCAATCCAGCGTCTTAACCATTCCAATGTTACAAGCCTCTAACTTAGGTCGAGGTTTATCACCGGTTTCTGGTGTGGTTGTAGCGGTATCCGATATGGGAAAAATCTCACCATTTGAAATTGTAAAACGTATGTCTGTCCCTATGTTGGTTGGTTTTATTTGTGTGATTATTGGCACAGAAATCTTTGTTTCCGTTGCCGCCTAATTTGATAGGTAAAAAAGAAGGGCTGATAGTGAATATCAGCCATTTTGTTTTGAGTTAAGTGCGGTCAATTTTCTCGCTGTTTCTGATTTTATGCATTTGATGATTTTCAAAGGCTTTCACCAAATCTGCGACTTTTTCGCCTTCTGGTAAAACCAAATCTTGTGCGATATCATAGAGTGGCACAATCACAAATTCGCGATTTTTCATATCGTAATGAGGCACCGTTAAGCGTTCATTTTGAATGATTTGATCACCATAAAGCAGAATATCCAAATCCAGTGTACGCTCACCCCAGCGACGTAAACGTACGCGACCTTGTTCATTTTCGATACGTTGCAATTCATCGAGCAAGGCTAAAGGTGGGCGAGTGGTTTCGATCATCGCCACCGCATTCACATAATCAGGTTGATCCTGCGGACCTAATGGTTTGCTTTGATAAAATCCACTGACCGATTTTAATTCGGTATTAGGTAGTGCAGAAATTGCCTCTAATGCCGAATTTAATTGTTCTGTAGGCGTATTTAAATTGCTGCCAAGGGCGATATACACTTGAACCATTAGTTAGCCGCCTTAGGTTTACGTCTACGATAATATTTTTTCTTCGGTGCAGGATGCAATTTTTGTTGCTCTTGAACTAGTTGGCGACGTTGTTCTTGATTGCTAAGTTGGTACTCATGCCACCATTTTGCGAGTTCAACGGTTTCACCGCCTTCCACTTCAGCACGCATCGCCAATAAATCAAAGGCTGCACGGAATTTTTGATGTTCCATCGTGCGAGCAGGGTGAGAACCCGTGCGTTTAAGCAATTGTAATTGCAACATCCAAATATCACGAATAACGGATGTATGACGACGAGGTGCGGCTAATGATCGGCATAATTGATCAAGCACTTCATTTGCCGCAAGGGCATAGGCATCGTGATTGTTTAAGCCACCTTCATTTTTCAGCACATCCACTTTTTCGCGTAATGGATACCAGAAGAATGCCGCAAATAAAAAGGCTGGATTAATACGTAATTTGTCGGCAATACGTTCATCGGTTGAATTTAACGAGGTTAAAATCATGCGTTCCGCAAGGCTGTCTTCTTTTTCGGTGAAATAAGGCGTTAAGCTTGGGAAAAGCTGTTCAAATAAGCCATATTGGCGAAGTAATTTATAAGTTTTTACGCCATTGCCAGACTGCAATAATTTTAAGCTTTCATCGAATAAACGCGCCGGTGGAATATTTTTCAGCAATGGTGCAAGCTCACGAATTGGCTGTTCACTTGGTTTTTCCAAGAACATATCCAATTTCGCCATAAAGCGCACAGAGCGTAGCATACGAACTGGATCTTCTTGATAACGGGTAACGGGATCGCCAATCAGACGTAATTTTCCGTTTTTCAGATCATCAATCCCGTTGAAATAATCACGCAATGTATTATCTTGCGGATTGTAGTAAAGCGCGTTTACAGTAAAGTCACGGCGTTCAGCATCTTGTTCAATGGTGCCATACACGTTATCACGCAGTAACATTCCTTCATCGCTTTGTTTGGCTTGATTTTCGCTGCGCGCATCCGAATGGTTGGCACGGAATGTGGCTACTTCTATCACATCGCGACCAAACATAATATGCGCAAGGCGGAAACGACGACCGACTAAACGGCACTGACGTTGGAATACCGCTTGAATTTGGTCTGGACGAGCGTTTGTTGCCACATCAAAATCTTTTGGATGTTTACCTAATAATAAATCACGCAAACAGCCCCCTACGATATAAGCCTCATAACCTTGGCGTTGCAATTTTTCTACCACAGTAATGGCATTACGACTAAACATACGTGGATTAATGCCGAAATGAGAGGCTTTCACGCTATGTTTGTCGTAACGAGACACTTGAGTGTTGGTTTTTTTATGGTGAGAAGAGGACGGGGCGATCTTGGGTTGTGAACGCTCTGTTTTTGAAACGTTAGATTTTTTGCTTTTTGGCTCCGTTTTTGGAACGGGCGAATTTATATTGGTTTCGGTTTCTTTTTTAGTTTTTTTACCAAATAAATTTTTTATATAAGTAAGAATAATTTACTCCATTCTCTATGTTCAATACGCATTTGATAAAAACACGAAAAGTGCGGTTGTTTTTGACCGCACTTTTTTGTTGGGTTACTTAAATAAATTAACCTGCGACTTGTTTTTCACGAATTTCAGCAAGAGTTTTGCAATCGATACAAAGATCAGCAGTAGGGCGTGCTTCTAAACGACGAATGCCAATTTCTTCGCCACAAGAATCACAATAACCGAAATCATCGGTATCTAATTTTTTCAATGTGTATTCAATCTTTTTCATTAATTTACGTTCACGATCGCGGTTACGTAATTCAAGACTGAATTCTTCTTCTTGCGTCGCACGGTCAGCCGGATCAGGGAAGTTTGATGCTTCATCTTGCATGTGAGCAACTGTTCTTGATGCTTCTTCCACAATTTGCTCGTGCCACGCAGTTAAAATTTTTTTGAAATGAAGAATTTGATCTTCATTCATATATTCTTCACCTTTTTTAGGTTGATAAGGCTTAACACCAGCCAAATCCAGCAAACTTAGAGAGGCCTTAGACATAGATAACTCCTAATTATGTTACAGACTTTTTATGACATCCTGTCTTGTTTTAGTTTGTTCAGAGCAACTAAAAATAGCTGACATTAGAACCCTGTTATTTTAAGGGCGATATAAATAGCAGAACTTCACCTATTTAGCAAATAAATTTAGTCTAGAAATTTCAAATTTGCGATCGTGATCGCAAAAAACGACATATTCATTTGCGTATCTACAAGCTTAAGGTTAGCTTGCCTTATTTTTCGCTATAAATAACACTTAAAATGAAAATCACGCTATTTCAACTGTGCATGATGTTTATTGTTTCTGCCTTATCCTTGCTTGTAGTACCTGATTTTTTACTGTTTACCTGGCAACGAGCAGGGCTGGGCATTTTATTGCTGGTTATGACCACACTTTGTTCCCATTGGTTCAATTATTTTAAAGCTAGAAATTTTTGCATGAGCGGTATCTTGTTTTTGCTTACTTTGGCTTATGCGCATTCACCTGCTTTATCGTTATTGGGACAAGCAGAGAAAATTTCAAGTTTACCAAATAAAATCACCTTAGATCTTTATATCTCAGAAATTCTTCATCAACAAGATTATCAAACGTTGGTTGCAAGAACGTCATTATTTGATGGGAAAGAACAACAGATTTTTATTAATTGGAAAGCGCCGGAAAAGCCACAAGTAGGTGAAATTTGGCGGGCTGATGTAAAACTTCGACCTATTTCTGCAAGACTTAATCATGGGGGATTTGATCGACAGCAATGGTATTTTTCCAAAAGGATTATTGCCGTTGGAAATGTGAAAAGTGCGGTCAAAATGAGCGAAGATTTTTCTTACCGCACACATTTTCTACAGACTAGCCTCAATCAGACAGAGGGGCTTTCTTTGCAAGGCTTGCTTATTGCATTGGCATTTGGTGAGCGGGCTTGGTTAGATAATAAAACATGGCTGATTTACCAACAAACGAATACGGCACATTTGATTGCCATTTCAGGGCTCCATATTGGTTTAGCAATGGGAATAGGCTTTTTCTTTGCTCGATTCTTGCAACTCGCACTGCCTACACGCTTTATTTCACCCTGGTTTCCACTTTGCTTTGGTGTGTTGATTGCTTTAGGTTATGCCTATTTAGCCGGATTTAGTTTACCGACCTTCCGTGCAATGATGGCATTGCTTTTTATTGCAATCCTTCAATTTTCGCGACGATATTACACGCCTTCGAAAATGCTTTGTTTGGTCGTGGCATTTCTGCTTTTTTGTGATCCACTTATGCCACTTTCGGTTAGCTTTTGGCTTTCAGTTGGTGCTGTTACCTGCCTGATTGTATGGTACCGATATGTTCCCTTATCAATAATCGAGTGGCAACATCAAAAATTATCCCGCAAAGTGCGGTGGATTTTGGGCTTGTTTCATTTGCAGTTAGGGTTGCTGATTTTATTCACGCCTATTCAGCTTTTCTTTTTTAATGGGATGGCGTTAAATGGATTCTTGGCGAATTTAATTACGGTGCCCTTGTATAGTTTCTTACTTGTGCCATTGATTCTCTTTGCGGTGTTAACGAATGGCGCATTTTCTTCTTGGCATTTTTCAAATGCGATTGCTCAAGGTATTACACAATGCCTCAGTTTTTTCCAAGGCTCGTATATGCCGATTTCGATTAATTTATCCCTCATTCTGACCGCACTTTTAAGCCTTGTTTTTGGCGGAATGTTAGGTGGATTGTATTTTTTGTCTCAAGCTCAAACAAAAAATATACCGTTAAAATCAAGTCGATTTTTCACATTAAACAGCACAAAAATCTTATCGTCAGAAGCTTATAAACAAGCTCTTTTAGGTGTTATTCTTATTTCTAGTTTTTGTATTGGTACTCTTGGGTATCGATATATCACGAAACCCAAATGGCAGTTAGATACGTTAGATGTGGGACAAGGTTTAGCAACCTTAATTGTAAAAGAAGGGAAAGGCGTGTTGTATGATACGGGGCCCGCTTGGCAGAGTGGAATAGGTGGCTCTTCTATGGCGGAATTAGAAATATTGCCTTATCTTCAACGGGAAGGGATTGAACTTGAAACCTTGATTTTAAGCCATGATGATAATGACCATTCAGGCGGTGCTAAAACGATTTTAACCGCATACTCAGAGATTGAGCTGATTACACCTTCTCGCAAAAGCTATGGCGAAATGCACCGCACTTTTTGTCTTCAGGGGAAACAATGGCAGTGGCGAGGACTTGATTTTAAAATTCTTTCACCAATGCAAATTACAGACAGGGCGGAAAATCCGCAATCTTGCGTAATTTTACTAACGGATGGGCAGTATCAGATCCTTTTAACTGGTGATGCTGATGTGGCGACAGAAAGATCTTTTGCTGAAAACCTCGGCAAGATTAACGTGTTACAGGTGGGGCATCATGGTAGTAAAACTTCAACAGGCGAGTTTTTACTGGGACAGACAAAACCGGATATAGCCTTAATTTCAAGTGGACGATGGAATGCGTGGAATTTTCCTCATCCAACCGTGATTGAACGGTTAAATCGTTATCAAAGTGCGGTCGAAAATACCGCTATTTCAGGTCATATAAGGTTAAATTTTACTGAAAAGGGCATTGAAATTGAAAAAGCGAGAGGAGATTTTTCACCTTGGTTTGCCCGTGTAATTGGATTATCCCCGAAATAACAGGTACAATGCAGCCAATTTTTTTAAGATAATTGATGTAAGAATAAGCTATGCAAGATAAAGATTTCTCAACCACACAAACTTTTAAGCGTTTATGGCCGATGATTTCACCGTTTAAATCAGGCTTATTAGTCGCCGCTTTTGCTTTAATTTTTAATGCTTTGGCAGATTCAGGTTTGATTTATATGCTTAAGCCTTTGCTTGATGATGGTTTCGGAAAAGCCGATCATTCTTTCTTGAAAATGATGGCATTTGTTGTCGTTGGTATGATTATATTGCGTGGGGTGACCAACTTTGTCTCTACTTATTGCTTGGCGTGGGTATCCGGTAAAGTAGTGATGATTATGCGCCGCCGTTTGTTTAAACATTTAATGTTTATGCCAGTGAGCTTCTTTGATCGTAATTCAACAGGTAAATTGCTTTCTCGTATTACCTACGATTCAGAAATGATAGCGAACTCTTCATCTAGTTCATTAGTGACGATTGTTCGCGAAGGAGCCTATTTAATTTCGTTGCTTGTTGTGATGTTCTATACTAGTTGGGAATTAACACTTGTACTTTTCGTGATTGGGCCGATTATTGCAGTGCTGATTCGCATGGTATCTAAGATTTTCCGTAAGCTTAGTAAAAACATGCAAGATTCCATGGGGGAATTGACCTCTGCAACGGAACAAATGCTAAAAGGGCATAAAGTGGTGCTGTCTTTTGGTGGACAATTAGTTGAAGAAGAGCGTTTCGATAAAGTCAGTAACGATATGCGTCGCAAAGGTATGAAGATGGTGACTGCTGATGCGATTTCAGATCCAGTTGTGCAAGTAATTGCTTCTTTGGCGTTGGCAGCAGTGCTTTACTTAGCAACGACACCATTAATTGCTGATGATAATTTAACTGCGGGTTCTTTCACGGTGGTCTTTTCTTCCATGTTAGCGATGATGCGTCCGTTAAAATCTTTGACGAATGTGAACTCACAGTTCCAACGTGGCATGGCAGCGTGTCAGACATTATTTGCCATCTTAGATTTGGAAACAGAGAAAGATAATGGCACGTATAAAGCAGAACCTGCAAAAGGTGATTTAGAATTTAAAAACGTGAGTTTTGCTTATGAGGGTAAAGAAGAGAAAGCCTTAAATAATATCTCTTTTTATGTGCCTGCAGGCAAAACTGTGGCATTAGTCGGACGTTCAGGTTCGGGGAAATCAACGATTGCTAATTTGGTGACGCGTTTCTACGATATTGACGAAGGCGAGATTTTATTAGATGGTGTGAGAATTCAAGATTATCGTTTATCTAATTTACGTGAGAATTGTTCTGTCGTTTCTCAACAAGTGCA
The DNA here is from genome assembly GCF_003252755.1 of Haemophilus parainfluenzae. GTDB lineage: Bacteria > Pseudomonadota > Gammaproteobacteria > Enterobacterales > Pasteurellaceae > Haemophilus_D > Haemophilus_D parainfluenzae_N. The sequence continues at coordinate 54,817 of NZ_QEPT01000008.1, read as the reverse complement.
TTTATTTAACGATACGATTGCCAATAATATTGCTTACGCGGCAGAAGATAAATACACGCGTGAGCAAATTATTGAAGCAGCAAAAGCAGCTTATGCCCTTGAATTTATCGAGAAACTTCCACAAGGCTTTGATACCGTTATTGGTGAAAATGGGGCAACTCTTTCAGGTGGCCAACGTCAGCGTTTAGCGATTGCTCGTGCATTACTACGTAATTCACCGGTCTTAATTTTAGATGAAGCTACATCGGCATTAGATACAGAATCTGAACGAGCGATTCAGTCAGCATTAGAAGAACTGAAAAAAGATCGTACAGTATTGGTGATTGCACATCGTTTATCAACCATTGAAAATGCCGATGAAATCTTAGTCATTGAGCACGGTGAAATTAAAGAACGTGGTACGCATCAAGATTTGTTAGCGCTTGATGGCGCGTATAAACAATTACACAGTATGCAGTTTAGCGGATAAAATAATAAGGGCGAACCAATGTGTTCGCCCAAAATCAATATAGGATAAATGAAATGCCTTTTTGGTACTCTAATTCAAAGCTTGCTTGGTTGCTTCTTCCTTTTTCACTGCTATTTTGGTTGATTAGCCAAATTCGCCTAGCACTATTTTCCCTGAATATCTTATCCTCTTATAAATCTCCAAAACCGGTCATTATTGTCGGTAATCTTTCTGTGGGCGGAAATGGTAAAACGCCTGTTGTGGTGTGGTTAGTTGAAGAGTTGCAAAAACAAGGATTGCGTGTAGGTGTGATTTCTCGTGGCTATGGTAGCCAATCTAAAACCTATCCTTTACTTGTTACGCCTGAAACCGATCCCGTTCAAGGGGGCGATGAACCTGTTTTAATTGCCAAAAGAACAGGTGTGCCTGTGGTGATTTCACCGAATCGTCAGCAAGCTATCGAATTACTTTTGAAAACACAGGATTGCGATCTGATTATTTCGGATGATGGATTACAACATTATAAGTTGCAGCGTGATATTGAAATTGTGGTGATGGACGCAGAACGTGCTTTAGGGAACGGCTTTGTTTTGCCGGCAGGGCCTTTGCGTGAATTACCAAGTCGTTTAAAAAATGTGGACTTTGTGATTACCAATGGTGGAAAAAACGCTTATTCTGATGCGGTTATGACGCTCGTTCCTCACTATGCGATTAATTTAGTGACGGCTGAAAAACGCTTGTTAAGTGAATTTACTCAAGGTTCAGCCATCGCGGGAATTGGCAACCCCCAACGTTTTTTCATGATGTTGGAAAATTTAAATATTCGTTTAGCCAATACGAAAGCTTTTCAAGATCATCAACATTTTGAGCCACAATTATTAGAAAAACTCGCTGAAAATCAACCGCTCTTTATGACGGAAAAGGATGCCGTAAAATGCCACGCTTTTGCTAAAGAGAATTGGTGGTATGTTCCCGTTGATGCAGAGATTGTAGAGGCTGAAAATCAAGGCCAAAAACTTCCACAATTGTGGGAAAAAATTCGTCATTTGGTTTAACTTATTCGAGTGAAATATGCGTGAGAAACTCAATCCTCGATTATTAGAAGTGATCGCTTGCCCGCGATGTTTGGCAAGATTGAAATACGATCAAGAAAATCAACGGCTCATTTGCCCTTTTGAGCAAGTAGCGTATCCTATTGAAAACGGCGTGCCTGTATTGTTGGCAGAAAAAGCCGAAACATTGAAAGAATAAGGAATGATTATGTCATTTACAGTTATTATCCCTGCTCGTTTTGCATCGAGCCGCTTACCGGGTAAACCTCTAGCCGATATTGCCGGTAAGCCCATGATTCAGCATGTTTTTGAAAAAGCTCAGCAATCAGGCGCGAGCCGAGTGATTATTGCGACAGATAAGGAACAAGTTGAAAAGGCCGCAAAAGCTTTTGGGGCAGAAGTTTGCATGACATCAGAAGCGCATAATTCTGGTACGGAACGTTTAGCAGAAGTCGTGAGTAAACTCGGAATTGCTGATGATGAAATTATTGTAAACATCCAAGGGGATGAACCGTTAATCCCCCCCGTTATTGTGAGTCAAGTAGCAGAAAATTTAGCGAAATTTAATGTGAATATGGCGACACTTGCGGTAAAAATTCATGAAGCGGAAGAGTTATTTAATCCAAATGCCGTGAAAGTCGTCACAGATAAAGATGGCTACGTTTTATATTTCTCTCGTTCAGTGATTCCTTACGATCGTGATCAATTTATGCAATTGGAGGATACCTCAAAGGCACAACTGGCCGATGCGTATCTTCGTCATATCGGTATTTATGCTTACCGTGCAGGCTTTATTAAGCAATATGTGCAATGGGCACCAACACAATTAGAAAACTTAGAGAAGTTAGAGCAACTCCGTGTATTATGGTACGGTGAGCGTATTCACGTGGAGTTAGCTAAAGAAGTGCCTGCTGTTGGTGTAGATACGGCTGAAGATTTAGAAAAAGTGCGGTCAATTTTGGCGTAGTTTTTACTGATGTTTGATTCCAAGAAGTTTCTCTCAGACGTTTCTCATGAACCTGGTGTTTATCGTATGTATGACGATAAAGATCAGGTTATTTATGTGGGCAAAGCGAAAGATCTCAAAAAGCGACTCTCCAGCTATTTCCGCAAAAACTTAAGCAGCAAAAAAACAGAAGCGTTGGTGTCGTCAATTCATCATATTGATACGACGATTACTTCTTCTGAAACAGAAGCGTTATTGCTTGAGCATAATTTCATTAAGCTTTATCAACCTCGTTATAACGTATTATTGCGAGATGATAAATCCTATCCTTTTATTTTATTGACGAAAGAACGTCATCCTCGTATTACTTCTTATCGCGGAACGAAAAAAATTGCAGGTGAGTATTTCGGGCCTTATCCTCATGCAGGTGCAGTGCGTGAAACCTTGTCGTTAATGCAAAAATTATTCCCTGTTCGTCAATGTGAAAATTCGGTTTATAACAATCGTTCCCGCCCTTGTTTGCAATATCAAATCGGGCGTTGTTGTGCACCTTGTGTGCCAGGTTATGTGACTGATGAGGAATATAACCAACAAGTTGAATTAGCGCGATTATTTTTGCAAGGGAAAGATCAGCAAGTATTAGATTATCTCATTGGTAAAATGGAACAAGCGAGCCGAGACTTAGATTTTGAAGGTGCGGCACGTTATCGTGATCAAATTCAAGTGGTTCGTGCAGTCATCGAAAAACAATTCGTATCCAATGAGCGTTTGGACGACATGGATATTATGTCTATTGCGTATCAGCACGGTTTAGCTTGTGTTCAAGTGATGTTTATTCGTCAAGGTAAAGTATTAGGCAATCGCAGTTATTTTCCTAAAGTACCCGCTAACACTGATTTATCTGAATTAACCGCAACATTTGTTGGGCAGTTTTATTTGCAAGGTCATCAGGGCAGAAGTATCCCGAATAGTATTATTGTGGATCATAAACTAGATGAAAAAGCGGAACTTGAGGCCTTATTAACTGAACAAGCCGGTCGAAAAGTGGTGATACAAGAATCCGCTAAAGGCGATAAAGGTAAATATCTACAACTAGCACAGATTAATGCTAAAGCGGCTTTAGCGACTCAACTTAAACAATCTTCTCGAATGCACGAACGTTATCAAGCACTTTGTGAATTACTCGATATGCCTGAAATTAAACGTATGGAATGTTTTGATATTAGTCATACGATGGGGAATCAAACGGTTGCATCTTGCGTGGTATTTAACCAAGAAGGTCCACTGAAATCAGATTATCGCCGTTTTAATATTGAAGGTATTACGGGTGGTGATGACTATGCAGCGATGGAGCAAGCCTTAAAGAAACGTTACGATCGCGATCTTGATGAAGATAAAATCCCCGATATTATTTTTATTGATGGTGGTAAAGGGCAGCTTAATCGTGCCTTAGAGGTTTTTCATCACCTCAACGTAAAATGGGATAAAAATCGACCGCACTTAATTGGTGTAGCAAAAGGTGTGGATCGTCGAGCAGGACAAGAGGTGTTGATTATCAGCAAACAAGATCGTGAGATTCACTTGCCGGATGATAGCCTTGCACTGCATTTAATCCAACATATTCGAGATGAAAGCCATAATCATGCAATTAGCGGCCATCGTCAAAAACGCCAAAAAGCCTTTACCCAAAGTGGATTGGAAACCATTGAAGGGGTGGGCGCTAAACGACGCCAAGCCTTATTGAAATATTTAGGTGGATTACAAGGTGTGAAAAATGCTACGTTGGATGAAATCGCCTCAGTACCCGGTATTTCTAAAGCCTTAGCAGAAAAGATTTTCGAGACCTTAAAAAGTTAGGAAAAATCTTGATTTTCTACGCGAACTGTCTATGATTCAACCTTTCGGATTTTATATAGGAACATATTATGTTTGAATGGCTTGTTGATCCTGAAGCATGGATTTCATTGCTTACTTTGACCGCACTTGAAATCGTTTTGGGTATCGATAACATTATTTTTATTAGTATTTTAGTGGGACGTTTACCCGCAAATCAACGCCAATCTGGTCGTATTATCGCTCTTGGGTTAGCGATGATTACTCGTATTTTACTTCTTGTTTCACTTTCTTGGATGATGAAATTAACGGAGCCGTTATTTACTTTAGTCGGTCAGGAAATTTCAGGCCGTGATTTGATTTTATTCCTTGGGGGCTTATTCCTGATTGTAAAAAGTATAGGTGAAATCAAAGAAGCGATGCATCCTGAATCACATCATGAAGAAGAAACGAACAAGAAGAAAGTCAGTTACTTGGGCGTGTTAATCCAAATTGCTGTTTTAGATATTGTGTTTTCTTTAGACTCCGTGATTACGGCAGTAGGTATGGCAAACCATCTTCCAGTGATGATTTTAGCGATTATGCTTGCGGTTGGTGTCATGATGTTTGCGGCGAAACCAATTGGTGATTTTGTAGATACTCATCCAACATTGAAGATTTTAGCCTTAGCCTTCTTAATTTTAGTGGGCATAAGTTTAATTGCGGAAAGCTTAGATATTCATATTCCGAAAGGCTACATTTACTTTGCGATGGGCTTCTCTGCAGTGGTGGAAATGCTCAACATTAAGATGCGAAAAGCACTAGGACATTAATTATATAAAAAGGGCGGAACAATGTGTTCCGCCTTTTTTAGTGATGATAGAAAACCCCTTTCCCGTATAAATACAGTGTGACGTGTTCTCCAATTTGGTAATGATTAATGAGATCTTCATTAAGATTAAATTCATAACCGCCAACATCAATACAAAGATTAATGGCGCGTCCTCTCGATTCAATCCGTTTAATCTCACCTTTAAAAGACGCTGTCGGATCTTGGATTTTTTTTGCAAGAGAGAATTGCTCAGGGCGGAATAAAACCTTCCCTTGCGTATGACCATTTCCTTTATTTTCTACAGCAACCTCACCTAATTGACAGATCGCGATGGCATCATTTTTTAACGTTGCAGGGAAAATAATACTTTCTCCGATAAATGTTGCGATGGATAAATGCTGCGGTGACCAATACAGTGTTTTAGGTGTCGCAATTTGGAGGATTCTTCCTTCTTGAATCACAGCAATTTTGTCTGAATAACAGAGTGCTTCATCACGATCATGAGTCACAAATATGGCGGATGAATCACTTTCTCTTAATACCTGTAACATATCGTAACGAATTTGATTTCTTAGATGCTCATCTAATGCACTGAATGGCTCATCAAACAGGATGAGTTCTGGGTTTGGTGCGAGAGCTCGAGCAAGTGCAACACGCTGTTGTTGCCCGCCTGAAAGTTGATGGGGAAAACGATCAGCTAAGCTGCTAATACCAGTTAGTTTCATCACTTCCTGTATGCGTTGTTTTTCCTCTTCGGTTTTTCCTTTACCATCGCCTAAGCCATAAGCAATGTTGTGGTAAACATTTAAATGAGGGAATAACACGCCTTCTTGTACCACATAGCCTAATTTGCGTTGCTGAGTTGGCACATTGATATTGTCGTTAAAAATAGGTTGATTCTTTAACCAAATCTCACCGCTTGTAGGTTGTTCAAAACCAGCAATACTACGCAATAAGGTGGTTTTTCCACAACCGGATGCACCGAGAAGAAACAGAATTTCACCTTTCTCTAATTGCAGAGAGATATTGTGTAGAACCTGGTGCCCATTAAAGGATTTATTCAAATTTTTAATGTCGAGTAATGTTGTCATTTTTATCTTCTCGTTATTTAAAACCGTATCGTTTCAGTAAAAATACAGGAATGCCTGAAAATAGCACTAACATAATGGCATAAGGCGTTGCTGCCGCATATTGTGCATCAGAGGTATATTCCCACACCGCGGTTGAAAGTGTTTTAATGTCATTTGGTGTCAGCAATAGGGTTGCAGTGAGCTCTTTCATTAAGTTTAAGAACACTAAAGCAAACGCAGCGGCAATCCCTGGTAACATGGCCGGAATGACTAAGGTACGGAAAATATAAAAGTTACTGCGACCTAAGCTTTGTCCTACCTTTTCAATGTTACTAGACATTTGTTCAAGCGAGCTACGCAAGGTCGTTTGCGCCATTGGAAGATAAAGCATAAAGTAGGCGACGACAACCATGGCAAAGGTTTGATAAAGCGAATACGCATAGTTGATGGTAAAGAAAACCAACGATAATGCGATAACAAGCCCTGGCACAGCGTGAAGTAGATAAGGGATTCGATCAAGCCAAATCGTCAATTTACTGCGATAGCGTACCGCGGCCCATACCAATGGTAGTGCACAAATAACGGTAAGTGTTGCCCCCAGTGTTGATATAGTCAGTGAATTTGTGAAGGCGGTAAAAAATTCCCCAAAATCGACCGCATTTTCAATGGAACTTCCCACGGTTAGCCAATAAATCAGCATAGTAATCGGCACACCAATACTGAGCATAAAAATGGTCGTGAAAAAGTTCACGGCTAAAATTTGTTTTCCTGCTGAGAGCGTTTTCAACGGATACGGACGTATTACACCTTTGCCGCTTTGATAGAGCGTTTGTGTGCCTCTAAAACGAATTTCACCCATCACCACAAGGATACAAATGACCATTAACACGCCAGAGAGTAAGGCGGCAGTGTTGTTATTAAAGGCCATTTCATATTCTTGGAAAATTGCTGTAGTGAAGGTTTGATAATTTAAAATAGAAACCGCACCAAAGTCTACCAACATATGAAGCGCAATTAATAATACGCTACTACCAATGGCGGGTTTGAGTTGCGGAAAAATCGCATGCCAAAATGTGTAAGCATGGCTTTTCGCCAGTGAAAGGCTCACTTCTTCTAAAGAGCGGTCGAGTCTTTTTAAGGTCGCCGCGACAGGGAGATAAGCAAGCGGGAAAGAACTCAGCGTCATAATGCCGATGGTTCCCCAGAAGCCTTCCACTCTGAAGGTGAGACTGATCCACGTAAAACAACTGACAAAAGCCGGAATACAAAGAGGGAGCGTCATGGCTACTTGGAAAAAGCCTTTTCCCCAAAAGCGATAACGTTCTAATAAAAATGCACATAGTGTGCCGAGAATAATGGCAAAAAGTGTAACAAATACCATTAAAAGTAGGGTGTTACTGAGCAATTCCCACATTCTTGGGCGCCAAAGTAATTCAATGCTGCGAGCCAATCCGACATCTGCAGCACGCTCAATAACATATAAAAAAGGGAGTAATAATGGCAAACTAATCAGCACGATTAAGGCTATAAGCCAGCGAGGTGGGCGATTAGACACAGAAAAATCCTTTAAAAAGTATAGAGTAAGTCGAGTAAATAACAGAAGGGCGTGTATTACACGCCCTATATTGCATAGTAAATTAAACTTATTTCAAACCAGCTTCTTCAATAAGTTTGTTTGCGTTGTCTTTGTCTTCAGAAGTGGTTGCTGAAACAACAGGCGCTTCTAATTTTGCATAAGGTTCCATGTTAAATGGAGAAACCACATCGGTACGAAGTGGGTATTCTGCACGTACTGAAACAAACGCTTGTTGTCCTTCTTTACTTGCTAAGAAATCAACGAATTTTTTCGCTTCTTCTTTATTTTTAGACCCTTTTAATACAGCAGCACCAGAATAAGTCACTAATGCACCAGGATCTTGATGACGAATAAAATAAAGACGTGTTTTGAGGTTTTCAGCACCTTTTTCTTTTGCCAGAGTATACCAGTAATAGTTGTTAATTAACGCTGCTGGTACTTCACCATTTTCAACCGCTTGAAGGGCAACACTGTTTTTCGCATAAAGTTTGCCGTTTTCTTTTAAGCCTTTTAACCATTTAAGAGCGGCATCTTTACCTTTTAATTTGGTAATCGCAACAACTTGCTCTAAGAATGCGCCTGAAGTTGGAACGTAACCAATTTTATCTTTCCATTTTGGTGTTGCATAATCTAACACGGATTTTTCCATGTCTTTTTCAGATAATTTAGTGTGATCGTAAACCACAACACGAGAACGACCGCTTAATGCGACCCAGTCTTTTTTCGGTGCAACAGGAACGCCCTTGTGTGCAGTTTGTTTAATAGTATCTGCAGAAAGCGGTTCTAATAAGCCCGCATCAGACAGGGCAGCGAAAGGTGCAGTTTGTTCAGAAAAGAATACGTCAGCAGGGGTTTTATCGCCCTCTTCTTTTAATTGACCTGCAAGTTGATCACTTTTAGCACTGTTTAAGGTCACTTTAATGCCCGTTGCTTTTGTAAATGCATCAGCAACAGCTTGAGAACCTTCTTTGTGCTGTCCATTGTAAACAGTAATATCTGCAGAAGCGAAGCCTGCAAATGCCATTAAGCCAGTAAGGGCGGCAATTTGAAAATGTTTAATTTTCATAAAAACTCCTTTATATTATCGGGGGAAGGGGAATATAGCTAATTCTCTGAAAACAAGAATTGTCCCATTCTAATATACTTAAAACAGATAATGCAAATAATTATCAAATATTTTTATTTATATCAAAATTTTATATTTCATGCTATTTTCTTACTTTGTTACTTATTAATCTTTTTACATAATGTAGAGCAAACATCTTGAGTAGGAATGGATATGAACATTCAGCAAATCATTAAACAACATCATCTAGAACTCTTATTCCAGCAAGGCACTTTTGGGATTGAAAAGGAAAGTCAACGGGTGCATTCGGATGGTTCAATAGTGACATCATCGCACCCCAAAGCCTTTGGTAATCGTCGTTTCCACCCTTACATTCAAACAGATTTTGCAGAAAGTCAGTTGGAATTGGTGACTCCCCCTATGAAAAAGTTAGAGGATACACTACGTTGGCTTTCAGCCATTCATGAAGTGACTTTGCGAACTTTACCGGAGGATGAATTTATTTTTCCTTTCAGTATGCCAGCAGGATTACCGCCAGAAGAACACATTAAGGTTGCACAATTAGATAATCAGGAAGATGTGGCTTATCGGGAGCATTTAGTCCAGTCTTATGGTAAATATAAGCAAATGGTCAGTGGTATTCATTACAATTTTCAAATTGACCCGAAGTTTATTGATGCTTTATTTCATGCGCAAAATGAAACACAAAGTGCGGTTGATTTTCAAAATGATTTTTACCTAAAAATAGCCAAAAACTTCTTACGCTATCAATGGATTCTGCTTTATCTGTTTTCTGCGACACCGACGGTAGAGGAAAAATATTTCAGAGGTCATTCCCCCCTTAAACCGCATCAATATGTGCGGAGTTTACGTTCAGGGAAATATGGTTATGTGAATGATCCGAAGATCCACGTCTCTTATGACAGTTTGCAAGAGTATGTTGAGACCTTAGAACACTGGGTGAAATCGGGTGATTTGATTGCGGAAAAAGAATTTTACTCAAGTGTACGCTTGCGTGGTGCTAAAAAAGCACGAGATTTACTTGAAAAAGGAATTCAATATTTAGAATTCCGTTTGTTTGATCTCAATCCGTTTGCACCTTACGGAATAGAACTTGCTGATGCGAAATTCATTCATTATTTTATTTTGTTAATGGCATGGCTTGAAGATACGGCTGATCAAGAGGGCGTAGAATTAGGTAAAGCACGTCTTGCAGAAGTAGCATGGGAAGACCCAAGACAGCAAAGTGTTTATGCGGTAGAAGGGGAATTAGTCCTCCTTGAAATGCTCAAAATGCTTGAGCAACTCAATGTAAGTGATGAGATTAAAACGATTGTTAAAGACAAATTAGGGCAATTTGCGGATCCAAGTCAAACGCTTTGTGCAAAAGTCGTCTCGGCAATTGAACAGGTCGGCAGTTACCAACAATTAGGGGCGGATATCGCGCAATCCAATAAAGCCAAAGCCTTTGAACGTTTTTATGCATTAAGTGCGTTTGATAATATGGAACTGTCAACACAGGCGTTATTGTTTGATGCAATCCAAAAAGGATTAAACATAGAGATTTTAGATGAACGCGATCAATTTATCAGTCTTCAATTTGGCGATCATTTGGAATATGTGAAAAACGGTAATATGACTTCTCACGATAGCTATATTTCCCCACTCATCATGGAAAATAAAGTGGTGACGAAGAAAGTGTTAGCGAAAGCAGGATTTAATGTACCGCAAAGCCTTGAGTTTACCGATGTGAAAAGTGCGGTCAAAAATTTCCCACTTTTTGAGAATCGAGCCGTCGTGATTAAGCCAAAATCAACGAATTTTGGTTTAGGGATCAGTATCTTCCAACAAGGTGTAACGAATAGAGAAGATTTTGCAAAAGCAGTAGAAATTGCTTTCCGTGAAGATAAAGAGATCATGGTTGAAGATTATCTACAAGGCACCGAATATCGTTTCTTTGTGTTGGGTGATCAAACCTTAGCCGTCTTATTACGCGTACCTGCAAATGTGATTGGAGATGGTGTACATACCGTTGGTGAATTAGTTGCCGCTAAAAATGATCATCCTTTACGGGGCGATGGCAGTCGTACACCATTGAAAAAAATTGCATTAGGGGATATTGAGCAGTTGCAGCTTAAGGAACAAGGCTTAACCGTAGATTCTATTCCTGCGAAAGATCAAGTTGTTCAATTACGTGCGAATTCCAATATTAGTACCGGCGGCGATTCTATTGATATGACGGATGAAATGCATGCCAGTTACAAAGAGATTGCGGTAGGGATTAGTAAAGCAATGGGGGCAGCAGTGTGTGGCGTGGATTTAATTATTCCTGACTTGAAAAAGCCAGCAGGGCCGAGTCTACGTTCGTGGGGCGTTATTGAGGCAAACTTTAATCCTATGATGATGATGCATATTTTTCCATTTAGTGGACAATCTCGACGATTGACAATGAATGTGATTAAGATGCTTTTCCCTGAATTGCCTTAATTTGGTTATCGGGCTTCATCAGTTGGTGAAGCCCGTTTTACATTCATCGTAATTAGGCTAAAATGGAGACAGTATTCACCATTCTAAAACGAAATTTAATGACAACTTTTACCCTCGAGCCTCAAGAAAATGATCGTCTGCAATCTCTTTGTGGTGCATTCGATGAAAATATCAAACTGATTGAAAAAGAATTTAACCTCAATATTTCTCGCAATAACTTCACTTTTACCGTGAAATCAAATGATGAAAATCCCAAATCTCACCATGAACAATTAATTGATCGTGCGGCTAAATTAATCCAAACATTATATGTGGAGACTGCACCAATTAAAGGGAAAGTGAAAGAACTTGATTTAGAAGATGTGCATATTGCCTTGCAAGAGAGCAGAATGTTATCGCAAGCGGGAAGTGAGTCACGTAGTGAAAATCACGTCTATAGCACCACAATTAAAACCAAGCGTGGTTTGATTAAACCGCGTGGTGAAAATCAAATTCAATATTTACATAATATTCTTACGCACGATATTAGTTTTGGGATTGGCCCCGCTGGTACAGGGAAAACCTTTTTAGCCGTAGCAGCGGCAGTTGAAGCATTAGAACGCCAAGAAATTCGTCGCATTTTGCTGACTCGTCCTGCGGTGGAAGCTGGCGAAAAATTAGGTTTCCTACCGGGTGATTTAGGCCAAAAAATTGAACCTTATTTACGACCACTTTATGATGCGTTATTTGAAATGTTAGGCTTCGAACGCGTACAAAAATTGATGGAGCGTAATGTGATTGAAATCGCGCCATTAGCTTATATGCGTGGGCGTACACTCAATGATAGCTTTATCATTCTAGATGAAAGCCAAAATACGACGGTCGAACAAATGAAAATGTTTTTGACCCGTATTGGTTTTAATTCTAAAGCCGTGATTACAGGGGATGTGACTCAAATCGATTTACCGCGCAGCACAAAATCGGGTTTACGCCACGCTATGGAAGTGTTAAGTAAAGTGTCAGAACTAAGCTTTAACTATTTTGAGAGTAAAGATATTGTACGACATCCTGTGGTGGCAAAAGTGGTGCAAGCTTACGAAGAATGGGAAGCCCAAGATGAAATTCGCCGTCAAGAAATCTCAGCGCAGCGTCGAGCTGAACGTGAGCAAAAAGTGCGGTCAGAAAATGAAACGTATTTAGGAGAATAGCATGGGCAATATGATTATTGATTTGCAACTGGCTTGTGAAAATACAGAAGGCTTGCCATCAGTAGCGCAAATTCAGCAATGGGCAACCGCCGCAGTGCAACCAGAAAGTGATAATGTTGAAATGACAGTACGCATTGTGGATGAAGCAGAAAGTCATGACTTGAATTTGACTTATCGTGGAAAAGATCGTCCAACCAATGTGTTGTCTTTCCCTTTTGAATGTCCTGACGAAGTGGAATTACCGCTGTTGGGTGATTTGGTAATTTGTCGCCAGGTAGTAGAACGCGAAGCTACCGAGCAAGAAAAGCCTTTAATGGCGCATTGGGCGCATATGATAGTGCATGGTAGCTTACATTTACTTGGTTACGATCACATTGAAGATGATGAAGCAGAAGAAATGGAAAGTTTAGAAACTGAAATTATGCAGAGTTTAGGTTTTGCAGATCCTTACCTTTCCGAAAAATAATGACGATTTGGAGCAATTATGTATAAAGCCGTATTCAGCGATTTTGATGGTACCTTATTAACTTCGGATCATCGAATTTCGCCTAAAACCTTAGATGCACTTCAACGCATTACCAAACAAGGTATTCCATTTACACCAATCTCTGCTCGTTCACCGCTGGGTATTTGGCCTTATGCAAAACTCATTGAAAATTACAACATCATTGTGGCATTCAGTGGTGCCTTGATTTTAGATAAAAACTCTACACCTATTTATTCGGTACAAATTGATCCAGCTGACATCCAAGCCATTAACAAAGTATTAGCAGATCATCCTGCACTAGGTGTTAATTATTATACTTATGATGATTGTGTCGCTCGTGATTTGGATAATAAATGGGTAATTTACGAACGTAGCGTAACAGGCATTCAGATTGATCCTTATGATGAAAGTGCGGTCTATTCCCCGCATAAAATTCAAATCATTGGTGAAACAGATGAAGTTATTGGTATTGAGCAAATCTTGAAAGAGAAATTCCCGCATTTAAGTATTTGCCGTTCTCATGCGAATTTCCTTGAAGTGATGCATAAATCGGCGACAAAAGGTAATGCGGTACGTTTTCTTGAAGATTATTTTCATGTGAAGATGGAAGAATGTGTCGCTTTCGGCGATAACTTTAACGATTTAGATATGCTAGAAAGCGTGGGATTAGGCGTTGCAATGGGCAATGCGCCGGATGAGATTAAACAGGCCGCCAATCGAGTCACTGCTTCGCATAATGATGATGGGATTGCATTGATATTGAATGAGATTTTCCCTGAATAAATAAAAAGGCGCTTTTTATGAAAAAGCGCCTTATTCATTATAGTGTGGCTAACGCAGCTTCATAATTTGGCTCATCTTTAATTTCAGACACCAATTCACTATGTAACACATTATTGTTTTCATCTAAGACAATCACTGAACGAGCAGTCAAGCCCGCGATTGGACCAGTTGTGATGTTTACCCCTAAGTTTTCATGGACTTCTTTATGACGGAAAGTAGAAAGCGTTTCTACGTTCTCAATACCTTCCGCACCGCAGAATCGTGCTTGTGCAAAAGGTAAATCAGCTGAAATGCAAAGTACCACAGCATTTTTTAAATTAGCTGCTTGTTGATTGAATTTGCGAACAGAAGTTGCACATACATCTGTATCAATACTTGGGAAAATATTTAAAACTTTGCGTTTTCCTGCATAAGTATCAAGCGTGACGTCAGCGAGTTCTTTATTGGTGAGCGTAAGTGCAGTCACTTTCTCTCCTTTTTGGGGAAAGTTGCCGCTTACTTCAATGGGATTACCCATCATTGTTACTTGAGTCATAAAAGCTCCTATTTTTCATTTCCTAAATTAAGCACTTTTTTAAGTGCAGTAAAAAATTTGTCATTTTCTCGTGGTAAGCCAATACTGATACGTAAGTGATTTGGCATGCCATAACCAGCAATAGGACGAACAATGACGCCTTCACGTAATAATGTATCATAAATTGGTGCGGCCGGTTGTTTAAAATCAATGGTAATAAAATTACCTTTAGACGGAATAAAGTCTAAGCCATATTGTTGACAGAAGGTTTCATAACGTTTCATTTCTTGGCGATTATTCTCCGCCACTTTTTCGACAAAGGCATCATCGTTCATCACTGCAATTGCACTGGTCAAAGCAAGGCTATTACAGTTAAATGGCTGACGAACACGATTTAATAAATCTGCAATTTCAGGATTAGAGACTGCGTAGCCAATGCGCAAACCCGCAAGTCCATAAGCTTTTGATAGAGAGCGTGAAACGATAAGGTTCGGATATTTTTCCAGTAATGCAAAAGAATTAACACGTTCGTTTGGATGGGTAAATTCAGTATATGCTTCATCTAATACCACAATCACATTTTCAGGTACTTTGACCAAGAAAGCATCCAATTCTGCTTCCGTTAAGAAATTCCCTGTTGGATTGTTTGGATTGGCAATAAAAATCAGTTTGGTTTTATCTGAAAGTGCGGTCAAAAAACCGTTTAAATCATGCCCCCAATTCTTAGCTGGAATTTCTTTTGCTACGGCGTTAATGGCTTTCGTCACTAAAGGGTAAACAATAAAGGCATATTGTGAATAAATCACTTCATCATGTTCACTCGCAAAGGTATGAGCAAAGAGCTCTAATAAATCGTTAGAACCATTGCCAAGGGTGATTTGGTTTGGTTGCACACCAAATTTTTTTTCAATAGCCGCTTTAAGTTCAAAACCGTTAGCATCAGGGTAGCGAGTTAAATGATCAAGTTGGGCTTGAATGGCTTTTTTCGCACTTTCAGGGAAGCCGAAAGGGTTTTCATTCGAGGCCAGTTTAACGATATCCGTAATGCCTAATTCGCGTTCAAGTTCTTTGATGGGTTTTCCTGCTTGGTAAGGTGAAAGAGATTTTACGCCTTGATTGGCGACGTTGATATATTGCATATGCTTTCCTTATAAAAACGAGCGGGCCTTTCAGCCCGCACATTGAGTTTAATGAATCAGATAATTAGCTATTTTCAGCTTCAAATTTTTTCATGAATTCAATAAGCGCTTGTACACCTTCTAATGGCATCGCGTTATAGATAGAGGCGCGCATACCACCTAGCACTTTATGGCCTTTTAAAGCCTGAAGACCCGCAGCTGTAGATTCTGCAACAAATTTAGCATCAAGCTCTGGATTACCTGTTACGAATGTCACATTCATGGTTGAACGGTTTTCTTTAGCCACTATGTTACGATAGAGTTTACTGCTATCAATGTAGTCATAAAGTGTTTGCGCTTTCACGGCATTATGTTTTGCAATTTCTTTTAAGCCACCAATCGCTTGAATGTGTTTGAAAACTAATGAACAGAGATACCACGCAAATGTTGGTGGGGTATTGATCATGGAGTCTGCATCACGTTGTGTGGCATAGTTCCAAATTGATGGCGTTGCTTGGCGTGCATGACCAATTAAATCATCGCGAATAATGACGAGTGTAATCCCAGCAGGACCAAGATTTTTTTGTGCACCGGCATAAATAACACCAAATTTGCTAATATCAATTTCACGAGAGAGCACATTAGATGACATATCTGCTACAAGCACCGCATTGCCTACATTCGGTACATCAAAAATTTCAACACCACTAATCGTTTCATTTGGGCAGTAGTGAACGTAATCGTATTGTTCAGCGATTTCGCTGAAATCAAGGTTCGTGATGCGTGTGTGATCACCATTTTCCACAATGGTAATTTCATCAATTTCAGCAAAGTTACGCGCTTCTTTCGCTGCAGTTGCTGACCAGTGACCGCTATTTAAATAAAGCGCTTTGCCTTTCTCACCGATTAGGTTCATTGGTAATGCTGCAAATTGACCACGAGCACCACCTTGTAGGAATAACACACGATAGTTATCTGGAATGTTATATACCTCGCGCAGATCTTTTTCTGCTTGAGTAATCAATTCCATAAAATATTTGCCTCGGTGGCTGACTTCCATCACAGACACACCTTGACCAAGCCAGTTAGTTAGCTCAGATTGTGCTTTGTGTAGTACCTCAGGGAAAATCATGGCTGGACCCGCGCTAAAATTAAAGACTTTTGACATTGTGTTTCCTTATTTTATTTTGAATGGATTCTTCATTTTTACCACTACCGAATAGGATAATCAACTAAATCAAACAGATTTTTGATCTAATCCATCAATTTAAATTTAAGCTTTTGACGGGGACGAAAAAAAAGGCTACATTACTCGAAGTTTGTTTTTAACTTTGAGAGAGTAGATCATGGGAAATGTAAGTAAATCCTTCCAAGAAGTATTAGAGTATGTGCGTTTGTATCGTTTAAAAAATAAACTTAAACGCGACATTGAAGACAACAACCGCAAAATTCGTGATAACCAAAAACGTGTCTTATTGTTAGATAACTTAAATCAATATATTCGTGATGATATGAGCATTGAAGATGTTCGTGCGATTATCGAAAATATGCGTGATGACTATGAAGGTCGTGTGGATGAGTACAACATTCGTAATGCGGAACTTTCAACTTTACGCCGTGAAACGAGCAATAAGATGAAAGAACAGAAAAAAGCTCACGCGAAATTAGTGAAAGATTCATCAAATAAAATTACATTATAAACCCTCAAAATAAATGACCGCACTTCGATAAAGTGCGGTCATTTTTTATGGTATTTTTAGAATGAACTAAATGATTAAACATCATAGGTGCCCATTATCACTGCTTGATCCAAAATATGCCCTTGCATCGCAAAATGTAGATCATTAAAACGGAATCCTGGTTTGAGGTTTAGTTTGGTATCGAGTGCATACACAATAAGCTCGTAACGATGTAAACAGTTTGGTGGTGCCATACCTCCATAGAATGAGGCTTCTGCAATATCAAATTGACCTAATTTACTCGCCCAAGTGTTTGCACCTTGTACATAATCAGTTGCGGTTTGGCTTTCATTTTCTTGAATAACTGTACGTTCAAGATCCGCAATAAGCCAATGAATCCACACAAAGCCACTCGCCGTAATTGCGTCTTTATCTTCTAAGACAACTGCAAAGGATTTAGTGCCTTGAGGGGCATCGTGAATTTCAAACGGAATAGAGTAGGTCGGCATACCATTTGGGCTAAATTGTGTGCCGCGTTTACCATATTTGTCTTCAAAGGCACCATTTTGAATAGCTGAACTGGTTACAAACATTGTTTTCTCCTTAATTTCTCACGGAATACACTTTAAATTTGGTGGTTTGAGCAAGGACTTCAAACTTACCGAAATGTTGTGTTAATAAATCGGGATAGGGTAGAAATGCATTAGCAACGATACGCAGTTCTCCGCCTGCTGTTAAATGCCATTTAGCTTGTTGAATAAGTTCTTTCACTGCACGATAAGCAGTGTCGATTCCATCGTGGAAAGGCGGATTTGAAATAATTAGATCAAATTTCCCTTCAATATGGGAAAACACATCGCTTGCGATAACCTGACCTTCAAGCTGATTTTCAGCAAGTGTTTGGCGAGCGGATTGAATTGCCATTGCATGAATATCAGTCATTGTGATATCCGCTTTAGGGTGATGTTTTTTGATCATTGAACCAATGACACCCGCCCCGCAACCAACATCTAATACTTTGCCTTGAATTGGCGATGTTAAGGTAGAAAGTAGAAGTGACGTTCCATTATCAAGTTCATTGGCACTAAATACACCCGGCAAGCTGTAAATACGGAGATCGCCTAATACATTATTTTGGTAGCATTTCCAATAAGATTGAAGATCAAAGTGCGGTTGTTTTTGTAATGAAAAATGGTATAAACCGCAACGACGCGCAGAGTCGATTTTGCCAATTTCACCATAAGGCTCAAGCAGTTTTTCAGCTGAACGGACGCCACAACGATTTTCACCGATAATCAACACTTCTTGACCAATTTTACTTTTGGCGAGTAGTTGCATCAGCTGAAAATTCACTTCTTGTTTATTCTTCGTCCAATAATAAATAATCAAATCGGCTTGCGGCTGAAATTCAACTTCAAAATTGACCGCACTTTGGGTTTTGGCATAATCAAAATACCAACTCCAAACCTGCACAGATTGGCAATATTTTTGCAATATTTGAGGGAAATCATCATTAATGCCGCCGGCAAGAAGAATTGATTTACCGCTAAAAAGGGGGAGATGGCGTTGTAAAACTTCGCTTTCGAGAGAAATCACGCTTTAAATCCTGTGGTTTATTGGTTAAAATTACGTGTTATTCTAACAAAAGAAAACGATTTAAACGTATTTATTAAGGAATTATTTATGAAAAAAATCATCACCGCAGTCGCAATGGCAAGTTTATTGTCCGGCTGTCAATTAATCGAACAAATTCAAGGTAGCAAACAACAACCTTCAACCTTACCAACAAGCTCAAACATTGAATTACCAGCCGCACAGGCGCAAAGCTTAGATGCGCAGTTTGAGCGTATCAAAAAAGGTAACCAAGAAGTGACATTCAACGGTGAGAAATTCTATAAACAAACGAAAGCCTTTGATAAATCAGAAGATCCCCGTTTTTTAAGTGGTGCGGCGAATGTAGATCGTAGCAATCGTAAATTCATCATGAGCGAAACCTATTATCTAAAAGATGTTTCACATGTTCCGGCATTAACGACAAAATATCTTGATGCAAACAAAAAAGTATGTGAGTTAAAAACAATTGGTAACGCTTCAGATGTTTATTATGCTTGTGATGGTAAAGATTTCCAACGTTTTATCGCCGTGGTTTATCAAGCGAAAAACATTCTTTCTTTCCGTAGCTTAAAAGCATATCAAGAAAAACCAACTGAAGCGCAAGAACAAGCGATTGTTAAAGGTTTAAGAGATTATCCGTTAGATACTATCGCTCGTTAATCTATGGATAGACGCAATCTTCTTTTAAATGAAATGGGGATAACCCGTTGGCAGCTCCATCGCCCCGAAATATTACAAGGGGCGGTTGGTGTGAGTGTGTCTGAGCAAGTGAAATTTATTGTGGTGACTAAAGATAACGTATCGAATTCCCCACTTTTTTCAGATGTTCGACTCGCACTCGAGTTAAATAAAGAAGATTGCCTTTGTCTGAATTTTGACCAAATTCAGCATATCACGTTACAACATTCTGTGCGGTATTGGTTATTAGCTGAAAATGCAGATGAAATCGACCGCACTTTGCCTTATTGCTTAAATGCAGAGCGTGTTTATCGCTCTGTTGATTGGCAACAATTCCAGCAAGATAGCCAAGCTAAGCGTGAGCTTTGGCAACAAATCCAACAAATTTAATTATGCCTTCTCTTTTTCCTATTGAAGAATGCGATATGGATCGCTTATATGAAATTGAACAAGCTGCACACCTTGTGCCTTGGTCATTGGGAACATTGAAAAATAATGTCGGCGAGCGTTATCTCAATTTGAAATTAGTGGAAAAAGAGCAAGTGCTTGGTTTTGCCATTTGCCAGACGGTATTAGATGAAGCCTCATTATTCAATATTGCGATAGATCCGGTTCAACAAGGAAAGGGCTACGGTTCGTTTTTATTGCAAGGTTTAATGGATATGCTTAAAGATAAAGGTATTCAAACCCTTTGGCTTGAAGTGCGTGAATCGAATCCCGCTCGTTTTCTTTATGAAAAACTAGGGTTTAATGAGGTTGATATTCGTAAGAATTATTACCCGAAACCGGATGGTGGACGAGAAAATGCTGTTGTGATGGCATGTTATCTCTAGAATGCAAAAGTGCGGTCAATTTTGACCGCACTTTGTTTATCTAAAAAGTAAGACATTACACTTCTTCTGCAGGGAAGACAAATGGATTTAATCCACTGCGTGCGAAGCCTTTTTCTTCCATTTCAATATCTAAGAAAATAGATGCCAAATCATCCGCTACCGCTTCAACGTTCGGATCTTTTTCTTGGAACATGATTTTTAAGTAGCTTTGGCAATCACCACAGGTTTCAGCACGAATGAGTGCAAGTTCTTCATTTAATGACCACAATTCGAGATTTTTATGTTCATTGCAGTTAGTACATTGTGCACGCACTAAATTCCACTCGCTTTCACAAAGGCTACAGTGTAAATAACGTAAACCTTGTGATGTGCCAATATGCACCACGCTCGCAACAGGGGTTGAACCACAAACAGGGCAGTAATGCAGATTATCTGTACCTTCTTGGCGGCTGTTATGAGGAATTTGTTGAGCCAATTGTAACCAATAAAGAGAAAGTGCTGCCCAGATAAAGACAGCTTTATCAGTGCTCACTAAATTAAATTCTTGGCTTAAAAGATGAGTCGACATTTCTTCAAGCTCTTTATCAGCGGCTTTTTCAAGATTTTCAATTGTAGCAATAACCTGTTCATTCGCTTTTGGTTTAATGCTATGTAAAATTTCTTTGAGATATTCAATCCAAATACTTGAGCGTTTAAATGTTTTAGCATTTAACGGCTCGATTTCGTTTAAGTTATCGAATTGCTCTGTTTCTAATGGATTTTTTTCAAATACGCTTAATTGGCTTTCCACAACATCTGCAGCAAAGAGTAAATAATCAGCCAATGGATGATCTTTTGCTAATTCTCTTAAACGTTTTGCACGACGTTGATAAAGATTTTTAGGGTTAGCAAACAAAACAGGTGGAATATCGTATGAATTCTTTTTTTGTTTGATTTCGTCTGCAGATAAGATTTTGATACTCATAATAGTCTCTTAAGTATTGATAAGAAAAAGTGCGGTCAATTTTAACCGCACTTTTTGATTTTAGCCATTGATACCTTTGAACAATGCTTTGGTTTTTACTTTTTTACCTTCAGCTTCATTTTCAAGGTCTTCTTCTAGCTTAGGAAGTACTTCATCTCGATACCATTTCGGGTGGTGTTTTTTCGCCCAACGAACGGTTACCCAACCTTCCACAATACCGCGAATAGATCCTTTAATCCAGAATGCCATGTACATGTGTACCAAAATACCAGTGAACAACATGAATGCACTTAAAGAGTGAAGGAAAATCGCAAAACGTAATACCGGAATAGAGAAGTAGTGCGAGAAATACTGACGCCACATAATGATACCGGTTACAAGTAAAGTGACCATCGCCAAGTTCAATGTCCAGAATAACATTTTTTGACCAAGGTTATACTTGCCGTTATCTGCAACAGCGTGCTCATTCCCTTTTAATACTTCAACGATGCCTTTTAACCAACGAATATCGTTTTTCTCTGGAATGTTGTGATCCCAGTAAAGATAGCCGAGGAAAATAAAGGCAACGAACATAATTATACCGGTGAACGGGTGAATTGCTCGAGCCAGTTGCGGAGTACCTAAAATCTCAGTTAACCACGCAAAATCCGGGAAGAAGAATGCCACACCAGTGAACATCGTCATAAAGAAGCAGATTACGAGTAACCAGTGGCTAAAACGAGCAGGCGTTCTATGACGAATGATTCGAGTATCATTGCTAATCTCAATCTTACTCATCTTTGCCTCCTTTTTTATCTTCTTCAAATTCATGGTGATGATCTTCTACATCTTCTTCAACGTTTGGACCTACAGCTAAGTAGTGAGCGATTTCAGCAAGTGCTAGACCACCCATTGCTACAGCCGCTACCGGTTTCAATACATCTTTCCAAAGGGTGACGGTAAGGTCAACTTTTGGATCTTTTGGAAGACCAGAATAAAGTTCAGGTTTATCCGCATGGTGTAATACATACATTACGTGAGTACCACCTACGCCTTCAGGGTCGTAGATACCTGCGTTTTCGTAACCACGTGATTTTAAGTCAGCAACACGTTGTTCTGCGTAGAGTTTCATCTCTTCTTTAGAACCAAAACGAATTGCACCGGTTGGACAGGTTTTCACGCAAGCCGGTTCTTGGCCCACAGATACACGATCCACACAAAGGGTACATTTGTAGACACGGTTGTCTTCTGGGTTCATACGTGGAATGTTGAACGGACAACCTGCGATACAGTAACCACAACCGATACATTTATCAGATTGGAAATCCACGATACCGTTCGCATATTGGATAATTGCGCCTGGTGCAGGACAAGCTTTTAAACAGCCTGGTTCTGAACAGTGCATACAACCATCTTTACGGATTAACCATTCTAAACGATCATTTTCTTCAACTTCGTTAAAGCGCATTACCGTCCATGCTTTTGCATTGAGATCTACTGGGTTATCGTAGATCCCCACACATTGAGCATTAACATCAGAACGGATGTCATTCCACTCTGAACAGCCCACCTGACAGGCTTTACAACCGATACAGGTGGATACGTCGATTAATTTTGCAACTTCAACTTTATGATCACGCGCTTGAGGTGCTGGTGTTAAACCAGACGTAGCGGAGACCTTGATAATGTCTTGCGATTGAACGCCTTGACCACTTCCTGCCATATTATGCCTCCGCTTTCTCAATGTTTACCAAGAATGTTTTGTATTCTGGTGTTTGAGTGACTGCTTCACCCCAAGATGGTGTTAAGGTGTTGGTGGAGAAACCACGATTACCTTTACCATTTAAGGCTTTCATATTCCAGTGAATTGGAATACCCACGTGATGTACGGTACGTCCATCGACTTCTAAATCTTTCAAACGTTTCGTTACCACTGCTACGGCTTTAATGTAGCCACGGCGAGAAGTAATTTTCACCATATCACCTTTTTGGATGCCTTTTTCTGCTGCTAATTTCTCACCAATTTCCACGAATTGTTGTGGTTGAGCGATGATATTTAACGCAGATTGAGCAGTCCAACTGTGGAAGTGTTCGGTCAAACGATAAGTGGTTGCCACATAAGGGAAATCTTTGTTTGAACCGATAAATTCACGGTCTTCTTTATAAATACGAACAGTCGGATCAGAGACAACACTTGGGTGTAGTGGGTTAGTGTCAATCGGACTTTCAATTGGTTCATAGTGTTCAGGCATAGGACCATTCGCAATTTTATCTACAGCGAATAGACGGCCAACACCTTCTGCAGACATAATAAATGGACCTGCATCAGAACCTGGTGGTTGTGTGCCATAGTCAGCTACATCTAACCAGTTCCAGTTTTTACCGTTCCATTTGATTAATTGGCGGTGTTTATCCCAAGGATTACCGTTAATATCAAGTGAAGCACGACTGTAAAGGATACGACGGTTTGCTGGCCATGCGAAGCCCCAACCTAATGTACAACCTAAACCTGATGGGTCAGAGTTGTCACGGTTTGCGGTTTGGTTACCTTTTTCAGTCCATTGACCCACATAGATCCAGTTACCTGATGAAGTTGTACCGTCATCACGTAAGTGAGCGAATCCGTTAAGTAATTGACCTTTTTTATACATGACGTTGCCATCAGCATCGAGAAGATCAGCAAGCGCGTAACCATTCAATTCTTTCGCTAATTCTACAGAACTTGGTGAATGCGGTTGAGCATAGTTCCAAGTCATCGCTTCGAAAGATTCGATACCACGACCACCTTCTTTTTGATAAAGGTGATGCATTTCTTCACGAATCATAGAAAGAATTTCAACATCTGGTAACGCTTCACCTGGTTGGTCACAGCCTTTCCAGTGCCATTGAGCCCAACGACCAGAGTTAGCAATAGAACCATCTTCTTCTGCGAAACAGGTGGTTGGTAAACGGAATACTTCAGTTTGAATATCTGCTGGATTCACATTGTTTGATTCACCAAAGTTTTTCCAGAATTCAGAAGATTCAGTTTGAAGCGGATCCATCACGATTAAGAATTTCAATTTGCTCATACCTGCAACAGTTTTGTTTTTGTTCGGTAATGAGTTTAATACGTTGAAACCTTGTAAAATCCAACCGTTCAATTTGCCATCATTCATTAACTTAACATGAGTGATAGGGTCGTATAAGCGGTCTGCTTTTGGTAAGAAATCGAAACCCCAACCATTTTCTTTGGTTGCTTTATCACCATAGAACGTTTTCATCATACTCACGAAGAATTTCGAGGTATTACGATAGTAGTTCACTTGGTTTGGTACGATATCTTTTGGCGTAATCGCATTAATGTATTGTTCGTAAGACGTATCTTTGTCATTCGGTAAACGCATATAACCAGGTAAAGACATCGGCAATAAGCCCATATCTGTTGTACCTTGTACGTTTGAGTGTCCACGTAATGCATTAATACCGCCTCCTGGCATCCCCATATTACCTAAGAGTAATTGGATCATAGCCATTGAACGAATATTTTGAGTACCGATTGTATGTTCAGTAAAGCCTAACGCATATAAGTGCGTCATGGTTTTATTCGGTGCAGAGGTTTTACCAATTTCTTCACAGATTTGTAAGAAGAGTTTTTGCTTAACACCGGTAATACGTTCAACTATTTCTGGGGTATAGCGAGAAACGTGATCTTTCAAGATATTAATCACACAACGTGGATCTTGTAAGGTCATATCACGTTTAGCATTACCATTTTCATCAAATTGGTAATTCCATTTAGATTTATCGTAAGTACGTTTTTCTTCATCAAAACCTACGAATAAACCATCTTCAAATTTGAAACCTTCATCAACTAAGAATGAAGCATTGGTATAGTGTTTAACGTATTCGTGTTGAATTTGATTAGTTTCCAATAGGTAACGGATCACACCCATTAAGAATGCGATATCAGAACCGGAACGAATTGGCGCATGAAGGTCAGCTACAGACGCTGTACGGTTAAAGCGAGGGTCAACCACGATGATTTTCGCACCGTTTTTCTTCGCTTCGATCGCCCAACGGAAGCCAACAGGGTGAGCTTCAGCAGGGTTACCACCTTGAACAATAATAAGATTGGCGTTTTTGATGTCAACCCAGTTGTTTGTCATGGCACCGCGACCAAATGATGGAGCAAGACTTGCTACCGTTGGTCCGTGTCAAGTATTCGCTTGGTTACACATCGGCACTATGCCTAACATTCTCACCCATTTTTGAGTAAGAAGTGCGGCTTCATTACTCATGGCGGAAGCGGTCATAATACCAGTGGTTGTCCAACGGTTAACAGTTTTGCCACTAGCGTCTTTTTCAACGAAGTTAGCATCACGGTCATCTTTTAATAAACGAGAAACGCGTTTGATCGCTTCTTCCCAAGAAAGACGAACCCATTTGTCAGAACCCGGTGCACGATATTCAGGGTATAATGCACGGCTTTCACTATTAACATAGTCTAATGCGCCCGCACCTTTCGGACATAATGCCCCACGGCTTACCGGATGGTCAGGGTCACCTTCAAGGTGGAATAATTTAGAACGGGTATTGGTGCCTGTATGGCTGCTTAAAGCATCGTAAGGTTTGCCTGTGCTATATAACAACATACCACAGCTCACTGCACAATATGTACAGGTGTTACGGGATTCAAAAGCCCGTAATAATTTGTATTCACGTGGTGCCGCTAAGACAGATGATGGTGCAAAGCCCAACATTGCCGCAGACGTCCCCGCCATACCACCTGCACAGATCTTAAAGAACTTACGTCTAGAGACCTGCATAATCACTCCTTCATAACGGCGAACCGTTAAGATATTTCGATAGTATAAATTCGTATAGATAATTTATTTGATTTCGTTAAAATAACGTATCAACAATTAAATTGATTATAACAATGACCAATTTAAACGGAGCTGATTTTAACTATTTTTTAACCGAAAATCTATAATCAAAACTTGTTATAATCGCTTTAAAACTTGAGCTAGATCACAAAACAAACATTTTTTGTTAAAAAAAAGTAACATTTTTACAACAGTCATTTTATTGGGAAAAAATAATGCACTGGATAATCCAAAAAACAATTAATTTTTTAAAAAAAACATCTGAAAATCCGACCGCACTTTTAGTGGAAAAACAAGATAGTTTGGCTGCCGAAGTGCCTGTTTCACTTGTTTATAATGGTATTGCACATACTGTTATGATGTGCTCTCCCCAAGATTTAGAGGATTTTGCTTTAGGCTTTTCATTAGCGGAAGGCATTATTGAGAAAAAAGCGGATATTTATGGCATTGATGTGGTGGAAGTATGCAATGGCATTGAAGTGCAAATTGAATTATCTAGCCGTCAATTTGTGGCATTAAAAGATCATCGCCGTACATTAACAGGTAGAACGGGATGTGGCATTTGTGGCACAGAACAAATTTCGCAAGTTTATAAAAAGTTGCCGAAATTAGACCACACTTTCCAATTTAATTTAAATTTATTAGATGGCTGTTTAGCACAATTACAAGCTAATCAAACACTCGGAAAAGAGACAGGGGCGACACATGCCGCCGCCTTTTTTGATTTATCGGGTAATTTACTGGCGATTCGAGAAGATGTTGGGCGACATGTGGCACTAGATAAATTAATTGGCTGGCATGCTAAACAAAATCAACCGCAAGGATTTGTACTTGTTTCGAGCCGAGCCAGTTATGAAATGGTTCAAAAATCGGTAGCTTGTGGTATCGAATTACTTGTGGCGATTTCTGCTGCGACAGATCTTGCTGTCAATATGGCAGAACAACACAATCTTTCCCTTATCGGCTTTGCTCGCCCAGGAAAAGCTAATATCTATGCGGGAAAAGAGCGGTTGGTTTTAGCTTAGTTTTATCTATTAAAAAAGTGCGGTCAAAAACATTCTTATTTTGACCGCGCTTTTTATTTATTCCTTCGGTGATTTGCTATCTAAGAGGACTTCAGAGACCCAACGTTGAGTCAGGCGTTTGCCTTCTTGATCCGTACCAAATTTCATAAAATCAATATCCACTAGTTTTAATTTGCTAGCCGGTAGGAAACTTGGTGCAGGTTCTGCATGGATATTGGTTGGAAGTTGATAAGAGTCTGATTCTTTCCAAGGAATTTCTTGGGCTTCTTTGCTTAGCACGAAATCCATAAACAGTTTGGCATTATCAAGGTTTCTCGATCCTTTAATGATGCTTGCCCCGCCTAAAGAATAGCCTACGCCTTCGCATGGTAAAATGCCTTCAACTGGCGCACCATTTTTCTTCTCACGCGGGTAAACCAGCATAAAACCTAAATCAATCGCCACGGTACCGTTAGCCAAATAGTTGCTCGCAAGACCTGTTTTGGTATGTTGCATGAGATTGGGTTCTAATTTTTTCAAATAATCGAAAGCTTTTTCTTCTCCCCATAATGTGGAAAAAGTACTGATAAGTGAGTAGCCCGTGCCGGAAACACGGGGATCTGGATATTGAATTTGCCCTTGATATTCAGGTTTTAGTAGATCTGCATAACATTTTGGCGCAGGAATATTCAATTCTTTCAATTTTTTAGTATTCACCCCAATGCCTAGTTCCATTAAGTAAATCACAGAGGTGAAATTACCGCGTTGATCCATTAAAGATTTAAACTGCGGCATGATATCTTTTTGTAATGGAGAACGATAGGATTCAAGCAAGCCTAACTCTGCGGCTTGAAGATGGGGTTCAATGGTGCCACCAAACCAGAAATCAGCTTGTGGGTTTTCTTTTTCCACTTTAATTTTGCCTAACACTACACCAGTACTATTACGCACAAATTGTGCATCTACATTGTATTTTTTACTAAAGGCTTGAGTGACTTTTTCGCATACAACGTTTTGCACGCTGCAATAGACGGTAAGTTTTCCTTCAGCCTGTGCGTGAGAAGTGTACGCGAGGGCGGTTAGGGCTGAAAGTGCGGTTAATTTTAGCGTTGTTTTTATTGACATTGTGTCTCCTTTAACTTCGTCAATATTTAGTAATTATTTGATATTGCTAATATAAAGGGACGGAGTAAATTTGTAAATATCAGGTTGTTTAAAAATATAATTCCCACTATAATCCCTGTAAATTTAACCAGATTAAAATAAGAGCAATGGATATTTCAGAATTACTTGATGGCTTGAATGATAAACAACGTGAAGCAGTGGCAGCACCGCTTGGTAATTACCTTGTACTTGCAGGTGCGGGAAGTGGTAAAACTCGCGTACTGACTCATCGTATTGCTTGGTTGATTGCCGTAGAAAATATTTCTGAAGGTAGCATTATGGCAGTAACCTTTACCAATAAAGCCGCTGCTGAAATGCGCCATCGTATTCAAGATACTTTATCCAAACATGCTCAATCCAATTTATTTGGCATGTGGATTGGCACATTCCATAGCATTGCCCATCGATTATTACGCGCTCACCATTTAGATGTGAACTTGCCACAAGATTTCCAAATTTTGGATTCTGAAGACCAACTTCGTTTAGTGAAACGTTTGATGAAATTGCACAATTATGATGATAAAGCATTTCCACCGAAACAAGCGTGCTGGTATATCAATAATAAAAAAGATGAAGGTTTAAGACCTCAAGATATTAATGATTTTGGTGATCGCCAGGAAAAAGAGTGGATTAAGATTTATCAAATTTATCAAGATACTTGTGATCGTGCGGGTTTGGTGGATTTTGCTGAATTGTTAATTCGTGCGTATGAATTATTTGCTAAAAAGCCTGTGATTTTGCAACGCTATCAGCAGCGTTTTCAGCATATTTTGGTGGATGAGTTTCAAGATACCAATAAAATCCAATATGCTTGGATCAAAATTCTTGCTGGTAATACGGGCAAAGTGATGATTGTGGGCGATGATGACCAATCCATTTATGGTTGGCGTGGTGCACAGGTCGAAAATATTCAAAAATTCCTAAAAGATTTTAACGCTGAAACTATTCGTTTGGAGCAAAACTATCGTTCTACCGGCAATATTCTGAAAAGTGCCAACCAACTTATTTCGAATAATAGTGATCGCCTCGGTAAGAATTTATGGACCGACGGTGAAATGGGCGAGCCAGTGGGCATTTATGCGGCGTTTAATGAGTTAGATGAAGCAAAATTCGTGGCATCTCAAATCCAAAACTGGGTAGATGACGGTGGAAAATTAGATGATTGTGCTGTTTTATATCGTAGCAATAGCCAATCTCGTGTTATTGAAGAAGCGTTGATCCGTTGTCAAATTCCTTATCGTATTTACGGTGGGATGCGATTCTTCGAACGCCAAGAAATTAAAGATGCGTTGGCTTATTTACGTTTAATTAATAATCGTCAAGATGATGCTGCATTTGAGCGAGTGATTAATACGCCTACTCGAGGTATTGGCGATCGTACTTTAGATGTGTTACGAAATTTAACTCGTGAACGTCAGATTACCTTATGGCAAGCCATACAAGTGGCGACGCAAGAAAATATGCTAACAGGGCGTGCTTCAACCGCATTGTTGCGTTTCCAAGAGTTGATTAATTCTTTACAGATTGATACAGCCGAAATGCCACTGTTTGCACAGACCGATTTCGTGATTAAACATTCTGGGTTATACGATATGTATAAACAGGAAAAAGGCGAGAAAGGCGAAGTCCGTATTGAAAACTTAGAAGAGTTGGTAACGGCAACCCGAGAATTTATCAAACCTGATGAAGCAGAGGATATGACCGATCTTACCGCCTTTTTAACTCATGCTTCTTTAGAAGCTGGAGAAGAGCAGGCCTCACCACATCAATCTTGTGTAGAAATGATGACTTTGCATTCAGCAAAAGGTTTGGAATTCCCACGTGTGTTTATGGTGGGGGTAGAAGAGGGCGTATTCCCAAGTTTACGTTCATTTGAAGAACCCGGTCGTTTAGAAGAAGAACGCCGTCTTGCTTATGTGGGCATTACTCGAGCTAAGCAAAAACTGACGATTTGTTATGCAGAAAGTCGCCGAGTTTACACGAAAGAAGAACGCCATTTGCCTTCACGTTTTATTACAGAATTGCCATCAGAGTGCATTCAAGAAATCCGCTTGCGTGGAACGGTGACTAGAGCATTAAACCAAGCAAAAGTAGGGAGTTTAAGCGCGAGTTTGCCTGAGAACGAATGGAAAATGGGGCAAAAAGTGAAGCATGAAAAGTTTGGTTTTGGCACAGTGATAAACGTTGAAGGCTCAGATAATAACACCCGTTTACAAATCGCTTTCCAAGCTCAAGGCATTAAGTGGCTGATTGCGCATTTGGCAAAATTAGAAAAAGTGCGGTAGAATCGGGAGGATTTTATTGCAGCGGGCATGAATATTGATGTTTGTGCTCAAGGTGCCAAGTGCGAAAGCATTCGAAGAAATGACCGCACTTTTATCATGTGGGAAGTAGATGTTTAAATTTATTTTAAAACGTATTTTGATGGTGATTCCTACCTTTATCGCCATTACTTTTGTAACTTTTGCGCTCATTCATTTTATTCCAGGTGATCCTGTGGAGATTATGATGGGAGAGCGAGGTTTAACGCCAGAAGTTCATCAACAAATGATGAAGCAACTTGGTCTCGATTTACCGTTGTATCAGCAATATTTCAATTATATTGGTAATGTAATACAAGGCGATTTCGGTGAATCATTCCGCACCCAACAACCTGTTCTGAAAGAGTTTTTCACACTTTTCCCTGCTACCTTTGAATTAGCTTTCTTTGCACTATTTTGGTCATTAATTGCCGGTATTACGCTAGGAACGATTGCGGCAGTCAAGAAAGATAGTTGGATTTCTCACACCGTGACAGCTATGTCATTAACGGGTTACTCCATGCCAATTTTCTGGTGGGGATTAATTTTGATCTTATATGTTTCACCTTGGTTTGGTTTACCACAAGGGGGACGTTTAGAAGATAGTTTCTGGATCGATACACCAACGGGTTTTATGTTAATCGATACTTGGCTTTCAGGCGTACCAGGCGCCTTTTGGAATGCAATTAAGTCATTGATTCTACCATCTATTGTGTTAGGTACCATTCCACTTGCGGTGATTACTCGAATGACACGTTCTTCGATGTTGGAAGTGTTAGGTGAAGATTATATTCGTACCGCAAAAGCGAAAGGCTTAAGTTATACCCGAATTGTGATTGTTCATGCGCTACGTAATGCGCTTATCCCTGTTGTGACAGTGGTAGGCTTGATTGTAGGGCAGTTATTATCCGGTGCGGTTTTAACTGAAACGATTTTCTCATGGCCAGGCATTGGTAAATGGATTATTGATGCGATTTCCAATCGTGATTACCCAGTCTTACAAGGTGCCGTGTTAATTATCGCTACAATTATTATTGTGGTGAATTTAGCTATCGATTTACTTTATGGCGTGGTAAACCCACGTATTCGCCATCAATAAGGAGCCTTATTAATGACGGAACAAACTTTATCTATTGAAACGATTGCGCCTCGCACACCGTTGCAGGAGTTTTGGTTTTATTTCAAACAAAATAAAGGGGCAGTGATTGGGCTCACTTTTATTCTTGTCGTAGCATTAATCAGTGTTTTTGCGCCTTGGATTGCACCTTTTGATCCTATTGAACAAAACCGTTCAGCACTGTTGTTACCACCTGCTTGGTATGAAGGCGGCAATTCTGCTTATCTACTGGGTACGGATGACATTGGTCGAGATATTCTTTCTCGCATTATTTATGGTACGCGCATTTCGGTTTTCGCAGGTTTCATTATTGTTATTTTATCTTGCATTTTAGGAACGAGCCTTGGCTTGCTCGCAGGCTATTATGGTGGGGCATTGGATACATTAATTGTTCGTTTCATTGACATTATGTTGGCTATCCCAAACTTGCTTTTAACCATTGTAGTGGTATCAATTTTAGAGCCCTCTTTAACGAATGCGACATTAGCGATTGCCGTGGTTTCGATTCCAAGTTATGTACGCTTAACACGTGCAGCGGTATTAAATGAGAAAAACCGAGATTATGTCACCTCTTCGCGCGTAGCGGGAGCAAGCGTATTACGTTTAATGTTTATTGTGATTTTACCGAATTGCCTTGCGCCTCTCATCGTACAAATGACGATGGGGATTTCTAACGCCATTTTAGAATTAGCAACCTTAGGTTTCTTAGGTATCGGTGCCAAACCACCGACACCGGAATTGGGGACAATGTTATCTGAATCACGTAGCTTTATGCAGGCGGCAAACTGGTTAGTTACTATTCCAGGTTTAGTGATTTTATCGCTTGTTTTAGCATTTAATTTAATGGGCGATGGGTTGCGTGATGCGCTCGATCCAAGATTAAAACAATAGGGGGCAGAATGGCATTATTAGATGTAAAAGAACTTTCTGTTCACTTTGGTGATGAAAAAACACCTTTTAAAGCGGTCGATCGCATTAGCTATCAAGTTAATCAAGGTGAAGTCTTAGGCATTGTTGGCGAGTCTGGCTCTGGGAAATCCGTGAGTTCCCTTGCCGTGATGGGCTTAATTGATTTTCCTGGTCGTGTTTCAGCGAAAGGCTTAGAATTTGAAGGAAAAGATCTCTTAAGCTTACCGCCAAAAGAAAAGCGGGAATTAGTTGGGGCCGATATTGCTATGATCTTCCAAGACCCAATGACAAGCTTAAATCCCGCTTATACAGTCGGTTTTCAAATTATGGAAGCCATTAAAGCGCATCAAGGGGGTAGCAAAAAAGAACGCCGTGAACGCACCTTAGAGCTATTACGCTTAGTCGGAATACCTGATCCTGAATCACGTATTGATGTTTATCCGCATCAGCTTTCTGGCGGGATGAGCCAACGCGTTATGATTGCTATGGCGATAGCTTGTAAACCGAGATTGCTTATTGCAGATGAACCAACTACAGCACTGGATGTGACTATTCAAGCACAAATTGTAGATTTGTTGCTTGAGTTACAGCAAAAAGAATGTATGTCGTTGATTCTGATCACGCACGATCTTGCGCTAGTCGCAGAAGCGGCACATCGCATTATTGTGATGTATGCAGGACAAGTGGTGGAAGAAGGTTGCGCAGAAGATATTTTCCATGAACCAAAACATCCTTATACTCAAGCGTTATTACGTTCTTTACCTGAATTTGCAGAAGGTAAATCTCGTTTGCAATCTTTACCCGGTGTGGTACCTGGTAAATACGATCGCTCACAAGGCTGTTTGCTAAACCCACGTTGTCCGTATGCAACGGATCTTTGTCGAAGTATCGAGCCTGAATTACGCCAAGTAGGAAACAGACAAGTAAAATGTCACACCCCATTAAATGCCCAAGGAGAACCAAGCAATGTCTAATGTCGCACAAGAAAATGCACCATTGCTCAATGCCATTGGGCTGAAAAAATATTATCCTGTGAAAAAAGGGATGTTTGCAAAAACACAGCAAGTGAAAGCGTTAGATGGTGTGTCTTTTTCCTTAGAACGTGGTAAAACCCTTGCTGTAGTAGGTGAGTCTGGTTGTGGTAAATCGACACTTGGTCGTCTTTTAACCATGATAGAAGAACCGACTGAAGGGGAGTTGTATTATAACGGGCAAAATTTCTTAGAGAATGCTTACGAAACGAAAGCATTGCGTCGTCAGAAAATACAAATTGTGTTTCAAAACCCTTATGCCTCACTGAATCCGCGTAAGAAAATCGGCACAATTTTGGAAGAACCTTTAGTCATTAATACCAATCTATCGGCAAAAGAACGCAAAGAAAAAGTGTTATCCATGATGGCAAAAGTGGGGTTGCGAGCCGAGTTTTATAATCGCTATCCACATATGTTTTCGGGTGGACAACGTCAACGTATCGCGATAGCCCGTGGTTTAATGCTTGATCCTGACGTGGTTGTAGCGGATGAACCGGTTTCTGCATTAGACGTGTCTGTTCGTGCGCAAGTGCTGAACTTAATGATGGATTTGCAAGCTGAGCTTGGTTTATCTTATGTCTTTATTTCCCATGATCTTTCGGTGGTTGAACACATTGCTGATGAAGTGATGGTGATGTATTTAGGTCGCTGTGTTGAAATGGGCACAAAAGAGCAGATCTTTAAAAATCCACAACATCCTTATACGCAAGCTTTACTTTCGGCAACACCAAGATTGTCACCTGAATTACGTCGTCAACGGATTAAATTAACCGGAGAATTACCAAGTCCGATTAATCCACCAAAAGGTTGTGCATTTAATCCACGTTGTTGGAAAGCGACCGATAAATGTCGAAATGAGCAGCCTAAATTGGAAAAATACCCTGATGGTAAGCTCATTGCTTGCTTCCATCTCGATTAGAAAAGAGAAAAGAAAATGACCGCACTTAAGTAAGTGCGGTCATTTTTTTAGGCGTTTTGAGTGCGATAGCGGAAATTAAAGAAGACAAAAATGCCGAGTGCAATTATAGCTAATGCTGCGCCACTAAAGCCTATATATTCAATACCAATGTGACGAGCGATTTGATTACCAAATAGTGCGCCTGCACCAATACCTGCATTAAAAATACCTGAATAAATGGCACTCGCTACGTCTGTTGCATCGGGTGCAAGTTGCAACACGCGCATTTGTAATGCGAGTCCAATACAAGAAATTCCTATCCCCCAAATAAAGGCTAAGGCAAACATTGTTGCGGTATAGCCAGCCGAAGTAAGCATAAAGCCTAAGGAAATAGCTAATAACAGAATTGCATGGATAATAAATTGTGTGGCGCCTAAACGGTATAATCGGTTAAAAATCACACTCGCTGTCACACCTGAAATACCAAAGACCAAGAGAATCATGGTAGCTAGATTAGGATCCATTTGCCCGATTTGAATCATAAATGGCTCGATGTAGGTATAGGCTGTAAAGTGGGCCGAAACAATAATTACCGTGGTTGCATAAAGTCCAATTAATAGTGGACGTTTAGCTAAAATAGGCAAACTTGCAACGGAACCTGCATTTTTACTTGGTAGCGTTGGTAATAAGCGAATGATTAAGAGCATTGTGACTAAAGCTAATACACCAATAATGGCAAAGGTAATGCGCCATCCTACAAGTTGACCAACTAAGCGTCCTAATGGCAAACCTAGAATTGTGGCCAATGATGTACCAATGGCTAACATACCAATGGCTTGTGTCTTTTTATTTTTAGGCGCAACGCGCATCACTAAAGAGGCGGTGATTGACCAGAATACGGAATGGGCCACCGCGATACACATACGGGCAATAAGAAGAATCCAATAATTCCATGCAATTACCGAGATAATATGCCCGATGATAAAAATGATGAAAAGCCTAACCAGTAAACTTTTACGTTCCATTTTTCCTGTGGCAAGCATTGCAGGCAGGGACATGATGAGAACTGTCCACGCATAAACGGTCATCATTAAGCCGACATCAGAGGTTTGCATATCAAAACTTTGTCCGATGTCAGTGAGTAAAGCAACGGGTACAAATTCCGTGGTATTAAAAATAAAAGCGGCGCAAGCCATGATAACTACGCGCCAATATTGGGTTCTTTCTGCTTTCTGATAAAACGACATTATTTTAATTTCTCTTTAATTAATTCCTTAAGTTGATGACGGAAATTTTTATCAATATTTAACTTGTATTGTGGTGCATAGCAGCTATCGAAAAAGCGAATAGGTAATGCGAGTTTTTTGTATTTTTCGTTAGTTGATCTTAAAGTTAAATTGATGTCACATTGTACATTATCTAAATCAATGGCTCCAGAACCTTCACCTAAAAGTGCGGTTGTTTTTAAGCTTATTTTATCTACTTTTAGTAAGTGGTTTTCGAACGAAAGATGTGATTCAAAACGTTCGTAAGGTGTATTCATATTTCTACTGGCAGTTAAATCACTGTTGTAATTAATTGGTAAATACTGTGCCGCCATATCTAATAAATTCAATCCTAAAAGCTCGCCATCACGCGCATTAAAATCAAATTTCCCTTCGATTAATTCTGAGTTTGTAAAGGCTAATTGAGTGTTAAAATCACTCGTACCTGTCATGGTTTGCGGGAAATTAAGTAAAGCTAACAACTGAGTTAAAGGAAAATTTTTACCAGAAAAATTGACCGCACTTTTTTGTAGATAGCTATCAAATTTGAGTACAGCAAGACAATTTGTGGTGCATCTAGGCTTAATGTAAGCAATGGCACGTTTCTGTGGCTTTGTTAAATCTGTATGAATTTCAATATAGCCCAGGTCTTGCTGATTGAATTGAACATGATCAAATTGAATAAGTGATTCACTTTCCCGACGGAGGGTAACATGACCTTTGATAAAACGAAAATTAAAGATTCTATTACTGCCATAAAGTGGTTTTGCTAGTTCAACAGTAATGAGAGTTGTTGTGCTAAATGGAATATCATCACTAGTAATATAATTAAGTGGGAAACCGTTGAAATGCACTTGAACATTTGCTGAGTTTTGTGCCTTTGGGGATAACTTGATATTTTGAGCAACTAATTCTTGCAGTTGAGCATTACCCAAAACTAATGATGGCAGAGAAAATTTTCCAGTTATTTTTTCAATACTTATTTGATTATGTTGAACTTTGTCAAAGGAAATATACGGCTCAGGGAAAATGCCCATATTAAACTCTTGGAAGGTAGTTTCATGCTGAGCTAGTGCGGTAGTAATCACTGTTTCCAGTTTTTGAATTTGTGAATAAAAAAAAGCAAAGATCGCAAACAGCACGATCAACAGGCTAATTGCGATCTTTTTCATTGATTAATCCTCATTAATTCGGCTCGCTACCGCATTTTGCTGATGTTTATATTTCGCATCTTTACGGCTGGTGTAAGGGCGTGCTGCCGGGCCACTTAATACTTCAAAACTTAAAGCACCAATCACCATATTAGGACGTAATGCTAAAGGTAATTTGCCGGAGTTATAGAATTCCAACACAATTTTGCCTTCCCAACCTGGATCGATACGATGTGCGGTTACATGTACCATTAAACCTAAACGAGCAAGTGAAGAACGACCATCTAGCCAACCGATAATATTGGCAGGGAGTTTCACTGACTCCAATGTGGTTGCTAATGCCAACATACCAGGATGTAAGAAGAAGGCTTCATCATCACCGATAATAATTTCGTCACTCATTACTGATTCAAGTTGAGCAGAGACTTCTTCTTTCGGGCCACTTAAATCAATATAAGGTGCGGAATGTTCACGAAATACGCGAAATGAATTGCCTAAACGCACATCAATGGTTGCCCCATTGATTTTGTCATTTTCAGGACGAGGCGTTAAAGAAATAATGCCATCATCTAGATAGCGTTCGATATCGGTATCGCAAAGACGCATGATTTTTCCTATTTTTGGTTTAATAAATGAAGAATTTGAGCTTTTAACATATTAATCGCAATACGGTTTTTACCACCGCGCGGAATCACGATATCCGCATATTGTTTTGATGGTTCGATAAATTGCATAAACATTGGGCGCACAGTTGCACGATATTGATCAATCACAGATTGTAATGAACGACCACGTTCTTCCATATCACGTTGTAAACGACGGATAAAACAAATGTCTAATGGCGTATCCACGAACACAGAAATATCGGCTAATTGGCGAACTCGCTCATCAGTAAGCAATAAGATGCCTTCTAAAATAACAATTTTTTTCGGGGTGAAGTGTTTGGTTTCGCCTGTTCTGGTATGCTCAACATAACTGTAGACAGGAACATCCACAGCAGTTCCGTTTTTTAAGTCTTTTAAGTGTTGAATAAGTAAATCTCTGTCCATTGAACTCGGGTGGTCATAGTTGGTTTTTACTCGCTCACTCATCTCTAAATGGCTTTGATCTTTATAGTAGCTGTCTTCAGCAATAATCCCAATTTCTTCACAACCTAAGTCGTTGCAAAGTTCTTTATGAACGGTGGAAGCAATGGAGCTTTTGCCTGAAGCGGATGCACCCGTGATGGCGATGATAATACAAGATGAGTTTGACATGGAACGTCCTCAAAAACGGAAGGTAAAAATTATGGGGATTATAAAGAAAAATCAGTTTAAATTCATCTTTCTTTTTTATTTAAATTTTTTAAATTTGTGAAGTAGTTCACGGAATTTTTTTTCGTTTTCGCTTACGATGTGCTCGTTTTTATTATTTCATCAGTGTTATTTATGAGGAGTGTACGATGAAAATGAATAAAATTTCTCTCTCCATTTCAACCGCACTTTTAGCAGCAGGCTTCATGACATCATCAGCCGTTAATGCTCAAGGGCGTTTAGTGGTGTATTGTAGTGCGACTAACATTCTTTGTGAAACGACAACCAAAGCGTTTGGCGAAAAATATGATGTGAAAACTTCATTCATTCGCAACGGTTCAGGCAGTACGTTTGCAAAAGTTGAAGCGGAAAAAAATAACCCTCAAGCAGACGTTTGGTTTGGTGGTACATTCGACCCTCAAGCTCAAGCGGCAGAGTTGGGTTTAATCGAACCTTATAAATCTAAACACATTGATGAAATTGTTGAACGTTTCCGTGATCCAGCGAAAACCAAAGGACATTATGTATCCGCTATTTACATGGGTATCTTAGGTTTTGGTGTGAATACCGAGCGTTTAGCAAAATTAGGTATTAAAGAAGTACCAAAATGCTGGAAAGATTTAACTGATCCTCGCTTAAAAGGCGAAGTGCAAATTGCTGACCCACAAAGTGCAGGTACAGCATACACTGCGTTGGCTACTTTCGTTCAACTTTGGGGCGAAGAAAAAGCCTTTGATTTCTTAAAAGCATTACATCCAAACGTATCGCAATACACCAAATCAGGTGTCACTCCATCTCGTAATGCGGCACGTGGTGAAACTGCGGTAGGTATCGGTTTCTTACACGATTACGCACTTGAAAAACGTCAAGGTGCGCCGTTGGAATTAGTGGTACCTTGTGAAGGTACGGGCTACGAGTTAGGTGGCGTAAGTATCTTAAAAGGTGCGCGTAACATCGATAACGCAAAATTATTCGTGGATTGGGCATTATCTAAAGAAGGTCAAGAGTTAGCGTGGAAACAAGGTGACTCTTTACAAATCTTAACTAACACCACAGCGGAACAATCACCAACTGCGTTTGATCCAAATAAACTTAACCTCATCAATTATGACTTTGAAAAATACGGTGCAACCGAACAACGCAAAGCCTTAATTGAAAAATGGGTTCAAGACGTTAAATTAGCGAAATAATGTTTAAAGTGCGGTTGAAAAACATGAGATTTTTTGACCGCACTTTTACCATTTTAGCCCCACTAGATAGATTTTTACGTGGGTTTCTACGATGAGCGTATTAGCTTATCTTATTTTATAAACACAGGAGTGGACCAATGAAAATGTCTAACGTTGCTTTAGCACTTTCTGGTGTTGTATTTGGTGGCGTGTTGCTAAGCTCTCACGCATCTGCTGCAGAAGGTCGTTTAGTGGTTTATTGTAGTGCACAAAATACGATGTGCGAGCAAGAAACCATGGCTTTTGAGAAAAAATACGGAATCAAAACTAGTTTTATCCGTGGTGGTACAGGCACAATTTTAGCCAAAATTGATGCTGAGAAAGACAACCCTCAAGGGGATGTGTGGTATGGCGGTACGCTTGATCCGCATTCTCAAGCGGGTGAAATGGGCTTACTTGAAGCGTATAAGTCACCAAATCTTGCACAAATTCCTGAACAGTTTAGAGACCCAGCTAAAATTAAAGGCAACTATTCCTCCGCGATTTATCTCGGTGTATTAGGCTTCGGTATTAACCCAGAACGTTTGAAAAAACTCAATTTGCCGACACCAAAATGTTGGAAAGATCTAGCCGATCCTGCGTACCGTAATGAGATCCAAGCAGCTGATCCACAAAGTTCTGGAACAGGTTATACACAATTAGCCACCTATATCCAACTTTGGGGCGAGGATGAAGCATTCAAATATCTCAAAGAACTCAATAAAAACGTTTCCCAATATACCAAATCCGGTAACACCGCAACCCGTAATACAGCGCGTGGTGAAACCGCAATCGGAATTGGTTTTTTACATGAATATTCTTTAGAGAAAGCAAAAGGCGCACCAGTTGAATTAGTTGTTCCTTGCGAAGGTACAGGCTATGAAATTGGTGGCGTGAGCATTATTAAAGGTGCAAGAAACCTTGAAAATGCGAAATTATTTGTGGATTGGGCATTATCAAAAGAAGCGCAAGAGTTAACCTGGAAAAAAGGGGAAGCATATTCTATTTTAACCAATAGTACCGCTGAGCAATCGCCTTATGCGCTTGATTTTAAATCCATCAATTTAATTAATTATGATTTTGACAAATACGGCTCAAGTGATTTACGTAAACGTTTGATCACAAAATGGGTTGATGATGTTAAATTAGCAAAATAATGATGTATACATAGCGAAATAATAGCTATTGTATTATTTCGCTTTTTTCTTTTATGCGAGGTTGTATGAACGCAAATAAACGTCCTATTATCCAATCAGCCAATTTTTGGATAATTCTTGCAGTGATTGCATTTCTTCTTCTTCCTTCTCATGCATTAGATTACGGCTTGTTTGAGAGTACTAGTGATGAATATTATGATGCAATGGGTTGGTCTTCGTTAAATATTACGGTCTTATGGTTTTTACCGATTCTTTTATACGGTTTAGTACCTTATCTTAAATTACCGAGGGCTACGCAAGCGAAAGTGGAACTTTATCTTATTGCCGCTGCGACGTTGTTTATCTTCGTCAGTGCGACCATTTATAAAGTCAGCCTAGGATACTCTGTGATTGTATTAATTGCGAGTTTAACCGCATTGGCGACGTTTTCTTTTGCAAAATTGCAGGTAATGCAAGGGGATAAATTTATTATTGCCTCTTTGCTTTGCATTATCTTATTAATTTTCTTCTTCATCGTTTATCCAACATTGGCGATCTTTGTCTCCATGTTCTATGACGGTGAGACTTTTGCACCACAACAAGTGATGCGAATTTTGACTCAAAGCTACATTGTACGTGTTATTAGTAACTCGTTATTCTTATCGGGCTTTGTAGGTATCGTATCAACCATTTTCGGTTTGGCATTTGCGCTTTATACTACCCGTATTGCACGTAGAACGGCATTCATTGGTAAAATTTTCTCTATTTTACCAATCGTCACACCACCGTTTGTTGTGGGTTTAGGGGTAACATTGATGCTTGGCCGTTCAGGTTATGTAACTGAGTTCTTATCCTCAACATTTGGATTTGAGAACCATAACTGGTTATACGGGTTCAACGGGATTGCGATTGCACAGATTCTGGCTTTTGCGCCGATTTCATTCATGATTTTAGATGGGGCATTAAA
This sequence comes from Haemophilus parainfluenzae, assembly GCF_003252755.1. Classification (GTDB taxonomy): domain Bacteria; phylum Pseudomonadota; class Gammaproteobacteria; order Enterobacterales; family Pasteurellaceae; genus Haemophilus_D; species Haemophilus_D parainfluenzae_N. The sequence goes on along the minus strand of NZ_QEPT01000008.1, from coordinate 13,382 downwards.
ATCTGTTCACCCGTCAATTGAAGAAGCATCTTACACCTTGCGTGCAAATCGTTACCAAACATTCTTCAATATCATTTTCCCATTACTACGTCCGGCATTGGCAAACTCATTCTTAATCGTGTTTATCCAATCCTTAGCGGACTTTAGTAACCCGTTAGTATTGGGGGGTAGCTTTGACGTAATCGCGACACAAATCTACTTCTATATTGCAGGCTCACAATTAGATTATGCGTCAGCAAGTACTTTAGGTTCGATGCTTTTAATCTTCTCATTAGCCGTATTTATCATCCAATATATTTGGATTGGTAACCGTTCTTATGTGACCGTTTCAGGCAAATCCTATCGTGGTGACGTGCAAGATTTACCAACTGGCTTGAAATACACCATCATCGGTATGCTTGGCTTCTGGGTACTCTTTAACTTAGCGTTATACGGCAGTATTTTCTACGGTAGTTTCACAGTAAACTGGGGTGTGGATTACACCTTAACCTTGAAAAACTATGCGATGTTATTCGGACAAGGCTTAAGCGATGGGGCATGGCCATCATTGATTAATACCTTAATTTACGCAGGAATTGCCGCACCATTGACCGCACTTTTCGGTTTATTAATTGCGTATATTGTGGTGCGTAAAGATTTCCAAGGTAAAAAATCTCTTGAGTTCTTAACCATGCTTTGCTTCGCCGTACCAGGAACTGTTGCAGGGGTATCTTATATTTTAGCCTTTAACAATGCGCCACTTTACATTACAGGCACCAGCATTATCGTGATCATTTCAATGGTAATGCGTGATTTACCAATCGGTATGCGTGCAGCGATTGCAGGTCTTGGTCAATTAGATAAATCACTCGATGAAGCATCTCTTTCTTTAAAAGGTAGCTCATGGAAAACATTATGGTTTATCGTTTTACCATTGTTAAAACCAGCGTTACTTTCTGCATTGGTTACCAGCTTTGTTCGTGCGATGACCACCGTAAGTGCGATTATCTTCTTAGTCACCGCTGATACACGCGTGGCAACAGCCTATATTTTAAACCGTGTAGAAGATGGTGAATATGGTGTTGCTATCGCATACGGTTCGATTTTAATCATCGTGATGATGGCCATTATTTTATTCTTTGACTGGATTGTGGGTGATACCCGAATTTCCCGTTCTAAAGCGAAAAAAATGAATTAACTCGTTAAGTTGTAGGTAAATATTATGAGTAATAATGATTTCTTAGTATTAAAAAATATCACTAAATCTTTTGGTAAATCCACAGTCATTGATAATTTAGATTTAACCATTAAACGTGGCACCATGGTGACCTTATTAGGGCCATCCGGTTGTGGTAAAACCACTGTGTTACGTTTAGTGGCAGGTTTAGAAAACCCAACTTCAGGTCAAATTTTTATTGATGGTGAAGATGTAACCAAATCATCCATTCAAAATCGTGATATTTGTATCGTATTCCAATCTTATGCGTTATTCCCACACATGAGTATCGGTGATAACGTAGGCTATGGTTTACGTATGCAAGGAGTGAGCAAAGAAGAACGTGCTAAACGTGTAAAAGAAGCGTTAGAGTTAGTTGACTTAGCGGGTTTCGAAGATCGTTTCGTGGATCAAATTTCGGGTGGTCAACAACAACGTGTGGCATTAGCACGTGCGTTAGTGTTAAAACCAAAAGTATTACTTTTTGATGAACCATTAAGTAACTTGGATGCAAACTTACGTCGTTCCATGCGTGAAAAAATCCGTGAACTACAACAAAGTTTAGGTATTACCTCACTTTATGTGACTCATGACCAAACTGAAGCATTTGCGGTATCTGATGAAGTTATTGTGATGAATAAAGGTAAAATCATGCAAAAAGCGCCAGCAAAAGAGCTTTATTTGCGTCCAAATTCTTTATTTCTTGCAAACTTCATGGGAGAATCAAGCATCTTTGAAGGTAAATTAGAAAATAACACCATTGACGTGAATGGTTATAAATTACCATTAAGCAATGCGGCGCAATTCAATTTACCGGATGGTGAATGCTTAGTGGGCGTTCGTCCTGAAGCGATTTACTTAAAAGCAGAAGGCGAGGCAGCACAACGATGTGAAATCAAGAGTGCAGTCTATATGGGTAACCACTGGGAAGTGGTGGCAATTTGGGCAGGCAAAGAATTGCTCATTAATACCAAACCAGAAGACTTTAATGCTGATCTCAAACAAGCTTATGTGAACTTCTCTGAACAAGGTATTTTCTTGTTGAAGAAAGAGAAATAATATCAATTCAAAGGCGTATGGAAGCATACGCCTTTTCTTTTAAAATCCTTTCAAAATTGACCGCACTTTTCCTTTCATTTTATTTTTCCTAACAGATCTGTATAATCTTTACTCTTTGAATATAAACGATTGAAGGAGGAAAGCATGATAAAACCTGATACTTTACCGCAATTTTTGCGTAATAAAGTCGAGAAAAATGATGCCTTTGGTCTTGTGGAAGGGCTGTGTCAATTATTGCGTAGTAGCCCTACAGAAAAAATTTCTCCAACCTTACATTTATTTAAGTTTATCTTAAAGAACGACAAAGAATTAGGCTGTTCTGTTTCGAAATTATTATGTGGTTGGTTATGTGGTTTACGTCTTTATCCCTTGTTTATTAGCAGCGGTATTCTTACACGTGGCGGTTTTGGACAGGAAATGAAAACGCGTATTTATGAGCGTTTTAACCCCTCTTTTAAAGATATTAATGATTTACGTGATATTTTTTATTTATTGTTTAGCGATAAAAATGATGCGCGCTGGATTGATGCCGTCCCATTAAAAACGTGGCGAGGCGTATTTGGCGTTTTAACCCGTTATACAGAACAAAAAGATCGGGAACGTTTAAAAAATCATATTGAAAGTGAAGGGCTATTTGCCATAGAGATGCTTTCAATTTGGATTGCAGCTGAAGATATGGATCCTGAGCTGATGCGAATGGAACCCTCTCTGTTGAATGCTGATTCCCCTTTTGTGGCATTGCACCATGAAGTGGTGAATTGGTTACAGGCACGCCGCCAATCAACTGTTTTTGATGATAGCCATTTACAGGTAATGTTTAGCCAATGTAAAAAATTGGTTGAGCGTTTGCAAAAACGCGGGGCAGTGGTGGGATCTTCCTTAAATACAGCGTATTTATTGGAGCGTCTTTCTCAGACCTTAGAGCGATTGGAAACCTTGATGGCGATTTTTGTTTCAAATCGCTATTTACCACGCCGAATATTGTTATTAACCGGCTGTTTTGCCCGTGCAGCAGCAGAAAAACATAGCATCACCCGATTATGGAAACAAAGCTCAAGATTAATCTCACGTAGCATTACCCAAAATGCGGGCGACCACGGCGAGCACTACATTACGCGAGATAAAAAAGAGTATTGGGCAATGTTTTATTCTGCGGCAGGTGGTGGTGTATTAATTGCACTGATGGCGCTATTTAAAATCTATCTAGGTAGCATTATTGATGACAAAGTCTGGAAAGGCATTGCAGAAGGCTTAAATTACGGCTTAGGTTTCATGGTGATCTTTATGCTGCATTTCACGGTTGCAACCAAACAGCCAGCTATGACTGCAGCCCGTTTTGCTGAGGCTGTTGAGAAAACGCCTCAAGGGAAAACCGTCAATATGAAATTAGCCCAATTATTAGTGGATGTATTTCGTTCTCAAAGTATTGCTGTGCTAGGTAATGTGCTCATTGCGATGAGCTTAGCCGCATTGATTGCGTTTGGTTACCAATATAAAACAGGTGAGCCGTTGATGAATGCTGATCAAATAGCTTATCAGTTGCATAGCATTGATCCTTTTGCGGGAACCTTATGGTTTGCAGCCATTGCAGGTGTATGGTTATTTTGCTCAGGGATTATTTCGGGCTATTTTGATAACCGAAGCAATTATTTGAATATGCGCATGCGTTTAACCCAACATCCGTTATTGAAAAAACTAATATCTGAAAAGACTCGCGTTAAATTTGCTAATTATATGCATGAAAATTATGGATCGCTTATTGGTAATCTTTGCTTTGGTATGTTGCTTGGGATTACCGGTGTAGTGGGTTACTTAACGCATTTTCCGTTAGATATTCGTCATGTGGCATTTTCATCTGCGAATGTCGGTTATATTGCAGTGAGCGGACATTTCACCTATTCATTGCTTTTACAATGCATTGGTTTTGTATTGTTGATTGGTTTGGTTAATTTAATTGTCAGTTTTTCATTAACGCTTTGGGTGGCATTGCGTTCTTTGAATGCGGAAATTGATAGCTGGTGGCCAATTTGGCATGAAGTTTGTCAAATTGTGAAAAAACGTCCATTAAGCTTATTTCTTCCTGTTCAATTAGATAAATAATCGGCTTAAGTGCGGTCAAAAATATCAACGTTTTTGACCGCACTTTCTTTTCGACAAATTTAATTTGCGTTATCATGTTGCTCATCTAACTCGATAACTTTATGAATTATTCTAATGAAACAAACATTTCTTGAACTTCGTCACCTAAGAACCTTGCTTGCTTTGAAGGAAACGGGCAGCGTTTCGATGGCGGCAAAACGTGTGTATTTAACACAATCAGCACTCTCTCACCAAATTAAGTTAATGGAAGAGCAATTCGGTTTACCTCTTTTTGAGCGTAAAAGTAACCCATTGCGTTTTACAGCCGCAGGCGATCGCTTGATTCGTCTTGCCAATGAAATTCTTCCGAAAGTGGTTGATGCAGAACGTGAGCTTGCACGCGTAAAACACGGTGATGCAGGGCAATTACGAATTGCAGTAGAGTGTCATACCTGTTTCGACTGGTTAATGCCGGCAATGGATGAATTTCGTCAACACTGGAGCTTGGTGGAGTTGGATATTGTCTCAGGTTTCCACACTGATCCGGTTGGATTATTGTTATCTCATCGTGCAGATTGGGCAATCGTGTCAGAAGTTGAACAAAATAGTGATGTTTTGTTTAAGCCGTTGTTTTCTTATGAAATGGTGGGCATTTGCTCTAAAGATCATCCATTAGCCAATAAAGAGGTTTGGCAGGCGGAAGATTTTGCTGAAGAAACTTGGGTAACTTATCCTGTGCCAGATGATATGTTGGATTTATATCGTCAAGTATTGAAACCGAAAGGTATTAATCCACCTCGTCGTACAACAGAGCTAACGATCGCTTTGATCCAGTTAGTAGCGAGTCGTCGTGGCATTGCTACTGTACCTTATTGGGCGGCATTACCTTATTTAGAGAAAGGGTATGTGGTGGCACGTAAAATTACAGAAGAAGGATTGTACAGCAACCTTTATGCGGCGATTCGTAAAGAAGATGTGAATTTAGCTTATATCGAAGATTTCCATCAAACAGTTAAAACGCAAAGCTTTTCGACCTTACCTGGTTTGTCTGTTTTAGAGTTGTAGTAGGTCAATATGTCAGAAGTAGTGACAGAAAATCCCATCAAAGCCGCGGCAAAAGCGGCATTTCCTTACAGTATGCCAATGCTTGCCGGTTTTTTATTTTTAGGCATAGCATACGGCATTTACATGAAAGCACTTGGATTCGGTGTTTGGTTTCCCGTTGCAATGGCTGCACTTATTTATGCAGGCTCCGTTGAATTTATTGCGGCTGCAGCACTAGTTATGCCTTTTTCGCCTTTAAGTGTTGCATTGGTGACACTGATGGTAAGTGGTCGCCAGATTTTTTATGGCATTTCCATGTTAGAAAAATATGGGGTTCAACTCGGGAAAAAACGTTGGTATTTAATTAGTACTCTTGTAGATGAAAGTTTTTCTCTGAACTATATGGCAAAGATTCCTGATCATTTAGATAAAGGCTGGTACATGTTCTTTGTCAGTTTTTATCTCCATCTTTATTGGGTTGTTGGAGCAGGATTAGGTAACCTATTTGGTTCAATTATCCCTTTTGATTTAAAAGGGGTAGAGTTTGGTATGACTGCACTTTTCCTCGTGATTTTTGCTGAAAACTGGCTCAAAGAAAAATCTCATGAAAGTTCATTATTAGGTTTAAGTGTGGCTTTTGCATCGCTATTAATTGTTGGAAAAGAGCATTTTTTAGTGCCAACACTCATTAGTATTTGGATTCTGTTAACTGTAAGGCGGCCTAAACTTTCATCTAAATTGGAGGCATTAAAATGACATTGATGGAGCAAATTATCACCATTGTGATTTGTATTCTGTGCGTGCAATTTACCCGATTATTGCCTTTCTGGATCTTTCCCGCAAATCGCCAAATTCCAGAATATGTTCGTTACCTTGGCAAAGTATTGCCTGCGGCGATGTTTGGGATGTTAGTGGTGTATTGCTATAAAAATGTGGATGTGTTGAGTGGTTATCATGGCTTGCCAGATTTTATAGCGGGTGCTTTGGTATTGGGATTGCATTTCTGGAAAAAGAACATGTTTCTTTCTATCTCGGCAGGCACAATTTTTTATATGTTTTTAGTGCAAAAAATCTTTATCTAAGCGAATTTTGAGCGAAATAAAAATTTCTTGATATTGCAATCGGTTGCCTTTATTTCGCCTCTTTTCCTCAATTCCAAAATCTTTTATGATGGCGCCTCAATCATTGTTAACGGAGAGATTTATGGAATTTAATTTCATTGAGTTATTAGGTTATTTGGCAACATTCTTTGTGGCCGTGTCTTTTTTATTCAAATCCATTGTTCACTTGAGAGTTGTTAATGCAATTGGAGCGGTACTTTTTGTCGTTTACAGTTTAATCATCAAATCTTATCCAGTTGCGCTTCTAAACGCCTTCTTAGTTTTCGTTAATTTATATCAACTTTATCGTTTAAAAAAAGAGCAGCCAGCATCAAAAGTGCTTAAATAATTGACCGCACTTTTCCACGATTTACCCCCATATTTGATATAAGGCAATCACCAGAGGCATAGTAAACATACAAAGCAGCGTCGTTATTCCATAAATGGCGCTGGCTTTTTGTGGGTTGTTGTTATAAATCACCGCCATTTGTGTCACTGTTGAAGCTGAAGGGCTAGTGGTAGCCAAAAAGCTAATCAACACGATAATCTCACCTTTCTCAACCCAATGTACAAAGCCAATGAGCTTTATTAATATCAACAATACAAACGGAATAACCAACAAGCGCAATAGTGTGACTAAATAAATGCGCTTAGATGAAACAATGCTTTTTAATGGAATTGCGGCAATTAACATGCCCGCAACAAGCATGGCGTTTGGACCAATAAACAAACCAATGGAAGAGAGCGTGCCATTGATAATATTTGGCAACTTAATTTGAAAAGCAAACAAAAATGCTCCGACGAGAATTGACCAAATATTGATGTTTTTAGCAATCATCTTCAAGGATAAATTTCCTTTTCCTACAATAATCAAGCGGCAATGCGTCCAAAATAGAAAGGTTTGTACCACAATAAAACAGCTGGCGTAAATGACCCATTCTTTACCAAATAGCGACATCACAATTGGAATAATTAAGTTGCCAGAATTAGAATAAATGGAAGTGGCATGCTCAATAGGATCAAGGTTTAATAAGCGCTTTAACAGACTGCCAATAATAATCAGAATACTCTGAAGAAATACGGCCATAAGTAGTGAAAGCTGCAAACCTTGTAGAATTTCAGGTGTGTAATCAATTTGAAATGCTTCAATCATCACCGCAGGACTGATGACATAAAGCCCAATAATAGAAAGTGGCTTGCTATCTTCAGATTTTAATAATTTTGATTTAACCAACCCATAGCCGATAAGCACAATAAGTGTTAGTTCAATAATTTTAGTACCGAGTAAAAATGCGATGTCCATAGTGAATATTGATGAGAGAAATTAGTGCTATGAAAGAAGAAAAGGGCAAATAATTTGCCCTTTAAATTGATTGATATTATTCCCATTCTATCGTTGCTGGTGGTTTTCCGCTGATGTCATACACGACGCGGGAAATGCCGTTCACTTCGTTAATGATACGATTAGATACTTTGCCTAATAAATCATAAGGTAAATGAGCCCAATGTGCGGTCATAAAGTCGATGGTTTCTACCGCACGTAGTGAAATAACCCAATCGTATTTACGACCATCGCCCATCACACCTACAGATTTCACAGGTAAGAATACGCTGAAAGCTTGACTGGTTTTTTCATACCAACCGCTGTTGCGTAATTCTTCGATAAAGATCGCATCCGCGCGGCGTAATAAATCACAGTATTCTTTTTTCACTTCACCTAATACACGTACGCCTAAACCCGGGCCAGGGAATGGGTGGCGATTGATCATTTCAGCCGGTAAGCCTAATGCTAAACCGATTTTACGTACTTCGTCTTTAAATAACTCGCGTAACGGTTCAACTAAGCCAAGTTTCATATAGTCTGGTAAGCCACCTACATTGTGGTGTGATTTAATCACATGCGCTTTACCGGTTTTGCTTGCTGCAGATTCGATCACGTCAGGGTAGATCGTACCTTGTGCCAACCATTTCACATTAGTGAGTTTTTTCGATTCATCATCGAATACATCTACGAACACTTTACCGATAATTTTACGTTTTGCTTCAGGATCTGATACGCCTGCAAGTTCGCCTAAGAAACGGCTTTCCGCATCAACACGGGTAATATTTAAACCAAATTTATCACCGAACATTTCCATGACTTGATCGCCTTCGTGCAAGCGAAGTAAGCCGTTATCCACGAATACACAGTGTAAGTTTTTACCAATAGCACGATGTAAAAGTAATGCAACCACAGAAGAGTCAACACCACCAGATAAACCTAGAATCACTTCATCGTTACCCACTTGCTCTTTAATACGAGCAACGGCATCTTCGATAATGTTTTCTGCTGTCCATTTGGTTTCGCAACCACAAATGTTTACGACGAAATTCATTAATAATTCCAAACCTTTTTTAGTATGGGTTACTTCAGGGTGGAATTGTACGCCGTAGAAACGACGGTTTTCATCAGACATCGCGGCAATTGGGCAGGTTGGAGTTGTACCGGTAACTTGGAAGTTTTCTGGTAAGCGCGTTACTTTATCGCCATGACTCATCCATACATCCAATCTGCTATCGCCATCATTTAAATGAGCGAAAAGTGCGGTCGGATTATCCATTAAAACGGAGGCATAGCCGAACTCACGATGATCAGAGGTTTCAGTTAGACCACCAAGTTGCATCGCCATGGTTTGCATACCGTAACAAATACCCAATACCGGCACTCCTGCGTTAAATACATATTCTGGTGCACGTGGGCTATTTTCTTCAGTAGTACTTTCTGGACCTCCAGAAAGAATGATACCGTCTGGATTAAATTCACGGATTTGTTCTTCAGTCACATCCCACGCCCAAAGTTCGCAGTACACACCGATTTCACGCACACGACGTGCAATCAGTTGAGTATATTGTGAACCGAAGTCGAGGATCAGGATTTTATGATTGTGGATGTTTGTCATTTATAATGCTCTTATTATTAATAGTGTAGACGGTCAATTTTCTCCAAAGCTTTACAAAAATCAACCGCACTTTAAAACAACAAAAGGTGGACTAAAGCCACCTTACGGATTAGCCCATACGATAGTTTGGTGCTTCTTTGGTAATGGTTACATCGTGAACATGGCTTTCTTTAATACCTGCACCACTGATGCGAACGAATTCTGCTTTCGTGCGTAATTCTTCGATAGTTGCGCAGCCAGTTAAGCCCATGCAAGAACGCAAGCCACCCATTTGTTGGTGGATGATTTCTTTTAAGTAACCTTTGTATGGAATACGGCCTTCGATGCCTTCTGGTACGAGTTTGTCTGCTGCATTGTCCGATTGGAAGTAACGGTCTGATGATCCTTTCGCCATTGCGCCTAATGAACCCATACCACGGTAAGATTTAAACGCACGACCTTGATAAAGTTCGATTTCACCTGGCGCTTCTTCAGTACCAGCGAACATAGAACCAACCATTACACAGCTCGCACCAGCTGCGATAGCTTTTGCAATATCACCAGAGAAACGAATACCACCGTCGGCGATAACTGGAATACCACGATCTTTTAATGCCGCCGCTGCATCTGCGATAGCGGTGATTTGTGGAACACCTACACCGGTTACGATACGAGTAGTACAAATAGAACCAGGACCAATACCTACTTTCACTGCGCTTGCGCCTGCGTCTGCAAGTGCGATAGCACCTTCAGCCGTCGCGACGTTACCCGCAACGATAGGTAAGTTTGGATATTTTGCACGCGTTTCACGAACACGTTGTAATACACCTTCAGAGTGACCGTGAGAAGAGTCGATTAACAACACATCTACGCCAGCTTTCACTAAAGCATCAATACGTTCTTCGTTACCTGGGCCTGCACCTACAGCCGCACCGACACGTAAACGACCGAATTCATCTTTACATGCATTTGGTTTTTGTTCCGCTTTTTGGAAGTCTTTAACGGTGATCATGCCTTTTAATTTGAATGCATCATCTACTACAAGTACTTTCTCTACGCGGTTTTGATGCATTAATTCTAAAATCGTTTCACGGCTTGCACCTTCTTTTACGGTGACTAAGTCTTCTTTTTTCGTCATTAATTGTGAAACAGTTTTGCTTAAATCTTTTACGAAACGCGTGTCGCGGCCAGTAATGATACCGATTAAGTTATTTTCACCGTCTACAACAGGGTAGCCTGCGAAGCCGTTTTTCTTCACCATTTCAGCAAGTGCTGCAAGGGTTAAGTCTGGCGAAACAGTCACTGGTTCAGAAACGATACCACTTTCGAATTTTTTCACTTTACGAACACGATCCGCTTGGCGTTCGATCGTCATATTTTTGTGAATAAAGCCGATGCCGCCTTCTTGTGCTAAAGAGATTGCTAATTTGGTTTCTGTGACAGTATCCATTGCAGCAGAAAGCATCGGAATATTTAAGCGAATTTCTTTGGTGAGATGAGTTGAGAGGTTGGCAGTATTCGGAAGAACAGTTGAATGAGCTGGGACGAGTAGAACGTCGTCAAAAGTCAGAGCTTCTTGTTTGATTCTAAGCATGGCAATATCTCGTTGTTAAAAGTTGTGTCAAAAAATATTGCGCTGGGATTATACAGATTTTTCATGTGGTTGAAAATGAATTTTTTCGCTTTTATGGTAAGATTTGTCAAGGTTTTTATGAGAAGGAATGAATATGCCATCGTTATTGGATTGTTTGTCTGATTGCCAACCTAAAGTGCGGTCAGATTTGATGTCGTTTTTAAATATTGCATCAAATGAATTGGCGCAGGAAATGGCATTATTGAGCGAAGCGGGATTGAATATTCAAGAAGAAAATGATGTTTATCAGTTAGTGCCAGAAATGCCTTTGTTAAATCTTCAAGCAATTTCGACCGCACTTTTCCCTTATTCCGTGCATTATCATCGAACTATTTCTTCAACAAATGAATTTATAACGAATCAAATTAACCAATTAAAAAAAGGTGATTTGTGTTTGGCAGAATATCAAACAGCGGGGCGGGGACGTCGTGGTCGCCAATGGCTTTCACCGTTTGCAGGGCAGTTAATTTTCAGTTTTTATTGGACTATCGATCCTAAAAAAGCATTAGATGGATTAAGTTTAGTGATTGGTTTAGCCATTGCAGAAGCGTTAAATGCGAAAGTGAAATGGCCAAATGATATTTTGCTTTCGGGACGAAAACTAGGTGGCATATTAGTAGAAATCATTAATAACAAGAATGGTCTGCTAAACTTAGTGGTTGGTATTGGGATCAATGTAAAATTGCCACAATCGACAGAAATTAGTCAGCCGTATGCGCAGCTAACCGAACAGGATCCAAATATAGATCGTGAAACGATCCTTGTTAAAGTGATTCAACGCATTTATTCTCGATTAGCTCAATTTGAAGAAAAGGGTATTGATGAGGAATTCATTCAACAATGGATAAACCATAATGAATTTTTTGGTGATGAAGTGAATATCTTTACCGAACAAGGCGCAATTTCAGGTATAGAGCAGGGAATTGATAAACGCGGTTATTTGAAAGTCATAACTGATGAAGGCGATCGGTATTTTAATGCTGGAGAAGTTTCTTTAAGAAGGAAGTAAATAAAAGTGCGGTCAAAATTAACCGCACTTTTTATATGTATGCTAAACTACTTTCTGAATAAGCGCTGAAATGTCGTCTGCAAATTTTTCATTTTTTGCCATTTGCTCAATTTCCTCAGCAGAATATTTTTCACCGTTATACACGACAACAATGCTGAGATCATTAGGTTGTAAGAAATGCGTTTCACCGAACTCGGTATAACGAGTGGCGCCAATACTAATAATAGCTTGTTTCGGATAGTTTGCTAGCTCTAATAAAGAGGCAATATGATTCATCGGTCCTTCATCGGGTTGATTGTTCATTCTATCCACGATCCAATCTAATAATTGTTGGTGGAAATAGCTATAACCAATCGCGGGGCTGTCAATGCCGTAAGTATTGAGTTCGTCATTGCGTTTATGGAAGCAAGCGATATGATATTGATCAATTTCACTTCCTTTAACAAAAGAGGAAAGTGGAATTAGTTTGGAAGAAATACCTTTACTTGTCGCGCCCCAGTTTTTCTTTTCACAGATTTTTTTCGCATTAGGTCGACGAATAGAGCAGTCATTATAAGCTGTAAAATAACGCGGGATAATTTTCTCAACTTGATTTCCTTTATAGATAAGTTCACAAATAAGTGCAATTTCAGGTTCAATTTGCAGATTATCTGCGCCTTGTGGAAAATTAATTTGATTGTGACTTAAAGGATAGGTAGAAAGAAAGCCCGCTTTTTCACTTGGTATATAAAAAGGGAAAATCGCTTTGGGTTGAATGGCATTTTCTGTCTTAACTTGAGTGAAATCAGCTGCTTCACCGGCTTGTTCTAAATGTCCTGCGAAATTGCCTGCTACACCGAAACCAATCATTTGCTCAAAATTCATAACTACCTCATTAAAATGCCTACTCTTTGGTGGTAATTTACCTTGAATATTGAACAAAGACAATTCACTTTGATGATTAAATCATCAGACAAGAAAAAAATTGAATTTTTTTGTAAAAAAGCACTTGCAAAGAATTCTAAAAGTCCTATAATACGCCCCACACAACGACGCGCTGTTGTGAAGCTTTAACAAAACCAGTGCGTCGTTGTTTTTTGCTCTTTAACAATATATCAGACAATCTGTGTGGGCACTTGTTGATTGACTTGTTTTAAAAATATTTTTTAATTTTGAAGTCTTAATAGGTGCTAACTAGAAATTCATAATACTTTTTAAGTAGTGACATTTTATGTCAGCAGTATTGAGCGATTGAACTTGAATTGAAGAGTTTGATCATGGCTCAGATTGAACGCTGGCGGCAGGCTTAACACATGCAAGTCGAACGGTAACATAAAGAAGCTTGCTTCTTTGATGACGAGTGGCG
>NZ_QEPT01000007.1 GCF_003252755.1 Haemophilus parainfluenzae | reverse complement strand
GGACCGGAGTGGACGCACCACTGGTGTTCCGGTTGTGTCGCCAGACGCATTGCCGGGTAGCTAAGTGCGGAAGAGATAAGTGCTGAAAGCATCTAAGCACGAAACTTGCCAAGAGATGAGTTCTCCCTGTCTTTAAGACAGTAAGGGTTGTTTAAGACTAAGACGTAGATAGGCATGGTGTGTAAGCGGTGCGAGCCGTTGAGCTAACATGTACTAATTGCCCGAGAGGCTTAACTATACAACGCTCAAGGGTTTTGGGTGTTGAGAAGACGAAACAAACTCAGAGACGAAAGAGAAGAAGAAAGTTTTGAAGGTTATCAGCTTGTTTGGTTGTGAGCGCTAGAGATAGTGTGAGAGCAGAAAGAGAGAAAAGTTATTAAAGGAATAATCCTGGCGGCGATAGAGCGGTGGTCCCACCTGACCCCATACCGAACTCAGAAGTGAAACGCCGATGCGCCGATGGTAGTGTGGGGCTTCCCCATGTGAGAGTAGGACACCGCCAGGTACTTTTTATTTCGTTAGTTTATTTTAAGAGTAAATTAACAAAATAAAAATTTTGGCAGCAACAGTGCAATGGTCCCACCTGAATCCATATCGAACTCAGAAGTGAAACATTGTTACGCCGATGGTAGTGTGGGGTTTCCCCATGTGAGAGTAGGTCACTGCCAATTATACCTTATTTAGCGGAGTGGTAGTTCAGCTGGTTAGAATACCTGCCTGTCACGCAGGGGGTCGCGGGTTCGAGTCCCGTCCATTCCGCCAATTCTTAATACCAATAGGGGCGTAGTTCAATTGGTAGAGCACCGGTCTCCAAAACCGGGTGTTGGGAGTTCGAGCCTCTCCGCCCCTGCCATTATTCCATATCAATTTATCTTTAATTTTTTATAAGAATATTGTCTATTTTGTTATTCGTTTTATACTAATTGCATTTTAGTGTTTCAGAGATATTCTTATGCGTTATTCTATTCAAGATTTTATTCAATTAATTGCACAATTACGTAATCCTAATGGCGGTTGTCCTTGGGACCTTAAACAAAATTATGACTCCATGATTCCTTGTTTAACTGAAGAAACTTATGAAGTCATTGATGCTATCCAAAAGAAAGATATTGCTAATTTAAAAGAAGAGCTTGGTGATCTTTTATTACAGGTGGTGTTTTTCAGTCAGCTTGCTTCAGAGGATGGTTATTTCACATTCGATGATGTCCTTAATGATGTTTCTGAAAAGATTGTACGTCGTCATCCTCATGTATTTGGTGATGCAACAGCAGGAAATGAAGAAGAAGCGTTAGCCCGTTGGAACAGTATCAAAGCACAAGAAAAATCAGCTCAAAAACAACAGTCTATTTTAGATAATGTTCCGAATGCTTTTCCTGCGTTGTTAAGAGCACAGAAAATGCAAAAACAGTGCTCAAAGATTGGGTTTGATTGGAATGAACTTGAGCCTGTATTTGCTAAAGTTGAAGAAGAATTGAAGGAAGTACGAGATGAGGTCAACCAAACACCTCGCAATCAAGAAAGAATAGAAGAGGAAATTGGGGATTTATTTTTTGCGACAGCCAATTTATCTCGTCACCTTAAATGTAACGCAGAAGAGGCTTTACGTAAGGCGAATAATAAATTTGAACAACGTTTTCGCAAAGTTGAAGGAAAGGCCTTAGAACGAGGCGTATCACTTAAAGATCTTTCTTTAATCGAAATGGATATTCTGTGGGATGAAGTGAAAAAAGAAGAAAAATAACCAAAATGGCAGAGGGCGTTTTCCTCTGCCATTTTTATTTTATGGAATGGATAAGTAACATATAAGCGCTGATTACTAATAAAATAATGCCTAATAGTTTTTTGACTAAGTGCGGTGATAATTTACCTCGGATTTTCATTGAAAAAAATCCGGTTACAAAAGCACTTAGCACAACAATAATCACAATCGAAAAATTGACATAACCGATTTGCCAACCAAAGCGATAAGTTGAGTTTTTTGAAAGATAGCCATAAAGGCTACCTAGCCCCCCAATAAACATCATCGCATTGGTATAAGGTGCAATTTGATGGGCTTTAACGGATTTTAATTGTCCAATTAAAGGTGCCATAATTGAGCCACCTCCAATGCCAGTCATGCCAGCAATAAATCCACCTATAGTTGAAAGACCTATCCCTTTAATCGTTTCATCCGCTGTAGATTGCTGAATTATTGCGGTTTCTTTACTAAAAATAGTACGAATTGCTAATAGGGAAAGTGTGATAACAAACACACTGATGATGGCAATATCGGGTACATAAAAACTGGATTCGAATCCTAGCTGCACACCAATAATCATACCCACAGACCAAATGAACATCGCTTTGTAATTAATCGATACTTTTTGTTTGTAAAAATAAATCAAGTTAATAAAGGATGATCCCATAACAATCGTCAATGATGTTGCGGCAATCATTTGTAAAGGAAACTGTGGGAATAAAGTGTAGAGAATAGGTACCATCAATACGCCGCCACCAATGCCAAAAATAGCGGACATTATATTTGTCATTACACCACATAAAATTAAAATAAAAATTAACTGTAAACTCATTTCAAACTCCTTTTTTGTGGGAGTACGGCATTATTATTCTTTTGGATAAATAAATAATTTATGATCTTGCTCATAATTATCTATAAAAACAGACTTTATTTTAATTTTGTGATCCCTCTCACACAATCAGTATGACAATTATCATATGCTCTTTATACACCTAGCAGTAGTCTATAAATGGAATTTAATAATGGCTTCTACAAGGAGGAGCGTATGCTATTAACGGTTTCGAGTTTCCTCATCGTAACGGCTTTAGTGGCCTATGTTTCATGGCTACGGACTAAAAACGATGATTTAACCACCTCGAAAGGTTATTTCTTAGCGGGACGAGGATTAAGCGGTATTGTGATTGGTTGCTCAATGGTTTTAACTTCACTTTCTACTGAGCAATTGATTGGCGTAAATGCCGTTTCTTATCAAAACAACTTTTCTATTATTGCGTGGACAGTGCCAACGGTGATTCCGCTTTGTTTCTTGGCGCTTTATATGTTACCGAAATATTTGCGTAACGGTTATACCACCATTCCAGAATTCTTTGAAAATCGTTTTGACCGACAAACTCGTTTGATTATGTCAGGGTTATTCTTAGTCTTCTATCTTTTAATCGTTATTCCGACCGCACTTTATACCGGAGCGATTGCATTTAATAAAATCTTCAATCTAGAAACTATTTTCGGATTAAGTTATGCGCAAGCAATTGTCTATACTGTAATTGCTATCGGTGTAGTGGGTGCGATTTATGCGATTTTTGGTGGGTTAAAAGCGGTAGCCGTTTCTGATACCATCAATGCCGTGATCTTAGTGATTGGTGCGTTGCTTGTACCTGTATTTGCATTGCTTTATTTAGGTAATGGCAGCATTTCAGAAGGCTTGAATATTATCACTACCACCCACGTTGAAAAATGGAACGCCATTGGTAGCTCAACAGATTCTACTCCTTGGCCGACAATTTTTACCGGTATTATGGTTGTTCACTTCTTCTATTGGACAACGAACCAAGCCATCGTACAACGTTGTTTAGGGGCGAAGGATTTAGCATCAGGTCAAAAAGGGATTTTAATTGCAGCGCTTTTCCTACTCACATTACCGATTATTCTTAATTTACCGGGTTTATTGAGTTTCCATATTTTAGGTGAAGGCTTAAATCCAATTGATACCTCTTATCCATTATTGGTCAATAAAGTGATGCCGACTGCATTACAAGGCTTTTTTATTGCCGCACTTTTCGGTGCAATTTTAAGTACCTTTAACTCATTCTTAAACTCTGCAGCGACCATTTATTGTAAAGACTTATTACCATCTATCAGTAAAAAACAACGTACCGATCAAGAGTTGATCGTCTATGCGAAAAAAGTCTCAACCATTATGGCGATTGTGACCATGATTATTGGCCCACTTTTGATGTTCGGTACAGATGGTATTTTCTTAATCACTAAACGCTTTGCTGGTTTTGTGAATATTCCAATCGTGGCGTTATTTGCTGTGGGTTTATTTAATAAAACTGTTTCTGGCTTGGCTGCACGTATTGCTTTACTTGTACACGTAGTACTTTATTTCAGTATTGTTTGGGTGTTCAATGTGAAAATCAATTTCGTGTATGTGATGGGCGGATTATTCGTATTTGATGTTGTTTTCATGTTGATTCTAGGTCAATTCTTAAAACGTGAACCTTATGTGGAAAATACCATCAATAAAGGCGATGTAGACTTGACCAATTGGAAATACATTAAAGTAACATCTGTTTCATTAATTCTTGGTTTAATTGCGCTTTATGCATTCTTATCACCAATTGGTATTGCTTCTCCAGATGGTAATCCAATGTTAGTGTTGGAAGTGTATGCGGTATTACAACTCATCGTATTGATTGTCTTTAGACCAAAAAATGAAAAAACAGAACATCAATTACATCTTTCTAACCAACATTAAGCAGTCGGGCGTACATCACGTACGCCCTTAAACCTTAAAATAGATAAGGATTGTGTATGAACATTATCTATATTTTACTCGACCAAGTGCGTAAAGATATGCTGGGGGCTTATGGTCACCAGATCGTTAAAACCCCGAATATTGACCGTCTAGCTAAAGATGGGGTGCGTTTTAATAACGCATTTACGCCTGCTTCAGTTTGTGGACCCGCACGGACTTCACTTTTTACCGGTTTAATGCCGTCCACTCATGGCATCATTCGTAATGGTGAAAAAGGCGGTACAGGTGAAGTGAGCGAAGCCGCCCCAAATATTGGTAAACTAGACGGCTATAACACCTATGTTGTGGGGAAATGGCACGTGGGTACAAAATCCGTACCGGAAGATTATGGCATTAAAGGGCATAACTTTGATGGCTATGGTTATCCGGGCAGTGGCGTGTATAAAAATTTAGTGTTCAACCAACCGCCGACACATTCCAATCGTTATAAAGAATGGTTAGATGAAAAAGGCTATGAAATTCCAGAAGTGAGTCGTGCTTATTTCGGGGATAACCCTCATTTACGCGTGCAAGAGCTTTGCGGTTTGCTTTCAGGCACAAAAGAACAAACCATCCCGTATTTCATCATTGATGAAGCGAAAAGCTATATTAGTGAATCACTTGCTGAAAATAAACCGTTCTTTACATGGATTAATTTCTGGGGACCGCATACGCCTTGTATCGTGCCAGAACCTTATTATTCTATGTATCGAAAAGAAGATGTGGTGCTAGATGAAAGCTTCTTCAAGCCACTAGAAGGCAAACCAGGACACTATCGTACCATCTCTAAAATGTGGGGAATGTGGGAAGCGAGTGAAGATCATTGGAAAGAGGTTATCACAAAATTCTGGGGCTACATTACTTTGATTGATGATGCGATTGGTGAGCTGTTTACTTTCTTAGAAAACAACGGCATTTATGACCGCACTTTTATTGTGGCAACCGCTGACCATGGGGATGCGATGGGTGCTCATCGAATGATTGAGAAAGGAGAGTTCATGTTTGATACCACCTACAATATTCCGATGATTATCAAAGATCCAAATTCAAACCGCGTTAATCAACAAGATGATAACCTCGTCTATTTACATGATTTAACTTCAACCGTTTATGATCTGGCTAATCAGCCGATTCCCCAAGCCTTTGAAGGGGAAAGTATTTTACCAATCGTTCGTCAACATCAAGATAATCAACGCAAAGGGATATTGGCACAGTTAGCGGGGCATTTCGTTTACTTTGAACAACGCATGTGGCACCGTAAAGACTATAAATTAGTATTTAATGCTTCGGATATTTGTGAGCTTTATGATGTGAAAAACGATCCGGCTGAAATGCATAATTTGTTCTACAAGCCAGAATATGAAGCGGTCAAAAAAGAGATGCTAGAAGAAATGCGTCAAGAAATGAAGCGCTTAAATGATCCATTAGAAAATTGGGTATATCGGATTATAAACGAAGTGTAAAACTAATAGAAAATTGACCGCACTTTTAAGGACGATTATGGAAAATTGCTCAATCAAGCCTACTGAATTGTCACATTGTCAGTTTACTGAGCTGCATCATTTGCCAAAAGGTTCCTTCTTGTATCAGCAAGGTGAGTCTGCACATGAATTTTATTATGTGCAAGCAGGCTTGGTTGGCTTATTTCATACCCTTGAAAATGGCAAGGAAAGCTTAGTGCGATTATATTCCAAGGGCGATTATTTTGGTTTTCGAACTTTGTTTTCGATGGCGGATAAACATTATCATTGCAATGCAAAAGTCTTAATTGATGCGGAGATTACTCGCATCAAACCTAATGTAGTGAGCGAATTTTTCACGCACAATACAGTAATGAGCCAATGTTTATTACAGATCTTGGCAGATGAATTACGCGAAGCAGAGGAACGTTTGGCAAAAAGTGCCTATTTGCGTACTTTAGATCGCGTGATGGATAGTTTGTATTTTCTCAAACAACATTTTCCTGATTATAATTGGACATATCGCGAAATTGCAGAATATGCCGGCTGTGAAACCGAAACAGCCATTCGCATTGCAAAAGAACTCAAACAAAATGGCGCATTAGACCGAATATCAGGTCATAAATAATGTTGTAACAAAGGATGGTTGATGTCTGTTTTTCCACCACAAGCTCATTTTCACTTAATGGCAAAACCAAGCAGTTTTCACTGTAACATTCAGTGTGAATATTGCTTTTATTTGGAAAAATCAGAACAGTTTGGGCAACATGCGCCTTTTATGTCGAAAGACACCTTAAAACATTATGTCAAAAACTATATCCAATCTCATGCTGGTAATGTGGTTGAATTTGCTTGGCAAGGGGGGGAGCCGGCTCTCTTAGGCTTAGATTTTTATAAACAAGCCGTTGAATATCAGCAGGAATTTGCCCAAGGCAAACAGATCACAAACGCCTTTCAAACCAATGGCATTGCTCTTAATCAGCAATGGGCTGCATTTTTCAAACAACATCATTTTCTCATTGGGCTTTCTATTGACGGTTTAAGTGCTGTGCATAATCGTTATCGTATTTCGGGTAACGGTAATCCCACTTTTGAAAAAGTCGTAAAAGCGTTAAATCTGCTACAAGAATATGGCGTGGAATTTAATACCTTAACCGTCATTAACGATCAAAACTGGCAAAAAGGAAGAGAAACCTATTTAGCACTCAAACAGCTTGGTTCGACTTATATGCAGTTTATTCCTATCGTTGAACGTCATGTCCAAATACAATCAGTAACCGATTTCTCGGTACCATCAGAAGGCTACGGGCAATTTCTCGTGGATGTCTTTCATGAATGGTATGCTCATGATGTGGGAAAAGTTTATGTGTCGCAGTTTGATAATTTACTAGGACAATGGCTCGGTTATCCTTCTACAACTTGTGTTCATCAACCCACTTGCGGTCAATCTCTTGTGGCAGAAGCCAATGGTGATGTGTATGCTTGTGACCATTTTGTGTATCCCGAATACAAGATGGGGAATTTAACTCAGCAACCTTTAACGGAGATTGTGCTTTCCAGTAAACAGCAACAATTCGGTTTAGAAAAATCACAAAAATTGACCGCACTTTGCCGTCATTGTGAGTTTCGTAAACTCTGTTATGGTGGCTGCCCGAAACATCGTTTTGTTTCTCTCGAAAATGAACCCAATCCACATAATTATTTATGTGCCTCTTACCGTTATTTCTTTGAACAAACGGCACTCTATATGCAAGCCATGGCTCGTCAAATTCGGTTACATCCATCCGCCGCTTAAGGTAGAATGGTGTTTTCTACTTTACGTTTTGATTGATATGAATCCTTGGATATTACTCGCTATTTCTATTTGTCTTGAAATTGTGGCAACAAATTTATTAAAAGTCAGTGATGGCTTTACCAAACTTTTACCCACCGTTGGTTCATTAGCGCTATATGCCATTTCGTTTTATTTTGTCTCCATTGTTTTCCGAACGCTTTCTGTGGGCTTGGTTTACGCCATTTGGTCGGGCGTTGGCATTGTTTTGACGGCCATTGTGGCGTATTTCGCTTTTGGTCAGAAAATCGATACCGCTGGGCTGATTGGTATGGCATTGATTATCAGCGGTGTTTTAGTGATTAACTTGTTTTCTCAAACAGGGCATTAATCCTCCAAATGAAATGTGGTCAAGCTCACAAATTTTATTTTTCTTCAAAATAAAATTATGTTGGTAATCAATTCATCGCTATAATTCTCCAGCATTTTTAACCGCACTTTGTGCAACTTTAAAGGAAATTCTATGAAAAAATTACTTTGCTCATTATTTGCGCTTTCTGCTGTGAGTACAGCAATGGCACAAGAAGTAAATATTAAAATATTGGGTACCTCTGATATTCATGGTCGCGTTGTACCTTGGAGCTATGGCGCAGACGTAGAAGACAAATCTGGTTCTTATGCGCAAATCGCAACTTATGTGAAAGATGTGCGTAAAAACAACAAAAACGTGGTGTTAGTGGATGTGGGCGATGCGATCCAAGATAACCAAGTTGATGTGTTCGCAAAAGATAAAAAATATTACAAAGATCACCCAATTCCAAAAGTATTAAACGAAATGAAATACGATGTTTTCGTACTTGGTAACCACGAGTTTAACTTTGGGATGAAAGCATTAGATGAAATCTTAAAAGACATCAAAGCGAAAAAATTAACGGCAAATTTCTATTATAAGAAAAACGATAAACGTTATATTGATGCAACAACCATCATCGAAAAAGATGGCGTGAAGCTAGGGATTATCGGTTTAAGTACCCCAATGTCAGCAAAATTTGAAGAAGACACGGGCAACTTAAAAGACATGAAATTTACTTCACCAACGGAAGAAGCACGTACACAAGTTGAGAAGTTAAAAGCGAAAGGTGTCGATGCAATTATTGTGATCGCTCACATGGGTATCGACAATGAAAACAAGATTCCAGACACAGGTATGCGTGATGTCATCAATGCAGTAGACGGCATTGATGTGGTAATCGCAGGCCACATGCACAAAGATGTACCAAGTGAAACTATTAAAAATACACTAATCACTGAACCACACCGTTACGGTACCGTGGTATCTGAAGTGGATCTCACTTTTGATATCAACGATAAAAAAGAAGTGAAATTGGTGAAGAAAGAATCCAAAACTGTTCCAGTTAAAGAACTTGAAGCGGATAAGAAAATTGCGGAAATCTACAAACCTTATCACGAGAAATTACGTGAATTAAACAACGTGGTGATTGGCCAAACCGAAAACGAAATGGTGCCACAAGAGACCAAACACGGTGTGTCTGCTGCATTCTCAAAAGATACTGGATTGTCTTCATTCATTAATGATGTTGAACAACATTACAGTGGTGCAGATGTGGTAACTTTCTCTTTCGACCACCAAAAAGCACGTATGAATAAAGGTGATATCAAGAAAAAAGACATCATCTTTAACTATCGTTATGCAGGTGGTGATGTCACCGTTTATGAACTGACCGGTAAACAATTGAAAGAATATATGGAATGGTCTGCGAACTACTTCGATACCATCCAACCAGGTGACACCGAATATCGTTACAATGCGGAACGTAAAAAATCAAAATATGTGACTTACGACATTTTCGGTGGCGTAAATTACAAAATTGACTTACGTAATCCACAAGGTAGCAAAATCGTTGATTTAACCCTTGCTGACGGCAAACCGGTAACTGATGACATGAAATTAAAAGTGGGTATGAACTCATATCGTTTCGCTCAGTTAAACGGTAAAGGTGGTATTTGGGAAGGCCAACAAATTCCTGTACTTTGGGAATCTAAAGTGGCAATGGGCCGTGAAAAAGGCACGATCCAAAATATGATGATCGATTACATCACCAACGTGAAGAAAGGTAAAATCGATGGTCAATCTCACAACCGTTGGGAAATCATTGGATTAAACTAATCGATCCTTTTAAAATACAATAAAAACCAACCGCACTTTGAGACAATTGAATCAAGTGCGGTTATTTTTTCTTTGTTTTCAGCTAAAACTTGTAAATAATCAAGGTAAAATTGAGCTCAACGTAGTAAACTACAACCACTTTTATCCTTTAGGAGATGACAAATGAAACCTTATTTAATCGCCCCTTCTATCCTTTCTGCAGATCTTGCTCGTCTTGGTGATGATGTGCAAAACGTATTGAATGCCGGTGCGGATGTAATTCATTTTGATGTAATGGATAATCACTATGTGCCGAATTTAACCTTTGGCCCCGCCGTGTGTAAAGCTTTGCGTGATTATGGCATTAAAGCACCTATTGATGTGCATTTAATGGTGAAACCGGTCGATCGTATCATTCCTGATTTTGCCAAAGCCGGTGCGGATTATATTACATTTCATCCTGAAGCCAGTGAACATATTGACCGCTCTTTACAGCTCATTCGTGATCACGGTTGTAAATCAGGTTTAGTGTTTAATCCAGCGACGCCATTAAGTTATTTGGATTATGTATTAGATAAAGTGGATGTGATCTTGTTAATGTCCGTGAATCCAGGATTTGGTGGGCAATCCTTCTTACCTTCCACATTGAAAAAATTACAACAAGCACGTCGTCTGATTGATGAAAGCGGTTTAGATATCCGTTTAGAAGTTGATGGTGGGGTAAAAGTGGATAATATTGCAGAAATCGCCGTAGCCGGTGCAGATATGTTCGTGGCAGGCTCAGCGATTTTTGGCAAACTAGATTATAAACAAATCATTGATCAAATGCGTGAGCAGTTAGCTTCAGTTAAATAGATGGTAGAGAGAATGAAGACTCAATTTAAAGTTATCGGTTTTGATTTAGATGGTACGCTTGTGAATAGCTTGCCGGATTTAGCGTTATCTGTGAATTCTGCTTTAGCAGACTTTGATTTACCCCAAGCACCAGAAGAGTTAGTGTTAACTTGGATTGGTAATGGGGCGCCTGTATTGATTGCTCGCGCTTTAGAATGGGCAAAAGTACAAACAGGTAAAGACTTTTCAGATGCAGAAATGGAGCAAGTGAAAGAGCGTTTTAATGTGTATTACGCGGAGAATCTTTGCAATGTGAGTCGTTTATATCCAAATGTGAAAGAAACATTGGAAACTTTGAAAGCTCGTGGTTATACCTTAGCCGTGGTAACGAACAAACCAACTCGCCATGTTCAGCCAGTATTGGCGGCATTTGGCATCGATCATTTATTCAGTGAAATGCTTGGTGGGCAATCATTACCCGCGATTAAACCACATCCAGGCCCATTGTATTATTTATGTGGTAAATTTGGCGTAGAACCTCGTCAAGTGTTGTTTGTAGGTGACTCTCGAAATGATATTCTCGCAGCACATTCAGCAGGTTGTCCTGCTGTGGGTTTAACTTACGGATACAACTACAACATTCCAATTGCTGAATCAAACCCAGATTGGGTGTTTGATGACTTTGCGAAGTTATTAGAGATTCTTTAATCTATCTAAAAGCGTAAAATGCGGTCAAAAATGACCGCTTTTTTTCTTAAACCTCCCACCAAATTAACGCCCATTTACGTTGTCCGTGTTTTATTGGGTCGTTATTAGTTTGTTTTTGTTGATAGAATTGAGCCAAATCTTGTTTTTCTTTTTCAGTGAGATTACCGAGAGAAAACTCCACAGAATTTAATAAATCCTCAAAGGTGTCGCCTTGGAAATGGCCTGATTCAGTTTCAATAAAACTCACATTCGCGTGAATGCCTTTTTGGTAAAGGCGATTAACTAAATAAATATAAGTTGGAAAGCCCACATCATCACGACCAATGGCTTCAAATACGCCTTCATCGAGAAAATGGCGTTGTGTCACCGAGGTTAAAAAGACCCGTTTTTTCGCCTTACTTTGCAGTTTTTCAATCATGTCATCCAAATCATCCACAAGTGTCGAGCGAGAGGCGAGTATTACATCTGCTTGAGGTACATCATCCCAGTTATCCGACCATGATTTATGTAGAAGCGTAATATTATTCAGTTGATACTTTTCTTTATATTGCTGAACCATCTCTAACATGCCTTGGCTGTAATCGAGGGCATACACAGCTTGGCATTGTTGGGCTAAAGGAATCACAGAGGTGCCGGGGCCACAGCCGATATCTAACACGGTTTCATTGGGTTGCACATTCATGGCTTTAAGTAAGATCTCGTTATAACGGCTTGGTTTGCCCACTAAATTTTCGGCCATTTTAGGGGCTTTTTTATCCCATTTTGTTGGTGGAAGATTATAGTGATTACAGGCTTTCAGATGTTGTTGATAGAGATCGTTGAAATTGATGTCATTGATGATCATAGTAGCGCCCCAAAGTGCGGTTAGTTTTCGGATTGTTTTGAAATAGCTTGATGATTATATGCTTTCTCCCACTGAAAATCATTTGAAAATGATTGACGCAAACGTTTTCGTTTTGGCGTGTTTTCCTTTATAATAGCCCGCGATTTTCATCTCAAACACAACTCAAAGGTACCCGTATGTTTCAAACTTTTCGTGGCTCCCCCGCCCTTTCTGAATTCCGTATTCAAGGTCTAATGCAAAAATTCCAACAAAATCAATTACCGGTAAAATCGGTTTACGCGGAATACTTGCATTTTGTGGAATTAAATCGACCGCTTGTTAGCGAGCAGGAAGCAAAACTAAAAGCATTGTTACATTACGGCCCAACCTTGGCAGAACACGATGCTAAAGGTGAAACCTTTATCGTGATTCCTCGCGTTGGCACGATTTCTTCTTGGTCTTCTAAAGCGACGGATATCGCGCATAATTGCGGTTTAAATGAAGTAGAGCGCATTGAGCGTGGTTTGGCGTATTATTTTGAGTTAAGCCAACCGCTTGATGAAAAAACAACAGAAAAATTGACCGCACTTTTACATGACCGAATGATGGAAACCGTGGTGCGCAATCCGCAAGATGCAGAGATTTTATTCCGTCATCAAGATCCGAAACCGTTTAAAACCGTGGATATTTTGAAAGGCGGACGTGAAGCCTTAGTGACAGCCAATGTAGAATTAGGCTTGGCACTGGCAGAAGATGAAATTGATTATTTGGTGGAAAACTTTACCCAATTAGGGCGCAATCCACACGATATTGAACTTTATATGTTCGCGCAAGCCAACTCTGAGCACTGCCGCCATAAAATCTTTAATGCGGATTGGATTATTGACGGCAAAAAACAGGATAAATCCCTGTTTAAGATGATTAAAAATACCTTTGAGAAAACCCCTGATTTCGTGCTTTCAGCCTATAAAGATAATGCTGCGGTGATGGAAGGCTCAAAAGTCGGCCGTTTCTTTGCGGATCAAGATGGACAATATCGCTATCACAATGAAGATGCGCATATCTTAATGAAAGTGGAAACCCATAACCACCCAACCGCGATTTCGCCATTCCCTGGTGCTGCAACAGGTTCGGGCGGTGAGATTCGTGATGAAGGCGCAACGGGTCGTGGTGCAAAACCTAAAGCGGGTTTAACCGGTTTCTCCGTATCAAACCTCGTGATTCCTAACTTTGAACAACCTTGGGAAAATCCACTTTCTAAACCAAACCGTATTGCTTCAGCCTTAGATATTATGATTGAAGGCCCATTAGGTGGCGCAGCATTTAACAATGAATTTGGTCGTCCTGCGTTATTGGGTTATTTCCGTACCTATGAAGAGAAAGTCAACAGCTTCAACGGTGAAGAAGTGCGAGGTTATCATAAACCGATTATGTTAGCCGGCGGTATTGGTAATATTCGCGGCGAACACGTTCAAAAAGGTGAAATTCCAGTCGGTGCGAAATTGATCGTATTAGGCGGCCCAGCCATGAACATCGGCTTAGGCGGTGGGGCAGCGTCTTCGATGGACAGCGGGAAATCAAAAGAAGATTTAGATTTTGCCTCTGTTCAACGTGAAAACCCAGAAATGGAACGCCGTTGCCAAGAGGTGATTGATCGCTGCTGGCAATTAGGTGATGAAAACCCAATTCTCTTTATCCACGATGTGGGTGCGGGTGGTTTATCCAATGCAATGCCTGAATTAGTTCATGATGGCGAACGTGGCGGTAAATTTGACTTACGTTCCATCCTTTGTGATGAAAAAGGGATGTCGCCATTAGAAATTTGGTGTAACGAATCGCAAGAACGTTATGTATTAGCGGTTGCACCAGAAAAACTCGAATTATTTACCGCACTTTGTGAGCGTGAGCGTGCGCCGTTTGCGGTCATTGGTGAGGCAACGGAAGAGAAACATTTAACCTTGCACGATAGTCATTTTGATAATAATCCAATTGATTTGCCAATGAATGTGTTATTGGGCAAAACCCCGAAAATGACGCGCGAGGTTTCGTCAAAAACTGTCGAAAATCAACCGCTTGCAACAGAAAATATTCAATTAAAAGAAGCTTTTCATCGTGTATTACGTTTACCGGTGGTGGCAGAAAAAACGTTCTTAATCACCATTGGCGACCGTTCGGTAACAGGTATGGTAGCGCGTGATCAAATGGTAGGCCCATGGCAAATTCCGGTGTCTGATGTGGCCGTCACAACCGCTTCATTAGACAGCTATCACGGTGAAGCCATGGCAATGGGCGAGCGTGCACCTGTGGCATTATTAGACTTTGGTGCTTC
This sequence comes from Haemophilus parainfluenzae, assembly GCF_003252755.1. GTDB lineage: Bacteria > Pseudomonadota > Gammaproteobacteria > Enterobacterales > Pasteurellaceae > Haemophilus_D > Haemophilus_D parainfluenzae_N. The sequence goes on along the minus strand of NZ_QEPT01000007.1, from coordinate 88,669 downwards.
TGCACGTTTATCGGTGGCTGAATCCATTACCAACATTGCGGGCACCAACATTGGCAATATTAAACGCATCAAACTGTCTGCAAACTGGATGTCTGCAGCAGGTCATGGTGGTGAAGACGCTGGCTTATATGAAGCGGTAAAAGCAGTGGGTGAAGAACTTTGCCCTGCATTAGGAATCACCATTCCAGTGGGTAAAGACTCCATGTCGATGAAAACCACCTGGGAAGAAAATGGCGAGAAAAAATCAGTAACAGCTCCGCTTTCTTTAGTGATTTCATCTTTTGCTCGCGTGGAAGATGTCCGCAAAACCGTGACACCTCAATTACGCACAGATAAAGGCGCAAGCCGTTTATTATTGATTGATTTAGGCGAAAGAAAAAATCGCCTAGGTGCGACCGCACTTGCGCAAGTGTATAAGCAATTAGGTGACAAACCGGCTGATGTGGTAAACGTAGCTAAACTGAAAAACTTCTTTGATGCAATGCAAGCACTAGTAGCAGAGCGCAAATTATTGGCTTACCACGACCGTTCAGACGGTGGTTTAATTACCACGCTTGCAGAAATGGCGTTTGCGGGTAACTGCGGTGTGGATGTGGATATTTCTGCATTAGGCGACAATGATTTAGCCGTGTTATTCAATGAAGAATTAGGCGCAGTGATCCAAGTATCAGAAAGTGAATTAAGCACCGTGCGTGAGGTATTAAAAGCCCATGACTTGCTTGGTTTAACTTATGAACTCGGTTCTGTAAGCTTAGAAGATCGTTTTGAAATCACACGCGGTAGCAAAAAATTATTAAGCGAAAAACGCTCTGAATTACGCAGTATTTGGGCAGAACTCACTCACCAAATGCAACGCTTACGTGATAACCCAGAATGTGCTGACCAAGAATTTGAAGCGAAAAAAGCAATAGACAACAAAGGTTTATCTGCTCACTTAACTTATGATGTGAATGAAGATATTGCTGCGCCTTACATCAGCAAAGGCGTGAAACCAAAAGTAGCGGTATTGCGTGAACAAGGCGTAAACAGCCATGTTGAAATGGCGGCGGCTTTTGACCGTGCAGGCTTTGCGGCGATTGATGTTCACATGAGTGATTTAATGGCAGGCCGTTACAACTTAAACGACTTCAACGCGATGGTGGCCTGTGGTGGCTTCTCTTACGGTGACGTATTAGGTGCAGGCGGCGGCTGGGCGAAATCTATTTTATTTAACCCACAATTACGCGATCAATTCAGCCAATTCTTCGCCAATGAAAACACCCTTTCATTAGGCGTATGTAACGGCTGTCAATTTATCTCCACCCTTGCGGAAATTATCCCTGGTGCAGAAAATTGGCCACGTTTTGTGCGTAATAAGTCAGAGCGTTTTGAAGCCCGTGCCGCGATGGTGAAAATCAACGACACCAACTCATTGTGGTTTAAAGGGATGGCGGGGTCACATATGCCGATTGCGGTTTCTCACGGTGAAGGTCGCGTAGAATTCAAAACACCTGAGAATTTGACCGCACTTCAAACCCAAAACTTGATTGTGGCGCAATATATCGACAGCCATTTAAATGTGACTGAAACCTATCCTGCTAACCCAAATGGTTCAGCATTAGGGATTACCGCAATTTCTAACGTGGACGGTCGTATTGCCGCGATGATGCCACACCCAGAACGTGTATTCCGTGCCGTGAGCAACTCATGGTATCCAGAAGATTGGTCTGAAGATGGCGCATGGATGAGAATTTTTAGAAATGCGAGAGTGAATTTCAAATAATGTGAAATCGATCACGGAAAATTAATTAAAAATAAGAGATACTAAGAAATTGGTATCTCTTTTTTTATTGCATAAATCTGATCAATAAAAAAACACCAACAATATTAGTGAGTAATATTGTTAATGATTTATATAAATATTTTATATAAAAATTCTTGGGCATTATGCCTGTAATATCAATTGAACTATATGAGGAGTTCTACATGAGTGCATTAGTTACATTGCTAGCTAATATTGTTGCGCCATTGCAACGTCAATTTATTAACTTTATCCGCATTGCGATTTGTGTTGTGATGGTTTGGATTGGAGGTTTAAAAGTTTGCCAATATGAGGCAGATGGTATTGCACACTTTGTGTCAAATAGTCCTTTCTTAAGTTTCCTTTACAAAAACGGTGCAAATGAAGTGACAAATGATAAGGGTGTTTTAGTAAAAGAATATACCTTATATAAAAACCCTGAAGGCAAAATGGTCGCAAAAAATATCGAATGGCATAAAGCCAACGGCACCTATACCGCTTCTTATATTATTGGCGCAATCATTGTGACAATTGGTATTTTAGTATTAGCAGGCATTTGGTCACCAACACTAGGGCTATTTGGAGGCTTACTCACGTTTGGTATGTCGATAGTCACGCTGTCCTTCCTGATATTTACGCCAGAAACCTGGGTGCCGAATTTAGGTGGGGACTTCCCAACACCTAATTATGGCTTCCCATATCTCTCAGGTGCTGGCCGACTCGTGATTAAAGATATTATTATGATGGCAGGTGGCTTAGTTGCTGCAGCAGAGTGTGCGAAACGCTATTTAAATAATAAAAAACAATTTGCGTAATAGCTAGATTTTAAAAGGCTTGCTGGGATAAACGGCAAGCTTTTTTACTAAGATATAAAAAACTTAGTAGTAAATAAGCAGTGATAATATTTATATACTGATAGTTATATCGTCATGATGAAGGATATACAGAACTCACGCACCTAAAAATTTGATTACAACCTCCTCTGCTAATCAGAATGGCTTGGAACTGGTTGTCGCTATAATTGCTAATAAATTAATATCATGTCTAATAATTGTAAATCTAACACTAAAAAAGAAGATGTATTAAAACTTATTTTTGGAAATTTGTCTAGCCTGGCTATTATTCTATCTATTCTAGGCTTTATATTTATTTGGATGTATTTGAGAACTATAGATAAATTGTATATTTTTTCGCAAGCAAGTTTTTCTTCTCATGGGGTATTATCTATTCCATTTTTTTTTGTAATGTTATTTACTGCTTTGAATTTGCCATCTTTAATTATTAAGGTATTATTATCAGATAAATCTGATAAATCTGATTTTGCAAATTTTTTAAGATCTAAAAAATTTTTGTACATCACAGCTCATCCTATTATAATATCGTCTTTTTTATCTTTTATGCTTTTATATTCTAACGTTCTGGATAATGTGCTTTATGGTTATATTTTGTTTGCAGTTTCCTTTGTTTTAATTAGGTTGTTGATTTATTCATCAGAAATAAGTGAATTATTTTCAAAAAAATTTAGTTTTATAGTTTTATATTTTTTTTGTTATTTTATATCTTCTTCATTCTTTATTATTCCAACATATATATTTATTGAAATGTCAAACAATAGCACTTCTGTATTTTTTTGGTTGGTCATTTTATATTTAATATTTTTAATTGCTGGGAATTTAATTTTTTTTAATCTAGATATTGATATAGTTAAATATTTATGGGGTTCTTTTTTATTTTATGTTGCATTATTTATCTGTCTATCTATGATAGGAGATGAATTCAAATTACAAAGAATGATATTAAAGCCTATTGGTGTTGCACAAAGCCCATCAGAAAGCGGAGGATATCTTTTGAAAAATGGAGATTTTCTAGAGTTAATAGAACGTAATAAATTCGAAAAATATGTGAATACTATTAATAAAAGAACTTATACTTATATTCATGGATATCTTATTCTGAATGTAGGGAATGTGAGAGTTATCTGCCCGCATGATTTTGAAAAGGAAGATAATCAGAAGTTGAATGATCAAAAATTAGATTTCTCTAGATGTTTGAGTTTTACATCTGAAGATATTAAATTTATGAAAAGAGGTTTTCCTAAGAACTATAAAAAAGCTGATCTCAGTAAAAAAGCCAATGATAGTAAAAAAGCCAATGATAGTAAAAAAGTTAATAATAGCAAAAAGACTGAAAATAATAAAAAATAATGACCATAAAATTTTATAGTAGTTGATTTTTTCAGAGGATTTAAACTTAGTATCAGAGAATAGTAATTTTATAAGATGGAAGACGTTTCTATTTTAGAATATTTATAATATAAATGTTAAAAAAGCGGTCAAAAATCACAACGAATTTTGACCGCTCTTTTTATTACTTTTACTTACGTATTATTTTTGTTTTTTCAAAAACTCAACGCCAGTGTCTGGGAAGTCGGTGAATACCCCGGTTGCACCAGATTTATTCAATAACGCATCGTACATTTGATTTACGTCAGTGAAGAATTCAGGTAACGCATCTTTACGCACGGTGTATGGGTGTAATTCCACTTTGTATTGTGCGAGTTCTTTCACTAATGGGGTGTATACGATGTTACCTGGTTTAGATTTTTCTTTATCCACTAACATGTACCAACCTGGGCCAACGCCGTCAGCATATTTCACCACTTCTGCCATTGCACCTGGTTTGAACATCCAATCGTAATCGTAGTTCACCCATTTGCCTTTTGCATCTTTTTCTTCAGTTTCATGCCAGTCGGTGTATGCCACTAATTGAACAAGTTTTAAATCCATGCCCATTTTTGGTAGCAATTCGTTTTTGATTCGTTTTAACTCATTGAAGTCGAAGGTTTGTAAGTAAACCATGTCAGATTTCTTATCGTAACCGTATTTTTTCAACACTTTAAGGGTTTCAACTGCAATGTCTTTGCCATTTTGGTGGTGGAACCAAGGTGCTTTGATTTCAGGATAGATACCCACTTTTTTACCAGTCGATTTTTCTAAACCTTGGATAAATTCTAACTCATCTTCAAAAGTATGGATTTTGAAGTGTGATTTCCAAAGTGGGAAACGGCCCGGATATACTGCAACTTGTTTACCGTCTTTAGTTTCAAAGTTTTCAGTCATATTTAAACTTTGAATTTCTTTTAAGGTGAAGTCGATTACATAGTAACGACCATCTTTACGATGACGATTTGGGAATTTTTTCGCCACGTCAGTTAAGCCGTCTAAGAAGTGGTCATGGATAACCACTAAACGACCATCTTTTGTCATCGCTAAGTCTTGTTCTAAGTAGTCTGCGTGTTGTGCGAATGCAAGCGCTTTAGACTCAAGTGTATGCTCTGGTAAGTAACCACTTGCACCACGGTGAGCAATGATAATTTTGTCTGATTTCATAGTGTCCACAGAAGAGTGTGCGCTACATCCTGCAAGTACGCCTGCAGCTAATAAAGAAAGCGCTAAAGTTTTGAGTTTCATAAGCATTTCTCCTTGAAAGTGCGGTTAAAAATTCAGTTGTTTTTTGTAATAAAAAAGGCGGCAAGCCTTCGCCTGTCGCCTTTAATTTATAGATTATTTACCGTAGGTATCGCCTAATTTCGCTTTGTGTTTACCTTCTTCAACCATTACGATGAAGAGTAATAACACCGCTAAGACACCACCACCGATCATGACGTAGAAACCGCCGTCCCAACCATAGTGTTGTGCTGCCCAACCGATAACAGCTGACGCTGATACAGTACCACCTAAGTAACCGAATAAACCGGTGAAACCTGCTGCTGTACCTGCTGCTTTTTTCGGTGCAAGCTCAAGAGCGTGTAAGCCGATTAACATTACAGGACCGTAGATTAAGAAACCGATTAAGGTCATTAATACGAAGTCAGTTAATTGATATGGGTTTTCATACCAAGCTGAGTAGTTTGCAAGCTCTGCTTCTGGTGTAGCTGGGTTCATCCAGTATGCTACAACTGCGGCTGTAGTTAAGATCATGAAGATGAAACCGGTTAAGCCACGTTTACCTTTGAAGACTTTATCTGATACCCAACCACATAATAATGTACCTGGAACCGCTGCTAATTCATAGATTGTGTATGCCCATGCGGTACCTTTGATGTTGAAGTGTTTTACTTCACTTAAGTAAACCGGAGACCATTTTAATACGCCGTAGCGGATTAAGTATACGAATACGTTAGCAATCGCGATGTACCATAACAATTTGTTTTTCAATACATAAGTTACGAAGATTTCTTTTGTGCTTAAATCGTTTTCGTAAGTTTTTTCGTTATAGTCATCTGGGTAGTCATTACGCCATTTTTCGATTGATGGTAAACCACAAGATTGTGGAGTATCACGCATCACGAAGTAAACTGGAATTGCACAGATCATTGCAGCAATACCCGGATAGTAGAGGGATTGTTGCCAAATATCTTTTGCTTGTGCTTCGACACCATGAGTGCTGAAGAAGACGGCACTTGCTAATAGCACCATTGCACCCGGCATCATACCACCGATGTTGTGCGCGGTATTCCAGATAGATACGATAGTACCGCGTTCTGATTTAGACCACCAGTGTACCATTGTACGACCACATGGAGGCCAACCCATACCTTGGAACCAACCATTTAAGAAGATCATTACCCACATGATGGCAATGCCTGAAGTTGCCCATGGGAATAAACCCATCATGGTCATACAAAGACCAGAAAGCAATAAACCAAATGGTAAGAATACACGAGGGTTCGAACGGTCAGACATACCTGCCATGACGAACTTAGATAAACCATAGGCAAGACCGGCCGCTGAGCCGATAACACCTAATTCCGCTTTTGAGTACAAGCCGGCTTGAATTAAACCAGGTTGTGCCAAGTCAAAGTTTGCACGTACAAAATAGTAAGCGGCATAACCAAAGAAGATCCCTGCAAACACTTGCCAACGTAAGCGTTTATACGTGGAATCAATTTTCTCCGCTGGAAGTTCCGCAATATGCGGAGCGGGTTTAAATGGTCCAAACATAATTTCTCTCCAAAATCATTTTAATTATGAGTCCACCCCCATGATGGGGATAGCGTGCATGATAAAATAAAAATAGAAATTAAAAAGAGAAATAATTCAAAAATGTGATGCATTTCACAAAATATTTTTTAACAAATGAGCGAATTCGAAAATTGTGTGATCTATCTCACAAAACAGCTTTCTTTTTCGCTCAGAATGTTGTGAATTTAACCGCTCTCCCATACAATAGCCATGGAATTTGTAACAGTTTTTACGTTTCTTTTTATTAACATTTTGGCTTTGGGGGTAACAATGGGATTATCGCCTAATATGTATCGTGATGTGGGTGATTTTTCACCTATCTCGACGGATGTGATTATCATTGGTGGCGGTGCGACAGGTGCGGGGATTGCTCGTGACTGTGCATTGCGTGGAATTAACTGTATTTTATTAGAGCGTCGTGATATTGCGACAGGCGCAACAGGCCGTAACCACGGTTTGTTACATAGTGGTGCACGTTATGCCGTAAACGATCAGGAATCAGCAGAAGAATGTATTAAAGAAAATAAAATTCTGCGCAATATCGCTCGTCATTGTGTGGATGAAACAGAAGGTTTATTTATTACCTTACCTGAAGATTCCCTTGATTATCAAAAAACCTTCATCGAAAGTTGTACCAAATCCGGTATTGAAGCTGTCGCCATTGATCCTAAACTAGCCCAAATTATGGAACCATCGGTAAACCCAGATTTAGTGGGTGCCGTTGTGGTGCCAGATGGTTCAATCGATCCTTTCCGTTTAACGGCTTCTAACGTGATGGATGCCACCGAAAATGGCGCGAAAATGTTCACTTATTGCGAAGTGAAAAGCTTAATTCGCGAAGGTGGCAAAGTCATCGGTGTGGATGTTTACGATCACAAAAATCGCGTAAACCGTAAATTCTTTGCGCCATTAGTCGTCAATGCAGGTGGTATTTGGGGGCAAGGTATCGCAGAATATGCGGATCTCAAAATCAAAATGTTCCCAGCAAAAGGTGCATTACTTGTCATGGGTCATCGTATCAACAAAATGGTGATTAACCGTTGCCGTAAACCTGCGGATGCGGACATTCTTGTGCCAGGAGATACCATTTGTGTTATCGGTACAACCTCTAGCCGTATTCCTTACGATCAAATCGATAATATGGAAGTCACCCCAGAAGAAGTGGATATCTTATTCCGTGAAGGGGAAAAACTTGCGCCAAGCTTGCGTCATACTCGTGTATTACGTGCTTATGCCGGAGTGCGTCCGTTAGTGGCATCTGATGACGACCCATCTGGTCGTAACGTAAGTCGTGGTATCGTGTTACTTGACCACGCAGAGCGTGATGGCTTAGATGGCTTTATCACTATCACTGGTGGTAAATTAATGACTTATCGCTTAATGGCTGAATGGGCAACGGATCTTGTTTGTAAAAAACTCAACAAAACCGCACGTTGTACAACCGCTGAGCGTCCATTGCCTGGTTCAACCGAAAGCCGTGCAGAAACCAATCAGAAAGTGATTTCACTTCCAAGTACAATTCGTTATTCAGCCGTGTATCGTCATGGTTCTCGTGCCACTCGTTTATTAGATAAAGAACGTCTTGATCGTTCAATGGTGTGTGAATGTGAAGCAGTAACAGCGGGTGAAGTCCGTTATGCTGTTGATGAATTAAATGTGAATAACTTAGTGGATTTACGTCGCCGTACTCGTGTGGGTATGGGGACTTGCCAAGCTGAGCTTTGTGCATGTCGTGCGGCTGGCTTAATGCATCGTTTTGAAGTGGCAACACCTCGCCAATCGACCACACAATTAACCGCTTTCATGGAAGAGCGTTGGCGCGGTATTGAACCTATTGCATGGGGTGAGGCGATTCGTGAAGCGGAATTTACTTCATGGATGTATGGCAGTGTGTTGGGCTTAAACGATGTTCAACCGCTTGAAACTGACAAACAGCAAGGGACGGATAACAATGAATTTTGATGTAGTGATTATTGGTGGCGGCCTTGCAGGTTTAACTTGCGGCATCGCTCTACAAGAACAAGGCAAACGTTGTGTCATTATCAATAACGGTCAAGCGGCGATTGATTTTGCATCCGGCTCATTGGATTTATTAAGCCGTTTACCAAATGGTGCGTTTGTTAAAAATATCCCTGAAAATTTGACCGCACTTGCAGCTCAATTACCACAACACCCTTATAGCATTATGGGTGCTGAACGCGTATTAGCGAAAGCGCAAGATTTCGAAAAATTAGCGGAGTCGTTAAATTTAGATTTAGTTGGTTCAACCGCAGAAAATCATCTTCGTGTAACGGGTTTAGGCAGTTTACGCGGTGCATGGCTTTCACCAAATAGTGTGCCAACTGTGCAAGGCGAAACCCCATTCTCTTATAAAAAAATTGCGGTTTTAGGCATTGAAGGCTATCACGATTTCCAACCAGAATTATTGGCAGATAACCTCACGCTGAATCCACAGTTTGCACATTGTGAAGTAAAAACAGGCTTTTTAAATATTCCAGAATTAGATCAGCTACGTGCCAATTCGCGTGAATTCCGCAGTGTGAATATTGCGCAAGTTTTAGAATATAAACTGAAATTTGATGATCTTGTGGCTGAAATGAAAGACGCCGCGAAAGGCACAGAAGCAATTTTCTTACCAGCTTGTTTCGGTTTAGAAAATCAAGAGTTTATGGAGTCACTTCGTAAAGTAACTGGCTTACCATTATTTGAATTACCAACTTTACCACCGTCTTTATTAGGTATGCGTCAACGTATTCAATTACGTCATCGTTTTGAGAAATTAGGCGGACTCATGATGAATGGTGATAGCGCATTAAAAGCACATTTTCATGGCAACAAAGTTCGTGCTATTCAAACGCGTTTGCACGAAGAGGAAGAAATCACGGCTGAGCATTTCGTCTTAGCGTCAGGCAGCTTCTTCAGTAAAGGCTTAGTCTCTGAATTCGATAAAATCTACGAGCCCGTATTCCATTCTGACATTATCGGTGTGGAAGGCTTTAACGATACTGATCGTTTTACTTGGACAGATCACCGTTTCTCAAATCCTCAACCGTATCAATCTGCAGGCGTGGCGATTAATGCACAATGCCAAGTACAAAAGAGCGGTCAATTTTTAACGAATTTGTATGCGGTGGGTAATGTGATTGGTGGTTTCAATGCGTTAGAGCTTGGTTGTGGTTCAGGCGTGGCAGTGGTAACAGCGCTTGCTGTTGCTGATGAAATTCTTCACAACACACATTAAGGAGGCGTTATGAACATTCAACAATTAATTGATAATGCAAAACAATCCCTTAATGCACCACAGCATCATCATGCTTTTGATGAAAGCTTTGAGAGCTGTATTAAATGTACGGCATGTACAGCAGTGTGTCCGGTTTCGCGTCAAAATCCAAACTACCCGGGGCCAAAACAATCAGGTCCAGATGGTGAGCGTTTACGCTTAAAATCAGCCGAGCTTTATGATGAAGCATTGAAATACTGTACTAACTGTAAACGTTGTGAAATTGCGTGTCCGTCTGATGTAAAAATTGGTGACATTATCGTTCGTGCAAGAAACAAATACCTTGCTCAACAACATAAACCAGCCGTGCAAAAATTACGTGATGCGATTTTAAGTAACACCGATATTATGGGGTCACTTAATACACCGCTTGCTCCGATTGTGAATACGATTACGGGCTTGAAAGCGACAAAATTTGTGTTGGAAAAAGCGTTAAAAATCAGCCGTCATCGTACATTACCAAAATATGCTTTCGGTACGTTCCGTAGCTGGTATATGAAGAAAATGGTGGAAAGCCAACAAAAATTCGAACGTAAAGTGGCGTATTATCACGGTTGTTATGTGAACTACAATAATCCACAATTGGGTAAAGAATTTATTCAAGTGTTCAATGCCATGGATATTGGCGTGGTGTTATTGGAAAAAGAAAAATGCTGTGGCTTGCCATTGAGCGTGAACCAATTCCCAGAACGAGCGAAAAAAATCGCGCAATTTAACACCGATTATATCGGCAAAATGGTGGATGAAAATGGCTTGGATGTGATCAGCGAAGCATCAAGTTGTGCCTTAAATTTACGTGATGAATATCATCATATTTTAGGTATCGATAATGCGAAAGTTCGTCCGCATATTCACATGGTGACACCATTCTTGTATCAACTCTTTAAAGAAGGTAAAACCTTACCGCTTAAACCATTGAAATTGCGTGTAGCTTATCATACTGCATGTCACGTGGATAAAGCAGGTTGGGCACCATACACCTTGGAAGTGTTAAAACAAATTCCAGGTTTAGAAGTGGTGATGCTCCCATCACAATGTTGTGGTATTGCAGGAACATACGGTTTCAAAGAAGAAAACTACGAGGTTTCCCAATCTATCGGTAAAAACTTATTCGATAACATCAATGCAGGCGGATTTGATTACGTGATCTCTGAATGCCAAACTTGTAAATGGCAGATCGATATGTCATCTAACGTGACTTGTATCCATCCATTGACGTTATTGTGTATGTCGATGAATCAAGCTTAGTGAAAAGAGCGGAAACTGATAAAAAAGTGACCGCTCTTTTTGTTATTTAATCCAATATGGAGAACTAATTATGCAAAAAATCTTCAAGGTTTCCTTGTCTTGTGATTGAAACGGTCGCCGCATTAGATAAACCGTTAGATCAGCTACAAAAAATTACAGAGAAAGATTTGCTGGGTATTTATCGTGACAGCTTAAAAACCATGGGATTGCCAATGTTTAACAGTGGGCCATTGCAAGATTAATTAATCTTTCCAAAAACAAAAGTGCGGTGAAATTTCACCGCACTTTTTTATTTTCTCGTTCGATTAAAGAATGTGTTGATATTGTTCTAACATTTCTTTCGGCCATACGCTTGATTGCACTTCACCAATGTGTTTTTTGTGAAGTAAAAGCATTGCCATACGAGATTGACCGATACCGCCCCCGATGGTGAGAGGTAATTTACCGTTTAATAAATCTTGGTGCCAATCCATTTTTAAGCGATCTTCATCACCGGTTAAACCAACTTGTAAACGTAACGCGGATTCATCCACACGAATACCCATTGAAGAAAGCTCAAACGCTTTACCTAACTCAGCGTTCCACACCAAAATATCACCGTTTAAACCTTTGTAGCCGTTTTCAGATTCTGTTGTCCAGTCATCGTAGTCTGGTGCACGGCCATCATGTGGTTTACCGTCTGACAATTTGCCACCGATACCAATTAAGAACACGGCGCCATATTCTTTACAAATGGCGTTTTCACGTTCTTTACTGCTTAAATCCGGGTAGCGTTTCACTAAATCCTCACTGTGAACGAAGGTGATTTCTTTCGGTAAGCTTGATGGAATGTCAAAGCGAGCTTCTACCGCTAATTCAGTTAAACGGATTGCGCGATAGATAGAACGTACCGTTTCTTTTAAATAAGCAAAGTTACGACGACCTTCAGGAATCACTTTTTCCCAGTCCCATTGGTCCACATAAACAGAGTGAGTTTGATCCAATGAATCTTCATCTGGACGTAATGCTTTCATATGAACAAATAAGCCTTCACCTTCTTTAAAGTGGAAACGAGCGAGAGTATGGCGTTTCCATTTAGCTAATGAGTGAACCACTTCATAAACCGCATTTGGGATACATTTCACGTTTACTTGAACCGCTTTCTCAATGCCTGATAAGTTATCTTGCATACCGTTGCCAACTTCACTAAGGATTGGACCTTGTACTTCGATAATGCCAAGTTGTTCAATCAAGTTTTGAGTAAAGGTGTTCTTTACAAAGCTAATTTCTTGTTGTTGTAAAATAAACGTCTTTTTCATATTTATCCTTCTTTTTATAATAACTGGTAAGATTTGTTATGCATTATTCAATAAAATGACAAATTATTTCAAGTAATTTCTTTACATTGTTTTAAATGTTGAATATTATCAAAAATAAAGAAGATATTTTGAAAAAGATCTAATAAGGAGTGTTTTATGAACAATATCGATACACTTGATCGCCAAATTCTCCGTGTGCTGACTAAAGATGCGCGTACACCTTATGCCGAAATGGCGAAAAGCTTTGGCGTGAGCCCAGGTACGATTCATGTTCGTGTAGAGAAAATGCGTCAGTCTGGTTTGATTGAAGGCACAAAAGCGATTATTGATGAGCGTAAGCTGGGTTATGATGTGTGCTGCTTTATTGGCATTATTTTGAAAAGCGCAAAAGATTACGAAAAAGTGATTAAAAAGCTCGACACCTTTGATGAGGTGGTGGAAGCCTATTACACCACGGGGAATTATTCGATTTTTATTAAAGTAATGACACACACCATTGCGGAATTACATTCCGTGCTGGCGACTAAGATCCAGTTAATTGATGAGATTCAATCAACGGAAACCTTGATTTCCATGCAAAATCCAATTTTACGAGACATTAAACCTTAAATGTCATCGAAACAATAAAGGCGTGTTTGATACACGCCTTTGCTTTTTTTGATTAACGATAACGATCGAGGAATTTGTAATAGAGTGTGCCGATCTTGGTGGCTAATTTTTTGAGGGATTTTCCACCGTAAAACGAAGGCACTTTCAACCCTTCAAAAATTCTCAAACGTTCGTCATTACCTAAAATCGCTTCGGCAATAATGCGTCCAGCAAGTCCAGTGAGTGCGACGCCGTGTCCAGAATAGCCTTGTGCGAAATAAATGTGCGGTGAGATACGACCAAAATGCGGACTTGCGTTGAGTGTCATATCAATCGGTCCTGCCCAGCCATAGTCAATTTTGACGTTTTCCAATTGAGGGAAAACATGCAACATATTACCGCGCATAATCTGTACCATATCTTTTTCAGAACTCGAGTCACTACCAAATAACAAACGGTTATCCGCACTCAAACGATAGTAATCGAGCAAGATATTATTATCGCAAACCGACATGCCATTATTGATCACGGAATCAGCTGTAGCTTGATCTAAGGGTTCGGTCGCAATAATAAAGCTTTCTACTGGCAAAATTTTACGATTAATGCCTCGATGAATGGATTTTGGTAACGCATCAATATAAGCGTTGGTAGCTAAAATAACATCTTGAGAAATGACCGCACTTTTATCAGTTTTAACTTCAATACAACCTGATTTTTCTACTAAATCCACAACAGGCGATTGTTCGTAAATCTGTACGCCTAAATCTAGGCAGGCTTTTGCTAAACCTAAGCAATAGTTTAATGGGTGTAAGTGGCCTGAATTGCTATCGTATAACCCGCCTACATAAATATCACTGCCTAGATGTTGTTTTAGTTTGGCTTTATCCCAAAGTTGCATCTTGTCATAGCCAAAAGTCGCATGGCTAGCTTTTTCCATTTCAATGAGATCGTCCATACGACGTTCATTTAACGCCAATGTGGCATAGCCTTTTTTCCAATCACATTGAATGCCATATTTCGCAATGCGTTCATCAATAATATCAATAGCTTCTAGCGACATATCCCAAAGTTGTTTTGCTTTATCAAAGCCCACTTGTGCAATATATTCATCAATGCCTTCTTCAAAACCGTTGATGGCTTGACCGCCACTTCTGCCTGAAGCGCCAAATCCCACTCTTGCACCTTCTAACACAATGACTTTCTTGCCTTTTTCTGCTAATTCAAGAGCGGCTGATAAACCGAAGAAACCCGCACCAATAACACAAACATCCGATTCTTCTTGCTGAGTGAGAGGCGGCAATTCGAAGGTTTGGTTTCGACTGTCGAAATAATAAGATTTGATATGTTCTTGATGAGCGAATTCGAGCATGATTGATGCCTAATTAATTAACATAAAATTGAAATTGAGGGAATCTTACCCTGATGGGAAAATATGTCAAACCTTTTGCTAAAAAGGTGCTATACTCCCCCAAGTTTATACAAGTAAACGATTACTTAAGGTTTATTTTGATTGTCCTGAGGAGGTCAATAAATTGAAAAAAAATGCTGTTCAATACATCAAATCACTTTGTCTTTCTGCCGTTGCATTTGCTGCAACTTCTGCTGCTCTTGCTGCTGAAAAATTGTATGTTTATAACTGGACTGACTATGTGCCATCTAATTTGGTTGCGGAATTCACCAAAGAAACGGGCATTGAAGTGATTTATTCTACCTTTGAAAGTAATGAAGAAATGTATGCTAAATTGAAGCTGACCTCTAGTACAGGTAGTGGCTACGATTTAGTTTTCCCATCAAGCTATTACGTCAATAAAATGGCGAAAGAAGACATGTTACAAGAGCTTGATCACAGCAAATTAAGTAATTTTAAACAAATTCCAGCAAATTTATTAAACAAGGAATTTGATCCAAATAACAAATATTCTTTACCTTACGTTTATGGCTTAACCGGTATTGGCGTGAATGCGGATGATATTGACCCAAGCAAAATTACAAGCTGGGCTGACTTATGGAATCCAGAATTTAAAGGCAAAGTGTTATTAACCAGTGATGCGCGTGAAGTGTTCCACATTGCATTACTTTTAGATGGTAAATCACCAAACACCACGAATGAAGAAGATATTAAAGCGGCTTATGAGCGTTTAGTGAAATTGTTACCAAATGTGGTGACTTTTAACTCTGACTCGCCAGAAGTTCCGTTTGTTCAAGGTGAAGCCTCTATTGGTATGTTATGGAATGGTTCGGCTTATTTAGCCCACAAAGAAAATCCAAGTATCCAATTTGTGTATCCAAAAGAAGGGGCGATTTTCTGGATGGATAATTACGCGATTCCAAAAGGTGCGAAAAATACAGAGGGCGCTTATAAATTTATCGACTTCTTACTTCGTCCTGAAAATGCGAAATTAGTCGTTGAAAAAATGGGCTTCTCTATGCCAAATGAAGGTATGAAAGCGTTACTTTCACCTGAAATGGCGAATAACCCAACCTTATTCCCATCGGCTGAAAACATTGAAAAAGGCATTATGCAAGGCGATGTGGGCGAAGCAGTGGACATTTACGAAAAATATTGGAATAAATTAAAAACCAATTAATCAAATATTGATAAAAAGTGCGGTGAGTTTGACCGCACTTTTGCTTTGTAAAGGATGACAAATGAGTTTTCTTGAGCGACTTTTTCACGCAATCTTGTTTGAAACCACGGTTGTGTTGCTTTCTGTTTTCGCTTTGTATTTCTTTACAGAAGAAAGTGTTTCTATTCTCTTTGGATCCATGGTATTGGTTTCCTTAACCGCCATGCTATGGAATCTCGTTTTTAATTATTTTCTTGATAAAGTGTTTACGGGGCCGAGAGAAAAGCGAGGCGTCATATTTCGTACTTTACATGCCATTTCATTTGAGGGCGGTTTGCTTATTTTCACCATGCCGATCATTGCTTACTTTTTAAAAGTGGATTGGATTACAGCTTTTATGATGGATTTCAGCTTAACGGTGATGGTGACCGTTTATACCTTTATTTTTAATTGGGTGTATGATCACGCACGATTGCTGTTTATTAAGCATGAATGATGCAATAGGTAAGAGAAGAAATAAAAAAGTGCGGTCAAAATATAAGATGTTTTTGACCGCACTTTGATTTTTTAAGGGCATGAAAAGATGCCCTTTTGTTTTTTAAAGTTTTTCTACTAACTTAATAGCCGCACCGATGTAGGTGGCAGGGGTAAGTTGTTGTAAACGTGCTTTTTCATCTGCAGGGATATCCAGTTTCTCGATGAATTCACGCATTGCTTTTTCATCAACACGTTTACCGCGGGTGAGTTCTTTTAATTTTTCGTATGGTTTTTCAATACCATAGCGACGCATCACCGTTTGAATTGGCTCAGCTAAAACTTCCCAGTTTTGGTTGAGTTCATCACGGAGATGTTGTTCGTTCACTTCTAATTTGCTGATACCTTTACGCGTTGCAGCATACGCAATTAAGCAATAACCTAAGCCCACACCTAAGTTACGTAATACAGTGGAGTCGGTTAAGTCACGCTGCCAGCGAGAAATTGGTAATTTTTGACCAAGGTGAGTCATCACAGCATTGGCTAAACCTAAGTTACCTTCTGAGTTTTCGAAGTCGATAGGATTCACTTTATGTGGCATGGTGGATGAACCAATTTCACCCGCGATAGTGCGTTGTTTAAAGTGATTTAACGCAATGTAGCCCCATAAGTCACGGTCGAAGTCGATGATGATGGTATTAAAACGAACCACGGCATCAAAGTATTCAGCAATGTAATCATGTGGCTCAATTTGAGTAGTGTATGGGTTCCAATCTAAACCTAATGAGGTGACAAACTCTTCGCTGAATTTGTGCCAGTTGATATTTGGATAAGCCGATAAATGCGCATTGTAGTTACCCACAGCACCGTTGATTTTACCCAAGATTTCATTTTGTTGGAGTTGTTTGAATTGGCGTTTTAAACGGTAAACCACGTTCGCCATTTCTTTACCCACAGTACTTGGTGAAGCAGGTTGGCCGTGTGTACGAGAAAGTAATGGGATGGTTTTGTATTCGTTTGCTAGGCGGGTGATTTCATCAATCAGTTTTTGCCATTCCGGTAAGATTACTTCTTCACGCGCCGTTTTTAACATTAAGGCATGAGAAAGGTTGTTAATATCTTCCGAGGTACAAGCAAAGTGAATAAATTCAGAGACTTTGGCTAATTCTGGTAAAGCTTCACTTTTTTCTTTTAAGAAATACTCAACCGCTTTTACGTCATGATTCGTAGTGCGTTCAATTTCTTTGATACGTTCAGCATCTTGAAGACTGAATTCTTCCACAATTTTATTAAGGTAATCGTTTGCTTCTTTGGACAAAGAAGAAACTTCTTGGATTTCAGCGGTCGCCGCCAATTTTTGTAACCAACGTACTTCCACGGTGACACGGAATTTGAGCAAGCCAAATTCACTGAAAATACCACGCAATGCAGTGGTTTTATCTTGATAACGACCGTCAATCGGGGAAAGAGCGGTTAATGCGGAAAGTTGCATAAGAGTTCTCCAAGGATTAATTTAAAGTTAAGTAGAGTTGTCGTGCCGCTTGCACTAATTTTTTACGATGAAATAACAGCTGCCATTTGCTGCCGCCGACTTGACGCCACAAAACGGCAGAACGAATGCCGGCAAGTAAACACGCACGAATTTTGTCTTGCACGTTTTGTTGCTGTAAATGATATGCCGAACCAATAATGTGGATGCGTTTACCTAAAGGGCTAATCGTATCGACATAAATATTTGCCATGATAGAAAACATCTCATCATCAAATTGATTGTCGTGATAAGCAAGTTGTTCCGGTAAACGAGCAATACGGCGGCCAAGTTCTTGTTTAATTTCAGGTTGTTTGTTTAATTTGCTCTCTAACGCTAACAAGCTGCCCCAATAATTTAATAAATTTTTGTCATTCAATTGGGTGAGTTGCTCGATAAGTGTGTTTAATCCCACTTTAAGATGTTGAATATCACCGCCAAATACGGCTAATGTATCTTCGGGTTGAGTAATGAGAAGAGAATGAATGGTGGTTTGGAATGCATCTTGGTTATCAACTTCGCCTTTTTGAGCTAATTGACTGATTAATAAGACTGATTGACAAACACCGGCAAGTGCCAGAGCCATATCATTATAATTTTTCATTGGGATTATAAATTGTGAGCTGCAGAAATTTTTGGCGTAATATAGCATTTTTACACATTGTTTTGAACTCAATCATTAAAAAACGCCCTATCTTTTGTTATCATAGCGCCAATTCAGTTTATAGAATAAAAGGATAACCAATGACAAAACCAATTGTATTCAGTGGCGTGCAGCCTTCCGGCGAATTAACTATCGGGAATTATTTAGGTGCACTTCGCAACTGGGTGAAAATGCAAGACGATTATGAGTGTATTTTCTGTGTGGTGGATTTACATGCCATCACTGTACGTCAAGACCCTACGGCACTTCGCAAGGCAACTCTTGATGTGCTCGCCCTTTATTTGGCTTGTGGCATTGATCCGAATAAAAGCACGATCTTCGTGCAATCTCATGTACCAGAACATACTCAACTAAGCTGGGTATTAAACTGCTACACCTATTTTGGTGAAATGAGCCGTATGACTCAATTTAAAGATAAATCAGCACGTTATGCCGAAAATATTAACGTGGGGTTATTTGATTATCCGGTTTTAATGGCGGCAGATATCTTACTTTATCAAGCAAAAAGCGTGCCGGTAGGGGATGACCAAAAACAACATTTAGAAATTACCCGTGATATTGCGGCTCGTTTTAATGCCCTTTATGGTGATATTTTCACGATCCCTGAAATCTTCTTAGGCAAAGCCGGTGCGCGTATTATGTCTTTGCAAGATCCTGATAAAAAAATGTCTAAATCTGATGATAACCGTAATAACGTGGTGACTTTGCTTGAAGATCCTAAATCGGTAGCGAAAAAAATCAAACGTGCGGTAACAGACTCTGATGAACCACCTGTTGTACGTTATGACGTGAAAAACAAAGCGGGTGTGTCTAACTTATTAGATATTCTTTCTGCGGTAACAGATAAATCTGTGGCAGACCTTGAAAAAGAATTTGAAGGCAAAATGTACGGACACTTAAAAACAGCCGTGGCTGACGAAGTGTCAAATTTACTTGCGGGTTTACAAGAACGTTTCTATCAATATCGTAACGATGAAGCACTTTTAGACGAGATTTTACGTCAAGGTGCAGAAAAAGCCCGCGCAAGAGCGAAAGAAACCCTTGCCAAAGTGTACGAAGCCGTCGGCTTTGTTGCAGCAAAATAATTTTAAACTTAATAAGCCGTGTTATATCACGGCTTTTTTAGATAAGGAGAAAAAGATGGCCATTCAAACTGAAAAACCAATTGAATGCGTAGGCTGTAATACTTTCGATATGAAATCATTGTTTGATAACAGTGATTGTAGTTTACCTATCGAACAGTTTTACGCGACTCGTCAAGATGCAGAAGGCGCATTGGAATATTTCACATTAAAAGCGCGTGATGTAGAAAGTGAACCTTGTCAAATTCAATCTGAAATTCAACAGGTTGAAGAGGGATATGTACTTAAAGCGGTTTTCACATTCTGCTGCCAAGCGGAATTAGTGATTTTCCAAATGAAGCTTGTGTAAGTGATAACTTACTTTAGAAAATAGCGTTTTTTGTGACCGCACTTTCTGATATTTATGTTCCCCTGCATCGTATTATTCCTTTTTCTAATGTAGAAGGGCAGGGGAATCGCACCAGTATTTTCTTACAAGGTTGTAAGTTAAACTGCCTTTATTGCCATAATCCAGAAACCATTCCTCGCTATGCAGAAGGCGCTCATCAAGTCAGCCTGCAGTATTTGTATGAGCAAGTAATGGATGCAGTTCCTTTCATTCGTGGTGTGACAGTTTCTGGCGGGGAACCTACTATTCATCATAAAAAGCTTGTTCCATTGTTTCAAAAACTACGTGAGGAAGGGCTAACTTGCTATTTAGATAGCAGTGGTTTCTTTGAATTTGACGCAATTCGTCCTTTAATTGAGGTTACAGACAAATTTCTCTTTGATTTGAAAGGAGAAGGACTTGGCCTACAACATTTGTGCTTTGATAGACAAAATCGTCAAGGCATTGTCCCGAAAAACATCATCCCCACTCATCAACATATCAAGCAAGAAAACTTAGATCGCAATTTGAAGAACTTGGCGCAATTATTACCATTGAATAAAGTGGAAGAAGTGCGGTTAGTTTATGTGGTGAATTTTTTTGATGCAGAAAAATTGGTGGAAAAGGTCGCAGCCTTATTGAAAGACTATCCGGATGTCTTGTTGAAAATTATTCGAATGCACACAAAAGGTGCACGAGATGCCGAAGGACTCACGCCTTATGTCCCAACTGTTGAACAGACCCAAACGCTTGAAAACTATGCGAAATCTTGTGGTCTGACCAAAATTGTGACCATTTTATAAGCAAACATGACAAAAAGGAGTAAAAATATTCCGACTTTTTACCGAAAAACAAGTAGAATAGGACAATTTTATTCACTTACTTATCTAACCAACCTAGGGGAAAAAAATGGGTATTTTAGGTAGCGTTTTAGGCATTGTCGTATTACTGATCATTGCCGTATTATTTTCAAATAATCGTAAGGCGATTAATTTACGTACTGTATTAGGGGCTTTGGCGATCCAAATCGGATTTGCGGCCCTTATTTTGTATGTGCCGTTTGGTCGCGATGCATTACAAGCGACAGCAAATGGTGTATCAAATGTTATCGCCTATGGTAATGAAGGGATTAACTTCGTCTTTGGTGGCTTAGCGGATCCTTCAAATGCCGGCTTTATCTTTGCGGTGAAAGTGTTACCAATCATCGTCTTTTTCTCTGGTTTAATTTCTGTGCTTTATTACTTAGGCATTATGCAAGTTGTCATCAAAGTGATTGGTGGTGCATTGCAAGCGGCGTTAGGTACATCTAAAGCAGAATCAATGTCTGCAGCAGCGAATATCTTCGTTGGTCAAACTGAAGCACCTTTAGTGGTTCGTCCTTACATTAAAAATATGACCCAATCTGAATTGTTCGCTATTATGGCGGGTGGTACAGCTTCTATCGCGGGCTCAGTCATGGCAGGTTATGCAGGAATGGGCGTGCCGTTGACTTACTTAATCGCAGCATCTTTCATGGCTGCACCAGCAGGTTTATTATTTGCGAAAATTTTATTCCCACAAACTGAACAATTTAACGATAAACAACCTGAAACGGATGATAGCGAAAAACCAACCAACGTGCTTGAGGCCATGGCGGGTGGTGCTAGTGCCGGTATGCAATTAGCGTTAAACGTAGGTGCGATGTTAATCGCGTTCGTGGGTTTAATTGCTTTAGTTAATGGTATTTTAGGTGGTGTAGGCGGCTGGTTCGGTTACGGTGATTTAACATTACAATCAATCTTTGGTTGGATCTTCAAACCATTAGCCTACTTAATTGGTGTATCTTGGGATGAATCTGCAATCGCGGGTCAAATGATTGGTATGAAATTAGCCGTAAATGAATTCGTGGGTTACTTAGAGTTCGCGAAATACTTACAACCAGATACAGCAGTTGTATTAAGTGAAAAAACTAAAGCCATCATTACTTTCGCATTATGTGGTTTTGCTAACTTCAGCTCTATCGCAATCTTAATCGGTGGTATCGGTGGTATGGCACCAAATCGTCGTGGTGATGTTGCGCGCTTAGGTTTAAAAGCAGTTGTAGCGGGTACATTAGCTAACTTAATGAGTGCGACTATCGCAGGTTTATTCATCGAGTTAAGCGGCGTAGCAATGTAATTAAAATGTGGTGAATTTTGACCGCACTTTATCTCTCAACACCACGAATCATTCGTGGTGTTGTACTTTAAAGCAAGCGAAAACGTTTGCTTAAATGACTTTTTATTTATCAACAAGAGGAAAAAACAATGACTCCACATATTAACGCTCCTGAAGGCGCATTTGCAGATGTTGTGTTAATGCCAGGCGATCCGCTTCGTGCAAAATATATTGCTGAAACATTCTTAGAAGATGCGAAAGAAGTGACTAACGTTCGCAATATGTTGGGTTATACCGGTACTTATAAAGGTCGTCGTATCTCTGTTATGGGTCACGGTATGGGTATCCCATCTTGCTCAATTTATGCGAAAGAATTAATTACTGAATACGGCGTGAAAAAAATCATCCGTGTTGGTTCTTGTGGTGCCGTACGTATGGACGTTAAAGTACGTGATGTTATCATCGGCCTTGGAGCATGTACTGATTCAAAAGTAAACCGTATCCGTTTCAAAGATAACGATTTTGCTGCAATTGCTGATTTTGATATGGCACAAGCAGCGGTTCAAGCTGCGAAAGAAAAAGGTAAGCAAGTTCGCGTAGGGAATCTTTTCTCTGCAGACCTATTCTACACGCCAGATTTCGAAATGTTTGATGTGATGGAAAAATACGGCATCTTAGGCGTAGAAATGGAAGCGGCTGGTATCTATGGCGTAGCAGCAGAATATGGTGCAAAAGCACTTTGTATCTGTACCGTTTCAGACCATATTCGTACACACGAACAAACTACAGCAGAAGAACGCCAATTAACCTTCAATGATATGATTGAAATTGCGTTAGAGTCTGTATTAATTGGTGATAAAGCATAATTTATCCGATTGATAGAATAAAAAAGAGCGGTCAATTTTGACCGCTCTTTTGTTTTTCTACTTCGCTATTTTTCATACCAAATTCGGTTCACATAGAGCACCACTTTGCCTGAGGGGGTTTCCACATGAATTTCATCATCAACGCCTTTTCCGATTAAGGCACGTGCGACGGGAGAATCAATGGAAATCCAGTTTTTAGCGGGATCGAATTCATCGCAGCCGACAATGCGGTATTGCTTCACTTCACCTTCTTCATCTTCTAGCTCAACCCAGGCACCGAAAAACACTTTGCCTTCTTGTTTCGGGTGGTAATCCACGATTTGTAACACTTCTAAGCGTTTGGAAAGGAAACGCACACGGCGATCAATTTCACGTAAACGACGTTTACCGTAAATATATTCTGCGTTTTCACTGCGGTCACCAAGCGCAGCAGCATCTGAAACCGCTTGGGTAACTTTAGGACGTTCTTCTTTCCACAAAAATTTAAGTTCTT
The DNA here is from genome assembly GCF_003252755.1 of Haemophilus parainfluenzae. Lineage (GTDB taxonomy): Bacteria > Pseudomonadota > Gammaproteobacteria > Enterobacterales > Pasteurellaceae > Haemophilus_D > Haemophilus_D parainfluenzae_N. Next base: position 65,274 of record NZ_QEPT01000007.1, on the reverse strand, counting down.
GGTCAAGCGCAAGCCAGCCTTGACGGGTAATGTAATTTGATTTTGCCATGATAAAAATAAAAGAAATTTTTTTGAATTATATTTGAGCCTGTTGTCTAAAACCAGTATTCTATTCCCGTTTTTATCGAATCCTTTAATAACAAAGAAGTATGACAATGTTAAATCAACAAATTAGCCAAATTATTGCGGCAGAATTAACCGTTCAACCCCAACAAATCCTCGCCGCTATTCAATTATTAGATGATGGCAACACCATTCCATTTATCGCCCGTTATCGTAAAGAAGCCACAGGTGGCTTGGATGACACTCAACTTCGTCATTTTGAAACTCGTTTAATTTATTTACGTGAATTAGAAGATCGTCGTCAAACCATTTTGAAATCTATTGAAGAGCAAGGGAAATTGACCGATGAATTACGTGACAAAATCCATGCGACACAAAGCAAAACTGAATTAGAAGATTTGTATTTGCCATACAAACCAAAACGTCGCACCAAAGGGCAAATTGCGATTGAAGCAGGTCTTGAGCCATTGGCTGATTTACTTTGGAACGAGCCGAAGAATGATCCTGAAACAGCAGCAGCTGAATTTGTAAATGCTGATAAAGGCGTAACAGACACCAAAGTCGCGCTTGATGGTGCACGCTATATTTTAATGGAGCGTTTTGCTGAAGATGCGGGTTTATTAGCGAAAGTCCGTGATTATTTAGCGAAAAATGCCGTTATTGTATCCAAAGTGATCGAAGGCAAAGAAACGGAAGGCGCAAAATTCCAAGATTATTTCGACCACCAAGAATTATTGAAAAATGTGCCTTCTCACCGTGCATTAGCCATGTTCCGTGGACGTAATGAGGGCATTTTACAATTAAGCTTAAATGCGGATCCTGATGCAGAAGAGGGAAGTCGTCAAAGTTATTGTGAAGAAATTATTCGTGATTATTTAGGTGTCCGTTTCACGGGGCAGCCTGCAGATAAATGGCGTGAGCAAGTGATTGCGTGGACATGGAAAATCAAAGTTTCGTTGCATTTAGAAACGGAATTAATGGCAAGTTTACGTGAAAAAGCGGAAGAAGAGGCCATTGATGTTTTTGCTAGAAATCTGACCGCACTTTTAATGGCGGCACCGGCTGGCGCGAAAAGCACCATGGGCTTGGACCCAGGCTTACGTACAGGTGTTAAAGTCGCTGTGGTGGATAACACAGGTAAATTATTAGATACCACCACCATTTATCCACACACGGGGCGTGAAGCCGAAGCGCAAGTGGCTATTTTCAGCTTGATCCGTAAACATAACGTGGAATTAATTGCCATTGGTAACGGTACGGCTTCTCGTGAAACTGAACGTTTTGCGAAAGAAGTGATTAAAGAAATTAAAGAAAATAAACCACAAACTGTCGTGGTGAGTGAAGCGGGCGCATCGGTTTATTCAGCTTCTGAATTTGCGGCAAATGAATTCCCGAATTTAGATGTATCTTTACGTGGTGCGGTCTCTATTGCACGTCGTTTACAAGATCCATTGGCAGAATTAGTGAAAATTGAACCGAAAGCCATTGGTGTAGGGCAATATCAGCACGATGTAAACCAAACCCAACTTGCGCGTAAACTTGATGCGGTGGTGGAAGACTGTGTAAACGCGGTGGGTGTGGATTTGAATACAGCATCCGCGCCATTGCTTGCTCGCGTGGCGGGAATGACGAAAACTTTAGCGCAAAATATTGTGGAATACCGAGATGAAAATGGTCGTTTTGAAAGCCGTAGCGAATTGAAAAAAGTGCCGCGTTTAGGGCCAAAAGCTTTTGAGCAATGTGCGGGCTTTATGCGTATTGCAGGCGGGAAAAATCCACTTGATGCTTCGGGTGTTCACCCAGAAGCTTATCCTGTGGTTGAAAAAATCTTGCAAGCGACGGCACAATCTATCCAAGATTTAATGGGCAATGCCGGTGTAGTACGTCAGCTTGATGCAAAACAATTCATTGATGAGCAATTTGGTTTACCAACCGTTCAAGATATTTTCAAAGAGTTGGAAAAACCGGGGCGCGATCCGCGTGGTGAATTTAAAACTGCAGTATTCGCAGAAGGCGTGGAAGAAATCACTGATTTAAAACCAGGTATGATTTTAGAAGGTACCGTCACCAATGTGACTAACTTCGGTGCATTTGTGGATATTGGTGTTCACCAAGACGGTTTAGTACATATTTCATCATTAAGCGATAAATTCGTAGAAGATCCACATCAAGTGGTGAAAACGGGCGATATCGTGAAAGTGAAAGTGTTGGAAGTGGATGTACCGCGTAAACGTATTGCGTTGACGATGCGATTAGATGAAAGTGCGGTCAAAAATGACGGCAAATCTGACCGCACTTTAAGTGCAAAACCAAGAAGTAATGCACCTCGCCAAGATCGTCATCCAAGAGGAAATAGTGCAATGGGTAATGCCTTTGCCGATGCGTTGAAAAATTGGAAAAAATAATTTCGTCATTTAGATGAACATTGTGGCCAAATAGGCGTACAATGAAGGGGATTTGGTCAATCATCCAATCCCCTTTTTTATTTCAACGAAAGGAATATTCTTATGGAAAAAGGTATTCTTGGGCCGCATGAAGGCAAGGAGCTGGAATTAATGTTAAGGGGCGAAAAGCAAGTGGCATTATTCAATCAGGAGCTTGGTATTCCTGATGCCTTTCTCCCTTATCTTGAGCTAGGAATGCTTCATTCAAAAACAGTACAACGTCATGTAAATGATGTTTGCTTAACTGATTTTATTGTCTATTTACCTCAATCTCTTGCACTCGCTGAACAGATGGAAGTGTTACTTCCTGCAAGCACTGTGAATGGTTTTGATCCTAAAGTTGAACGTGAAATCGGTCGAATTCTTGGCTACCGAGAAAAAGATATCGAGTACTATATTCAGCATTTTCAAGATAATTTAGAGAAGTATCGGCAGCAGTATAGTTGATAGATAAAATAAAAAGTGCGGTCAAAAACACAAGCGATTTTGACCGCACTTTCGTATTTTCAACGATGCTTATGTTAAGTGAATCAACTATTATAGCAGGTGTAGATAAATCAAATGGTAAAGTTGTGTTATTACCAGTTAGAATTCCTAATAAGAAGTAGTCATACGAGGTCAATATGGAAAAATATAAAGTGTTTTTAGGTAGTGAGATTGCTAAAACCTATGATGAAGCTAAGAATTTTACTCTAGCTAGAGTTGAGGAATATGTTAAATTCAATCATAAAGAATTGTTTTCAACGTTAGCTCCTATAGATAATTTTACAGGTAATGTTTTTTCTTTAATTCATTATTTAAATGATTTCCATCGTGCATTAGCCTCTAAGTATTTATTAGAAAATAATATTTCAGGATTTAAAGAAAATGCTTCTATTGCTGGTTGCTTGGGGATTCTGTCTAAATATGATTTTCAATGGGCGTACAACGGAATTAATACAAATTTCTTTTTTATGAGTTTGCTTTCAGATAATCAAAAGTTAATTGATTATTTAATTAAACATCGTGATGAAATTGTCGATATTTCAGTTCCCTATAAACGAACTGATACCAGACCTTTTTTTAATGCGAACACTTTATTGGCGTTAAGTGGCGATTGGCAATTATTAAAAGAACGCGCACTCACGTTCTTAAATGATGAGAAAAAAGCCCGTAGCGATTTAAAGCGTATTCCTGATCATGAATTTTATGTGGCATTAGCAGATAAAAATATAAAAGGAATGCAAGAGGCTTTAGATAAATTACTCGACCTTAAGTTTGCTAAACGAGCAGCAAAAGACACGCTTTTACATTTTGATTTTTACTTGCAACCGCAAGTTTTAATGTATGCCAAAATCGCAGCAATCCACGGTTTTGATTTGGGTATTGATAGCCCTATAGCGCCCAAAGAATTGATTGATATAAATCCATTAGCAGAATATAAAATTCCTTATGATTTTATGAAATCATTTGATTTTGATGCCCCTCATCAAGTTTGGGTAAATTATGTCAAACAAAGAATGGAAGAAGCGAAGAAAAAGAACGTTGAAAATAAAAAAGGATTTTGGGCCTCATTATTTGGTCGATAGACAAGGTAGACGGATATACCTCAGATAGTACACACCTCCTAATGCGTGCTTGTATCTCACTAAAAATAGATAAACTGAATAAAGTTATTCATGAAAATAGTAAGAACCTTAATTGTGAAATTGATGTTTTAGGCACGTGTTAGGAGACGCGTGCCATTATGGGGATTAACAATGATCGTAACTAAAGAAGATATTATGAACTTAATTTTCCATAAATGCTTTTACGGAGTGGCTATAGGAGAGACAAAATCGAAAGTTGTATCTTTATTTGGAGAGCCTATACATTTCGAACCGCAGAGAAAAAATAGAGAGATATTATTATATGATGGAATTAATATCTATTTATATAATTCACTTGTTATGGAAGTTAGTATTGATTTTTCAAAATCGTCATCATTTAAGTTAAAAGATAATATTTCAATCCATTCTCTTATTAATATTTTAGATGATCAATGTATTGAATATAAGATTGAGTTAAATGAAGAGGAAGAGTATGACTTTATCTCATTTAATAGTATTCAAGTTGGTTTTTTAGATAATAAATTATCTTATATATGGCTATCCTGATTAGCAAGGTAGCTACTGTGTTTCTCTAAAAAACTATAAATGGTGCAAGAATCTACGCTTGTGCTAATTAACAAGGCGATTTAAAAATCGGGCAATTTAGTCGTGTAAAATCGCCAATAATCGATTTAATTAACACAGTTGAAAGTGCGGTCAATTTTCAAAGAGTTTTTAAACCTCTCAAAAAGTGACCGCACTTTATTATTGCTCAGGAAGGATTATTCCGCATCTTCTTTTGCCCATTCTAATGAGCGTTTAACGGCTTTTTTCCAACCTTTATAACGACGTTCACGTTTTTCTTCATCGTTGTCTGGTGTGAAGGTACGTTCTACACGGGCTTTATCGTGAAGTTCGTCTAAATCTTTCCAGAAACCAACCGCAAGACCAGCAAGATAAGCTGCACCAAGTGCCGTCACTTCTTTCACCACTGGACGTTCTACGTTCACATCTAAAATATCCGCTTGGAATTGCATTAAGAAGTTATTGTTGGTTGCACCGCCATCAACACGTAAATATTGTAAGCGTTGACCTGAGTCAGATTGCATTGCTTCTAATACATCACGAGTTTGGTAAGCGATAGATTCAAGGGTTGCGCGTACAATATGGTTGCGGTTAGAACCACGAGAAAGACCGAAAATTGCACCACGAGCATACGGATCCCAATAAGGTGCACCTAAACCGGTGAAGGCTGGAACAACATACACGCCATTGCTATCTGGGACTTTTTGTGCGAAGTATTCGGAGTCATGGCTGTCATGTACGATTTTGAGTTCATCACGTAACCATTGGATTGATGCGCCAGCGATAAACACAGAACCTTCAAGTGCGTATTCAGGTTCACCTTTGGCGTTACATGCGATGGTGGTTAATAGGCCATTTTTAGAGGTAATAGCTTTATCACCGGTGTGAAGCAACATAAAGCAGCCTGTACCATAGGTATTTTTCGCTTGGCCTGCGCGTGTGCAAAGATGGCCGTAAAGTGCCGCTTGTTGGTCACCCGCGATACCTGCAACTGGAATACGTACACCGCCTTTACCCCCGATGTTGGTTTGGCCATACACTTCGGAAGAATTACGCACTTCAGGCAACATTGAGCGTGGAATATTTAATAATTCCAACATTTTGTCATCCCATTTTTTCGTATGGATGTTAAATAACATGGTTCGGGATGCGTTGGTGTAATCCGTTACGTGAACACGACCTTGGGTTAATTTCCATACAAGCCAGGTATCTACAGTACCAAATAGAAGCTCGCCACGTTCCGCTTTTTCGCGCGCGCCTTCTACATTGTCCAAAATCCATTTCACTTTTGTACCCGAGAAATAGGGGTCTACCACTAAACCCGTGGTGTTGCGGATATATTCTTCATGACCATCCGCTTTCAGTTTGTCTGTAATATCTGCGGTACGACGACATTGCCACACAATCGCATTATAAACCGGTGTGCCGGTTGCTTTTTCCCACACAATGGTGGTTTCACGTTGGTTAGTAATACCAATTGCCGCGATTTCATCTGAGGTAATGCCTGCTTTTGCAACCACTTCGTTTAATGTTGAACTTTGTGTTGCCCAAATTTCCATTGGATTATGTTCCACCCAGCCTGCGCGTGGATAAATTTGTGTAAATTCACGTTGGGCGATTTCGACAACATTCGCATTGTGATCTAATAATACTGCACGAGAGCTTGTGGTACCTTGGTCCAAAGCGATGATGTATTTTTTGTCTGTCATGGTGCTATTCCTTAGAGTGCTCGGCACTCTCATTAAATGAATGAAGAAATTTTGAGCTTAAACGAACAAATTGCGAACCTAACTTAATTGAATTCGAATCTAATTGGAACAAGCAATGTTGGGTTTTGTGATTGCTATCACAGATTTTCCCCTTAAAAAATATGGATACTCGTATTAACGCACAAAATAATGTGATCTTTGTCGCATTTTTAGAAAATAGATCGATTTCATCTATTGAATTAATTGGTTAAAACTAGATAATGGCGCCACTCACTTTGAGTATCTCAATATTTGATCAAACAACGAAACGAATTGCAAAGCAAGATTTCTTTAATGAAATCATTAAGTTAATCATTATTTGGAGATTCTCTTATGAATGCCTATTTTGCAGAATTTTTTGGCACAGCACTTCTCATCCTGTTAGGTAACGGTGTGGTGGCCAACGTATGTTTAAATAAAACGAAAGGGCAAAGTTCTGGTTGGATTGTGATTACTACCGCGTGGGCATTTGCGGTGTATGTGGCCGTTGTTGTGACAGGTCCTTACAGCGGGGCGCACTTAAATCCAGCGGTAACACTTGGTGTGGCAATGAAGGGTGTATTTGCTTGGGAACTGGTACCAGGCTACATCGCGGCACAAGTTGTGGGGGGCATGGTAGGTGCATTGTTGGTTTACATTATGTATAAAGATCACTTTGCAGCGACCGAAGAAGAGGGCTTAAAACGCGCTTGTTTCTGTACTGAACCAGCAATTCGTAACTATCCAATCAACTTAGTGAACGAAATTGTTGGTACCTTCGTACTTGTCTTTGTGATTTTCTACCTTGCAGGGGCAAATATTACGTTACCTGGCACAGCAGAAAGTACGCCAATTGGTTTAGGCTCTATCGGAGCATTACCAGTAGCCATTCTAGTTTGGGCAATTGGTTTGAGCTTAGGTGGTACAACCGGTTCTGCGAACAACCCAGCTCGAGATCTTGGTCCGCGCTTAACCTTAGGTCTTTTCCTGGGTGGTACATTAAAAACTAAAGCTGACTGGGGATACAGTTGGGTTCCAGTTATAGGGCCATTTATCGGGGCGGCTTTAGCAGCAGTATTCTATAATGCCATTATGTAATTTATTCAAATAGAAAGAGCGGTCAAAATTCATGATGTTTTTTGACCGCTCTTTTTATATTTAGAGGTTTGATTAAATACAATAATCTTCGAATTCCATTGGCATTTTAGCTTGCAATAGGAATTGTTTGGTGCGCTCTTGCTGTGGATGACTGAAGAATTCAGACGCGGTATTTTGTTCAACAACTTGACCATTTTCCATGAGAATCACGCGATCTGCCACATCTTTGGCAAAATTCAATTCATGGGTGACGATAATCATTGTCCAGCCTTCTTGCGCGAGCATTTTGAGCGCTTGTAACACTTCACCGACGAGTTCAGGGTCAAGAGCGGAAGTAGGCTCATCTAACAAGATAATATCGGGTTTAACTGCTAAAGCGCGGGCGATCCCGACACGTTGCTGTTGACCTCCAGAGAGTTGAGAGGGATATAAATCCGCTTTTGCTTTTAAACCAACTTTTTCCAATAATGCTAAGGCTTTTTCACGCGCAATCTCTTTCGCTTGTTTTTGTACAACTACCATGCCTTCCATCACATTTTCGAGTGCGGTGCGATGGGGAAATAGATTGTATTGTTGGAATACCATTGAAGAACGACGACGTAGTTTTAGTTCATCGGCTTTGCTGATTTTTTTACTGAAATCAATGGTTAAGCTTCCATCAGTAAATGCTAATACCCCTTTTTCTGGGCGTTCGAGCAAATTTAAACAGCGTAAAAAAGTGGTTTTGCCTGAACCTGATGGACCCAGAATAGCAACCACTTCACCTTTATTAATTTCAAAATCAATGCCTTTTAGTACATGGTGGCCATTAAAACTTTTCTGAATATTCGTGACTTTTAACATAACCAGTCCTTATAAATGGCGAGAAAGGCGTTTTTCTAAACGGGTTTGTCCCATCGATAGCACAAAACAGAATACCCAATAAATAAGGGCCGCTTCACTATAAATTAAAATAAATTCGTAGTTTTCAGCTGTGATGTTTTGCGCCACACGAAATAGTTCCGCAATCCAAACGAGTGAAGCAAGGGATGTATCTTTCACTGTGCTAATGAAGGTATTTGATAGCGAAGGGACGGAAATACGTAAAGCTTGCGGCATAATGGTACGCACGAAAGCTTGAGTGTAATTCATGCCTATCGCATAAGAGGCTTCCCATTGACCTTTAGGAATCGCAAGAATGGAGGCCCTCACTGTTTCTGCCGCATAAGCACCAATGTTAATGGAGAACGCAATAATTGCAGTTGGGAAAGGCTCAAGTTTGATACCAACTTCAGGTAAACCGTAGAAGATAATGAAGATCTGCACCAACATTGGCGTGCCGCGAATAATTGAAATATAGGTGCGACAAATGCCCTGCAGAATTTTGGTCATTAAATTGGGATGTGGCAATGTGCAAATCACAGCCACGATAACTGCAATGAATAAACCGCAAAAGAAGGAAATGACCGCAAGGGGGATCGTATATAAAATTGCCCCTTCCATCATAGGCCAAAACGAGCTGATTACATAATCAGCTCGTTCTGCGGTCATAAATGGAAGGCTGGCTAACCAATTATTGAGTAATGTCATCGCCAAACCATTTGATTGAAAGTTGTTTTAAAGTTCCGTCTTTGCGTAGTTCTTCAAGTGCTTGGTTCACTTTTGCAATAAGCGGTTCTTCACCTTTCAAGAAAGCAAAACCGGTTGGGATTTTCTTATCACTTTCTACAGCAATTTTTAAGCCTGCATTAGGTTGTTTTTTGAAGTAATCTAACACCGCAAGCTTATCGTTTACTGTTGCATCAACACGACCTTGTTTTACCGCTTCAAGGTTTTGCGCCAAGCTATCTACAGTCACGATAATTGCACCATTATCACGCGCATCTTTGCTCCAGTTACTGGTTGCAGATTGTGCAGATTTTTTACCTTTTAAATCTGGGAATGATTTAATGCTATCGTTATCGGCTTTCGTCACGATTACGCCGGCAGAGTAGTTATAAGGTGCGCTGTAATCATATTTTTTTAAACGTTCTGGGCTTGGATTGGTTTGGTTCGCAATAACATCAAAGCGTTTTGCATTTAAACCTGCATACATGCCGTCCCAAGCGGTTTCTTTAAATTCAACTTTCCAACCTAATTTTTGTGCAACTTTTTCGATAATTTCCACATCGAAACCTGTTAACTTGCCATCTTTGTCGTGGAAAGTAAATGGTGCGTAGGTTCCCTCAGTACCGACTAATAAGGTTTTAGTTTGTTCAACGCGATCAGCAATTTCACCGGCGTTAGCAAAAGTAGAAAGGGCTAATCCTGCCGCTAAAAGTGCGGTGCTAAAAAATGATTTTTTCATAAGTATTCCTTTTTTAGATAAATAACGAAAGTGAAATGAATTATAAGAAGCGAAAAAGAAAAGAAAAGTATTATTTATTTATGAATTATTTCCTTTAGTTATATTAAATAAAATTTGTTTAATTAATAAACAAAAAAAGGTCTGTAAAAACAGACCTTAGATAGAATGAATGAAATCAATAGATTAAGCTTCAATACCTTCGAATAACGCCGTACTTAAATAACGTTCTGATGCAGAAGGTAAGATTGCGACGATTAATTTATCTTGGAATTCTGGTAGTTTTGCTAAGCGGTCAGCTGCTGCCACAGCGGCTCCAGAGGAAATACCTGCAAGAATCCCTTCTTCAGCCATTAAGCGGCGAGCTGTAGCAATCGCAGTATCGCTATCTACAGTTTCCACGCGATCAATTAATGATAAATCTAAGTTTTTCGGAATGAAGCCCGCACCGATACCTTGAATTTTGTGTGGACCCGGTTTCACTTCTTGACCAGCAAGAGTTTGGCTAATAACGGGTGATTCTGTTGGTTCAACTGCCACAGAGGTAATTTTTTTACCGTGATCTAGTTTGATCGCACGAGAAATACCAGTAATTGTACCACCAGTACCCACACCGGCAACTACGACATCAACTTTACCTTCAGTGTCTTTCCAGATTTCTTCACCGGTAGTTTGACGGTGAATGTCTGGGTTAGCCGGGTTCTCAAATTGTTTTAGCATCACATAATGATTTGGGTTAGATGCCACGATTTCTTCAGCTTTGGCAATCGCACCTTTCATCCCTTTTGAGCCTTCAGTAAGCACAAGATTTACCCCTAAACCACGTAATAAACGTTTACGTTCAAGACTCATGGTTTCAGGCATAGTTAAGGTGATTTTGTAACCGCGCGCTGCTGCTACATAAGCTAAAGCAATACCGGTGTTACCGCTGGTTGCATCTACAATTTCTTTACCCGCTGTTAAAATGCCGTCTTTTTCTGCTTGCCAAATCATATTGGCACCAATACGGCATTTCACGCTGAAGCTTGGGTTACGACCTTCAATTTTTACAACAACGTTACCATTGTGTCCGAAGTGTTTTAAACGAACTAATGGCGTATTACCAATTGAGTATGAGTTATCTGCATAAATTGTCATTTTACTGTCCTTTTATATTTGGAATGAGTTGATGCAGTAGTTATAACACCGGTTTTTATATAAAAAAAATAGTTAATAGCTATATTTTATAACTAAATGCTATTTATTCACGATACCATTTCCTGAAGGCTTAATTTCAGTACTACTAGAACGTGTCACAATTTGTGTTGAACCTGAGGTGCGGTCAAAATTCATATCAAATTTTAATTGTGAGCGATAGTTTTCCACCCACATCACGGTTGCACCACAGACCGCCACAGGAATAATGACTAAGTTCACGATCGGTAATGTCGTACAAAGGGTAATTAAAGCCCCGAATGTCAGGCTTTGTGTGCGTCTTTCGCCTAATGCATTTTTCATGATGCCAAAGGAAATCTTGTGGTTATCAAACGGATAGTCACAATATTGAATTGCCATCATCCAACAGGTAAATAAGAATGTCAGCACAGGAATAATGGTTTGTCCGATAACAGGGATAAAACTCAATAAGAACAAGCCTACAAATTTCGGTAAGCTGTACCATAGTTTTTGCCATTCACGATTTAGCATACGTGGCACATCTTTCATAATTTCGGCAAAACCATCATCATTAACTGCTTCACCAGTTAGCATTTTTTCGACTTTTTCTGCTAATAATCCATTAAACGGCGCGGCAATAAAGCCTGAAAGTGTCGTAAAGGCAAAATAGAAAAATAAGAGAATTGAGCCAATAGACAGCACGAGTAAAATCACACTTAAAAAGTTTAACCAATCAGGAATAAAGCTCATTACCCAGTCGATCATTGTGGAGATTTGAGAAACAAATAACCAAAATAAGCCTGTAAGCAGGACGATATTCAGTAGAATTGGCATAATCACAAAACGTCGGAGACCTTTTTGCGTAATGAAATGCCAACCCATCACGAAATGATTGAAAGCAGATTTTATTTCATTTTGATCGATCATCATTGTTCCTTTAAATTGAAAAGTAAAAATACAAAACGTCACAGAAAGACAATATTTTTTGAGGAAAATTCCATCTCATCCCTTTTAATATCTTGTTTGCTTTTCTATTTTTTCACCTGTCGAAATGTGATAGGATCAGCAGAAATCATTGCGTTAAGGAGCAACAAGCATGGACTTAAATACCATTTTGATTATTTTAGGGGTAATGGCTTTAATTGCCTTAGTGGTACACGGATTATGGTCAAATCGTCGTGAGAAATCAAAATATTTTAAAAGCGCGAATACATTTAACCGCACTTCTAAAAACGGTGAGGTCAATCCTTTTTCGCAAGCCGCTGATCCTAATGCGGATATTCGTTTAACACATCGTGCTCAAGCGGCGCAGCCTGTACAACAACATGTTCAACCTAAAGTGGCATCACAGGCGACAAGCCAACAGCAATTTAATTTTGATGAGCAGCGCGTTCAAGTGGATGCGCGTCAAATAGAAAAAAGCGTGGACGATATTAAAATCTCCTTACCAAATCAGCCGGTTTATGAGATGAATACAACGCAACCTGCTCCTGCGCCACAGCCTGAACCTGTGGTTTATCCTGAAACGAATGTACAACCGAAACCACGTGTGGCAGAAATGACAATCGAAGAATTAGAAGCACAAAGCAGTGATTTTGATGGTGTGAATTCTTCTTCACCTGAATTGCGTGAGCAGTTAGCCGAGATGTCATTAAATCCAACTCAAGAGCCTACTCATGAGAACGTGCATTTTAACTATCACGAACCGGTAGAAGTTGAAAAAACAAAACAAACCACCGGTTTTGTTCAATTTTATGTGATTTCAAATCAAAATCGTGAATTCTATGGTCCACAATTATCTCAATCTTTAGAAAACTTGGGATTCATTTTTGGCGAGCGTCAAATGTATCACCGCCACTTTGATTTAAGTGTGGCAAGTCCTGTGCTATTTAGCGTGGCAAATATTGAACAACCCGGTACGTTTGATTATTACAATATGGCAGAGTTTTCAACCATGGGCGTGGTACTCTTTATGCAGTTGCCATCACCAGGTAATAATTTGGCTAACTTACGCATGATGATTCGCGCAGCGAAAACCATCGCAGAAGATTTAGGTGGCGTGGTGTTGACTGATCAGCAAGAGATTTTTGATGATGTAGCTGAGCAGGATTATTTATCTCGCATCGCATAAAACGCACGAAAAAATAACCGCACTTTGGGCGAGCCGATGGTTCGCCCATTTTAATTCAATGAGTAAACCGTTAGAGAACATTATGAGCCTTCAGCAACAAATTGATACATTACGTCAGGATCTTCGTCGTTATGAATATGAATATCACGTGTTGGATAATCCAACCATTCCGGATGCAGAATATGACCGTTTATTTCACCAACTTAAAGCCTTAGAAGCCGCTCATCCGGAGCTCATTACGGCAGATTCACCTACTCAACGTGTGGGCGCAAAACCGCTTTCAGGTTTTGCCCAGATTCGTCATGAAATTCCGATGCTCTCTTTGGATAATGCTTTCTCAGACGAGGAATTTTATGCATTCGTAAAGCGTATTGAAGATCGTCTTATTCGTTTGCCAGAACCACTCACTTTCTGCTGTGAACCTAAGTTAGATGGTTTAGCGGTGAGTATTTTGTATGTGAATGGCGTACTGACTCAAGCTGCAACCCGTGGTGATGGGACGACAGGGGAAGATATTACTGCCAATATTCGCACGATTCGAAATATTCCGTTGCAGCTTTTAATGGACAATCCACCCGCTCGTTTAGAGGTGCGCGGTGAAGTATTTATGCCACACGCAGGCTTTGAGCGTTTAAATCAACTGGCGTTAGAGAAAGGTGAGAAAACTTTTGCTAACCCGCGTAATGCTGCAGCGGGATCGTTGCGCCAGCTCGATCCGAAAATTACGAGTAAACGTCCATTGGTCTTGAATGCTTATAGTATTGGTATTGCTGAAGGGGTAGATTTACCGAATACACATTATGATCGTTTGCAATGGTTGAAGTCTATTGGGATTCCGGTGAATCCAGAAATCCGTTTATGTAACGGCACCGATGAAGTGTTGGATTTTTATTGTGATATTCAAAATAAACGCAGTTCTCTTGGCTACGATATTGATGGCACTGTATTGAAAATCAATGATATTGCGTTACAAGAAAAATTAGGTTTTATCTCCAAGGCGCCACGTTGGGCAATTGCTTATAAATTCCCTGCGCAAGAAGAATTAACTCGCTTAAATGATGTGGAATTCCAAGTGGGCAGAACAGGGGCGATTACCCCAGTGGCTAAATTGGAACCGGTATTTGTGGCAGGGGTAACGGTAAGTAACGCCACATTACATAACGGCGATGAAATTGAACGCTTAGATATTGCGATTGGCGATACGGTGGTTATTCGTCGTGCGGGGGATGTGATCCCACAAATTATTGGTGTATTGCACGACCGTCGCCCAGCAGATGCGAGACCGATCATTTTCCCTAAAACTTGTCCTGTATGTGATTCGGCTATTGTTCGCATTGAAGGTGAAGCCGTGGCACGCTGTACGGGTGGTTTGTTCTGTGCAGCACAGCGTAAAGAAGCGCTTAAACATTTTGTTTCTCGCAAAGCCATGGATATTGATGGCGTAGGGGGGAAATTAATCGAGCAGTTGGTGGATCGTGAATTAGTTCATACACCGGCCGATTTATTTAAGTTAGATTTAACTACGCTAACCCGTTTGGAAAGAATGGGCACAAAATCAGCCGAAAATGCCTTAGCGAGCCTTGAAAAAGCAAAAAATACGACGTTGGCTCGTTTTATTTTTGCTTTAGGAATCCGTGAAGTGGGTGAAGCAACGGCATTGAATTTAGCCAATCATTTTAAAACCCTGGAAGCCTTGCAAAATGCAGATTTAGAAGCCTTACAGCAAGTGCCTGACGTGGGTGAAGTGGTGGCAAATCGTATTTTGGCGTTTTGGCATGAACCACATAATGTCGCGGTGGTGAATGATTTAATCGCTCAAGGCGTACATTGGGAAACCGTGGAAACCAAAGAAGTGACAGAAAACCGCTTTAAAGGCAAAACGGTGGTGTTAACCGGAACCTTAACTCAAATGGGACGTAATGAAGCTAAAGCCTTATTACAAGACATGGGCGCGAAAGTGAGCGGCTCGGTTTCAGCAAAAACAGATTTTGTGATTGCCGGTGATGCAGCGGGTTCTAAGCTCACAAAGGCACAAGAATTAGGCGTTACTGTTCTCACGGAAGAAGAGTTCCTTGCTGAAATTCAGTCATAATTAAACGGTTAGAAAACAAAATGGGGCGTAGATGAATACGCCCCATTTTTTATCTTAAAAACACGCTCTAAATTGACCGCACTTTAACCTGCTACAGCCGGTAGGTAACCCGCTTGAATTAAGAATGGCACGATCATAATCGCTACACCAATAACGAATGCAATCACTAAAGTCACATTACCGCCGATTACACGATAAGGCAGATTTGGATTCGCTTGACGTGTTTTCCATGCGAGACCGATAGGTAAAATTAAGCAATAGAACGCACAGAGTAAGCCTGCATAGCTTAATGCGGCAATAAAGCCTTCAGGATAATACAAAGCAAATGCAAGTGGTGGAGTAAAGGCTGCAATGGTAAGTGTTAAACGGTTATGTGGCAATTTGTAACGTTTGAATAAATCGCCTAAACCTTCAAATACCCCTAGCATCACACCAAGGAAAGAGGTGATTAATGCAAGTGCAGAGAACACACGTACGATTTCACCCATGATGTGGGAGTTTGTGATTTGACGTGTTGCATTGACCAAGCCGTTAAGGGTTGGATCTGCTTGTAACACTTGCACAAATTCATTTTGGCTTAATACACCGTGAGTCGCTAATTGCCACACTAAATAAGCCACAAGTGGAATCGCTGTACCAATTAAAATCGCTTTACGGAATTGAGTAACACTACCATCTAAATAGCTGTTTACGCTGCCCATGATGATGTGGAAGCCAAAGGAGGTAAAGAAAATTGGTGCCGCAGAGATCACGAAAGCATAATTTAAAGGTAAGGCCATCAGGTTATCGACAGACACTTTTGGTAACATCATGAATAACACGAAAGCAAAGGCAATTAATTTACCGATGAACAGAATACGAGTGGCACCATCAACGCCTCTTGTACCTACAACCACAAAGGCACCGAGTACGACAGTAAATATAATAATTGAAAGTTCGGAGGAAAGACTTTCAAAACCAAAAGCGGTTGGTAAACCCGATAATAATGAACCGCCCCCGGTGATGTAGGCCGCAGAAAGAGCATAAAGTAAAATGAGCAAACTAAAGGTGGCTAAGACACGTCCAGTGATGCCGAAGTATTTTTCAGCGAGAGTCGCCACGCCATCATTTAATCGATCGGCCGTTTGATAGACTTCAACAAAAAGTAAACCGCTGTAAACCAAAAGCGCCCATAAGCCGACTAATAAGAAAACGGTGTAACCAAAACCAATACCGGCAGAGGTTAATGGCATCGCGAGCATTCCCGCCCCGATGGTCGTGCCGGCAATGATTAAGGCACTGCCGAATGTTTTGTTTTTTAGCATAAAATTGTTCTCCGAGTATAAAATTGAAAAACGAGGTTAAAGCTGACCGCACTTTTCTTTGTAATGATAGCGGCAAACCGAAAGATAAGAGTCATTTCCACCAATTTGGATTTGTTCCCCTTCCTTAATGACTTGACCTTGTTCATTTAAACGTAAAACGAAATTGGCTTTACGTCCACAATAACAGATTGTTTTTAATTCTTCTAGTTGATCTGCCCAAGCAAGTAGATACTTACTACCTTCAAATAGCTCTGCTTGGAAGTCGGTACGCAAGCCATAACAAAGCACAGGAATCTTCAGTTTATCCACGACATCGCTTAATTGATATACTTGTTGTTTCGTTAAAAACTGGGCTTCGTCAACTAAAACACAATGAATTTTTTCTTGTTGTAAACGTTGACTCACTTCGGCAAAAAGGTCACTCGTTGACGTAAATAAATTGGCGTCTTCATGAATACCAATACGCGACGTGACTTTGCCTAATCCAAAGCGGTCATCAATGGCTGCCGTATAAACCATGGTGTTCATATTGCGTTCACGATAGTTATAGGAAGACTGCAACAACGTGGTTGATTTACCCGCATTCATCGTAGAGTAGTAAAAATAGAGTTTTGCCATTATTTAATCACCCATTTCCAGAAATGATAGGCAATGAATCCTGCAACAGGTGGACAGGCTGCGAGCATAAAGGTCCCGTAAGTGGCACCACCACCCACCATTTTTCCTGCTTCAGCAAGAGCGTCAACAATATCACTGCTTGGCGTGGTAAAAATCCATGCACCAATAATCGCGAGCACTAAAAAACAAGCGACACCGGCTACACGCATAGCTCTTACTTTAATTATATTTTCCATATTTTTTCCTTAAATTGCAGGGAGTTCGTCCATCGCCCAACGAGGTTTTACATCAATAGCGAGATCGCTATGCTGACCTTGTTTTAAGCGTAAAAAGCCCGTATAGGCAATCATGGCACCGTTATCGGTACAAAATTGAGGCTGTGGATAAAATACTTCACCACCAAGATTTTTCATCATTGTGCCAAGGGTTTCACGTAATTTTTTGTTTGCACTTACGCCGCCAGCAATGACTAAACGCTTATAACCGGTTTCTTTTAAGGCACGTTTGCATTTAATTGCAAGTGTATCCACGACAGAATCTTGGAAGGCAAAGGCAATATCAGCTTTGGTTTGTTCGGTTAATTCACCTTCTTGTTTGAACGCCTGATTAATGGTGTTTGCTGCTGAGGTTTTTAAACCTGAAAAGCTAAAATCAAGACCAGGGCGATCCGTCATTGGCCGCGGGAACACAAAACGATCCGGCGATCCTTTTTCGGCTAAACGTGAAAGTGCGGCACCACCAGGATAATCTAGCCCTAATAATTTCGCGGTTTTATCAAAGGCTTCACCTGCTGCATCATCAATGGATTCGCCAATGACTTCATATTTCCCTACTCCATCAACGCGCACTAATTGTGTGTGTCCACCTGAAACTAAGAGGGCAATAAATGGAAAGTGCGGTCGATTTTCATCAAGCATTGGCGCAAGTAGATGACCTTCCATGTGATGTACGCCAATAGCGGGCACATTCCAAGCATAAGCCAGTGAACGTGCGATCGTTGCACCCACTAATAATGCGCCGACTAAACCAGGACCACTTGTATAGGCGATACCATCAATTTGATCTGCGGTTAAATTGGCTTCCTCTAATGCAGCTTTAATTAATGGCGCCGTTTTGCGAATGTGATCGCGGGAAGCCAGCTCTGGCACCACACCGCCGTAATCCGCATGCAAGGCAATTTGCGTGTAGAGCTGATTGGCAATTAAGCCCTTATCTTCATCATAAATCGCGACACCTGTTTCATCACAGGAGGTTTCGATTCCTAAAATACGCATTTTATTCTCATTTTATTAAAAAAATTGGCAAAGATTTTACCTTGTTTAGCCCGCTTAAACCAGTTCAAACGCCAAATTTTCAGCAAATAGGCGATCTTTCCTTTGCTTTTGCAGGGAAGATCGATTAGAATTGCGTCCTTTATTGAATTTGCCGTTCATTCGGCAGTAATAAAAATTTAAAATTGCAATTAAATTAAACTCATTGAGGTGATTGGCTTATGCCTGTAATTAAAGTACGTGAAAACGAATCATTTGACGTAGCTTTACGTCGTTTCAAACGCTCTTGCGAAAAAGCTGGTATTTTAGCAGAAGTTCGCGCTCGTGAATTCTATGAAAAACCAACTACAATCCGTAAACGTGAAAAAGCAACACTTGCTAAACGTCACGCGAAACGTAACGCTCGCGAAAACGCGCGCAATACCCGTTTATACTAATTTGTAGTATTTTCTAACTCGAGTTAAGACAAACCGTGAAACCTTTTGGGTATCACGGTTTTGTTGCTTTAAACTCATCGAAAAAAGTCACGCAAAATCAACCGCACTTTCGCATCGTATTCAAGGAGGCAAGGCAATGAAAGGCTCAATTCCACGCCAATTTATTGATGATCTGCTCACAAAATCGAATATTGTCGATGTGATTAATGCGCGCGTGAAACTCAAAAAAGCGGGACGGGATTATCAAGCTTGTTGTCCGTTTCATCACGAAAAAACACCATCCTTCACAGTAAGTGAAAAAAAACAATTCTATTATTGCTTCGGCTGTGGCGCGAAAGGCAATGCGATTTCATTTTTAATGGATTATGACAAATTAGAATTTGTTGAAGCCGTTGAAGAACTTGCCGCTTCGGTAGGGCTTGAAGTGCCTTATGAAAAACGCCCAAATCAATTCGGCAATAAACCGGATGTGAGCTATCAGATAAAACGTAATTTATACGATTTGATGCAAGAGATTGCGTCATTTTATCAATCGCAACTTCCGCTAAATATTCCTGCTCAAAGCTATCTTCAGCAACGTGGTTTATCGCCAGAAATTATCGAGCGTTTTCAAATCGGTTATGTACCCAATGCGATGGATACGGTGTTGCGTCAATTCGGCAAAAATCGAGAAGAACAGAAAAAGCTGTTTGATTTAGGTATGCTTTCTCGTAACGATCGTGGCAATGTGTACGATAAATTTCGTAATCGCATTATGTTTCCGATTCGAGATAAACGTGGTCGTACGGTCGCCTTTGGTGGACGTGTTTTAACGGATGAAAAACCCAAGTATTTGAACTCCCCAGAAACTATTACGTACCATAAAGGTAATGAACTTTATGGCTTGTATGAAGCCTCACAAATCAATGATGAGCCAGAAAAATTACTAGTAGTTGAAGGCTACATGGATGTGGTGGCATTGGCGCAATTTGGTGTCAATTATGCGGTGGCTTCTCTTGGGACATCGACAACCTCGGAACAAATTCAATTATTGTTCCGTTCAACAGAGCAAGTCATTTGCTGCTACGATGGCGATAGAGCAGGGCGTGATGCCGCTTGGCGCGCACTTGAAAACGCTTTACCTTATCTGGAAGACGGACGACAAATCAAGTTTATTTTCCTACCAGACGGAGAAGATCCGGATACTTATATTCGTCAATATGGTAAAGAAAAGTTTGAAGAGTATATTGATCAAGCTCAGTCTCTCACAGAATTCTTATTCGCGCATTTAAGTCCACAAGTAGATTTCTCGACGCAAGAAGGACGAGGCAAATTAGTGGCACTCGCGGCGCCTTTAATTCGTCAAATCCCTGGTGATATGCTACGTCTTTCATTGCGGAATATGTTGGCGCAAAAGCTTGGGATCTTTGATCAATCACAGCTTGAAAGCTTAATACCAAATCAAATAGATAAGGCTGAACCCAAACCTAAAACGCCACAAAAAACCATTAAGAAAACACCAATGCGCGTGGTGATTTCGCTGTTATTACAGAATTCACAATTAGTGAATCGTATTTCGGATATCGGTTTACAAGCCTTAAAGCATGAAGCGGGTTACGAATTGCTCGAAAAATTGACCGCACTTTGCCGTGAACGAGAAGGCATTACAACAGGGCAAATCTTAGAATATTTTCGTGATACAGAATTCAGCAAGCCCCTTGAAATATTAGCCTCTTGGGATCATCTATTAGATGACTTAGAAATCATTAATGCATTCTCTCAAAACTATCGTCGATTGAATATTCAAGCGATTGAGCGTGACATTGAAATGCTGATTGCAAAAGAAAGGACGGAAGGATTAACTGATCAAGAGCGCGCAATTTTAGTGAATTTGCTCAAGGGAAAAGAAGAGCAGAAAAAACAGTTAGTTAATCCGTCATAACAATGGTAAAATCTCCTGTTCAAAACAAGGGCTTTTATCTTCCAAAAATAACGCAAAACGGGAATAAAAATGGAACAAAATCAACAATCTACCGCAGAGCAATATTCAGAACAAATTGAACAGCTTATGGAATTGGGTCGTACGCAAGGTTATTTAACCTATGCGGAGATTAATGACTTACTTCCGGAAGATGTGATCGATCCGGAATATTACGATAAGTTGTTGCAGACTTTACAGCATGATGCGGGTATTCCGGTTCTTGATGAAGCGCCGGAAAGTGACGAAATGATGTTGAATGACACGATTCCGGATGAAGATGCAGTGGAAGAAGCAACACAGATTTTATCCAATGTGGAATCTGAAATCGGTCGTACAACCGATCCTGTGCGTATGTATATGCGTGAAATGGGAACGGTTGATCTTCTTACCCGTGAAGATGAAATCAGCATTGCAAAACGTATTGAAGAAGGGATTGATGAAGTTCAAACTGCTATTGCTGCATATCCAGAAGCGTTAACTGAATTATTAAATAATTATGATCAAGTAGAAGCGGGTAATTATCGTTTAGCTGATTTAATTACTGGTTTTGTAGATCCAAATGTTGTTGAAGAGGAAGCTGCGAATGTTGATGAGCATTTCACTGATGAAGATGAGAGTACTCAATCAGTTGCAGATGTTGATGATGAGAGTGATGAGGAAGATGAAAGCGATAGCAGCTCAAGTTCGGATGACAGCGACTCTGACAATAGCATAGATCCTGAAGTTGCTCGTGAAAGATTTGCGGCCTTAAGAGAGCAACACACCAAAACATTGGCGACTATAGTAAAACATGGACGTAGTGGTAAACGTGCAAAAGATCAAATTGCTCAACTCGCAGATATTTTTAAACAATTCCGTTTAGTGCCAAAACAATTTGATGTGCTTGTTTTATCAATGAAAAATATGATAAAACGAGTACGTGCAGAAGAGCGTCAACTGCAGAAAGTATTAGTTGATATTGCGGGTATGCCAAAAGATGAATTTGAGGCACTTATTATTGCTAATGGCAGCAATGATGCATGGGTAGCAAAAGCATTAAAATCCACTAAAGCTTGGGCAAAACGCTTACCAAAATATGAAGAGCGTATCCGTTTATCTTTAGATAATTTAGCGAATATTGAACAGCATACTAATCTGACCATCCAACAAATGCGTGAGATTTGCGATGCGGTATCTCGTGGTGAACAAAAAGCTCGTCGTGCGAAAAAAGAAATGGTTGAAGCTAACTTACGTTTGGTCATTTCTATTGCGAAAAAATATACCAACCGTGGTTTGCAATTCTTGGATTTAATTCAAGAAGGGAATATTGGTTTGATGAAAGCAGTAGATAAATTTGAATACCGTCGTGGTTATAAATTTTCAACTTATGCAACTTGGTGGATTCGTCAGGCTATTACTCGTTCCATTGCTGACCAAGCACGTACAATTCGTATTCCTGTTCATATGATTGAAACGATTAATAAATTAAATCGTATTTCTCGTCAAATGTTACAAGAAATGGGGCGTGAAGCGACACCAGAAGAGCTTGCTGACCGCATGGGTATGCCAGAAGATAAAATTCGTAAAGTGCTTAAGATTGCGAAAGAGCCAATTTCAATGGAAACTCCAATCGGTGATGACGATGATTCACATTTAGGTGATTTTATCGAGGATTCAACCCTTGAATTGCCATTAGATTCGGCAACCGCACAAAGCTTAAAAGTAGCGACTCATGAAGTGTTAGAAGGCTTAACACCTCGTGAAGCGAAAGTATTACGTATGCGTTTTGGTATTGATATGAATACCGACCATACACTCGAAGAAGTGGGTAAACAATTTGACGTAACTCGTGAGCGTATTCGTCAGATTGAAGCGAAAGCATTGCGTAAATTACGTCATCCTAGCCGTTCTGAGACATTAAGAAGTTTCTTGGATGAGTAATTATTTATATAAAAAAAAAGAAAAGGCAGAGATCTCTGCCTTTTTTATTTGATTAAATTTGGTTATTTACCGCGAAATCACATTCCTTTAAAATACGCGCCTTTCTTCATTTAAAAACAAAAAAGGAACTTTATGGAAGAATCTCAAGAACTCGAAAAACTGCCTCGCGTGGTTACAGGTGTATTAAAAGTGGTATTAAGTTTTTCACTTATTGCTTTAGCTGTAGTATTGATTATTGCATTAGCTAAAATTACATATACGTTAGCGATCATGGTATTTAATACATCAAGTGTAGTGCCTTATGATGTTGCGGAACAAGCTGTGATGTTTTTCTTATATTTCGGTTTTATTGGTCTTATTGTGCAATATTTTAAAAGTGGCTATCACTTTCCTTTGCGATATTTTATTTATGCGGGGATTACCGCCATGTTGCGCCTGATCATTGTGAATCATGAAAGCTCAGTTGATACCATCTTATTCGCAGGCGCGATTTTAATTATGGTTATTGCACTTTGTTTAGTGTTGTATTCCAATAAAATTAAAATTTAAAAGCGTGGTCGTTTTGACCGAGATTTTGGAATGGATTATTCCGGCACAATCCATTCCACTGTCCAACTTCCCGTACCTTCAGGGACAAGAGTTTGGGTCAAATAAGGCAAAATAGCTTTCATTTGCTGTTCTAATTGCCAAGGCGGGTTAATCACCACCATTCCACTTGCGGTCATACCACGTTGATCGCTATCAGGGCGAACTGCCAATTCAATTTTCAATATTTTACGAATTCCCGTCGCTTCTAATCCTTTAAATATGCGTTTTGTTTGTTGGCGTAGTACTACTGGATACCAAATTGTATAAGTGCCTGTCGCAAAGCGTTTATAACCTTCTTCTATCGCTTTCACCACCAAATCATAATCTTCTTTTAATTCATAAGGTGGATCAATAAGCACTAAACCACGGCGCTCTTTTGGTGGAAGCGTGGCTTTGAGTTGTTGGAAACCATTTTCTGATTTTGTGGTGATATTCTTAAATTCTTTGAAATTATTGCGCAATAATGGAAAATCGCTCGGATGTAATTCGGTGAGCAAAGCACGATCTTGTGAACGCAATAATTGGGCGGCAATCATTGGCGACCCAGCATAATAGCGTAATTCTTTGCCGCCATAATTGAGCTTCTTAATAATTTCCACATAGCGAGTAATTTCTTCGGGTAAATCTGTTCTTTCCCAAAGTCTGCCTATTCCTTCTTTATATTCGCCCGTCTTTTCTGATTCGTTAGAACTTAAACGATAACGACCGACTCCTGAATGGGTATCAAGATAGTAGAAGCCTTTTTCTTTTAGTGAAAGATTTTCTAGAATCAGCATTAATACAATGTGTTTAAGCACATCTGCGTGGTTGCCAGCATGAAAACTGTGACGATAACTTAACATAGTTTCTCCTTTATGATGAGAAAAGTACGCTCAAGATTGATGATGGTATAACTTTTCTGTAGAAAAAAATATTATCACTTGAAACACTAAAACCTTTGAAGGGCTTTGAATTCAAGGGGATATTCGTGATGACAGAGTTTTTTATAATCCGGCAACTTATGGGAAAGCAAATTGAAAGGTTAATAATATATTATATGCTTATAGAGAATCTAGTTTTTTATTATAAATACTTTTGTTGTCTTACTTTACAAGATAAGGTGTAATTTCTAGAACTTTGAATATAACACTTGAAAAGTGAGTATATGATTTAACTTATTATTTTTATTGCTTAAATTGACTCTCGAGGACTAAACAAAAAAACTAAAGTTAATGTCATTTCCTATTGTTTTATTTTTAATTGCGATATAAAATTCTTTCAAATTTTAGTCGGGGTGCCACAAGGTGGCTGAGATGATACCCGTGAACCTGAAACAGTTAGCACTGACGTAGGAAACTAATATGCCAAAATACTTTCTCATTCTTCATACCTATTTTCATTCCTTTTCTACCGTTACCTTTAGTAGTTAATCATTAGGTTAATGCTATGGTGCATATTCAGGATCTTAGTCTTGCTTTTGGAGAGCAGGTACTATTTAAACACCTTGACTTAACGCTTTTGCCTAATGAGTGGGTCAGTTTGCTTGGCTGTTCTGGTGTAGGTAAATCAACGCTTTTAAGATTAATTGCAGGGCTTGAAATACAAGGGAAAATCCAAGGCAATATCATCTTTCATCCTAATATTCGAGTGGCATGGCTACCACAAAAAGATACTCTTTATCCCTGGCTTTCAATTATTGACAACGTCCAATTAGAAAACGTACTATTCGGGAATAAATCTGCAAAAACAACTCTTCAAGCAAAAGCACTACTTGAACAAGTAGGCATGTCAGAACATCTTCATAAAAGCTGTGCTCAATTATCTGGAGGACAGAAACAAAGAGTGGCTCTCGCTCGAGTATTAATGCAAAACGCTGATTTAGTTTTACTTGATGAACCTTTCTCTGCCCTTGACACGATTAGTCGTTATCAATTACAAAACTTGGCTTATGAACTATTAAAAGATAAATCCGTGTTATTGGTTACACATGATCCTCAAGAAGCATTGCGCTTAAGCCAGCGTATTTTTGTATTACGCTCACCGCAGCCTAATCAACCAGCATTATCTGATGTCATAAAACCTGAAGGTAAAGCACCACGAGAACTTAACCAAGAAAATTTGTGGATGCTCCAACAGCAATTATTAAATGGGTTATTAGAGGGAAAAAGATGAAACTTAGCCTTCTTAAACCGCTCTTTATTGGAATTATATTGCTGTGTCTCTGGCAACTTATTAGCGTATTTGGTGATTTTCCCCATTACATATTTCCTTCTCCGCAAGCTGTATGGCTGCAATTGACTTCCCATATAGAACTACTTTGGCTGCATACACAAATTACCTTAATTGAAATTGGCTTAGGATTACTACTGGGTTTTATTTTCGGATTGTCATCAGCCCTGTTACTCTCTTTTTCACCTAAAACATCATCATTACTGTTACCCGTTTTAGTGATTTCTCAAGCAATTCCTGTTTTTGCTATCGCCCCAATACTCGTACTTTGGCTGGGTTATGGCATGCCATCAAAAATTCTGATGGCCATATTCATCATCTATTTTCCTGTAACAGCAGCTTGTTACGATGGATTACGCAATACACCTCAAGCTTGGCTCGACCTCGCCAAAACGTTAAAACCTTCCCCTTTGCGTTTATTACTCAAAGTGCGATTACCTGCTGCATTGCCTGCATTTGCATCGGGCTTTCGTATTGCCGTTTCAGTTGCCCCAATTGGCGCTGTAATCGGAGAATGGGTGGGGTCATCAGAAGGGCTTGGCTATTTAATGATCCACGCCAACGCCCGTATGCAGGTAGATTTAATGTTTGCCTCATTGCTGATATTAGTGGCAATTTCGCTTTGTTTATATTTCAGCATTGATTGGCTACTACGCCGTTTTATTTGGCACGTTTAACTCTTCATGACACAAGGAGACAAAAATGAAGAAAATCATCCGTTATTTCAGTCTTTTAATTGGACTCACCGCCAGTTTTACCAGCTTAGCAAAAGAGAAAATCAGCTTAATGCTTGATTGGTATGTGAATCCTGACCACGCAGCAATCATCGTTGCTCAACAAAAAGGCTTTTTTGAAAAAAATAACTTAGAGGTCGAAATTATCGAACCGGCTGATCCATCGTTACCGCCTAAATTGGTTGCTGCAGAAAAAGTGGATTTAGCCATTAATTATCAACCTCAACTTTATCAACAAGTTGCAGAAGGATTACCTTTAGTTCGAGTAGGTTCACTCATTTCTAGTCCATTAAATAGTGTTGTGGTGCTTAAAAATAGCAACATCAAAACACTTGCCGACCTGAAAGGAAAAAAAGTGGGCTATTCAGTTAGTGGTTTTGAAGACGTGTTACTTGACACGATGCTTCGCTCTATTGGACTCAGTAATCAAGACGTAAAATTAGTAAACGTGAATTGGTCGCTTTCCCCTTCTCTTTTAACAGGACAAGTCGATGCGGTCATCGGGGCTTTCCGCAATTTTGAACTCAATCAAATCTATTTAGAAAAACAAGAAGGTGTAGCATTTTTCCCTGAAGAATATGGTGTGCCGGCTTATGATGAATTGATTGTAGTGGCTAACAAAAACAGTCTTGCTTCTAAAAAACTTTCCGATTTTTTGACCGCACTTGAACAAGCTACAACCTACCTACAAAACAACCCAAATGACGCATGGCAAGCATTTGTGAGCTATAAGTCAAAAGAACTCAATACAGAATTAAATCAATTAGCGTGGAAAGATACCCTACCTTTATTAGCAACAAAACCCCGTCAATTGGATGTCAAACGTTATCAACAAATGGGGAAATTTATGCATCAAAAAGGCTTGATTCCAAAAGCACTTGAATTGAAAGATTATGCTGTTGAATTACAGTAAGGGAAAATGATGATCAACCAACTAATTCAGCAAGCGCAACCTTATTGGAAGCAATATGTTGAGCATGAATTTGTGCAACAACTTGCAAAAGGCACCTTGCCAAAAGCTTGTTTTCAACACTATTTAAAACAAGATTACATCTATCTTTTCCATTACAGCCGTGCTTTTGCTTTGGGCGTGTTCAAGGCAAGAAATTTTGCCGAAATGGACATGCCGCGTAAAACGCTCGACATTCTTTGCCAAGAAATCCAATTACATTTGGATTACTGCCGGCAATGGGAAGTTAGTGAACAGGAAATATTCCAAACACCCGAAAGTGCGGCATGCATTGCCTATACACGTTACTTACTTGATTGTGGAATGACTGGCGGCTTACCAGAACTATATGCCGCCGTGACGCCTTGTGCTTTAGGTTACGCACACGTTGCCCGCTACATTATAGAAAATTATCCAAAACAACCAAGCAATCCTTATCAAGGGTGGATTGACACATACTCTGCACCAGAATATCAACAAGCTGCACAAGAAACTGTTGATTTTCTTACCGCACTTTGTAAGCCACTTAATGATTCTCAACTCGTTAATATCCAACAGATTTTTACCACAGCCACTCGAATGGAAATTGGATTTTGGCAAATGGGATTGGATTTAGCATAAAAATGAAGGTGTAAAATGAAATCAGTTTATTTGTCAAAAATTCGTGAACAGAATCCGTTGATTCATAATATTACCAATATTGTTGCGGCAAATTTTAGCGCCAATGGTTTGCTCGCTTTAGGCGCATCGCCATTGATGTCTGCTAATATTGAAGAAATGATTGAAATACCGAAAATCAGCCAAGCATTAGTCATTAATATCGGTACTCTCATAGGTAAAGAACGAGATGCTATGTTACTAGCGGGAAAAATGGCTAATTCAATAGGCATTCCTGTCGTGCTTGACCCAGTTGGAGTGGGTGTCACTCGTTACCGACAAGAAACAGTCCGTCAGTTATTGGCGGAAGTAAAATTTGCTCTAATTCGAGGTAACGCCGGCGAACTTGCGGCGATTGCAGGTGCAGATTGGCAAGCAAAAGGCGTGGATGCGGGGCAAGGGAAAACGAATCTACAAGAAGCCGCTCAACGTGTTGCACTATGCTATGACTGTACGGTGTTAATTAGTGGTGAGGTCGATATTATCAGCGATGGACAACAAACTGCCACAATACATAACGGTACGCCGCTATTTCCCAAAGTCACCGCATCGGGTTGTTTATTAAGTGCAGTATGCGCAGCATTTTTAGCCGTCGATGAAGGCAAACACTTTTCAGCAATAATCGAAGCCTGTGCCGCTTACACCATTGCAGGAGAGATTGCGGCTAAAAAACTAACCACACAAGTCGGGCAGTTCCAAATTCGTCTACTTGATGAATTAGCTACCTTGACGCCTGATGTAATAGAACAAAATGCGGAGGTGAAATATGTCTAACATTGCACAAGTATTGACTATTGCAGGTTCTGACAGTGGCGGTGGTGCTGGAATTCAAGCCGATCTCAAAACCTTTCAAATGCAGGGTGTTTTTGGCACTTCAGTGATTACTGCGGTCACTGCACAAAACACATTTGGCGTATTTGATATCCACCCGATTCCCTTGAACTCGATTCAAGCGCAGCTGAAAGCGGTAAAAAATGACTTTCAGATTACAAGTGCCAAAATTGGTATGCTTGGTACAGCAGATATTATTGAATGTGTTGCTGATTTTTTAAGTTATCGCCCATTTGGCACATTAGTGGTTGATCCCGTGATGATTGCGAAAGGTGGGGCGCCTTTATTGCAACAACAAGCAGTTTCCGCATTAATCAAACATTTATTACCACTAGCCGACGTGATTACACCTAATATTCCTGAAACAGAAGCTTTAACAGGCATCAAAATTTCTAATACAGCCAGCATTCAACAAGCCGCGTTAGACTTGCAAAAACAGGGCGCAAAGAATGTGATTATTAAAGGCGGACATTCGCTCAATTCACAAAGTTTGCAATGCAAAGATTGGATCCTTTTACAAAATGGTGAACATTTTGTTTTAGAAAGCCCGCGTTTCGATACACCACATACTCACGGCACAGGCTGTACTTTTTCAGCCTGCTTAACAGCTGAATTAGCCAAAGGCGCACCATTAAAAAGTGCGGTGAAAACTGCTAAAGATTTTATCACCGCAGCCATATCTCACCCATTGAATATTGGTCATGGACATGGACCAACAAATCATTGGGCTTACAGTCATATTTAAGGATTGAAAGATGAAAAATATTCAAGAAATTTTACCGCTCTATTTTGTAGCAGGCACACAAGATTGCCGACATTTAGGTGATAATCCAGCAGATAACTTGCTTTCTGTTCTTAGACAAGCTTTAGAAGGAGGCATTACCTGTTTTCAATTTCGCGATAAAGGCAAATTCTCATTAGAAAATTCTCCAGCAGAACAACGAGCCTTATCCATTAAGTGCAGAGACTTGTGCCGTCAATATGATGTGCCATTTATTGTTGATGATAACGTTGATTTGGCATTAGAAATTGAAGCGGATGGAGTTCATGTTGGGCAAAGTGATACTCCTGTAACAATAGTTAGAGCAAGGGCTCATAAACCATTGATTATTGGTTGGTCTGTTAACCGTTTAGATGAAGCAAAAATTGGAGAAGAATTATCTGAAATTGATTATTTCGGTATTGGTCCAATTTTTCCGACTCAGTCAAAAGAGAATCCTAAACCAACACTTGGAATGGCATTCATTCAAACATTGAGAGAAGCAGGAATCACCAAACCACTTGTGGCTATCGGTGGCGTAAAACGAGAACATGTAAAAACCTTACGGAAATACGGCGCTGATGGTGTTGCAGTTATCACGGCTATAACTCAAGCGAATGATATAAAAGTAGCAACTCAAGCCCTAAAGGAAGAAAGTAATGCAAGCAACCAATAATCCAAATAGCTTAAAACGAGTAGCAATGGCAACAATGATTGGCACGGCGATTGAATATTTTGATAACTACATTTACGCAATGGCTGCCGTATTGATTTTCAATCATCAATTTTTCCACGCTTCAGATCCTCTTTCAGGACAAATTGCTGCCCTTTCTACACTAGCACTGACTTTTATTGCTCGTCCTCTGGGGGCGGTATTATTCGGACATTTTGGCGATCGCTTCGGAAGAAAAAATACCTTTGTTATGAGCCTCTTAGTAATGGGAATCTCAACTGTAGTGATCGGCTTATTACCGACTTACGAGAGT
The DNA here is from genome assembly GCF_003252755.1 of Haemophilus parainfluenzae. Lineage (GTDB taxonomy): Bacteria > Pseudomonadota > Gammaproteobacteria > Enterobacterales > Pasteurellaceae > Haemophilus_D > Haemophilus_D parainfluenzae_N. The sequence continues at coordinate 34,865 of NZ_QEPT01000007.1, read as the reverse complement.
ATCGGAATATGGGCTACGATCTTACTTTGCTTATGCCGCATCGGGCAAGGCATTGGTTTGGGAGGCGAATGGGGCGGCGCAGCATTAGTGGCAATCGAAAATGCGCCAGAAGGAAAACGTGGTTGGTATGGCACTTTTCCACAATTAGGCGCGCCTCTAGGATTACTACTCGCCAATGGTGGCTTTTTACTCATTATCGCGCTTTTTGGACAAGCTGCAATGACTGACTGGGCATGGCGAATTCCATTTCTTTTCTCTTTTGTATTAGTTGCCATTGGGTTGTATGTTCGATTAAAACTTACTGAAGCACCAATATTTATTGCAGCATTTAACAAGTCTAAACCTAAAGCTTTACCGATGATGGAAGTGATCGTTACTCATTTCAAACCATTCTTCTTAGGTATGTCGATCTGCATTGCAGGCTATGTGCTCTTTTATATTATGATCGCTTTCAGCCAAATTTATGCAAAATCTGCCCCTACCGTATCGGAAGCCGGTTATGCAATGGGATTAGGTTTTTCACCACAAATTTTTACTGCTTTATTAATGCCTAGCGCCGTTTCACTCGCCATTACCATTACAATTTCGGGCAAATATATAGATAAAGTTGGACGAAGAATTTGGTTAATTTGGACGACTGTTGGCGTTGCTCTTTTTGGTTTAGTCTTACCGTATTTTCTAGAAAATGGAACAACTTTGAGTTTGTTTTGGTTCTTAATCATTGGAATGGGATTAATTGGTATGGGTTATGGACCACTTGCAAGTTTCTTACCAGAATTATTTCCTACACACGCTCGTTATTCCGGAGCATCCTTAACCTACAATATTGCAGGATTATTTGGTGCCAGTGTAGCAGCAATTATTGCATTACCATTGAATGCTAATTATGGCTTAAAAGGTGTTGGAATTTACTTAACCTTAAATGCCGTATTGAGTTTAATTGGATTATGGTTTATTACGGAAACAAGAGATAGGCAACTGCTCTAGATGAATTTATCAAACTTAAGATTTCACTAACATGGAAAATATTTTGGATAAAAGAATGCCTTTCACAAATTTAGATCGGAAAGGCATTTAAAATTAACTATATTTTTTATTATTTAAACCAGCACTAGAATAATTCTTCTGGTTGCGTTGCAGGAATTGCATCTTTGGTTTTTCCAGTTCCGCCATTTAAACGTTGTTGTAACTCTGGTGGAACATAATATCCACGTTCTTGCATTTCCGCAATATAAGTACGTTTAGGTTCGGTACCAACGATGAAGTATTCTTTACGCCCACCACCTTCAGACAGTAAACCAGAGTTACTATCAATGGTTTTTTCCATAATGTTTGGTGGAAGTGCAAGTTGACGCTCAGGTATATCAGAAAGTGCGGCTTTCATATAAGCTACCCAAGCAGGCATTGCTGTTTTTGCACCTGCTTCCCCTTTACCTAATACGCGTTTGTTATCATCGAAGCCGACATAGGTAGTGGTGACTAAATTTGCACCAAAACCTGCATACCAAGCAACTTTCGCGCTATTGGTGGTACCGGTTTTACCACCAATATCGCTACGCTTAATACTTTGAGCAATACGCCAGCTGGTACCTTTCCAACCAAGACCTTGTTCACCATAAATTGCAGTATTTAATGCACTACGAATTAAGAAGGCTAATTCTCCACTAATAACGCGAGGCGCATATTCCTGCTTTGCGGTACTGTCTTTCGCATCAGCCATCAAATCAACAGATCCATCATTTAATGCTGATGTTTGAACTTCTGGTAAATCTGGTACATTTTCTGGTTGCTGATCACCTTCTTCTGTATCTGTGTTGTTATTACCTTGTGCTAATTTTAGATTATCTGGATTAGCTACTTCTGCGACATCTTTGAAACCATCGATTTTATCCTTTGTTTCACCATAAATTACAGGAATATCATTACAGGTGATACAAGCAATTTTCGGGTTCGCAATAAATAAATCTTTACCGGTACTATCTTGAATTTTTTCGATAAGATAAGGATCAATTAAGAAACCACCATTATCAAATACTGCATAAGCACGAGCCATTTCAAGCGGTGTAAAAGAGGCAGCACCTAATGCAAGCGCCTCACTGGCAAAATATTGATCGCGTTTGAATCCAAAACGTTGTAAGAAATCAGCAGTGAAATCAATGCCGGCAGTTTGTAATGCTCGGATAGCAATCATATTTTTAGATTGACCTAAACCTACACGTAAACGCATTGGACCATCATAACGATCAGGTGAGTTTTTCGGTTGCCACAGAGGTTGTCCTGGTTTTTGAATAGAGATAGGACTATCTTGCAATACGCTTGAAAGCGTTAAACCTTTTTCTAATGCAGCGGCATAGATAAATGGTTTAATCGAAGAACCTACTTGCACTAAAGATTGCGTTGCACGGTTAAATTTACTTTGTTCGTAACTGAACCCCCCCACCATGGCTTCAATGGCTCCATTATCAGAGTTTAATGAAACTAATGCAGAGTTAGCTGCCGGAATTTGACCTAAAATCCATTCACCGTTATCACGTTTGCGAATCCAAATTTGTTCGCCTACTTTAACCGGTGATTTACCAGCCCAACGCATTGCGTTAGAAGAAAGCGTCATCGTTTCATTATTCGCTAAGAGCAATTCTGCCCCATTTTTACCCAATGCGGTTACTGCTGCTGGAATGAATGGTTCTGAATCAGGTAATTTTTTCAAGAAAGCAACAATGAGTTCATTATCCCATGGGGCTTCACCTTTTTTCCAAAGTGGTGCACCGCCACGCCAGCCATGACGCATATCATAATCGATCAAGTTATTACGTACGGCTTTTTGTGCTTCCGCTTGATCTTTTGAAAGCACTGTCGTGAAGACTTTATAGCCTTTGGTATAAGCCTCTTCCTCACCAAAACGTTTCACCATTTCTTGACGAACCATTTCAGTCACATAGTCTGCACGGAATTCAAATTTGGCTCCATGATAACTTGCGACGATTGGCTCTTTAATGGCTGCATCATATTCCGCTTTGGTGATTTTGTTTTCATCAAGCATTCGGCTTAGTACAACGTTTCGACGTTCTTCAGCACGTTTCGGTGAATACAGTGGATTCATTGTAGAAGGTGCTTTTGGTAAGCCTGCGATGACGGCCATTTCAGAAAGCGTTAACTCATCTAAGTTTTTACCAAAGTAGGTTTGAGCGGCGGCTGCGACGCCGTAAGAACGATACCCTAGGAAAATTTTATTCAAATAAAGTTCTAAAATTTCTTGTTTGCTTAAGGCATTTTCAATTTCAATGGCTAATACCGCTTCGCGGGCTTTGCGAATAATGGTTTTTTCTGGGGTTAAAAAGAAGTTACGCGCAAGCTGTTGTGTAATGGTACTTGCCCCTTGAGAGGCACCACCATTGTTGACTGCAACAAAAATCGCACGAGCAATACCGACCGGGTCTAAACCGTGATGGTCATAAAAACGGCTATCTTCCGTTGCTAAGAAGGCATCTTGCAGACGCTGAGGGACGTTTTCTAATTTCACAGGAATACGGCGTTGTTCGCCGACTTCACCGATTAATTTGCCATCAGCCGTATAGATTTGCATCGGTTGTTGCAACTCAACGGTTTTTAGACTTTCTACCGATGGTAAGGAGGATTTTAAGTGAAAATACAGTACACCACCGGCAACTAATCCCAGTATACATATTGTAAATAGGGTACTTAATATTAATTTTGCGATCCGCATCGTAAAATTCTCTCTGGTTTAATGAATATTCAAAAAATCAAAATTATGATTTTGGCTGCTAAGTATAAAAGATTAATCCCTTAAAGAATAGGAAAGAATATGGGAATTGCCAATAGAAAGCAGCAAAAACAACAAATTGGTGTGAGTAAACAACAAGATAACCTCTGTTTTGTTTGGCTAGATGAATTCCACAAAGTTCAATCAATTTGCTTAAATACGCAACAAAAAGATATTTTCTCCCAGTTATTGCCTCATTTGCCACAAAAAAGCAGTCAATGCTGTTTTGTTGGCGCAATTTCTCCCCACTTAACTTGGTCTAAAACGCTCATTCTACCACAAACACTCAATGCCCAGGAATGTGAACAACAATGTCGTTTTATTTTGCAAAAAGAATTACCGATTCCTTTGGATGAATTATGGTTTGATTATCTTACCACGCCATTAAAACAAGGTTTTCGTTTGGATATCACGGTGATTCGACAAGAAAGCGCTAAAGCGGAATTAGCAAAATATTTGCCGCTAAAATTGACCGTACTTGATTTACTGAATCACAGTATTTTACGCGCATTTTATGTCATTTTAGGGCAAGAGCCGATTAACACTTTATTTTTATATCAAGATCAACAAGGTTGTCTCGCCGTTTGTGAACGCTTACAACAACGACAAGTTTTGCAATCTCAACATGATTTATCTGAACTTTATCAACAATTTATCCAGCGTTTTCCTGAAAAGATAGAACAGGTTTATGTGTATCAAACGCCAGATATATTGAATTCACGCACGATAGAATCACTGCCTCAGAATTGGCAACGCATCGAAACAGATTTACCTGTCATCGCTTTAGGTAATGCACTGTGGCAAACCGATTTAAAGCTAGTGGATTTATCCTCAAAAACACCTGCACTTTTGTCTTCAGTTAATCGGGAGAGTGGTGATGTTAAGCCTTAATTTATTGCCTTGGCGCTTAGAACAACATCAAAAGGCCGTTCGGCGCTTTATGTGGCAAGGTTTAATTTGGATAGCTTGCTCAGTTTTGATTTTTGTTGGCTTGAGTCATCTTAATGAACAACAAGTGTATGCGCTAAATCAGACAAAAGAAAAACTCGCACAAATCACCAATCAAGTCCATAAGAAACGCATTCAAGTTCAGCAACTACAAAGTAACCTGAAAGAAATGAATGAGCTGACAGAAATGGATACAGAATATGTGTATCGGATGCTTAACTTATTAAGTGAGTTACCATTACAACAAGGTGAGTTAGATGTATTTACGCTCAATGCGAAGCAAGTTGCCCTTTCTGGCATGACGGAAAATCAACAAGAATTTGAAGCGATACATCAATTTCTTAAACATCATTTTACAGAGGTTAATTTGACCAAGTTTCAACCAGTGCAACAACAGTTATTCTTTCAATTTGATATTCAGTTATTGGAGTCTGAGCAATGAAGAATCTTATCGATGAGATTGTTCAAAAAACTGCACAAGGTTGGTTGGGGAAATGGCTTCGATTATCTCAAATGGTGCATGCTATCTTTTGGTTGAGTGCACTAAGTGCGGTCATTTTTTTACCTGTTTTTCGTTACGTTGAAAATAGCAATGAACGACATCGACTTGACGCAGAATTGAGTTTGCAACAACAAGAGTGGGAGAAACAGGAAAAGATTTTACAAACTTTAAGGCAAAAGTCAGACAGCCGACAACTTTCTCCAGAATTGGCTAATTCTGTGTTGCCAATCAATCAGCATGTTCAGGCATTGTTAAATGGTCGACTTCAAGCGTTGGATTTACGTTGGGATTTTTCTCAACATACGTTGTTACATTTGTCATTACAAGGCTATTTTGCCGATTTACAGCAATTTTTGACCGCACTTTTAAGGGACATTCCTAAACTTTCGTTAACTCAATTAAACATTGAGAAATTAGATGAAGAGGAAAATGCTTCTATTACATGTGAGTTAATTTTCCAATTGAATAAGGACAAGTAATGAAAAAGCTCTTTTTAATCTTGATAGCGACTTTTTCTGTATCCGTATTTTCGCAAGATCCTTTTGATCGTAAACAAAGAGAACAAACCGAATATCCAAAAGAGGGGCTCACCCTACCGCCGGTGTCGACTTGCGTATATTCGGAGCCGAGACTGGCGGAGGAACGCCCATTGGCTCAGCTACATATTGTGGGTGTCGTGCAATACGGTAAACAGGCAGAAGTGTTCTTTAATGATGATGGGCATATTCTTTCTGCTCAAGTGGGGCAGCGGATTGGAAAGGAAGGCTATTTAATCGAAAAAGTGAGTAAAAACAGCGTAACGCTTCAAGGTTATAAAGCTGGACAATGTGAGCAAACGAACTCAATCATAATGAGATTTTAAAATGATAAAGCAGAAAATAAAAACAAAGTTTGGTCAGTTTTTAATGTGTTTTCTGATCCTATGGACAACTTACTCAGTGGCAGAAAATCGAGTATTTTCACTTCGCTTAAAACAAGCTCCCATAGTAGCGACACTCCAACAACTTGCCCTTGAGCAAAATGCCAATTTAATGATTGATGATGAGTTAGAAGGAACACTTTCATTACAATTAGATAACGTAGATTTTGATCGTTTATTGCGTTCCGTGGCTAAGAGCAAAGGGCTCTCTTTTTATCAAGAAAATGATATTTATTATTTGGGTAAGCCTTCTCAACATGAACAATATGCAGAGAAAATAACAGAACCTATGGCGATTAGCGGGGAAAGTTTATCTAGTGAAATGCCACTTGTGAGTACAACGGTTAAATTGCATTTTGCCAAAGCTTCTGATGTGATGAAATCGTTAACAACAGGGAGCGGTTCTTTGCTTTCACCTAGTGGCACAATTACATTTGATGATCGAAGCAATGTATTACTGATTCAGGATGATGCACGTTCTGTCAAAAATATCAAAAAATTAATTGCAGAACTGGATAAACCCATTGAACAAATTGTCATTGAAGCACGTATTGTGACGATTACTGATGAAAGCCTGAAAGAGTTAGGTGTACGTTGGGGCATTTTTAATCCTACTGAGGCTGCCCATCGAGTGAGTGGCAGTCTAGATGCGAATGGTTTTAGTAATATCAGTAATAATTTAAATGTGAATTTTGCGACAACGGTCACGCCAGCTGGCTCATTAGCACTTCAAGTCGCTAAAATTAATGGCCGATTATTAGACTTAGAATTAACCGCACTTGAACGTGAAAATAACGTAGAAATTATTGCAAGCCCTCGCTTACTTACGACCAACAAGAAAAGTGCAAGCATCAAACAAGGGACAGAAATTCCTTATGTGGTGACGAATGGGAAAAATGATACGCAATCAGTAGAGTTTCGCGAGGCTGTCTTAGGATTGGAAGTTACGCCGCATATTTCTAAGGATAATAATATTTTATTAGATTTATTAGTGAGTCAAAATTCCCCAGGGAATCGCGTGGCTTATGGGCAAAATGAAGTCGTATCCATTGATAAACAAGAAATTAATACGCAAGTGTTTGCCAAAGATGGCGAAACGATTGTATTGGGTGGTGTATTCCACGATACGATCACGAAAGGTGTCGATAAAGTACCGTTATTGGGTGATATTCCAGGTATTAAACGCTTATTTAGTAAGGAAAGTGAACGTCATCAAAAGCGAGAGCTCGTGATTTTTGTGACCCCTCATATTTTGAAACAAGGTGAAAGAATGGAAATGGCCAAAAAAGAAAAGCATTTTAAGCAAGTTGAAAAAGCGAAAAAATAAAGTGCGGTCAATTTCTCTTATGTTTTCCCATTTTTTTCAGTTTAGCTGTGTGCATTGCAAGCGATCTATTCATCTTGGTCGAAATGGATTGTGCAGTCGATGTCAGAAGCAAATTAAAACTTTCCCTTATTGTGGGCGATGTGGTTCACCCTTGCAGCATTATGCAATGGGCTGTGGTCATTGTTTGAGAAATGAACCCGCTTGGGATCGTATTGTGATAATTGGACATTACCTTGAACCGCTTTCTTCACTTATTCATCGTTTTAAATTCCAAAAACAGTTTTGGTTAGATCGGAGTTTATCGCGTTTGCTTTATCTTGCGGTGCGAGAGGCGAGACGAACACATGGACTCTCTCTGCCACAGGCGATTATCCCCGTACCGCTATATCATTTTCGACAGTGGCAACGGGGTTATAATCAGGCTGATTTATTGGCTAATTGGTTAAGTCGTTGGTGTGATGTGTCTAACTGTAATCATGTGGTGAAACGGATTAAATATACTCATACTCAGCGAGGTTTAACGGCGAAAGATCGACGACACAATCTTAAAAATGCTTTTGCAGTGAATACCAAAAAGCCCTTTCCTTATGAACGCGTTGCTTTGGTGGATGATGTGATTACAACCGGCTCAACGTTGGCAGAGATAGCCAAACAGCTTCGAAAATTAGGTGTAAAAGAAATTCAGGTATGGGGTTTAGCAAGAGCTTAAATTCTGTTAAAGATAGGATTCATCTATATCTATAAAAATAGGAATAAATGTAGAAAAAATTGCCGTATAGGAGTATCATTCTTGATATATTGCATCAAGTATTAGGACTTTATTTATGGAACAAATTTTTATTTCAGATGCTGCACAAGCACATTTTCGGAAACTTTTAGATACACAAGAAGAAGGTACAAATATTCGTATTTTTGTCGTGAATCCGGGTACGCCAGGAGCAGAATGTGGCGTGTCCTATTGCCCGCCAAATTCAGTTGAAGCGACTGATACCGAAATGAAATACGATACTTTTTCAGCATTTGTAGATGAAATCAGTTTACCGTTTTTAGAAGACGCGGAAATTGATTATGTAACAGAAGAGCTTGGTGCTCAACTGACTTTAAAAGCACCTAACGCAAAAATGCGTAAAGTTGCAGATGATGCACCTTTAATTGAGCGCGTAGAGTACGTGATCCAAACACAAATCAACCCACAATTAGCCAGCCATGGCGGTAAAATCACGTTAATTGAAATTACCGATGACGGTTATGCTGTTCTACAATTCGGTGGTGGCTGTAATGGTTGTTCAATGGTTGATGTCACCTTAAAAGACGGGGTGGAGAAACAGTTAGTTTCGCTCTTCCCGAATGAATTAAAAGGTGCAAGAGACGTAACAGAACACCAACGTGGTGAACATTCTTATTATTAAGAATAGAAGATAAAAAAGGGCGATTATTCACCCTTTTATTTTTTAAGCGGCAGATAATTTCTGTAACAATCGATCCATCGCCCGATATCCTAGCGCCTCAGATAAATGGGGTTGTTGTATTTCTTTTTCGTCATTTAAATCAGCAATTGTGCGTGAGACTTTTAAAATCCGATGATAGGCTCTTACTGAAAGCCCTAGCTTATTCAGTGCATTCTCAAGGAATAATGCATCTTTATCTTGTAATTTACAGTCCCGTTCAATTTCTTTGCTTGAAAGATACGCATTGATTTTACCGGCTCGAGCAAGTTGAATCTCCCTCACTTTTAACACTTTTTCTCGTACTTGTTGGCTTGTCTCACCTCTATCCCCTGTATTCTGTAAGCTACCTTGTGGTAGAAGGGGCACTTCAATGGATAAATCGAAACGATCTAAAAACGGCCCTGAAAGTCGGTTTAAATAGCGTATTACTTGCTGCGGCGAGGTACGGTTATGTGTTCCGGTATAATGCCCTGTTGGACTTGGATTCATCGCAGCAACTAATTGAAAACGAGCGGGGAATTGGATTTTAGCATTGGCTCGCGAAATAATAATTTCTCCACTTTCTAATGGCTGTCGAAGTGCATCAAGTACTTTACGCTCAAACTCAGGTAGTTCATCAAGAAAAAGTACGCCGTTATGTGCCAGCGATATTTCGCCTGGTTTTGGAATGGTTCCTCCACCTACTAAGGCTGGCAAAGATGCACTATGATGTGGTGCTCGAAATGGGCGTTGTTTCCAGTTCTGAAAATTTAATTCATTTTGCACTAAGCTTGTAACCGAAGCGGTTTCAATGGCTTCTAAATCAGTCATTTCAGGTAGTAACGCGGTGAGACGACTTGCTAACATGGTTTTACCTGTACCGGGAGGACCTAAAAAGAGTAGGTTGTGCTGGCCTGCGGCTGCAATTGTCAGAGCTCGTTTGGCATGTTGCTGACCAATAATATCCGTCAGATCTAAGTGATTTTTAGCTGAAAATCCGACTGCACTTTCTTGTACAAGTAATGAGGCCAAAGGTAATTTTTCTTGATTATTTAAGAATTGCACAACTTCTAAAAGATTTTTAGCAAAATAAGTCTCTTGTTCTGAGACAAGTGAAGCTTCATTGGCATTTTGATAAGCGATAATTGGGGATCGTTTTGCTTTTTGTGCCGCTAAAATGGCGGGGATCACGCCATGTACGCCACGTAATTCACCCGTTAATGCGAGCTCGCCAACAAATTCAAACTGTTTTAAACGGCTACCATCAAGTTGATCCGATGCGGCTAAAATACCGATTGCAATGGGTAAATCAAATCGCCCCCCTTCTTTGGGTAAATCAGCTGGTGCAAGGTTGACGGTGATGCGTTTAGCAGGATATTTGAACTGGGCATTCATTAATGCACTTCTGACACGATCTTGTGCTTCTTTTACGGTTTTTTCAGGTAGACCAACTAAGGTAAATCCAGGCTTTCCGTTACTTAAGTGTACCTCAATGGTAACAAGAGGGGCTTGTACACCCATTGAGGCACGGCTATAAACAATGGCAAGAGACATTCAGATTCCTTAAAGTGCGGTCAAAAATAATCAGATTTTCGCAATATAAAAAAAGCACAGAATGAAAGCATACATTCTGTGCTATTTTTGCGATCTTGATCGCAGAAATTACTTTTTCTTAATAAAAAACTACACGAAAAGTGGAGCAAACCAACTATCTAACTTGGCAGCCAATTTATCAATACCAATTTTATTTTGTGCAGAAAAAGCCTCGACTTGAATATCACCTTGGAAGGGTAAAATAGCTTCACGTACCATTTTGACTTGTTTACTACGCGCACTTTGACTGAGCTTATCCGCTTTAGTTAAAAGTAATATAACCGGTAAGTCAGCTGAAACAGCCCATTCGATCATTTGTTGGTCGAGATCTTTTAAAGGATGGCGAATATCCATTAAAACAACAAGCCCGCCTAAACATTCGCGTTTTTGCAAATATTCCCCGAGGGATTTTTGCCATTCAATTTTCATTTTCTCAGGAACGGCAGCATAACCATAGCCAGGTAAGTCTACCAGTTTACAATTCGGCTCTACTTCAAAAAGGTTGATCAACTGTGTACGACCTGGTGTTTTAGAGGTTCTAGCTAAGCTTTTTTGATTGGTTAATGCATTAAGTGCGGTTGATTTTCCTGCATTTGAGCGTCCAGCAAAAGCAATTTCAATTCCTGTATCTTCTGGAATGGAACGAATATTGGGAGCACTCGTGAGAAAATGCGTTTTATGATAATTCAGTTTAATTTCAGACATAATGGTTCCTTTCATCAATTGACCCTAGCATATCATAAATAGAAAAATTGCTGAAATTATGAGAGAATGCACACTTTGCATGATTTAAGCATCTTTAATTATTTTCACTATGGAATCTCAAGAAAATCAATATCGCTGGACAAAAGCGGAAGCTGTTTATCCAGATCGTCCAGGTCGCTCTTATGCGCTTAAGCGTTTGCGTTATCGTCTTCGCTTTTTTTTGCATCAAGGATCGATTGTTCATTTTGAGCAATTTATCAATCAGCATCCTTTTCTTGTCACATTATTAAATGAACGTGCGGATTATAGCTATCCGTTAGTTTATCGTTTTTTAGATAAACGTTTTAACAGTAAACAGCGTTTTCAAGCCATTTGTGAGAATCTACTTTTTTTGCCTGAAAAATTAACCGCACTTTCAACGCCCATTTGGAAAACGCCATTAAGTTTTGGTGAGGTAATTCCTGATTTTGAAATGACATTGTCGATGACCACGCACCAACCGATGGAAGGTTATTGGGTATTGGAGTTATGGCATAAACCACGTAATGAATTAGTGTATTTGCTTACTTTTGCCAAACTTGGCGAGGCATTGCTTATTTCTGTTGTGCAGGGGCCCAATTTTGAAGATTCCAAAGAGATGGTGAAGCAACTCACAAAAACGTGTCATGGCTTACGCCCTGCTTATTTGATGGTGGAAACGATGAAAGCATTGACGAAAGCGTTGGGTTTCAAAACGTTATTGGGCATTCCACAAAAATATCAAAATAAATCGCGTTTTATTCAAAGCTCTCATTATGTTGTAGATTATGATGCGATTTTTGCTGAATCAGATGGACAGTTGAAGGACTATTGGGAATTACCTTTAGAGATCGATAGAAATCTTGATGAGGTACCGAGTAAGAAACGTTCTATGTATCGCAAACGCTATGCAATGCTAGATGATTTGGCTAAAGTAATTGAAGAAAAATTAGAATTGTAAAAGTAAAAAGTGCGGTGAATGTTGACCGCACTTTTTGTTTTATAAGACTTTCAAACAAGCCACAAAATGACTGTTGTTTTGGCTGGTGAAAGGTGGTTTTTGTTTCGCACAATTTTCATCAGCTTTCAGACAGCGGGTACGGAACACACAACCAGACGGCGGATTAATTGGCGAAGGCAAATCACCTTCAAGTAATTCGATGGACTTATTGCGTTCCAATTTTGGATCGGGAATTGGAACTGCAGACATTAAGGCTTTAGTATAAGGATGTTTGGTATTATTATACACTTCCTCATCGCTGCCTAATTCCATGGCATTACCTAAATACATCACCAACACGCGGTCAGAAATGTGTTTTACCACCGCTAAGTCATGGGCGATGAAAATTAAGGAAAGCCCCATTTCTTTTTGTAGCGACTTTAATAAATTCACTACTTGTGCTTGAATGGACACATCCAATGCAGAAACGGGCTCATCGCAAATGATCATTTTCGGTTCAATTATTAAGGCGCGAGCAATACCGATACGCTGACATTGACCACCAGAAAACTCATGCGGATAGCGGTTAATCAAGTTCGGTAAAAGCCCGACTTTCAACATCATCGCTTGTACTTTTTCTTTCACTTCAGCAGCGCTTAAGTGCGGTTGGTAAATTTTTAATGGCTCAGCAATAATTTCACCAATATTCATTCGCGGATTGAGAGAGGCGAGAGGGTCTTGGAAAACCATTTGAATGTCTTTACGCGTTTCTTTCCATTGTTTCGGTGATTGTTTTCGTAAATTTTTACCAAGCCACAAGATTTCCCCTTCACTCGCTTCGACTAAACCGATAATAGCGCGTGCAAGTGTGGATTTACCGCAACCGGATTCACCTACTACACCGAGGGTTTCACCTTCATAAAGCTTAAAGGAAACATCCTTTACTGCTTTTAAGGTTTGAGGTTTGGAGAAGAAAAGGGATTTATCATTTTTAATTTTAAAACTAACGCCTAAGTGATTGACTTCAAGGAGTAATTCTTTGTTATTTGAAACTGTCATAGGGTAAATTTCTCCACGGGTAACCAACAATTGCGTAATTGACCTTCATTAAATGCGGTCAGTTTTGGTGCAGTTTGGCATTGTTCTGTTGCAAATTGGCAACGGGGTGAGAATGGGCAACCTTTTGGCAAATGCAATAAATTCGGTGGATTGCCTGGAATGGTCACCAAGTGTTCTTCATTGCCATCTAAGCGAGGAATCGCATCCATTAAGCCAATAGAATAAGGATGGGTTGGATGATAGAAAATTTGCTCTGCTGTGCCGTATTCCATGGTTCGTCCGGCATACATCACCATCACTTGATCGCAAATACCCGCTACCACACCTAAATCGTGAGTGATCATAATAATCGCGGTATTAAATTCACGTTTTAACTCATTTAACAAGGTCATGATTTGCGCTTGAACGGTCACATCCAAAGCGGTGGTGGGCTCATCGGCAATCAGTAGTTTTGGACGACATAATAAGGCCATCGCAATCATCACCCGTTGACGCATACCACCTGAAAACTCGTGTGGATACATGCCCATGCGTTTTTTAGCTTCTGGCATTTTGACCGCATCCAGCATTTTCACCGATTCAGCAAAGGCTGTTTGTTTATCATAACCTTTGTGCAACTGTAGCACTTCCATGAGCTGTTCACCGATTTTCATGTAAGGATTAAGTGATGTCATTGGGTCTTGGAAAATCATGGAAATTTGTTCGGCACGAATTTTATTTAATTCAGCCTTTGGTAAATTAACCAATTCTTTTCCTTCAAAAATGGCCGAGCCTTCCACTGTACCATTGGCCGCCAATAAGCCCATTAAAGCAAAGGCAGTTTGTGACTTGCCTGAGCCACTTTCACCTACGATTCCCAGCGTGCTTCCTGCATTGAGCGTGAAGTTTAGGTCATTCACTGCGGTGACGACGCCATCCAGTGTTTTGAAGCGAACGTAGAGATTTTTTACATCTAATAAAGGATTCATAATTCGCTCCTATCTATCTTTCGGATCAAGTGCGTCACGCAACCCGTCACCGATAAAGTTAAAACAAAACAGTGTAAGACAAAGGAAAAATGCCGGGAAAATTAATAACCAAAGCGACACCTCCATTTGCGCAGCACCATCACTTAAGAGTGCACCCCAACTACTCATTGGCTCCTGAGTTCCTAAGCCTAAGAAACTTAAGAATGATTCAAATAGAATGAGTCCCGGTACTTCAAGCGAGGCGTAAACTGCCACTAAGCCCAATACATTTGGAATGATGTGCTTAAAAATGATTTGGCGACGAGGCACGCCACAAACGATGGCGGCTTCGACGAATTCTTTATTTTTTAGGCTGAGCGTTTGTCCGCGTACGATACGTGCGAGACCAAGCCAAGCAATGGCCCCGATTGCGATAAAAATTAAGAAAATGTTTTGGCCAAAAAGAGTCACCAACAAAATCACGAAAAACATAAATGGAAATGAGCTGAGAATCTCTAAAAAGCGCATCATTAACATATCTGTTTTACCGCCTACATAACCGGAAATCGCCCCATAAATTGTGCCGATAGTTACGGAAATGAAAGCACCAGCAATACCGACCAATAAGGAAATACGTCCACCGATAGCGGTACGTACCAATAAGTCTCGACCTGAAGCATCGGTACCAAAGAAGTGATAGCCTTCCATTGTTGGTAGGGAGCTCATCATATTCCAATCGGTATCTTCATAGGTAAAGGGGAAGAACCAAGGTGCTACGGTAATAAAAACAATAATAAACGCCAAAATAATCAGACTGGCAACGGCCGCTTTATTGCGGAAAAAACGGCGTTTCGCATCTTGCCATAGGCTGCGGCCTTCCAGTTGCATTTCTTCAATACGGTCAGCTACTTGTTCCACAAAATCCGCATTTTTCTGATTAATCGGCTGAGTACGATAATCTGTCATAATTTATCCTTAATAACGAATTTTTGGATCGATGATGGCGTATAAAATATCCACAATTGCATTAAATAAAATGGTTAATGTACCCACTAAAATGGTGAGGCTTAAAACTAAAGAATAATCGCGGTTTAATGCACCGTTTACAAATAATAAGCCCATACCAGGTAGGCCAAATACGCTTTCGATCACCATTGAGCCGGTAATAATCCCCACAAAAGCAGGTCCTAAATAGGTAATCACAGGTAAAAGTGCTGGACGCAAAGCATGTTTTAAAATGATTCTTGAGGTTGAAAGTCCTTTCGCTTTAGCGGTACGAATAAAGTTAGAATGCAGTACTTCAATCATGGAGCCACGCATGATACGCGCAATCCCTGCAACATAAGCAATAGTTAAAGAGGCTACAGGTAAAATAATGTACATCGCTGAACCGCCATTCCAACCGCCAGCAGGTAACCAACCCAAATAAATGGCGAAAATCAGCACTAAGACTGGTGCGAAGACGAAGCTTGGCATAATGACGCCAAGCATTGAGAAACTCATCAAAATATAATCCCAACGGCTATTTTGATTGAGTGCGGCAAGCGTACCCGCTGTGACACCTAATACCACTGCAAAGGCGAAAGCGACCATCCCTAATTTTAAGGAAACTGGGAAGGCTGATGCGATTAAATCATTGACCGATTGATCTTTATATTTAAAAGAGGGACCAAAATCGCCTTTGGAAAGATTTTCCAAATAAAGAAAGTATTGTTTATGTAAAGGTTCATTTAAATGATACTTCGCTTCGATATTTGCCATGACTTCTGGTGGATAAGCACGTTCTGAGGTGAACGGGCTACCAGGGGCGAGACGCATCAGAAAGAAGGAAAAAGTAATCAAAATAAACAGCGTTGGTAAGGCTTCCAACAGCCGTTTAAAAATAAATTTGAGCATAATAACTCCAACCAAAATGAGCGAAAAGTGCGGTCAAAAAACACGATAATTTTTAACCGCACTTAAATACGAGCAACGAATTAATGTTTAATAATATAAAGGTTGCGTAAGTAAATGTGATCTTGTGGATCTTTGCCAGAATAGCCTTTTACGTAAGGTTTCACTAAGCGTGGATTCACATAGTTAAAAATTGGCACGATACCGAAATCTTTTGCAAGAATTTCTTCGGCTTTTGCGTAGGCTTTTGCACGACCTTCCGCATCCGTTGCGACATAAGATTCAGCAATGGCTTTATCATATTCAGGGTTCGCATATTTTGCGGTATTGTTACTCGAATTAGATAAGAAATAGTTGCCGAATGTTGTGGCTTGGTTGTAATCCGCATTCCAGCCTGCACGTGCTGCATCGTAACGGCCTGCACGACGGCTATCAATGTAAGTTTTCCACTCTTGGTTTTCTAATTTCACATCAATTAAACCTTTGGTGTTTGCTTTCCACATAGATGCCGCAGCAATGGCCACTTTTTTGTGGTTTTCATTGGTGTTGTAAAGAATGCTGAATTTCAACGGATTTGCTTTGCTGTAGCCAGCTTCTTCTAAGAGTTTAATGGCTTCTTCATTACGTTGTGCCATCGGTTCTTTTGAATAAGCAGGTTGTTGAATGAGCTGGCCTTCTTCGATGTAAGTCGGCGTAAACACATAGGTTGGTGTTTGACCTTGGCCTAAAACTTTATCGGTAATCACATTACGGTCAAGGGATAAGTTCAAGGCTTTACGAACATTCACGTTATCAAAAGGCGCTTTCTTATTGTTTAACTCGTAAGAATAGGTCGCAAGCGTACGTGTCGTGAATACTTCACCAGGCAATTCTTTTTGTAATTTCGCAAATTGTTCTGGTGGTAGGGCGTAGTTCGTCATATCTAAATCACCTGCTCGATAACGCGCTACATCAGTACTTGGGTTTTCAATCGCAAGGAATGTTGCACTGTTAATGACAGTCTCTTTATCGTTCCAATAGAGTGGGTTACGTTCAAATTCGATTTTTTCATTAATAATGTGGTTAGCCAGTTTATAGGCACCATTACCCACGTAGTTTTCTTTTTTCACCCATGCATCACCCAATTTTTCGACCACTTTTTGTGGTAATGGCAATAAGGATTGGTGAGTCGTTAAACTGACTGCATAAGGCACTGGATTGGTTGCATGAACCACAAAGGTGTAATCATCTTTTGCTTCAACACCTAATTCAGCCGGTTTTTTCTTACCGTCAATGATGTCTTGTGCATTTTCTACTTGTAAATAACTTAAGTAACTTGCATAAGGCGCTGCAGTTGCAGGATCCACTAAACGACGCCAAGCAAACACGAAATCGTGCGCGGTAACGGGATCACCATTTGACCATTTTGCATCTTTACGTAAATGGAATGTCCAAGTTTTAAAGTCTGGTGTGTTTTCCCAGCTTTCAGCTACACCCGGTTGAAGTTTACCTTCAGAGTCTGAGGTGACGAGGCCTTCAAGTAATTGATAAGCAACGCTAGATTCAGGTACACCTTCAGTTTTTTGTGGGTCAAAACTTTGTGGTTCAGCCCCGTTATTGATCACGATATGTTGTTTTTCATCTAATTGCGTTCCTTCAGGCACTATAACTGCTTGAGCAGAATAGGAAAGAGCAAGCGCAATGGCAGAGAAAAGTAGTTTGTGTTGCATTTGAGCCTCCTTGTCATTAGGCGATATTTTTATAAAGAGTCCTTCTCTTATTAGCTCAAAATTTCATTTTTGTAAAGATTTGTAAGGTGATTATTTAAAGAAAAATAACGTTTTGTGATTTGTATCTAATAAATTACGAAAAAATTGTTAAAAGTGATGGTATGAGGGGGTAAATCTAGAATGTATTGGTTTTCCCTATCGTAAATATTTTCATGGACGAATTACCCTTTTAAAGCTAATTATGCTATCGTAAGGCAGTTGAATTCAAACAAATCCATTCAAGGAGAATATAATGACAACTCAGTTAGATTCACTTCGTAGTATGACCGTCGTCGTGGCTGATACGGGTGATATTGATGCAATTAAAAAATACCAACCACAAGATGCAACAACAAACCCATCTTTAATTTTAAGTGCTTCAGCATTACCACAATATGCACCATTAATTGATGAAGCGATTACTTACGCCAAAGCACAAAGTGCAGATAAAGCGCAACAATTAATTGATGCAGAAGATAAATTAGCGGTAAACATCGGTTTAGAAATTTTAAAAATTGTCCCAGGACGTATTTCAACGGAAGTGGATGCGCGTCTTTCTTACGATACCCAAGCAACCGTTGAAAAAGCACGTAAACTTATCGCACTTTATAATGCGGCAGGTATTTCAAATGATCGTATCTTGATCAAAATTGCGTCAACATGGCAAGGTATTCGTGCAGCAGAGATTCTTGAAAAAGAAGGCATTAACTGTAACTTAACTTTATTATTCTCTGAAGCCCAAGCACGTGCGTGTGCTGAAGCAGGGGTTTACTTAATTTCGCCATTCGTCGGTCGTATCTTAGACTGGTACAAAGCAAATACTGATAAAAAAGAATATGCTCCAGCAGAAGACCCAGGTGTCATTTCTGTAACCAAAATTTATAACTACTACAAAGAATACGGTTATAAAACCGTGGTAATGGGTGCAAGTTTCCGTAATGTAGGTGAAATTATTGAATTAGCAGGTTGTGACCGTTTAACTATCGCACCCGCTTTACTTAAAGAATTACAGGAAAATTCAACCGCACTTGTACGTAAACTAGACTACAAAGGTGAAGTAAAAGCGAAACCTCAACCATTAACAGAAGCAGAATTCTACTGGCAACATAACAGCGATGCGATGGCTGTTGAGAAATTAGCAGAGGGAATTCGCAAATTTGCAGTTGACCAAGAGAAATTAGAAGCAATGCTTTCAGCAAAACTTTAATTTTAAGAACATGAAAGTGCGGTTAGAAATAACCGCATTTTTTTATTCTTATCATAAAATGTTCTAACTCTTAATAATTAGTTCTTGACTAACAAGTCAAAGTCATTGAGAATCAAAGACAAGTTTTGCTAAAGCAAAATGGGAACCGCGACTTTTGATACAAAGTGCGGTCATTTTTTCTTTTTTCGGAGCAAATATATGTCAGGTATTTTTGAACAAACTCCTGCTAATCGTCGTCGTTATGGCGTAGCGATTTTTGTTGGTATTATTGCGGGTTTAATTTCTGCATTCGTAAAATGGGGTGCTGAGCATCCATTCCCACCGCGTAGCCCAATCGATTTCTTCGCAGCAGCATGTAAAGTAGACATCACAGGTTTAAGCCAAGATCAAATTCTTCAAGTCTGTTCACGTGCGTTTTTAAACCCACCACACGTATTCTTACGTGATTATTTAGGTATTGATCCAACTCAAGCAGCATTCACTTTTGCAGATCATGGTTTTGACTGGATTGGTGTGACTCACATTACTTTCTCATTAGTATTTGCTATTGCTTACTGTTTAGTGGCAGAACGTTTCCCTAAAATCAAATTCTGGCAAGGTATTGGTGCTGGTTTAATCGCAGATATTTGTGTGCACTACATCACTTTCCCTGCATTGGGTTTAACACCACCTGTTGCAGAATGGCCATTATATGAACATATTTCTGAATTAGTGGGACATATTTTCTGGTTCTGGACAATTGAGATTATTCGTCGTGATTTACGTAACCGTATTACTCACGAGCCAGATGCAGAAATTCCATTAAAAAATGCAACTGAATAATTAATCTATATTGCAAAGAATGTCACCGAAAGGTGGCATTTTTGTTTATATCGGGAACAAAAGTCATTTTTGGAAAACTAAAAAGCATTATGATTAAACATAGCGAACAGAAAAGTTATCTCTAGGTTTTAATAAATTTTTTGTAGTTATCTTTCAAGTTGGTTAAAATAAAGACAATTTTTTGTGATAGGAGAGTGGAATGAAAAAAACACCTTTACTTGCGGTCGGCTTAATGACAACAGTTTTATTAACGGGTTGTGCAACCAAAGCAGATGGTGAACGCAATGATAAATTAGAAAGTTTTAACCGCACGATGTTTGATTTTAACTATAAAGTCATGGACCGTTATGTGTTAGAACCTGCAGCGAAAGGCTGGCGTGATTACGTGCCGACACCGGTCACAAAAGGTTTAGCTAATGTGGCAAATAACTTAGATGAGCCAGTGAGCTTTGTGAACCGTTTATTAGAAGGTGAACCGAAAAAAGCCTTTGTTCACTTCAACCGTTTCTGGATTAACTCCACCTTTGGTATCGGTGGATTATTTGACTTTGCCAGTGCAAGCAAAGACTTGCAGGTTTATGATCAACGTAGCTTTGGTGAAACGTTGGGCACCTATGGTGTAGATGCAGGCACTTATATTGTATTGCCAATTTATAATGCAACAACACCTCGTCAATTAACCGGTGCAGTAGTCGATGCGGCTTATACCTATCCTTTCTGGAATTGGGTAGGCGGTCCGTGGTCACTAGTGAAATATGGTGTGCAAGCCGTAGATAAACGCTCGAAGACATTGGACCAAACAGAATTGCTCAATCAAGCACAAGATCCTTATGTTACTTTCCGCGAAGCTTATTATCAGAATTTAGAATTTAAAGTAAATGATGGCAAAGTAAAAGAAAGCTCACAGAAAGAATTGTCTGATGATGTATTAAAAGAGATTGATTAAGAATACTCGTATAAGCGATAAAGTCACTTATATGTTAGGATAGCAAGCGTATTTATACGTCAATATTAAAGGAGAATATCATGACTAAAATCATTCATACAGAAAAAGCCCCAGCAGCAATTGGTCCTTATGTTCAAGCTGTAGATCTTGGTAATTTAGTTTTGACATCTGGTCAAATACCAGTTAATCCAGCAACGGGTGAAGTGCCAAAAGATATTGTCGCTCAGGCGCGTCAATCGTTAGAAAACGTGAAAGCCATTATTGAACAGGCTGGTTTGAAAGTGGGTGATATTGTGAAAACTACTGTGTTTGTGAAAGATCTTAATGATTTTGCAGCAGTAAATGCAGAGTATGAGAAATTCTTTAAAGAAAATCATCACCCTAATTTCCCTGCTCGTTCTTGCGTAGAAGTTGCTCGCTTGCCAAAAGATGTTGGCTTAGAAATCGAAGCGATTGCGGTAAGAAAATAATAGGAAAGTGCGGTTAAAATCTGCAGATTTTTTCTACAATAGACTTTACAAGAGCGAGATTAATCACTATAATCTCGCTCCTAAATTACGTTTAGCGTAAAATTTCTGGTTGGTGCTTGACCTATTCAGGCCCCGTCCAAGACCGTAGGGAATGGTTAGCAATAATCGTCTTAATAATCCTACGTAGATGGTGAACAGAATAAGAATATTTCTTGCTTCTGGGCACCGAAGTCGTCCTAGTCTGAAAGATAACTCTTTCGATGAGGTAAATTAATTCCGAGAAATCGGAGTGTATTCAGGAGCTAAAAGCCAATGGCATTAAATCTTCAAGACAAACAAGCAATTGTTGCCGAAGTAAATGAAGCAGCCAAAGGTGCACTTTCAGCAGTAATCGCGGACTCTCGTGGTGTAACTGTTGATAAAATGACTGAATTACGTAAAGCAGCTCGTGAAGCTGGTGTAACAATGCGCGTTGTTCGTAATACTTTATTACGTCGTGCGGTTGAAGGCACTGATTTCGAATGCTTACAAGATACGTTTGTAGGTCCAACACTTATCGCATTCTCTAATGAACACCCAGGTGCAGCAGCACGTTTGTTCAAAGATTTTGCTAAAGCCAACGATAAGTTTGAAATTAAAGGTGCAGCCTTTGAAGGTAAGATCCAAGATGTTGAATTCTTAGCAACATTACCAACTTACGAAGAAGCAATTGCACGTTTAATGGGCACAATGAAAGAAGCTGCGGCAGGCAAACTTGTTCGCACTTTTGCGGCATTACGCGACAAATTACAAGAAGCAGCTTAATCATTAAGCGTTTCTTACTTCATTTAACTTTATTAATTTTAGGAATTGATTGTTATGTCATTAACTAACGAACAAATCATTGAAGCGATCGCTTCTAAATCTGTAACTGAAATCGTTGAATTAATCGCAGCGATGGAAGAAAAATTCGGCGTTTCTGCAGCAGCAGTAGCAGCAGCTCCAGCAGCTGGCGGTGCAGCAGCAGCGGCTGAAGAAAAAACTGAATTCGACGTAGTTCTTGCTGAAGCTGGTGCTAACAAAGTAGCAGTTATCAAAGCAGTACGTGGTGCAACTGGTTTAGGCTTAAAAGAAGCTAAAGACTTAGTTGAATCTGCTCCAGCTAACTTAAAAGAAGGCGTTTCTAAAGAAGAAGCTGAAGCACTTAAGAAAGAATTAGAAGAAGCTGGTGCAAAAGTAGAAATCAAATAATTTTTGATTCACTTATGTCCTGTTTCTCAGGCTTAATGGCTGGTGGTTTACCATCAGCCATTTTGTGCTATCAAAAACAGCACAAAAAACAGATAGGCATTTTCCGTTTAATGGTATCTGTTTCCACTTAAATTAATCAGACGTTTTAATTTAAGTAGCCCACTACAGAAGTAAGGTTCAGAGTGCGGTATCCGAAACGGCGTCAATCTCCGATATAAATAAAAAACGTCAATTAATTTGACCGCACTTTTTTTATATCAACTCGGTCTCACTAAAATTTACAGAGGAAAACCAATAATGGGTTACTCCTATACTGAGAAAAAACGAATTCGTAAAGACTTCGGCAAACGTCCGCAAGTTTTAAATGTACCTTATTTATTAACTATCCAATTAGATTCTTTTGATAAATTCATTCAAAAAGATCCTGAAGGTCAACAAGGCTTAGAAGCTGCATTCCGTTCTGTTTTCCCAATCGTAAGCAATAACGGTTATACAGAATTACAATATGTTGATTACCGTTTAGAAGAACCAGAATTTGATGTCCGTGAATGTCAAATCCGTGGTTCAACTTATGCAGCAGGTTTACGCGTAAAATTACGTTTAGTTAGTTACGATAAAGAATCTTCATCACGCGCAGTCAAAGACATTAAAGAAAGCGAAGTATATATGGGGGAAATCCCATTAATGACTGACAACGGTACCTTTGTCATCAATGGTACTGAGCGTGTTATCGTTTCACAATTACACCGTAGCCCAGGCGTATTTTTTGATTCTGACAAAGGTAAAACACACTCTTCAGGTAAAGTGCTTTATAACGCACGTATTATTCCTTACCGTGGTTCTTGGTTAGATTTCGAATTTGATCCAAAAGATAACTTATATGCGCGTATTGACCGCCGTCGTAAATTACCGGCAACCATTATTTTACGTGCGTTAGGTTATACCGTTGAAGAAATCTTAAACTTATTCTTCGACAAAGTAACTTTCGAGATCGCTGGCAATAAATTACTCATGACATTAGTGCCAGAACGTCTACGTGGTGAAACGGCAACATTTGATATTGAAGCAAATGGCAAAGTCTATGTAGAGCGCGGTCGTCGTATCACTGCTCGTCACATTAAAGCATTAGAAAAAGATAATGTGACACAAGTTGAAGTGCCAACTGAATATATCGCAGGTAAAGTCGCAGCGAAAGATTACGTAGATCTTGAATCTGGTGAAATCATTTGCCCAGCAAATGGCGAGATTTCTTTAGAAGTGTTAGCGAAATTATCGCAAGCAGGCTATAAAGTTATCGAAACATTATTCACCAATGACTTAGACTACGGTCCATATATTTCTGAAACATTACGTGTTGATCCAACTTACGATCGTGTAAGTGCATTATATGAAATCTATCGTATGATGCGTCCAGGTGAACCACCTACACCAGAATCTTCAGAAGCGTTATTCAATAACTTATTCTTCTCTGCAGAACGTTATGATTTATCTGCAGTAGGTCGTATGAAGTTTAATCGCTCATTAGGTATTCCTGAAGGCGAGGGTACGGGTATTTTAAGTAACGACGATATCATTCGTGTAATGAAAAAACTCATCGATATCCGTAATGGTCGTGGTGAAGTGGATGATATCGACCACTTGGGTAACCGTCGTATTCGTTCTGTGGGTGAAATGGCAGAAAACCAATTCCGTATTGGTTTAGTTCGTGTAGAAAGAGCAGTTAAAGAGCGTTTATCTTTAGGCGATTTAGATGCGATCACGCCACAAGACTTAATTAATCCAAAACCAATTTCTGCGGCAGTAAAAGAATTCTTTGGTTCTTCACAACTTTCGCAATTCATGGACCAAAACAACCCATTATCAGAAGTAACACACAAACGTCGTATTTCTGCATTAGGTCCAGGCGGTTTAACGCGTGAACGTGCTGGCTTTGAGGTGCGTGACGTACATAACACTCACTATGGTCGTTTATGTCCAATCGAAACCCCTGAAGGTCCAAACATCGGTTTGATCAACTCACTTTCTGCGTTTGCTCGTACTAACGATTATGGTTTCTTAGAAACGCCATATCGTAAAGTGGTTGATGGTCAAGTAACCGAAGAAATCGAATATTTATCTGCAATTGATGAAGCAAACTACATCATTGCACAGGCGAACTCAAACCTTGATGAGAACAACCGCTTTACAGATGCATTCGTTACTGCACGTGGTGAACGTGGTGAATCTGGTCTTTATAAACCAGAAGAAATTCACTATATGGACGTTTCAACTCAACAAGTCGTATCTGTGGCTGCAGCGTTAATTCCATTCTTAGAGCATGACGATGCGAACCGTGCCTTAATGGGTGCGAACATGCAACGTCAAGCAGTTCCTACTTTACGTGCTGATAAGCCGTTAGTGGGTACAGGTATGGAAAAACCAATCGCACTAGACTCAGGTGTGGCGGTTGTCGCGAAGCGTGGTGGTACAGTTCAATATGTTGATGCGTCTCGTATCGTTATCAAAGTAAATGAAGACGAAACCGTAGCAGGCGAAGCGGGTATCGATATTTATAACTTAATTAAATACACCCGTTCTAACCAAAATACGTGTATCAACCAAATTCCTTGTGTGAATTTAGGCGATCCAATTAACCGTGGTGAAGTATTAGCAGATGGTCCTTCAACAGACTTAGGTGAATTAGCATTAGGTCAAAATATCCGAGTGGCGTTCATGCCTTGGAACGGTTATAACTTCGAAGACTCAATGTTAGTTTCTGAGCGTGTTGTACAACAAGACCGTTTCACCACAATTCACATTCAAGAATTATCTTGTGTGGCGCGTGATACTAAATTAGGTTCTGAAGAAATTACTGCGGATATTCCAAACGTAGGTGAATCTGCATTAAGCAAATTAGATGAATCAGGTATCGTGTATGTGGGTGCTGAAGTGAAAGGTGGCGACATCTTAGTCGGTAAAGTAACCCCTAAAGGCGAAACGCAATTAACACCAGAAGAAAAATTGTTACGTGCAATCTTCGGTGAAAAAGCATCTGACGTGAAGGACTCTTCATTACGTGTACCAAACAGCGTAAGCGGTACTGTAATTGACGTTCAAGTCTTCACTCGTGATGGCGTAGAAAAAGACAAACGTGCATTAGAAATTGAAGAAATGCAGTTAAAACAAGCTAAGAAAGACCTTTCTGATGAATTAGAAATCTTAGAAGCTGGCTTGTTTGCTCGTGTACATAATGTACTTATCGCTGGCGGTATTGATGCGGCTCAATTAGATAAAATGGATCGCACCAAATGGTTAGAACAAACCATTTCAGATGAAGAAAAACAAAACCAATTAGAACAGCTTGCTGAGCAATATGAAGAATTACGTAAAGAGTTTGAACACAAACTTGAAGTAAAACGTAAGAAAATCATTAAAGGCGATGACCTCGCACCAGGCGTGTTAAAAGTGGTTAAAGTTTACCTAGCGGTGAAACGTCATATCCAACCGGGTGATAAAATGGCGGGGCGTCATGGTAACAAAGGTGTTATCTCAAAAATCAACCCTGTGGAAGATATGCCATACGATGAAAACGGTCAACCGGTTGAAATCGTATTGAACCCACTGGGTGTACCATCTCGTATGAACATTGGTCAGATCTTAGAAACCCACTTAGGCTTAGCTGCTAAAGGTATCGGTGATCAAATCAATGCGATGATCAAACAAAAACAAGATGTTGAGAAACTTCGTGGCTATATGCAAAAAGCATACGATTTAGGTCATGGCGCACAAAAAGTGGATTTAAGCACCTTTAGTGATGACGAAATCATGCGTTTAGCAGAAAACCTACGTAAAGGTTTACCGGTAGCAACACCAGTATTTGATGGTGCGGATGAGCAAGAAATCAAAGAAATGTTGAAACTTGGTGGCTTACCAACTTCAGGTCAGATCACGTTATACGATGGTCGTACTGGTGAGAAATTCGAGCGTCCAGTAACCGTAGGTTATATGTACATGCTCAAATTGAACCACTTAGTTGATGACAAAATGCATGCTCGTTCAACTGGTTCTTATAGTCTTGTTACTCAACAACCACTTGGTGGTAAAGCACAATTCGGTGGTCAACGTTTCGGTGAGATGGAGGTATGGGCACTTGAAGCATACGGTGCAGCTTACACCTTACAAGAAATGTTAACCGTGAAATCCGATGATGTGAATGGTCGTACGAAGATGTATAAAAACATCGTCGGTGGCAACCAACAAATGGATCCGGGTACACCGGAATCTTTCAACGTGATTATGAAAGAAATCCGTTCACTTGGTTTGAATATCGAGTTAGACGAAGAGTAATCGACAAACCGGTCTTCCCCTGTACAGCGGGGGAAGCAAAAGGAAGAAATCGCCGAAGTGCGGTTAAAAAACAAAATATTTTTGACCGCACTTTGAAACCCTTAACTCCGACAGGAGACTATTTGTGAAAGACTTAGTTAAGTTTTTAAAAGCACAATCAAAAACCAGTGAAGATTTTGATGTGATTAAAATTGGGTTAGCTTCTCCAGACATGATCCGTTCTTGGTCATTTGGTGAAGTTAAAAAACCTGAAACAATCAACTATCGTACGTTCAAACCTGAGCGTGATGGTCTTTTCTGTGCACGTATTTTCGGGCCAGTAAAAGATTACGAATGTTTATGCGGTAAATATAAACGCTTAAAACACCGTGGTGTGATTTGTGAAAAATGTGGTGTTGAAGTAACACAAACTAAAGTGCGTCGTGAACGTATGGGTCATATCGAATTGGCTTGCCCAGTTGCACACATTTGGTTCTTAAAATCACTTCCGTCCCGTATCGGTTTATTACTTGATATGCCGTTACGTGATATTGAACGTGTGCTTTACTTTGAAATGTACATCGTGACCGAACCAGGTATGACCGATTTGGAACGTGGACAGTTATTAACTGAAGAACAATTCCTTGATGCAGAAGACCGTTGGCAAGATGAATTCGAAGCTAAAATGGGTGCTGAAGCAATTCAAGATTTACTTAAAGGTATTGATCTTGAAGTGGAATGTGAAAAATTACGTGAAGAGTTACAAGAAACTAACTCTGAAACAAAACGTAAGAAAATCACTAAACGCTTAAAATTATTAGAAGCTTTCCAACAGTCTGGTAATAAACCAGAGTGGATGGTGATGACTGTATTACCAGTACTTCCACCAGATTTACGTCCGTTAGTACCATTAGATGGTGGTCGTTTTGCAACATCTGACTTAAACGATTTATATCGTCGCGTGATCAATCGTAACAACCGTTTAAAACGTTTATTAGATTTAATTGCACCAGATATTATCGTGCGAAACGAAAAACGTATGTTACAAGAATCTGTTGATGCGTTATTAGATAATGGTCGTCGTGGTCGTGCGATTACGGGTTCTAACCGTCGTCCATTAAAATCACTTGCGGATATGATCAAAGGTAAACAAGGTCGTTTCCGTCAAAACTTATTAGGTAAACGTGTTGACTATTCAGGCCGTTCTGTAATCACTGTAGGTCCATACTTGCACTTACACCAATGTGGTTTACCGAAGAAAATGGCATTGGAATTATTCCGTCCGTTTATCTATGCAAAATTAGAAAGCCGTGGTTATGCAACTACAATTAAAGCGGCTAAGAAAATGGTTGAGCGTGAAGATGCGATCGTTTGGGATATTTTGGCAGAAGTTATTCGTGAGCACCCAATTCTATTGAACCGTGCACCGACACTTCACCGTTTAGGTATCCAAGCGTTTGAACCACTTCTAATCGAAGGTAAAGCAATCCAGTTACACCCACTCGTTTGTGCGGCGTTCAACGCGGACTTCGATGGTGACCAAATGGCGGTTCACGTACCATTAACGCTTGAAGCGCAGTTAGAAGCGCGCGCGTTAATGATGTCAACCAATAACGTACTTTCACCAGCAAACGGTGATCCAATTATCGTTCCATCACAAGACGTGGTGTTGGGTCTTTACTATATGACCCGTGAAAAAGTAAACGGTAAAGGCGAAGGCATGTTATTGCAAGATCCGCGCGAAGCTGAAAAAGCGTATCGCACAGGTGAAGCAGAGTTACATTCTCGCGTTAAAGTACGTATTACTGAATATGTGAAAAATGAAGCTGGCGAATTAGAAGAGAAAACCACATTAACCGATACCACTATCGGTCGTGCAATCTTATGGATGATCACGCCAAAAGGCATGCCTTATTCATTGTTCAACCAAACATTAGGTAAAAAAGCAATTTCTAAACTCATCAACGAAGCGTATCGTCGTTTAGGTTTGAAAGAAGCGGTAATGTTTGCTGACCATATTATGTATACCGGTTTTGCTTATGCTGCACGTTCAGGTTCTTCTGTGGGTATCGACGATATGGTTATCCCAGAGAAAAAATACGAAATTATTTCTGCAGCGGAAGAAGAGGTGGCAGAAATTCAAGAGCAGTTCCAATCTGGTCTTGTAACAGCAGGAGAACGTTATAACAAAGTCATCGATATTTGGGCTGCGGCGAATGAGCGCGTAGCGAAAGCGATGATGGAAAACTTATCTCAGGAAGAAGTCATCAACCGTGAAGGTAACCCTGAGAAACAAGCTTCTTTCAACAGTATCTTTATGATGGCTGACTCTGGTGCGCGTGGTTCTGCAGCTCAGATTCGTCAGTTAGCAGGTATGCGTGGTTTGATGGCGCGTCCAGATGGTTCGATCATCGAAACCCCAATTACAGCGAACTTCCGTGAAGGTTTGAACGTACTTCAGTACTTTATTTCAACCCACGGTGCGCGTAAAGGTTTGGCGGATACCGCATTAAAAACAGCAAACTCTGGTTACTTAACTCGTCGTTTAGTTGACGTGGCACAAGACTTAGTGATCGTTGAAGATGACTGTGGTACGCACGAAGGCTTAGTCATGACTCCATTAATCGAAGGTGGCGATGAGAAAGTTCCACTTCGCGAATTAGTGTTAGGTCGTGTTGTGGCTGAAGATGTGTATAAACCAGGTACAGAAGAAGTCTTAATTGCACGTAACACTTTATTAGATGAAAAACTTTGTGATGTGTTAGATGCAAACTCAGTGGACAGCGTAAAAGTACGTTCTGTTGTAACTTGTGATACTGACTTCGGCGTATGTGCGAAATGTTACGGTCGTGACTTAGCGCGTGGTCACCTCATTAACCAAGGTGAAGCAGTTGGTGTTATCGCTGCTCAATCTATCGGTGAGCCAGGTACACAGTTAACCATGCGTACGTTCCACATCGGTGGTGCAGCTTCTGCAGCAGCGAAAGAATCTAGCGTACAAATCAAAAACAACGGTACTTTACACCTTGCTAACGCGAAATTCGTTGTTAATGATGAAGGTAAATTAGTTTTAACTTCTCGTAATACTGAATTAACCGTTACAGATGAATTTGGTCGTACGAAAGAACACTATAAAGTGCCTTACGGTACTGTGTTGAATAAAGCAGATGGTCAAGAAGTATCAGCGGGTGAAACAGTAGCAAACTGGGACCCACATACCATGCCAGTTGTCTCTGAGGTATCAGGTTTTGTGAAATTTGTTGATATCGTGGATGGTTTAACCGTAACTCGTCAAACGGATGAATTAACTGGTCTTTCTTCTATCGTCGTACAAGACGTGGGTGAGCGTGCAACAGCAGGTAAAGATTTACGTCCAACCATCAAATTAGTTGATGCAAAAGGTAACGATATCTTCTTACCTGAAACTGACGTTATTGCACAATACTTCTTACCAGGTAAAGCAATCGTAAGTTTAGATGACGGTGCGGAAGTGAAAGTGGGTGAACCACTTGCACGTATTCCACAAGAATCTGTAGGTACTAAAGATATTACTGGTGGTCTTCCACGCGTTGCTGATTTATTCGAAGCTCGTAAACCGAAAGAGCCTGCTATCTTGGCAGAAATTTCAGGTATCGTGTCCTTCGGTAAAGAAACCAAAGGTAAACGTCGCTTGTTAATCACCCCAACTGAAGGTGAAATCTACGAAGAAATGATTCCAAAATGGCGTCAGCTCAACGTATTTGAAGGTGAGATGGTAGAACGTGGTGACGTGATTTCTGATGGTGCAGAGACACCACACGATATCTTACGTTTACGTGGTGTTCGTGCTGTAACTGAATATATCGTGAACGAAGTGCAAGAAGTTTACCGCTTACAAGGGGTAAAAATTAACGATAAGCACATCGAAGTTATCGTACGTCAAATGTTACGTAAAGCAGTCATCACGAAAGCTTATGACAGCGAATTCCTTGAAGGGGAACAAGTTGAAGTGGCTCGCGTGAAAATTGTGAACCGTAAACGTGAAGCGGAAGGTAAACCACCAGTTGAATTCGAACGTGAATTACTTGGTATTACCAAAGCGTCATTGGCGACAGAATCCTTCATTTCTGCGGCATCGTTCCAAGAAACCACTCGCGTGCTTACTGAAGCAGCAGTGGCGGGTAAACGTGATGAATTACGCGGCTTGAAAGAGAACGTAATCGTAGGTCGTTTAATCCCTGCAGGTACTGGTTTTGCGTATCACCAAGGTCGTCATAAAAAACGTATTGTAGACGATGTTGTGATTAAATTGTCTGAAGACGATGAAGCAGCAATTGCTGATGAATTCGTGATGACCGCAGATGATGCAACAACTAACTTAGCAGAAATGCTTAATATGGCAGATGATGCAGAATAATCGCTAATCGATAAAAAGAAAACCCGAGTTTAGGCTCGGGTTTTTTATTATCTTAATACAAAAAGTGCGGTCAGTTTTTGATGCGTTTTTCGTTTGGAAAAGTATCGTAAAAATGACCGCACTTTCTTTTCATCAATAAAAAAGCCACCTTATCGGTGGCTTTGAAATATTTTGCTTAAGCTAAGATTACCAACCTTTTACAACACCATCTTTAAAGTGTTTTTTCGCTTCTTGGTAAACTTCTTCAGTTTGGTATGCTTTCACGAAATCTTGGATCGCTTTGCTGTCTTTGTTATCAGTACGCGCAACGATGATGTTTACGTATGGAGAATCTTTATCTTCCACGAATACACCGTTATCTTGTGCATTTAAGCCAACTTGACCCGCATAAGTGTTATTTACAACCGCAAGATCAACATCATCTAATGCACGAGCTGCAACAGAGGTATCCACTTCAGAAATTTTTAAGTTTTTCGGATTTTCAACGATATCTGCGACAGTTGAAAGAAGATCGTTAGAATTTTTAAGTTTGATTAAACCTTGTTTCTCAAGAAGGATTAATGCACGACCACGGTTTGAAGGATCGTTTGGAACAACGATTTTAGCGCCTTCTTTTAAGTCATTTACATTTTTGATGGTTTTAGAATAACCAGCAAGCGGGTAAACAAAGGTGTTACCAACGATCACTAAGTTATTTAAGTTTTTCGCTTTTACATCTTCATCTAAGTAAGGTTTATGTTGCATTGCGTTAGCATCTAAATCACCTTTAGATACAGCGGTATTTGGCAATGCGTAGTCATTGAATAAAACAAATTCAACATTTAAGTTGTATTTATCTTTTGCGACTTTTGCAGCGGTTTCAGCTACTTGGTGCTCAGGACCCGCCATTACCCCAACTTTGATTGATGTTGGAGCAGGCGCAGTTGACGCTGCATCTGCTTTTTTCTCTTCTTTACAACCTGTTAATACTAATGCAGACGCAATAGCGGTGATAGCAAATAAGTTTTTTAATTTCATGTTTTTTCCTTGTTGTGAATAAAATGGTATAGAAAATAATTAACGGTGATCTACTCGTTTTGCGAGCGTATCGCCTAATTTTTGACTGAGCATCACGATAATCACGATAACAATCGTTGCCGCCCAAGTTACTGATGGCATATTACGATAGACACCATAGTTAATGGCGAGGCTTCCTAAGCCGCCACCGCCTTGTGTTCCCGCCATTGCGGTATAGCCAATTAATGTCACGAAAGTGAGCGTAATGGCATTAATAAGCGTTGGTAAAGATTCAGGCAAATAGAATTTACGAATAATTTGCCAATTGGTTGCACCCATTGCTTTTGCGGTTTCAGTCAAACCGGTTGGAATCTCAAAGAGTGCATTACTTGTTAGGCGAGCAAAAAATGGTGTTGCCGCTGCACTTAATGACACAATTGCCGCATTAGAACCAATACTACCGCCAGGAAGTAACCAACTGGTAAGTGGAATTAAAGCAAGTAACAAAATAATATAAGGGATTGAACGTCCGATATTAATAATGACGTTTAAGAACGCATTGAGTTTTTTGTTTTCTAAAATCGCGCCTTTATTGGTTAAGAAGGTTAAAAAACCAAGTGGTAAACCCAATAAAGCGGCGATTAATGTCGATAATACTGACATATAAATTGTTTCAACGGTTGATACCGTTAGTAAACTCGCGAAGTTATCAGGGAATTGTTGGCTAAATGTTGCCCATAACTCATTGAACATAGCCTAGCACCTCTACTCGAACATTATTTTCCATTAAATAAACTTTGGCTTGCGTAATAGCATCTTCATCACCTTCAACTTCCGCAATCGTAAAGCCAAATTTAACGCCACCGGCATAATCAATTTGTGATGTTAAGATACTGAGTTCTACACCAAATTTTTTTGATGCTTGAGAAAGTAATGGCGCATCGACGGAACGACCAGTAAATTCAAATTTGATGATCGGATACGATTTGGCATGTTTTGGTGTATCAGATAGATTTTCTAAATATTCTTCTGGCAACGTAATGTGGAAGGTCGAACTGATAAACTCTTGAGCCAATTCTGTTTTCGGATTAGAGAAAATCTCACTAACCGTGCCTTGTTCAATCAGGCGGCCTTTATCAATCACGGCAACTTGGTCGCAGATACGTTTAACCACTTCCATTTCATGGGTGATAAGAAGAATGGTGATACCTAAAGTGCGGTTGATTTCTTTTAATAATTTTAGAATGGATTGAGTTGTGGCCGGATCTAATGCGCTAGTGGCCTCATCACAAAGTAAGACTTTAGGATCGCTTGCAAGTGCACGCGCAATAGCTACTCGTTGTTTTTGACCACCAGAGAGATTTGCAGGATACACATTATGTTTATCACTTAATCCTACAAGCGCTAAAAGTGCGGTCGTTTTTTCTTGAATTTCTGCTTTCGATTTATTTTCTAATTCAAGTGGCAATGCTACGTTTTCAAAAACGGTTCGAGAGGTTAACAAATTAAAATGTTGGAAAATCATGCCGATTTGGCGGCGTGTTTTCACTAATTCAGCGTCAGAAAGTTGAGTCAGATCCACATCATCGATGATTACAGCACCGTGAGTTGGTCTTTCTAATAGGTTTACACAACGGATAAGTGTACTTTTACCTGCGCCAGAAGCACCAATGACACCACAAATCTGCCCCTTCGGCACATGTAATGAAACATTATCAAGTGCGGTCAGTTTTTTATCCGGAAGTGTAAAAATCTTCGTAATGTTATTTAGCTTAATCATATAAGCCCTTGTTCTCAGTTAATATTTGAATTTCATTTGTATTCTAGACGTCTAGATTGCTGTGTCAATATCTTAAGGGATCTTTTTTAGACGGATCGGTTATGACTTATTATTGCTTATATTAAGGATAAAAGGGATAATTTTGTCTTAAGAAAAAGATAAATGAGAAAATATATGAAGAAAGCTGTTTTTTTAGATCGTGATGGCACTTTAAATATCGACCATGGTTATGTCCATAAAATTGATGATTTCCAATTTATTGAAGGCAGTATTGATGCATTAAAAGAATTGAAGGAAATGGGATACCTTTTAGTTTTAGTGACCAATCAATCGGGCATTGCTCGTGGATATTTTTCAGAAGATCAGTTTTTACAACTTACAGAATGGATGGATTGGTCATTAGCTGATCGTGGTGTGGATTTAGATGGTATTTATTATTGCCCTCATCACCCAGAAGGGAAGGGCGAATATAAAGAAGAGTGTGAATGTAGAAAACCAAAATCAGGTATGTTACTAGAGGCAATTAAAGCGCTGAAAATCGATCCGGCACAATCTATTATGGTTGGCGATAAGATTGAAGATCTTAAAGCAGGCATTGGCGCAAAAGTGAAAACGAATATTTTAGTGCGAACAGGCAAACCTATCACTGAAGAGGGAGAGAATCTCGCTGATTATGTTTTGGATTCCATTGCAGATTTGCCAAGAATAGCAAAACGATTAATTAAGTAACAAAAATGATCTATTTTTTGTGCGAATAGGTGAAAAGATCTTCAACTAATAAAAAATTTACATTTTTTTACAAAAAGAGCTTGCAAAGGCATCTGAAATGCCTATAATACGCCCCACACAACGACGCGCTGTTGTGAATCTTAAGAAAAACCGGTGCGTCGTTCTTTTTTGCTCTTT
>NZ_QEPT01000006.1 GCF_003252755.1 Haemophilus parainfluenzae | reverse complement strand
AAGGAATAATCCTGGCGGCGATAGAGCGGTGGTCCCACCTGACCCCATACCGAACTCAGAAGTGAAACGCCGATGCGCCGATGGTAGTGTGGGGCTTCCCCATGTGAGAGTAGGACACCGCCAGGTAGTGAATGTAGAACCCCGAGCTAAATGGCTTGGGGTTTTTGTTTATGGATTTTTATTAAAAATTATATAGAATGATCTCAATTTTTATTTCTCAATATAAACCATGAAAAACTTTAGATATTTTGCGCAACGTTATGTTGATTGGGTTATTCGATTAGGTCGAGTTCGTTTCTCTTTACTTGGTATCGCTATTCTTGCGATTTTAGCTATCTGTATACAAATCTTATTAAGCACCCTCCTTAGTGATGGGATTCACTGGAGTGACATTGCTCGCTCAATTACTTTTGGTTTATTTACCGCTCCTTTTGTTATTTATTTTTTTACGCTGCTTGTTGAACGATTAGAGCGTTCCCGTTTAGAACTCTCTAAAACGCTAGCTCGATTGGAAAAAAATAGCCGTGATAAAAGCACCTTACTTGCAACGATTAGTCATGAATTACGTACGCCTTTAAATGGGATTATTGGTCTTAGTCGAATTCTATTAGATGATAAATTAACAGAACAACAACAAAATTACCTCAATACAATTAATCTAAGTGCGGTCAGTTTAGGTCATATTTTTAGTGATATTATTGATTTAGATAAGATCGACTCCAAACGAATCGAATTAAATATTCAGCCTTGTGATTTTCATTCACTACTTAATGATTTTTATAATTTTGGTACCTTGATGGCTGAACAAAAAGGGCTAAAATTTTCTTTAAAACTGGATGATAATTTACCTAATTGGCTTTATCTCGATCGTGCTCGCCTTAGCCAAATTCTTTGGAATCTAATTAGTAATGCCGTCAAATTCACTGATAAAGGAGAAGTGGTTCTAAAGGTGCAGAAAATGCAAAATAATCAGTATCAATTTAGTGTTACTGATACAGGAGCGGGTATTGCACCTTGTGAATTAGATAAGATTTTTACCATGTATTATCAGGTTAAAGATAATATTCACCGTTCTGCAGGAAGTGGCATCGGTCTTGCGATTTCTAAGAATCTTGCGCAGTTAATGCAAGGGGATTTAACGGTTGAAAGTGAATTGGACAAAGGTTCAACCTTTTACTTAACGATCATTGCTGAACAAGCACAAGCTCATGAGGGAAATGCAGAAAAAGCTATGCAGCATCTTTCTATTTTATTAGTAGAAGACGTTGAATTGAATGTGGTTGTGGCCAAAAGCATTCTTGAAAAGCAAGGTCATTATGTTGACGTTGCCATGAATGGTGAACAGGCTATCCAATTATTTGAGAAAAATACTTATGATATTGTTTTTCTTGATATTAAGTTGCCAGATATGTCAGGTTTTGATATTGCATACTATCTACGTAAAAACTACGAAGAAGGGATTTATGATTTTCTCCCACCTTTAATTGCCTTTACAGCGAACGTGATGCACAGTGAAGAAGAATATCAAGAACAGGGAATGGATGGCGTATTGCGCAAGCCCCTTTCTTTGGTTGAGTTACGTCAGTGCTTTAAAACTTTTTTAGGCGATGATATTGAATGTATCTCTGATGAAGAAGAAACTCCTCAAGTTCAAGAAGGCATCAATATTTCACTTATTGAGTTAATCGGAAAATCTCAAGCGAAAGCTAATGTGGCGTTATTTAAACAATGGATGCCAATTTATTTAGATGAATTAGAAACAGCTTATGAGGATTATCTAGCAAACACGGATATGAAACAAAACGTGTCAGATGTCGCACATAAAATTAAAGGTGCAGCCGCCTCGGTAGGACTTGTTAATGTTCAAAATATCGCAAAACAGGCTCAAGATACCTCATTACCGGATTGGACATCCGATATTGCTTCATGGATAACGCAACTCAGTAATGAATGGCCTAAAAATTTAGCTGAATTAGAAGCCTATTTAGAAAAATAATTCATGACACGTCATTTTCAAATTTTGATCAGTGAGAATATGCCGTCTCATTTGCCGGTAAATACCTTGATCATTAATGAGTTTTCTAAAATTCAAAATCTTCTTGGGCAAGAGTTTGAGACGATCTTGTTTGATGCGCGGAAAGGTATCCATTTAGAGGCGCTCGCCATTGCGGCCGGTACATTGAAAATTAATGGTGCCTTAATTGTCTTGCTATCAAATTGGGAGAAACTTCATTCTCAATTAGATGAAGATAGTCTTCGTTGGTCAGGTTCGATTGAGACAATTGCTACGCCAAGATTTATGACATATTTTAAGCATTGTATTCATAAATATGGTTTCCCCGTTCTTTATTATCAAAATGATTTAAAATTTGGCCGCACTTTTCAGCAATTATTTGTCAATCACAACGCAACCTTAGATCAGCAGAAAATCATTGAGCAAATCTTACAAAAAGAATCCGAGCTCTACTTTCTTACTGCCAAACGAGGAAGAGGGAAATCAGCTCTAGCAGGCTTATTAGCGAATCAACTGGATACTAAAATTTACCTCACCGCACCGAATAAAAGTGCGGTTAAAATTTTGGCTGAATTTTCACAAAAAGAGATTATCTTTATTGCACCAGATGCGCTTTTCCTTGCTTTGCAAAATGATCCTTCTTTTTCTGAAAATGCTTGGCTTTTTGTTGATGAGGCGGCAATGCTGCCGATTGCTCAACTTAGCGATTTTTCCCAGCATTTTAAGCATATTTTATTTACGACAACCATCCATAGTTATGAGGGAACAGGACGAGGTTTTGAGCTTAAATTTAAGCAAAAAATTAACCGCACTTTTTCTGACTTTGAGCTTATTGAACCGCTACGTTGGTCTAAAGATGATGTTTTAGAGGCATTTATTGATGAGCTTTTATTATTGAATATAGAGGATGATTTTAAACAAACGCCATACGATAAAAGCAAAATATGCCAAATCACTGAACGCTCACAAGAGGAAATACTTTCTTCATTGCCCCAATTCTATGGCTTGATGACATTAGCTCATTATCGTACATCACCATTAGATCTACGGCGATTATTTGATGCCAATTTACAGTGCTTTTTTACTGCTGAAAGTGAGCAAAATTTACTAGGCACAGTTTGGGCATTAAAAGAAGGTGGGATTGAAGATTCAGCCCTCATTGAAGCTATTCAACAAGGTAGTAGACGCCCGAAAGGCAATCTCGTGCCTCAAGCACTTTGTTTTCATGCTCAACAACAAAAGGCTTGTGAATTGCATTCTTTACGTATTTCGAGAATTGCGGTTCAGCCTATGTGGCAGCAGCATGGTATAGGTACACAACTCATTGAATATATCACACAAAATGCCGATATGGATTATTTATCAGTGAGTTTTGGTTATACCAAAGAACTGGCTCAGTTTTGGCAGAAATGTGGTTTTTCTCTTGTTCATTTAGGCGAGCATTTAGAGGCGAGTAGTGGTTGTTATTCAGCTATCGCTCTAAAAGGGCTTTCTGCACAAGGGATTGAATTAGAAAGAGAAGCAAAGCAATCTTTTCAACGGAATATGCCTTTGTCTTTCCATCCACTTGCTCAGGAATTTAATACCACATCAGTAGATTGGGAATTGCTTGATGGAGATTGGTTAAGCCTAAAAAACTTCGCTTATTTTCACCGCACTTTAGCTTCCGCTTTGCCGGCAATTCGTCGATTTTTAATGAATTTAGATGAAAAAGATTGTCCTTTAATGCGAGATTATTTCATCACAAAACAGATACCCTATAGTAAGAAAAATGGGTTAAAATCATTACGTTCGGAAATTGCACAAAAATTAAAAAAGGAGGCAAGATGAGCGAACAAGAAAAAAAAGGTTGGTTTCGCAAAGCCGTAGATGAATATAATAAGTTTTGCAAAGAGCTCGGTTTAGATAAAGGCTCTTGTCGAGGTTGTATGCCACGCATTGAATTTGATGATGATGGTCATGTAAAAAAAGAGAAGCCACTAGAGCCGCTCAAAAAATAAGAGAAAGCAGGGTTAATTAGCCCTGTTTTTTTATACAGATAATTCTTGAAAAGTAGAGTGAGTTTGCTAAACTAACTCGCTATTCAAATAAAAAATGAGATAAAAATTGACCGCACTTATGAAAACAACCTATTTTAATTTTGATATTCCCACTCAGCCAAATGACCATAAAATTCTTGGCAACGTATTAACGGGTGCTGATGCACTTGCTGTCAGTGAAATTGCTGAGCAATATGATGGATTAACAGTGGTCGTGACACCGGATACCAAAAGTGCGGTTCGTTTATCACAAGTTTTACCCGATTTAACTTCTCAACCCGTCGAGTTTTTTCCTGATTGGGAAACGTTGCCTTATGATTCTTTTTCGCCTCATCAAGAAATTATTTCTTCTCGTTTAAGTGCGCTGTTTCATTTGCAAAATACTAAAAAAGGCATCTTTATTTTGCCGATTAGCACATTAATGCAACGTGTGTGCCCGCCGAAATATCTACAGCACAATGTCCTTTTGATTAAAAAAGGCGACCGTCTTGTCATTGAAAAATTACGATTACAATTAGAGTCAGCAGGATATCGCTCCGTAGAGCAAGTGCTAGAACATGGTGAATATGCTGTGCGCGGATCACTTTTAGATCTTTTCCCAATGGGAAGTGCGGTTCCATTTCGCTTAGATTTTTTTGATGATGAAATTGATTCGATTCGTACTTTTGATGTCGATACGCAGCGAACGTTAGATGAAATTCAATCCATTAATTTATTACCTGCACACGAATTTCCAACAGATGAGAAAGGTATTGAATTTTTCCGTACACAATTTAGAGAAACCTTTGGTGAAATTCGTCGTGATCCTGAGCATATTTATCAGCAAATCAGTAAAGGTACATTAATTTCAGGGATTGAATATTGGCAACCGTTATTCTTTGATGAAATGGCAACGTTGTTTGATTACTTGCCCGAAAAAACGTTGTTTGTGGATATGGAAACAAATCAAGCACAAGGTGAACGTTTTTATCTTGATGCCAAACAGCGTTATGAGCATCGTAAAGTTGATCCTATGCGTCCTCTTTTGCCGCCAGAACGATTGTGGCTAAGCATTGATGCGGTAAATCATGCATTAAAAAATTATCCTAAAATTAATTTTAAAGCAGAAAAAGTGCGATCATCTGTTCGTCAGAAAAATTTAGCGGTGTTCGCATTACCAGCAGTGACCATTCAATCACAGCAAAAAGAACCGTTATCGCAACTTCGACAGTTTATTGAACATTTCAGAGGAAATGTTTTATTTTCAGTTGAAACTGAAGGACGTCGTGAAACTTTACTGGATTTGCTTTCACCATTAAAAATTAAACCAAAACAAATTAAAACCTTATCTGAAGCCAATCAAGACAAGTTTAATTTGTGGGTAAGTCGTCTTGAGCAAGGTTTTATTCTTGATGAGGCCAAATTAGCTGTCATTACTGAACATGAAATTTTAGGTGAGCGGGTACAGCAACGTCAGCGTGATAAACGTAAGGCTGTCAATCCAGATACCTTAGTGCGTAATCTGGCAGAATTAAAAATTGGGCAGCCTGTGGTGCATTTAGATCATGGTGTGGGGCGTTATGGTGGTTTAGTGACACTCGATACTGGGGGCTTAAAAGCAGAGTATTTGCTGATCAATTATGCAAATGAGTCCAAGCTTTATGTGCCTGTTGGTTCTCTTCATTTAATTAGTCGCTATGTAGGCGGCTCAGATGAAACCGCACCATTACATAAATTAGGTAATGAATCGTGGGCGAAAACGCGTCAAAAGGCTGCAGAAAAAATTCGTGATGTGGCAGCTGAATTACTTGATGTGTATGCCCAGCGAGAAGTGAAAAAAGGCTTTGAATTTAAATATGATCGTGAGGAATTTCAGCAATTTGCTGCAACCTTCCCTTTTGAGGAAACGCACGATCAAGCCATGGCGATTAACGCTGTCATTTCAGATATGTGCCAACCCAAAGCGATGGACCGTTTAGTTTGTGGTGATGTGGGCTTTGGCAAAACTGAAGTGGCGATGCGCGCCGCATTTTTGGCGGTCATGAACCATAAACAAGTGGCTGTATTAGTCCCAACAACCTTGTTAGCTCAACAGCATTACGAGAATTTTAAAGATCGTTTTGCTAATCTTCCGGTTAATGTGGAAGTGCTTTCTCGCTTTAAAACAGCCAAAGAGCAAAAACAAATCTTAGAAAATTTAGCTGAAGGAAAAGTTGATATTCTGATTGGAACCCATAAATTGATTCAATCCGATGTGAAGTTTTCTGATCTTGGCTTACTCATCATTGATGAAGAACATCGCTTTGGTGTGGGACAGAAAGAGAAAATTAAACAACTTCGAGCAAATATTGATATTTTAACGCTTACCGCAACACCAATTCCTCGAACTTTGAATATGGCGATGAATGGTATTCGTGATCTTTCTATTATTGCGACACCACCAGCTCGCCGAGTGAGTATCAAAACATTTGTTCGCCAGAAAGATGATTTAATTATTCGTGAAGCCATCTTGCGTGAGATTTTACGTGGCGGACAAGTTTATTATTTGCATAATGATGTGGCGAGTATTGAAAATACGGCAGAAAAACTGACCGCACTTGTGCCTGAGGCTCGAGTCGTAATTGGTCATGGTCAAATGCGAGAACGAGAACTTGAACGCGTGATGAGTGATTTTTATCATCAACGTTATAACGTATTAGTTTGTTCTACCATTATTGAAACAGGGATTGATGTACCAACGGCAAATACGATTATTATTGAACGCGCAGACAATTTTGGTTTAGCTCAGCTTCACCAGTTGCGTGGTCGAGTAGGGCGTTCCCATCATCAAGCTTATGCTTATTTGCTTACACCGCCGCCGAAATTAATGACGAAAGATGCGAAACGTCGTTTAGAAGCGTTAGAAAGTTTAGATAACTTAGGTGCAGGTTTCATTCTTGCGACGCACGATTTAGAAATTCGCGGTGCAGGTGAATTATTAGGGAATGAACAAAGCGGGCAAATTGAAAGCATCGGTTTTTCACTTTATATGGAATTACTTGATGCAGCAGTTAAAGCCTTAAAAGAGGGCAGAGAACCTTCATTAGAAGAGATTACGCATCAACAAGCAGAAATTGAGCTACGTGTCCCAGCTTTATTGCCAGATGACTATCTTGGTGATGTGAATATGCGTTTGTCATTCTATAAACGCATTGCTGCAGCGGAAAGTAAGCAAGAGTTAGATGAATTAAAAGTTGAATTAATTGATCGCTTTGGCCTATTACCTGAAGCAACGAAAAATCTTTTACAAATTGCTGAAATGCGTTTAATGGTGAAGCCATTAAAAGTATTGAAAATCGATGCGGGAGCTCAAGGAGGCTTTATTGAATTTTCACCTTCAGCAAAAGTTGATCCTGAAAAATTCATTAAACTGATTCAACAAAATCCAATTGTTTATCGCTTTGATGGCCCATTAAAATTTAAGTTTGTGAAAGCACTTCCAGAAAACAAAGAGCGGTTAGAATTTGTGATGGATTTAGTCAAGACGCTGACTGAGTAGCAAGTAAATAAAAAGGCTGACAAAATGTCAGCCTTTCTTTTTTACCTTTTATTAGTGAAGCGCTTCAACAACGCTTAAGAACATTTTTAAGATACCGGCATTTAATAAGTCGATAAAGAATGCCCCTACCATTGGTACGATTAAGAACGCTTTGTGAGATGGTCCAAAACGACTGGTAATCGCTTGCATGTTAGCCACGGCTGTTGGTGTTGCACCGAGACCGAAACCACAGTGACCCGCACTTAATACAATCGCATCATAATCTTTACCCATCATACGGTATGTGACGTAGATAGCGAAGAAAGCCATAAAGATAACTTGAACCGCTAAGATAACTAATACATCTGTTGCAAGACCCGCTAATTCCCAAAGTTTGAGAGACATTAAAGCAATCGCTAAGAAGATAGATAAACCTACGCTACCTAATACGTCAATCGCTGAATCTGCCACTTGGAATTTGAATAAGTGGGTTAAGCTGTTACGAATGATTACACCTGTAAACAAACACCATACGAATGTTGGTAATTGAATATGTGTACCTTTTGTTAAGCCATCTAAGTATTGACCGATGAGTAAACATAAAGAAAGCATAGCAATGGTTTCAATGATTGAGCGCGAATTAATTTTACGTTTGTAAGTTGGGTGCTCAAATGCTTCTTGTACGTCATCTACTTCATCATTCTCTGGATTTTCGCCTTGTTTTTGATGATTTAATAAATAGCGAGATACTGGACCACCTAAGATACCTCCAAAG
Organism: Haemophilus parainfluenzae; assembly: GCF_003252755.1. Lineage (GTDB taxonomy): Bacteria > Pseudomonadota > Gammaproteobacteria > Enterobacterales > Pasteurellaceae > Haemophilus_D > Haemophilus_D parainfluenzae_N. The sequence continues at coordinate 139,221 of NZ_QEPT01000006.1, read as the reverse complement.
ACTAAACCGAATGTCGCACATGCCATCGCAATTTCTGTTGCAGCCGGTAGATTAAATTCTCTAGTGAATGTTTCTGCCCATGCTGCACCGGTACCGTGACCACCAGTTAGGGTAACTGAACCAGCAAGTAAACCGTAAGCAGGATCAATGCCCAATAATTGGGTACCTAAAATACCGATGACATTTTGGCAAACAATGAGTATTGCCGCTGCAAATAGGAAGATAACTAATGGTTTTCCGCCTTTAATTAAGCGGGCAAAGTTTGCACTTAAACCGATAGAGGAGAAGAAGACTAACATCATCGATGTTTGTAAACTTTTCTCAAAAGTGAATGAAGTACCATTTACTTTATATAAAACCGTTAATGCAATAGCTACAATAAAGCCGCCAACAACAGGCTCAGGAATATTAAATGTTTGTAAAACTCGAATGCGTTTTACTAGAAAAAAACCGAGTAATAATACAAAACTTGCTAAAGCAAGTGTTTGATAAGTATCAAAAACAATATTCACGAAATATCCTCCTATTTAGTTTGGTTTCGAGAATTCTTATGAGTTGTGTTCAGGTTCAACAACCACAATGTCAACATTACTATGTAATCCACGTGGTAATTGGGAGCCTTTTCTGCCGCGTTCCGCACGGAATTTTTGCAGATCTTCCGGTTTTAATGTGATTTTTCGTTTACCGGAATGGAACTCAAGGCTGGCTTGCTCTGAAATTAAGAACAATTTCACCAATAATTCTGACCGAGCTTTTGCATTCGCTGCTGGAATACTGATGATTTTGTTGCCTTTCCCTTTTGATAATGCCGGTAAATCCCGTACCGGAAAAATTAGCATTCGACCCGCTGAAGTGAGGGACACAAGAAGTGAGGCCGACTCGGAAAGTGTCTCAGGCTTCAAGACTTTCGCATTTTCTGGCAAAGAAATCAAGGCTTTTCCTGCTTTATTACGTGCAATTAAGTCTTCAAATTTGCAAATAAAACCATATCCTGCATCTGATGCCATCAATAATTCTTGTTTTTCAGATTCCATAATAACCTGTTCAATGGTCGCGCCTGCAGGTAACGTGAGTTTACCGGTGAGAGGTTCACCTTGTGAACGTGCAGAAGGCAAGCTTAATGGATCTAAAGCATAACTACGACCTGTACTATCAATAAAGATCACCGGTTGATTACTTTTACCACAAGCGTGGGCGAGATATTTATCGCCTGCTTTATAGCTTAATCCTGCCGGATCAATGTCATGACCTTTCGCACAACGAACCCAGCCCATTTCAGATAAGATAACAGTGACAGGTTCTGCTGGAGTCATTTCACTTTCAGAAATAGCTTTCGCTTCTTCACGTTCAACTAATTGAGACATTCTAGGACTGGCGTATTTTTTCGCATCTTCTTGAATTTCTTTTTTGATCAAGGTATTTAAGCGACGTTCAGATCCCAAAATTAACTCTAAATTTGACCGCTCTTCTTCAAGTTTATCTTTTTCAGCTTGTAATTGATGTTCTTCTAATTTGGCTAAATGGCGCAAACGTAAGTTTAAAATGGCTTCTGCCTGTTCATCACTTAAGTTAAAACGAGCCATTAAAACTTGTTTAGGTTCATCCTCAGTACGAATGATCTCAATGACTTCATCAATATTGAGGAAGGCAATCATCAAACCATCTAAAATGTGTAAACGAGCGAGTACTTTATCTAAACGATGTTGTAAACGGCGTGTCACGGTAGTACGACGGAATGTCAGCCATTCTGTGAGAACTTGAAGTAAGCCTTTCACGGCTGGTTTATGATCAAGTCCGATCATATTCATATTCACACGATAGCTTTTTTCGAGATCCGTCGTCGCAAATAAATGCGCCATTAAGGCATCCGTGTCAACGCGATTTGAACGAGGTACAAGTACAATACGCACGGGATTTTCATAATCCGCCTCATCACGAATATCTTCTACCATAGGCAATTTTTTCGCCGTCATTTGCTCAGCAATTTGTGCAATGATTTTAGAGGGTGAAGATTGATGAGGAAGTGCGCTGATGATGATTTCACCGTCTTCTTTATGCCATGTTGCACGCATCTTGATGGATCCACGGCCGGTTTCGTACATTTTACGAATATCATCCTTTGGTGAAATAATTTCTGCTTCAGTTGGGAAATCAGGGCCTTGAATGATATTAAGTACATCATCTAATCCTGCTTTTGGATCATCTAATAGCAGAACAGCGGCATCTGCCACTTCATTAATATTGTGTGGTGGAATATCGGTTGCCATACCAACGGCAATCCCAGTGGTGCCGTTTAACAGAATATGAGGCAAACGTGCAGGCAAATATTGTGGTTCTTCTAAAGTACCATCAAAGTTCGGTTGGAAATCAACAGTGCCTTGACCCAATTCGGTTAATAGAATTTCAGAAATTTTGGACAGGCGAGATTCTGTATAACGCATTGCGGCGAATGATTTAGGATCATCTGGCGCCCCCCAGTTCCCTTGTCCGTCCACCAATGGATAACGGTAAGAAAAGGGCTGAGCCATTAATACCATGGCTTCATAACAGGCAGAGTCGCCGTGCGGATGGAATTTACCTAACACATCACCGACGGTACGCGCAGATTTTTTAAATTTTGCCGCGGCATTTAAACCTAGCTCAGACATCGCATAGACAATACGACGTTGAACAGGCTTTAATCCATCGCCAATAAAAGGCAAAGCACGATCCATGATGACATACATTGAATAGTTAAGATAAGCCTTTTCTGTAAAGGTGCGAAGTGGCATCTGCTCGATGCCTTCGTAGTTAATATTGCTCATATTCTTCTAATTTATTTTCTTGTTGCACCGGAATTCGCATCAGAATGTTCGTGATGAGAGTGTCCCATATCCATTCCTTTGTGACTGTCTATTTCGTAAGGAACGGGTTGTGGTTTTTGTGGGTTAGCTTCTTTAAAGGCTTCGTCTTTTAGTTTTCCAGAATAAATATTCGGATTTTTTTCACCTTCAACCACAATATGTCCCATTGTGCCTTTATTTACTGCGCGGAAAATGGAGTGATCCATAAAGACATAAGTGCCAGGTACATCAATTCGAGTTTCCACCATGGTGGCGCTACCGGATGGAATCAATGTAGTTTGAACATTGTGATTAACAAGCGTACCACCTTCCACATACACATTGTCAAATACTGCACCGATTAAGTGGAAAGAAGAGCATAAATTCGGCCCCGCATTTCCTACAAATAGACGAATGCTTTCACCGGTTTTCGCTTTTAAGGCATTTCCGTCCATAGTTGCACCGACTTTACCGTTGAAGAGGACGTATTCAGGGCGTTCATCAATGGCTTTTTGCATACTGAATGGTTGCAAGCCAGGATCGCCAAATTCACCTTTGGTATAGAATTCACTTTGCATAATGTAAAATTCGCGATCCACTTTTGGTAAACCTTCTTTTGGCTCAACTAAAACTAAACCATACATCCCCTTGGCAAGGTGAATATCCACAGGTTGGCTGCCGCAGTGGTATAAATAAATCCCCGAACGTAATGCTCTAAATTGGAAGGTTGATGTGCGCGTTGGTGGGGTTTCACTTGCGATAGCCCCTCCCATTGGCACAGCAGCAGCATGGAAATCGATACTGTGTGGCATCATTGAACTCGCTGAGTTGGAAAGTTGCACTTCCACCATGTCGCCTTCGCGCACACGAATAAACGGCGCAGGCACGCTACCATTTAATGTCCAAAATTTAAATTGCACACCATCCATTAAATCCATAATTTGCTCAAGTGCGGTCAGTTTTACCACGACTTTTGCTGGATAGTTACGATCAATCGGTTTTGGCACATTTGGCGCAAGCGTCAGTTCAGCTTCAATCTCTGGTAGATTCTCAACTGCAGTGGTTGCTGTATTTGAGGCTTTTTCTTCCGCTTGAGCAGAAGGAATAAGGCTTAAACCAGCACCTAATGTAATTGTTGCTAGGCCTAGTGCACTATTTTTAAAAAAATCTCGACGTTGTTCGTTCATGATTGACCTCAAATAATTAAACAGTTAAATCCACTTGATCGCCATTAGTTTGCAACCAATTTTTGCGATCTTCTGCTCGTTTTTTGGCGAGTAACATATCCATTAATTCTAATGTTGCTGCGCCTTGATCTTCCTCCAGATCGTAAGTTAATTGAACTAAGCGACGAGTATTCGGATCCATGGTGGTTTCACGTAATTGTGATGGATCCATTTCACCCAAACCTTTGAAGCGTTGTACGTTTAAGGTGCCTTTTTTACCTTTTAAGCGTTCTAAAATGGCTTCTTTTTCGCTTTCATCGAGGGCATAAAATACTTCTTTGCCTAAGTCGATACGATAGAGTGGAGGCATCGCCACATAGACATGCCTATCTTGCACTAATTTCGGGAAATGACGTAAAAAGAGGGCGCAGAGTAGGGTAGCAATATGTAAACCATCGGAGTCCGCATCGGCTAAAATACAGACTTTCCCGTAACGAAGTTGAGATAAGTCTTCATTATCAGGATCGATACCGAGTGCCACTGCAATATCATGAATTTCCGTTGAGCCAAGTACTTGATCGCTAGCCACTTCCCAAGTGTTTAAGATTTTTCCGCGTAAGGGCAGGATCGCTTGATATTCACGGTCTCGAGCCTGTTTGGCTGAGCCGCCCGCAGAGTCACCTTCGACTAAGAATAATTCGGTTTTTTCTAAATTTTGTGATGCGCAATCTGCCAATTTACCCGGTAGAGCAGGACCGCTGACTAATTTTTTACGGATGACTTTTTTCGCAGCATTTAAACGACGTTGTGCAGAACTGATCGCCATTTCAGCTAAGCGATCCGCATCTTGTACGTTTTGGTTTAGCCATAAACTGAAGGCATCTTTTAAAACACCCGCAACAAAGACCGCACTTTGACGAGAAGATAAACGTTCTTTCGTTTGGCCTGCAAATTGGGCATCCTGCATTTTGAGCGAAAGAATGTAAGCACAGCGATCCCAAATGTCGTCTGCGGTTAATTTCACACCGCGTGGTAATTTATTGCGGAATTCGCAATATTCAGTCATGGCATTAAGCAAGCCTTGGCGAAGACCATTTACGTGTGTTCCGCCTTGTACTGTTGGAATCAAGTTTACATAGCTTTCTGCAATAAGCTCACCACCTTCTGGTAACCAAAGTAACGCCCAGCTTACGGCTTCGGTGGAGCCTTTAAATTCACCAACAAAAGGTTTTTCAGGCAAGGTTTCAAAACCATTCACCGCTTCGGTTAAATAATCGGATAAACCATCTTGATAGCACCACACATCTTCGGTGTTATTCACTTTATCGACAAATTTAATTTCTAAGCCTGAACAAAGCACGGCTTTAGCACGCAATAAGTGGCGTAAACGGCTGACAGAAAAATTCTTGCTATCAAAATATTTTGGATTCGGTTTGAAGTGAACGGTAGTGCCGGTTGTACGTCTTCCACAAGTACCAATAACTTCTAATTCTTCTACTTTTGCGCCATTTTCAAAGGCAATTTTATACACTTCGCCGTTACGTTTAACTTGAATATCAACGCGTTCAGAAAGGGCATTGACGACAGAAATCCCTACCCCGTGTAAACCACCGGCGAATTCATAGTTTTTATTCGAGAATTTACCGCCAGCGTGAAGTTTGGTTAAGATTACTTCAACACCTGAAACCCCTTCAGTTGGGTGAATATCCACTGGCATTCCACGGCCATTATCAATGACTTCAAGCGATTGATCCGCGTGTAAAATCACTTCAACTTTGGTGGCAAAACCTGCAAGGGCTTCATCCACACTGTTATCAATAACTTCTTGTGCAAGGTGATTGGGACGGGTAGTGTCCGTGTACATACCAGGGCGAATTTGCACAGGTTCGAGATCTTTCAGAACCGTAATTTCTTGAGCAGAATAATTTGTAGTCATTTTTAAAATTAGTTACTTATTTATAAAAAAATTAGCATGATTTTATCAAAAAATGACGCGTTGATAAAATCAAAGATGAGAAAAGGGAAGGATATTACATTAACTAAAAGTGCGGTCAAAATTTGACGTGAATTTTGACCGCACTTTGGATTCATTTGGACATATTTAATCTGCTATAGATTGAGTTATCTCAATACTAAGCTTTTGCTTTTGTGGATAAATATTCCTGCAAGCCTTTATCTCTTAATTTACAGCTTGGACATTCACCACAGCCCCCTTCAACACCTTCATAGCAAGTGTGGCTGTGTTGACGAATATAATCTAAAGTATCTAGTTCATCGGCAAGAGCCCAAGTTTGTGCTTTGGTAAGATACATTAATGGTGTTTTTAAATTGAACTGATAATCCATGGCTAAATTGAGGGTGACATTCATGGATTTAACAAAAACATCACGACAATCCGGATAGCCACTGAAATCCGTTTCACATACACCAGTGATAATATCGTGGATTTCTTGTCCTTTTGCATAAATTGCCGCATATAATAAGAAGAGTGCATTTCGTCCATCCACAAAGGTATTAGGTAATTCACCGTCTTTTTGTTCGATGGCTGCGTTTCCATCTATTAAAGCGTTATGAGTGATAGATTTAATAACGGATGTATCAATCAACGTTTGTTTTACGCCGAGATCTTTCGCTATCCAACGGGCTTTTTCTAATTCAATTGCGTGGCGCTGGCCGTATTGAAAGGTGACGGCTTCGACATTTTCTACGCCATATTCAGCAATAGCTTGAATTAAACAGGTCGTGGAGTCTTGTCCACCAGAGAAGATCACAAGGGCTTTACGATTGTGATTAGGATTTGAAATATTCATAGGGTACCTAGTTTTTTTATGTAGGAGGTTTGCGAACTACAAGTTAAAAATGAGGCGCTATTGTAGAAGCTAGACATGAATTTTGCAAGAAATCAGCTAATTTAAGCAGGAAAAGTTAATAAAAGTTATGATACAATTTGGGCAAGTCAGTTTAAAAAGGTAAACATAATGAAAAAATTACTTCTTATTTTTATTGGTGCATTAGTGATTTCAGCTTGTGCAAATAAAGACGTTTATTTTAATGGTTCGGAAGGATCTCATTCAGGCATGAAATTTGATAAAGACACTCGTCATTGGGGTGTAAATCAATAATTGTTTTGATAAAAGAAAAGCCATACAGTTGTATGGCTTTTTTGTTAAATCACTTCTTCTTGGCAATGTGGGCAAGTCATTAAATGCTCTTCATTATTATGCACAATATAATGGCCCATTTTTTTCGCTTTGGTATCAAGATATTTGGTGTTGTAACGATTTTCACCCACATTCAACGGTACACGTTCTACGACATTAATGCCCGCTTTTTTCATGGTTTCTACTTTTTGTGGGTTGTTTGTCATCAAGCGAACTTGCTTCACACCTAATAATTCAAACATATCGGCACACACATTAAAGTTACGTTCATCAGCTTTAAAACCTAATGCAAGGTTGGCTTCAATAGTATCCATTCCTTGATCTTGTAATGAATAAGCTCGAATTTTATTAATTAAACCAATGCCACGGCCTTCTTCACGATGATAGATTAAAACACCACGACCCGCTTCGCTAATTTGACGTAATGCGGCTGCTAGTTGGAAACCACAATCGCATTTTAAACTGTGTAATGCATCGCCTGTTAGACATTCAGAATGAATGCGGGCGAGCACAGGCTCATCTTGGTTTGAAATATCACCCATCACTAACGCGACATGTTCTTTTTTTGTATCGGGAAATTCAAATCCGACCATTTTAAATATGCCATATTCGGTAGGCAAATTGGCTTGAGCAACCAGTTGGATTTTTGACATAACTTATCCTTTTTCAACTTTATTCTGCTAAAATGTGCACTTTATTTTTATTATCAAGAGGCAACAATGTTTAAAAGGCTGTCATTATATACGTTATTCCTTTGTCTTGTACCATTTTTTGTTTGGGGTTTTGCTTATCATTGGCATGGAAATAACCAATTAATGGAATGGGATTATTGGCTTTATCTTTTAACCGAAACCGGTAGTGTGCCTTATGCTTTAATTACCTGTGGTGTGTTTGCTTTACTTTTCCGTTTTCTTTTTGAAAATCGTAAACAGTGGATTATGGGCGTGATTGTAATGGGCTTGTCGGTATTATCTACACAAGTGATTAAAACGGGCTTAAAAACGGTTTTTGCTGAGCCGCGTCCTTTCACTGTCTATTTAGCGGAAAAAACAGAAAGCACTACAGATGCTTTTTATCATCAAGATCGTTCAGAGCGTGCAAAATTAGTGGATAAATTTTATTCTACACAAGCAGATACGCCAGCCTGGTTAAAAGCGCATTATGAAGATGAAACGGGTTATTCTTTTCCATCAGGGCATTCTATTTTCGCAGCGACTTGGCTTATGTTAGCCGTAGGGTTTAGCCAATTATTGGGCAATCGTTCTTTTAAAGCAGAATTGCTTATTGGAGCGATGACAATTTGGGGCGTATTAATGTTGATTAGTCGAGTGCGTTTAGGTATGCATTACCCAATTGATCTGTTGATTGCAATCATTTCAGCATGGGTTGTACATGTGATTATTTTCAGTTTTTTACAAAGAAAAAATATCTTTTCTACACAAACAAAAAAGGAGGTGAAAAGTTAAATCGGCAAACTTTTTCCCTTTGCTAGTTAACTGGTTAATAGTTATTGTAATTAAATATTTAATTTGGAAATGTATTTTTAGTTTTTTTTCTTTGAATGTTATGTCAATAAATGTAAATTTTGGTAAATTCTGTTTTATTGGCTGAAGATTGAGCTATAATGTTTTATGCGAATAATGATCAGTTATTTGTAATGTAACAAATTCTAGCAGTATTTTTATGATTCTAATTTTATAAGGATGAATTAAATGAACAAAATTTTTAAGGTAATTTGGTGTAGTTCTAGCCAAGTATGGGTCGCTGTATCTGAATTATCAAAAGTAAAACCGGTGTCTTCAGTTTCTAGCGTGAAGAAAACCTCTTCAGCCGTTTCAACGTTATTAAAAACAACCGCACTTGCGATACCATTTGCGTTATCGCCACTTGCTGCTCATGCTTATGTGGCAATTGGTAGTATGACTGGTGGATATGCTATTGAAACTGGTGCTACAGCAAAACCTAAAACCCTTCCAGATGGGAGTCCAGCTGATGATACTTGGGCTTACGACTATAAAAACCCAGGAAATAAATCTTACGATAATGCAGATCGTACAGGGAGAGTTCCAGATAGTTATTCACCAGCTGGGAAATTTGCATATGGTGTTGCTATAGGTAATCAGACTGATGTATTAACTTCAGTTGGTTCATCAAATGGTATTGCGATTGGTGACTATGCTCAAGCTAAAGGTGGTTTGGCTACTTCAATTGGCGCGTTCTCTCATGCGGATAGTATTGGTTCAACAGCAATTGGTACAGCCGCTCGTGCATCAGGATTTAACTCTTTGGCGATGATGCGTCAGTCTGCTGCAACTGGTGAATATTCTGCAGCCATTGGTTCTGTTGCTTATGCAAAAGGAAAAGCAAGTTTTGCATTTGGTGCATCTGCAACAGCAAATGGTGAACAATCAATTGCGATCGGTAATACATCACCTAAAACATTAGATGGTTTACCTGGTCAAGGTGAGGCTCAAAGAACTAAATATGATGGTTTAAATAATACTCAGACAAATGGTGCTCGTTCAGTAGCGATTGGCTCAGGTGCAAAAACAAATGGTGATGATTCCTTTGCGTTTGGTTCTGGAGCTAAAACAGGTTCTTATAATAAAGAAAGAGATCAGTATTTAGATGAAGAGGTTTATCGTACCGCTGCTGCCGCAAATAAAGCTATTGCCTTTGGTACAACTGCCAATGCAACAGGTAATGCATCCATCGCATTTGGTGCAAATTCCTTAGGTGCGGAAACAAATTCGATTGCATTTGGTGTAGAAGCTAAAGCACGTAAAGCTGATGCAATTGCATTTGGTAGCAATGCTAATGCAAGTGAAGCAAATGCAATTGCTTTTGGTAGCAATGCAGAAGCTTTACATGAAAATGTAATCACTATTGGTAAGGATTCTAAAGCAACTAAAAAAGGTGCAATGACCATCGGTGAAAGTGCACAATCTAATGCGAATAACTCATTAGCTTTAGGTAATGGCACCATTATCAATCAAGAAGACATCAAAAATAAAAATGCAAAATATACGAATGATGGCTTTGAAATTGAAAACGGTGTAGTTGCGATTGCAAATAAAGGTAAAGAGCGTCGTTTAGTGAATCTTGCTGCAGGTCGTGAAGATACTGATGCGGTAAATGTTAAACAATTATCTGAAGTAAATGATAATCTTGCGAAATCTATCGCAGGACCAAATTACAATGGTTATACCGTTGATGGTAATGGTCGATACACTTATAAAGCGCCTGATTTTGAAATTAAGAATCATCAAACACTTCACACTGTAAAAGAAGCAGTTGAATTGGCACAAACAAACTATGTAAGTGTTAATGCAGATAAAACTAAACAGACAGATGCAGATAGCAATTACGACAACCTTGGTGCAAAAGCGGCGGGCTCTATTGCATTAGGGGAATTTACAGGAACAAGTGCAACTGCGACTGATTCTATTGCGATTGGCCATAACACGAAAGTAAATGGTAATAAGACCGTTGCAATTGGTGCAAATATTACCGCTGCGACAAATGGTTCAGTGATCTTGGGTGATAGCTCAAAAGCAGATGGTTCTCATGCAACTGAAACTGTAGCAAGTAAAGAAATTGATGGTCACACCTATAATTTTGCTGGTAAAGCAAAAGACGCAGGTCGTTTTGTAAGCGTTGGTGAAAAAGGCAACGAGCGTCAAATTAAAAATGTAGCTGCAGGTCATGTAGAAGCTGATTCAACAGATGCGATTAATGGTTCTCAATTATATGCGGTTGCATCACGTGTTGAGCAAGGCTGGAAAATTACAGCAGCGCAAACAGGTACCGGTGAAGTAAGCGGTAATGCTGAGAAAAAAGTTGCAATGGGTGATACCGTTACATTTACAGCTGGAAATAACATTAAGATTACTCAAAATGAGAAAAACTTAACCGTTGCAACAAAAGAAAATGTCACTTTCACGAATGTCACTACTGGCAATACTTCTTTAGATGATAAAGGCTTAACTATTAAAAATGGTCCAAGCGTAACTAAAGATGGCATTAATGCTGGCGATAAGAAAATTACTAATGTATCAAACGGTACAATTTCTGCAGACAGTAAAGATGCCGTAAATGGTTCACAGCTTCATGCAACTAACCAAAATGTGACTAACAATGCGAATAATATCGCAAATAATGCACAAAACATTACTAAAAATGCGCAAAATATCACCAAGAATGCAGAGAATATTGCTAAAGGTTTAAACTTTAAAGGTGATAATGCTGATGTAACAGTAAATCGTCAATTAGGTGAAACATTAAATGTCACTGGTGGTGCTGATAAAAACAATCTATCTGATAACAATATTGGTGTTATTGGTGAGAGCAATCCAAGTGTTGCTACAGGTGGTTTAGCAATTAAATTAGCAAAAGATCTTAAAGGTTTAAACAGTGTTGAAACCAAACAGATTAAACTTGGCGATAACAATAGTAATACCACAATTAAATACGAGGGAGATCGTATTAAATATGGTGATAAAACTGTTGCTAATTTAGATGATGAAAAACATATTACTAACACTACTTATGCAGTAGGTAACGATGGTAATGTAAGTTTAACTTACACAGATGGTAAAGGTAATGTTGTTAATGGTATGACAGCAACGATTACTGGTGTGGCTAAAAATGATCTTTCTAACATCAATAAAGCAGGCGAAACGAAGATCCAAAACTTAGCGAAAGATGCTATTGGTATGGAAAATGGTGAAAATACAGTGGCATCACACCGTGATGTAAATGGTGTTAAAACCTTCAAAGTTGATGTTAAAGGTGATTTAGCTAACATTACTTCAATCACTGGTGGTGCAAATACGGGTAAAGTTGAATTTGCAGGTGATCAAGTTGTTAATGTTGCAGGTGATAACCCAATTAAATTGGATGCAAAAACAGGTGATATTACTGGTTTAACCAATAAAACCCTTGATGGGGCTGATTTCGGTAAGAAAGGCCGTGCAGCTACTGAAGAACAATTGAAGATTGTTAATGATAGCAAAATTGGTGATAACAACATCCGTTTAGCAGGTAATTCAGGTAAAACAGCAGATCAAAAACTCTCTAAACAAGATGGTATTGAATTTAATGTTGTAGGTGGTGATAACGCTAAATATGTGACCACAACTGCAGCAGGTGCAAATGTAACTGTTGATTTGACCCAAGATACCAAAGACAAGATTGATAATGCAGCAAATAAAGATCTAAGCAATATCACTAACGAAGGTAAGAAAGTGATTACTGGTTTAGGTACGATTGTTGAAGCGGCAGACAGTTCAGTGACTGTAACGAATTCAACAGATGCTGTAGGTCGTACGACATACAAAGTAAAAGCAAATGTACCAGGATCTGATGCATTTAATATTAAATACAAAGCAAATGGTGCAAATGACCAAACTGTTGCATTAACTGAAGGTTTAGATTTCACTGATGGTAACTTCACGACAGCATCAGTAGCTGCAAATGGTGTGGTTAAATACGATGTGAAGACAGGTGAGATCGAAAACGGTGCAAACGGTAAAGATGGTAAACCTGGTGTTAAAGGTACTGATGGTTTAGCAACCGTGAAAACTGTCGTTGAAGCAATCAATAACAGTGGTTGGTTAGCAAATGCAACTAAATCAACAGGTGAACTTGATGGCACATCAACCGCAACTAAAGTGAAACCGGGTGCAGTTGTAAACTTTGATGCTGGTAAAAACTTAACCGTTAAACAACAAATTAATAGTGATAACCATACTTATACTTATTCATTAAGCAAAGACATTGAAGTTGAAAATGTTGTTGTTACTGGTAAAGATGGTAAAGACGGCAAAATCGGCTTAAATGGTAAAGATGGTACTAATGGTAAAAATGGTACAAACCGCGTAGATATCCAAGTCGAGAAAGGTGTCGATGGTGTTGATGGTAAAAATGGTGCAGATGGCATCTCTCGTGTTGTTTACGAAGATGGCAAAGGCAAACATACTGTTGCAACCATGGAAGACGGCTTGAAATTTAAAGGTGATGACAGCACAGTTATCGCTAAGAAATTAAATGAGCAGTTAGATATCATTGGTGGTGCAACTAAAACTGACTTAACTGACAACAATATCGGTGTAAATCACGACAATGGTAAGTTAAAAGTTCAATTAGCGAAAAACTTGAATTTAACTGATACTGGTTCTATCAAGTTCGGTGATAACAACCTAAACATCAACAAAGATGGTTTAACAATCAATAATGGTCCAAGCGTGACTAAAGACGGTATCAATGCAGGTAATAAAGCAATCACAAACGTGAAAGCGGGTACAAATGATACCGATGCTGTGAATGTTAGCCAATTAAATGCAGTGAAAGCAGCTGAACGTCATATTAAACCAGGTGAGTATGCAGTAGATAATAGCGGCAACGTAACCATGACTTATTTAGATGGTAATGGCCAAGATGTTACAAATGAAAAAGCTGTTATCACAGGTGTTGCGAAAAATGACTTAAGCAATATTACAGATGCCGGTAAAAAGGTCATTACTGGTTTAGGTTCGGTTGTTAAAGCAGGACAAAACGTAACTGTTGATACAGATACTGATGCAACAACGGGTCAAAAAACATATACCGTTAATGCTATTGCACAAAATTTAGGCGATGCAGAATTAGCATATAAATCTAACGGTGATACTGCAACTAAGAACACAGTGAAAGTATCTGATGGTTTAGACTTCACAAATGGTAACTTCACGACAGCATCTGTAGGTGCAAATGGTGTGGTTAAATATGATGTAAACATCGGTGAGATCGAACACGGTGCAAATGGTAAAGATGGCAAACCTGGCGTTAAAGGTAATGATGGCTTAGCAACCGTGAAAACTGTCGTTGAAGCAATCAATAACAGTGGTTGGTTAGCGAATGCAACTAAATCAACAGGTGAAATTGAAGGTACATCAACCGCAACTAAAGTGAAACCGGGCGCAGTTGTGAACTTTGACGCAGGTAAAAACTTAAAAGTTAAACAAACGCTTAATGGTGATGATCATACTTATACCTATTCCTTAGATAGCAACTTAACTAACTTAGACAAAGTTGTGGTTAATGGTAAAGATGGTGTTAATGGTAAAGATGGTGTAACCATCACGGGTCCAAATGGTGCTAAAGGTGAAGATGGTAAAGTCGGAATCACCGGCAAAGATGGTAAAGACGCTGTATCTATCGCAGGTAAAGATGGCGTTGGTCACATCGGTTTAACTGGTCCTAAAGGCGCAGATGGTAGCGACGGTAAATCTGTTGATATCTCAACAAATGATGGCACACAAACTTTAGTGAACCAAGAGCCAGGTACCGATAAATCACAACGTATTGTTTACACACCGAAAGATAAAGACGGTAATCCAATTAAAGGCAAAGACGGCAAAGATATTGTTCGTGAAGTTGCAACAATGGATGATGGTCTGAAATTTAAAGGTGATGACAGCACAGTTATTGCTAAGAAATTAAATGAGCAGTTAGATATCATTGGTGGTGCAGATAAAGATAAATTAACTGATAACAACATCGGCGTGAATAGCAAAGATGGTAAGTTAAATGTTCAATTGTCTAAAGATATCGACTTAACTAACGATGGTTCAATTAAGTTTGGTGATAACACTCTAAACATTAACAAAGATGGTTTAACAATCAATAACGGTCCAAGCATTACTAAAGACGGTATTGATGGTGGCAACAAGCAAATCAAAAATGTCCAAGAGGGTACAGATGATAATGATGTTGTAACCGTTAAACAGTTAAAAGGCTCTAAAACCATTATTGAAAATGGTAAGAACACAACTGTAACAGGTGTTGGTACAAGCGCAGATCCATACAAAGTGAATGTTGAAGGTGCATTGAAAGACATCACTTCAATCACGAACAAAGATGGTAACGGTAAAGTTGAATTTGCTGGAGATCAAGTTGTTAATGTTGCAGGTGACAATTCAATCAAATTGGATGCGAAAACTGGTGATATTACTGGCTTAACTAACAAAACTATTGATGGTTCTGATTTTGCCACTAAAGGACGTGCGGCAACGGAAGAACAATTAAAAGCTACTGGCGATCAGGTTACCAATAATTTAACTAAAAAAGGTTTAAATTTTGGTACACAATCGACTGAAGTTATCCACAAAAACTTGGGTGAAAAACTTGAGATTGTAGGTGAGGGAACTGAAGCTGATGATCGCTATGATGCAACTAACATCAAAACCATGACTAAAGATGGCAAAGTTGTTGTTGGTCTAGCAAAAGATATTACTGCAGATAAAGTAACGGTTGGTCAAAAAGGCGAACCTGGTAAAGATGGCGTTGATGGACAAATTGGTGTGAACGGTAAAGACGGTTCTGCAGTTGTGCTCAACGGTAAAGATGGTTCTATTGGCTTAAATGGTAAAGACGGTGCAAACGGCGTTTCTATCAAAGGTGATCAAGGCCCTGCAGGTGTTGATGGCGCAGCTGGTGAAACTAAAAACCGTATCGTTTACGAATATAAAGATCCAAAAGATCCAAATAAAACCATCAAAGAAGATGTTGCAACACTTAATGATGGTCTGAAATTCGCAGGTGATGATGGTCAAACAGATTCGTCTAAAGTTATCGCGAAAAAACTTAACCAACAGGTTGATATCGTTGGTGGCGCGGATAAAGACCAATTGACTGAAAACAACATTGGTGTGAATAACGACAATGGCAAGTTGAAAGTTCAATTAGCTAAAGATGTAAACTTAACTCAAGATGGTTCTGTAACTATTGGCGATACAGCATTGAACAATGGTGGTTTAACTATCACTGGAGGCCCAAGCGTTACTAAAGGTGGTATCAATGCAGGTGATAAACAGATCACAAATGTTGATAGTGGCTTGAAAAAAGATGGAACTAAAGTTGCGTTAAAAGATGCTGAAGGCGACACATTAAACAATGCAGTTAATGTAGGTGACTTAAAAGAAAGCATCAGCAATATCACTGATAGTGGTTTTGGTTTAACCGACGAAAATGGTAACGATGTTAAAGCTAAACTTGGTGAAACTGTAACAGTTAAAGGTGACGGTAGTGTAACCACTAAAGTTATCGAAGAAGACGGTAAAGCGAAATTACAAGTTGGCTTAAACAAAGACGTAACCATTGGTAATGATAAAGAACCAGGTACTATCACTGTTAAAGGTGAAAATGGTAAAGATGGTATCTCTATCAACGGTAAAGATGGCACTATCGGTCTGAAAGGTGAAGATGGTAAAGACGGCATTGCCTTAAATGGTAAAGACGGAACTATCGGCATCAACGGTAAAGATGGTTCTAACGGTAAGATCACCGTTGCACAAGGCAAAGCAGGTCTTGATGGTAACGATGGTAAAGATGGTGAAACCAAAACTCGCATCGTTTACGAAAAACCAAATGGTGATAAAGAAGAAGTAGCGACCTTAAATGATGGCTTGCGTTTCAAAGGCGATAAAGGTGACTCTATTGCGAAGAAACTTAATGAAGAGCTAGAAATTTTAGGTAAGTTAGATCCAAATGCAGCCGTGACTGATAAAAACCTACGTGTGGACAATGACGCCGGCAAGTTAGTTCTGAAAATGGCTAAACAGCTACAAGACTTAACTAGTGCAACATTCATTGATGAAACAACAGGTAATAAATCTGTCATCGATGGTAATGGCTTAACCGTTACACCAAAAGATGCAGATAGTACTAAAACTGTTAGCGTAACTGATAAAGGTCTCAACAATGGCGGTAACCAAATCGTTAATGTTGATAGTGGCTTGAAAAAAGACGGCGCTAAAGTTGAGTTAAAAGATGCTCAAGGCGACACATTAAACAACGCTGTTAATGTTGGCGACTTAAAAGAAAGCATCACAAATCTGACTAACAATGGCTTCGGTTTAACCGACGAAAATGGTAAAGATGTTAAAGCTAAACTTGGTGAAACTGTAACAGTTAAAGGTGACGGTAGTGTAACCACTAAAGTTATCGAAGAAGACGGTAAAGCGAAATTACAAGTTGGCTTAAACAAAGATGTCACCATTGGTAATGATAAAGAACCTGGTACTATCACTGTTAAAGGTGAAAATGGTAAAGATGGTATCTCTATCAACGGTAAAGATGGCTCTATCGGCTTGAAAGGTGAAGATGGTAAAGACGGCATTGCCTTAAATGGTAAAGACGGTACTATCGGCATTAACGGTAAAGATGGTTCTAACGGTAAGATTACCGTTGCTCAAGGTCAAGCAGGTCTTGATGGTAACGATGGTAAAGACGGTAAAACTAAGACCCGTATCGTTTACGAAAAACCAAATGGTGATAAAGAAGAAGTGGCAACACTTAACGATGGCTTGAGATTTACAGGCAATAATGAAGTGGAGAATAGCCATAAATTAAATTCTTTAGTTACTATTAAAGGCGAAGGTGTTGACAAAGCTGCATCTGAAAAATTTGAATCAGCAGCAGGTAATGTTAATGTTAAAGCTGATGGTAAAGGTACCTTAGAAGTTCAACTTGCTAAAGACTTGAAAAATATTGATTCTATCTCAAATAAAGATGGTCAAAAAATCGAGTTTAAAGATGGTGGAACAACAATCTCTGGTGGTAACGTAAGCGTTGGTGGCAATAACATTACTCATGTTAAAGCCGGTGAAGATGATACCGATGCTGTGAATGTTAAACAGTTGAAAGACGGTATTGCTCAAGCTACAACGAAAGTAGCTGCAGGCAAAAACGTGACTGTTGAACCTAAGAAAAATGCAGATGGTAGTACAACCTATACTGTTGCAACTAAAGATGATGTTGACTTTACTTCAGTAACCACAGGTAAAACCACAATGAATGATGGTGGAATTACGATTAAAGCTACCGAAGGTGGTAAAACTAACGTTACCTTAACCAATAAAGGTTTAGATAACGGCGGTAATAAAGTAGTAAATGTTGCAGATGGTGATATTAGTGCAACATCTAAAGATGCTGTAAACGGTTCACAATTGCACAACACTAAAGTAGAGCTTACTAATAAAGGTTTAGACTTTGGTGCGCAATCCGGTGCTGATATTCACAAAAACTTAGGTGAGAAACTTGAGATTGTGGGTGAAGGTACTAAAGCTGATGATCGTTATGATGCAACTAACATCAAAACGATGACTAAAGATGGTAAAGTGGTTATCGGTTTAGATAAAGACTTGAAATCTGATTCTGTGACAGTTGGTTCAGTTGGTAAAGATGGTAAACCTGGCGTTGATGGTAAAGTCGGCGTAAACGGTAAAGATGGTTCATCAGTCGTGATTAACGGCAAAGATGGTTCTATCGGCTTAACTGGTCCTAAAGGTGCAGATGGTAAATCTCCATCAATTACAGTAAGAACCGAAAACGGTACAACAACTGTAAATGAGAAAGATGCGGGTAAACCTGTTGAACGTATTAAATATACAGATAGCAACAATAATACTCGTGAAGTAGCAACTTTGGATGATGGCTTGAAATTTACCGGCGACGATGGTAAAACAGTTAATCGTACTCTTGGTTCTAACTTGAATATCAAAGGTGGTGCAAAAGATGCAACCTCTAAAGATAATATCCGTATTACTAATGATGGTAAGAATGGGTTAAAAGTTCAGTTAGCTAACAATGTTACACTTGATAACAATGGTAGTGTGAATGTTGGTGGAACCCGAGTTGATAATAACGGTATTACAACCAATAATGGTAAAGGACCTAGCGTAACCAATAATGGTGTTAATGCGGGTAACCAAAAAATTACTAACGTGAAAGATGGTGATATTAACGCGACATCAAAAGATGCAGTTAATGGTTCACAATTACATCGAGCTGTTCAAAACATTGACAATAAATTTGGTGATGTTTACGGTAAGATGAATAAGATCAATAAAGAAGCACGTGCAGGAATTGCCGGTGCGAATGCAGCAGCTGGTTTACCACAAGTTTACTTACCGGGTAAATCAATGGTTGCAGCATCAGCAGGTACCTTCAAAGGTCAAAATGCACTAGCAATTGGTTATTCACGTTCAAGTGATAATGGTAAAGTTATCTTGAAACTTCAAGGTAATGCCAATACCCAAGGTGATGTGGGTGGTTCTGTAGGTGTTGGTTACCAATGGTAATAGCCATTTAGTAATAATATCTATTAGATAATAGTTAAAGACTGGTTTTAGAGATAAAACCAGTCTTTTTTTATTTTTCAGTGTTTATTTAAAATATGATTTTTGTCATAGATTTTCATTAAAATATCAAGGAAAATATGATGAGGAAATTCTGTTAATTTTGACCGCTCTTTGAGGAGAGAATATGTATTACGGTATTGATATTGGTGGCACAAAGATTGAATTGGCTGCTTTTAATGAAAAATTAGAAAAACGTTATACTGAACGCGTGCCAACGCCACAAACAGATTATCAAGATTGGTTACAAGCGATCAAAATGCTAGTAGAACGTGCCGATGCCCACTTTGGTGAAAAAGGCACAGTAGGTTTAGGTTTGCCTGGATTTGTTAATTTAACAACTGGGCTTGCTGAAGTGACGAATATTCGCGTTGCAGATAATAAGCCGATTTTAGCCGATCTTGAACGCGTTTTAGGCCGTGAAGTACGGGCAGAAAATGATGCCAATTGCTTTGCTCTCTCGGAAGCTTGTGATGAAGAAAATACTCAATATCCTTCTGTATTAGGGCTGATTTTAGGTACTGGCTTTGGTGGTGGTTTTGTAATTAATGGCAAAATTCATTCAGGTCAAGTCGGGATGGCAGGGGAGTTAGGTCACCTTCAATTAAACTATCATGCCTTAAAATTATTGGGCTGGGATAAAGCACCTATTTATCAATGTGGCTGTGGTAATCAAGCTTGTTTGGATACGTATATTTCAGGTCGCGGTTTTGAAATGTTGTACCGAGACTTAAAAGGCGAGGCATTATCAGCGAAAGAAATTATCGACCGTTTTTATGAAGAAGAGGAAAGTGCGGTTGATTTTGTACGTATTTTTGTTGAATTAGCGGCGATTTCTATCGGTAACATCATCACTGCATTTGATCCTCATATGATTGTGCTGGGTGGTGGCTTATCGAATTTTGATTATCTTTATGAAGCCTTACCCAAAGCTTTGCCTCCACACTTAATGCGTAGTGCTAAAGTGCCACCAATTAAGAAAGCAAAACATGGTGATTCAGGTGGTGTTAGAGGTGCGGCTGCGTTATTTTTAAAGCGTGAATAGATTTAATCTAAAAATATAGTAAAAATTTGAATAAACTTTGTTTTATGGGATAAAAATCCAGTTTTTTTCTAAGAAAACTGGATTTTTTCTTTTATCACTCTACAATCAGGAGATTGATTTTTTTATGAGGTTTTTATGCTGACAGAATTAGGGAACTGGATTGAACAAGGATTAACATGGGTTATCGAACATCTTGATGAGCCATTGTGGAATATCACCATTGTTATTTTATTAGGTGTAGGTCTATTTTTTACGATTACAACAGGCTTAGTACAATTGCGTCTTTTCCCTGCAAGTATACGTGAAATGTGGTTTGGACGTGCTACTGAGGGGAATTCTTTAACACCATTCCAGGCATTTGCAACAGGGTTAGCCAGCCGAGTTGGTGTCGGTAATATCAGTGGTGTGGCAACAGCTATTGCGCTTGGTGGTGAAGGTGCGGTGTTCTGGATGTGGGTAACTGCATTTATTGGTATGTCGAGTGCTTTTGCAGAATCTACTTTAGCACAGGTATTTAAAATTCAAGATAAAGATGGTTCTTTTCGTGGAGGGCCTGCTTATTATATTGCTCAAGGTCTAAAATCTCGTTGTATGTCGGCCGCTTTTGCTATATCACTTATTTTTACTTTTGGTTTTGCATTCAATTCAGTGCAAGCAAATTCTATTGTTGAAGCAACCAATAATGCTTGGAACTGGCAAGGGGAATATGTTGGTCTTGTTTTGGTCGTGTTAACCGCCGTAATTATTTTTGGTGGAGTGAAACGCATAGCGACCATTTCTAGTAGCGTAGTGCCGATGATGGCACTCTTTTATTTAATCATGGCGGTAATTATCTTAGGGATGCATATTGATATGATCCCAACGGTAATCGCTAATATTTACAAAAGTGCCTTTACTTTCCAATCCGCCGCTGGTGGAATGTTTGGCGCTTTAGTGTCTAAAGCCATGATGATGGGGATTAAGCGCGGATTATTCTCTAATGAAGCCGGGATGGGCTCTGCACCAAATGCGGCTGCTGCAGCTCACGTAAAACACCCTGTTAGCCAAGGTTTAGTGCAAATGCTCGGTGTGTTTGTGGATACCATGATTGTCTGTACTTGTACGGCGGTGATTATCCTGCTTTCTGATAACTATGGTAGCGAAACGTTAAAAAGCATTTCTTTAACGCAAAATGCATTACGTTATCATGTCGGCGAATTTGGTGTGCATTTTCTGGCTTTTATTTTATTACTTTTCGCTTATTCTTCTATCATTGGTAACTGTGCTTATGCGGAAAGTAACATTCGCTTTATTAAAAATAAACCTTGGTTTGTATGGTTCTTCCGCTTATCGGTATTGTTCTTTGTTTATTTCGGTTCAGTAAAATCAGGCAATGTCGTGTGGAATTTTGCGGATACGGTGATGGCTGTGATGGCAATTATTAACTTAGTCGCGATTGTTTTACTTTCCCCGATTGTGTGGAAGTTAATGAAAGACTATCAGCGTCAATTAAAACAAGGAAAAGAGCCTGAATTTAAAATTGACCTCTATCCTGAAATTAAAAAACGAGTATTAGATCATCGAATTTGGAAATAAACTTTGATAGGCACAATAAAGGCGGGATATCCCGCCTTTATTTTTAGATTTAAAATCTGCCTATAAAATTGACCGCACTTATAACAATCCACCTTGACCTAATGCTGGGTCAGTTTCACGTGCTTTTAATGCATCTTCAACGGTTAAGCCCAATGCTTTTGCAACACCATCGCCATATGCTGGCTCACACCAGTAGCAGTTACGGATATGACGGTATTTGATGAACTCAGGTGCATCACCCATTGCAGCCGCAGTATTGTTGAATAATGCTTGTTTTTGCTCTGGATTCATTAAGTTAAATAATGCACGCGGTTGGCTGAAGTAGTCGTTATCATCGTTCCGATAATCCCAGTGTGCTGCATCACCATTAATGCGAAGTGGTGGTTCAGCAAAGTCTGGTTGTTGTTGCCATTGGCTGAAGCTGTTTGGCTCGTAGTGCGGTAGGCTGCCATAGTTACCATCTACACGACCTTGTCCATCACGTTGGTTGCTATGAACAGGGCAACGTGGACGGTTTACTGGAATTTGACGATAGTTCACACCTAAACGATAACGTTGCGCATCTGCATAGTTGAATAAACGAGCTTGTAACATTTTATCTGGGCTTGCACCGATACCTGGAACTAAATTGCTTGGTGCAAATGCAGATTGCTCTACGTCAGCAAAGAAGTTTTCAGGATTACGGTTAAGCTCAAACTCTCCTACCTCAATTAACGGATAATCTTTTTTGGGCCACACTTTTGTTAAGTCAAATGGATGATAAGGTACTTTTTCAGCATCTGCTTCAGGCATGATTTGTACATATAATGTCCATTTAGGGAAATCACCACGTTCGATTGCTTCATATAAATCGCGTTGATGACTTTCACGATCATTGGCGATAACAGCCGCAGCTTCTGCATCGGTTAAATTTTTAATACCTTGTTGAGTACGGAAGTGGAATTTCACCCAGAAACGCTCACCAGCCTCATTCCAAAAACTGTAAGTGTGTGAACCAAATCCATGCATATGGCGATAGCTTGCAGGAATACCACGATCACTCATAACAATGGTTACTTGGTGTAATGCTTCAGGTAATAATGTCCAAAAATCCCAGTTGTTAGTAGCTGAACGCATATTGGTACGTGGATCGCGTTTTACTGCTTTGTTTAAATCTGGGAATTTACGAGGATCACGTAAGAAGAATACCGGTGTGTTGTTACCCACTAAGTCCCAGTTACCTTCCTCAGTATAAAATTTTAATGCGAAACCACGAATATCACGTTCAGCATCAGCTGCACCACGTTCACCCGCAACAGTGGTAAAGCGTGCGAACATTTCTGTTTTTTTACCTACTTCGCTGAAAATTTTTGCGCGAGTATATTGAGTAATGTCGTGTATGACAGTAAAGGTACCAAATGCACCGGAGCCTTTAGCGTGCATACGACGCTCAGGAATAACCTCACGTACGAAATCAGCTAATTTTTCATTAAGCCATAAATCTTGAGAAAGTAATGGACCGCGAGGACCGGCAGTTAAACTGTTTTGGTTGTCAGCTACCGGAGCGCCATTGCCCATAGTCAAGTTTGTAGTAGATAAATGCGAAAAAGGGCATTTTAAACTCATAGTTAACTCCTTGTATGAATCAATAGGGGGATAAATTTCGTAAATATCATACAAAAAGGTTTTGACGATTAAAATCTATTAAATTAATCAAGATAATCTATTAGCATGGGGTTGATTTGAGTTTTGTGTAAAATTTAATGAAAGACTGTTGTATTCACTTTAAATTACACAAAAATACTCTTCTAAATGAAACAATTACTTCCATTCATATCTAATAATTGCTTATTAGCTATGAACAAAATTTTTAGTATTTAGCTGCTTGAATTAGAATGTCGATAAGTCAGAAAATAGTAAGAGAGGGCAGAAATAACCACGCAAGCTGCCATTGTATAGAGCATTGGTGCCGCGGTTTCCATTTTAAAGCTTGCTACTAGAGAACCCATCACCGCACCGACACCAAAACGTACACTTCCCATTAATGAATTGGCAGTGCCAGCCATGGTTGGGAATTTCTCTAAAATGGAGGCTGTGGCATTGGACGATATGAGCGGGTTTTGTCCGACAAAAAAGGCTACGCCAATAGCCATTGACCAAAAACCGAAATCAAAAAGTGCGGTTAAAAATAACCAAATTCCTGAAATAAATTGTACCGCAATACCAATTTGTAACATGGTTTCCGCACCTAACTTCAGCACAAACTTCCCATTTAAATAAGACGTGGCTGTCATAATAGCGATATTAATCATAAAGAAATAGCCGAATTGATCGACTGGAATACCATAAATACCGATATAGACAATAGATCCAGCAGTGACGAAAGCAAATAAACCACCAAAACCAAAAGAGGCGGCCGCCATATAACCTAATACTTCTTTTTGTTTTGAAAGCATCATGAAGTTACGGGCAATGATATTTAGGCGAAGTGGAATACGATTTTCTTGTTTATGGGTTTCAGGAATAATGAAAAAGACGAGCAATGCCGCAAGAAATCCCATCGCACCAATCACATAAAAAATCATGTGCCAATGGAAAAATTTCACAATATATCCGCCAATCACAGGTGCAACAAGTGGTGCAATCATAAAGACAAGTGTGATGGTGGACATGATTCGAGACAGTTGATCTTTGCTAAATAAATCTCGTAATAACGCCCCAGAAAGCACAACAGGCGCAGCACCAAAGAAACCTTGAATGAAACGCAGTGCAGTGAAGCTACCAATAGAATGAATGCCGGTTAAAATAATAGCGGTGATCGCACCAATAATGACCCCTAATAAAATAATCGGTTTACGACCAAAGCTATCACCAAAAGGCCCCCAGAATAATTGTCCTGCCGCCATACCGTAAGCAAAAAATGTCAACGTGTGCTGCACTTGCTCGGAGTTGATATTTAAGTCTTCGGCAATATTTAAAAAGGACGGAATATACATATCCACGCCTAAAGGCGGTAGCATTGAGAGGATGCCGAGCGTGGCGATAAAAATAAAAGTAGGTTTAATATTTTGGCTCATATTATTTCACTAAATTATCGATTTCTTCCTGCGTGAGTGGGCGAAATTCGCCTTCTTCTAAGCTTTCATCTAATTCAACGTTGCCGATTCTCCAACGATGTAGCGCAACCACTTTATTACCAAGAGCCGCAAACATTCGTTTCACCTGATGATAGCGCCCTTCAGAGATAGTCAAATTAACGTTGTAATCATCTAATACTTCTAATTTCGCTGGCTTAGTGGGTTCTTTTTCGCCACGTAGCAGAATGCCTTCTTCACAGGCTGAAGCATAATGGTTTTCAACCGGATCGGCTAAAGTGACTAAATAGGTTTTTTCGCATTGATGTTTTGGTGAAGTAATACGATGTGACCATTGACCATCATCCGTTAATAGCACGAGTCCTGTGGTATCCACATCTAATCGACCAGCACTGTGTAACTTGCCAGAAAGAGGCGGTTCAAAGAACTGATAAATGGTTGGGTAGTCACCATCATCGTGAGAGCAAACGTAGCCTTGTGGCTTATGCAACATAAAATATTGGCCTTCTTCTACCCAAGGCAACAATTCATCTTCAAAATAAATTTCATCTTCTGGGCTTACTTTGGTCGCACCATTTTTCACAATTTCACCATTAATTTTGACCGCACTTTGGCGAATGGCTTTGGTGGCTTGTGAACGGGTTAAGTCTGTATTCTCGGCAATAAATTTATCTAGTCGCATCGTAAACTCTTATTTTTGATTGAACCAGCTGACGTAATCAAACTGGTCGTAATATTTTTCGCCATTCCAACCGGAAAAAGTAAATAAATCGCCCACTTCGTCTTCGTTTTCAAAGCCTTTAATATAGAACGCGGATTTTAATTCGGGATATGGTTTGTGGGTAAAGACGACTTTGTTTGGATAAGGCAAGTTATCGAAGGCTTGCAAATCTTCATATTTTGCACCTTTTCCACCATCTTTATCAGTCATCATAATAAATAAGTTATCGAAATCTAAACGCTGTGAGCGCGCATCCCATTTTTCCTTAGCTTCTTGTTCGGAGTGGTAGTGCATAAAGTGCACTTTAAGATCACCTAATAGACCAACTGGGTACGGTTTTTCTGTTTGTATAAATTGAAGTGGTTGTGATTGATAGAATGTGATGTTTTGTAGATATCGAACAAAATCGCTTGGGTCTAAATAAAGGTTAACAAATGGAGAATTAAAAGGTTGATTTAGGTCATGCAAAATAAATGCACCAACACAGTTTGCAGAAATTACTGACATGCCTTGGTTGGTTAACTGTTGTTGAAAGGTTTTGTTAATCGCTTTCCGTTGTAATTTATTGATGGCACTTCTAAATTTAGAAAACAAACTCATTATTTACATCCTGCATGTTTTTTGCGATATAGTAACGTTTTTGCTTATGAATGTGAAGAAAAGACAGAGGTGTGGTCGATTTCACTCATATTTTTGTAATAAATTTGTAAAATTTTTGCGGTATGTCACAAAATTCTCTTAAAAAGAGAGTATAATGGCGCAAATTTTATTTAACCTAAGTGAAAATGGAGTATATTTATATGAGCGAACAATTGCGCCAAGCTGCATTAGATTTTCATGAATTCCCAATTCCAGGAAAAATTGCTGTCACCCCAACCAAATCGTTAGAAACTCAACATGATTTAGCCCTTGCTTATTCTCCAGGTGTTGCAGAGCCTTGTCTCGAAATTGAAAAAGATCCTTCAGCTGCAAGCCGTTATACTGCACGTGCTAATTTAGTGGCTGTGATTTCAAATGGTACTGCTGTATTAGGTTTAGGAAATATTGGGGCACTTGCCTCCAAACCTGTTATGGAAGGGAAAGGGGTATTGTTCAAAAAATTTGCAGGCATCAATGTATTCGACATTGAAATCAATGAACATGATCCAGATAAATTAATCGATATTATCGCTTCATTAGAACCTACTTTTGGTGGGATTAACCTTGAAGATATCAAAGCACCGGAATGTTTCCACATTGAAAAAGCATTGCGTGAACGAATGGGAATTCCGGTATTCCATGATGACCAACATGGTACTGCCATTATCGTCGGTGCAGCAGCATTAAACGGTTTAGAAATTATTGGTAAAAATATTGCAGATGTTCGCTTAGTAGTAAATGGCGCAGGTGCTTCAGCTATTGCTTGTACTAACTTGCTTCGTGCATTAGGTTTCAAAAAAGAAAATATCACCATGTGTGACTCTAAAGGTGTGATTTTCAAAGGCCGTGGCGATAACATGGATGAAACTAAACAATTTTATGCCATTGAAGATAATGGTTGGCGCACATTAGCGGATGCCGTTAAGGGAGCCGATGTGTTCTTAGGTTGTTCTAAAGCGGGTGCGTTAAAACCTGAAATGGTGAAAACCATGGCAGAAAATCCATTAATTCTTGCATTAGCTAACCCTGTGCCTGAAATTACCCCAGATGAAGCTAAAGCCGTACGTCCAGATGCGATTGTTTGTACTGGTCGTTCCGACTATCCAAACCAAGTAAATAACGTGCTTTGTTTCCCATTCTTATTCCGTGGTGCATTAGACGTAGGCGCAACAGCGATTAATGAGGAAATGAAATTAGCAGCTTCTCATGCCATTGCGAGTCTTGCGAAAGAACCGGTTCCATTAGAAATTATTGCTAATTATGGTGCGTTATCATTTGGGCCGGATTATGTAATTCCGACTCCGTTCGATCCTCGTTTATTATTTACAGTGTCTTCTGCGGTAGCGAAAAAAGCAATGGAAACAGGTGTGGCAACCCGTCCAATTACCGATTGGGCAGCTTATGAAAAACAATTAAAAGCATTAGTTGCAGCTTAATCCTTCTCTTTCAAAGTGCGGTCAAAAATGATGATGTTTTTAACCGCACTTTGTGTTTTTTTATCTGTCTATGGAAAAAATGGCACATTAATGTGCTTTAAATTAATCAAGGGGTAGCGATTCCCTTAGGACTTATGAGTGTCAAAATGAAACAAACACGTTCTCCTTTATATCCGATTTTTCTCTTCGTCATCATTAATCTGATTATTTTCACCTTATCTCGTCTTGGGCTTGCGATTTGGCAGGCAGACCGTGTTTCTGCAGTAGAGGGATGGGGACAATTATTTTTGCAAGGCTTGCGTATGGATATCGTAGCCTTGTGCTACTTATTTGGTGTGCCAGCATTATTTACGGTGTTATTTCATCATAGCCGAATTTGGAAAATGATTTTACGCATTTGGCTTACCTTCGGTAGTGTGTTTATTCTATTCATGGAATTGGCTACGCCCGCATTTATCGAAACCTATGATTTCCGTCCAAACCGTCTATTTATCGAATATTTAATTTATCCGAAAGAAGTCTTTTCAATGTTGATGGAAGGGCATTTAACTGCGGTCATTTTTAGCCTTATTTTCACTGTTACGGCTTTCTTCTGTTATTGGAAACTATCTGGTTATGCGGTCAAAGATTTACGCCCAATGAGCTGGAAATTACGCCCTGTAATAGCATTGCTCGTGATTGCAGTTGCTTTTTTAGGTGCGCGTTCGAGTTTCCAACACCGTGGTGTTAACCCTGCAATGGTTGCCTTTTCTTCCGATGGGTTAGTCAATTCTCTCGTGTTGAACTCTGGCT
Source organism: Haemophilus parainfluenzae (assembly GCF_003252755.1). GTDB lineage: Bacteria > Pseudomonadota > Gammaproteobacteria > Enterobacterales > Pasteurellaceae > Haemophilus_D > Haemophilus_D parainfluenzae_N. The sequence continues at coordinate 110,611 of NZ_QEPT01000006.1, read as the reverse complement.
ATTCTGTCCTTTATGCGGCACAGCAATTTAAAGATGAAGGAGCATCTTCTGAAGCCTATGGCAAAATGGATACTGATGAAATGTTGCGTATTGTCAAAGCAAGCCGTGGGCGCCCTGAAAGTGATTATATTTCAGAGAAGATTCCAACCTTAACGAAAAACCAAGCGACTTACCAAGGTAAACCGAAAAATATCGTCATTATTTTGGAAGAAAGTTTTGGGGCGCAATTTATCGGTACATTAGGCGGAAAACCACTTTCACCTGAATTTGATAAATTAGCCAAAGAAGGTTGGTTATTTGAAAATCTTTATGCTACGGGGACGCGTTCTGTTCGTGGTATTGAAGCTACCACAGCGGGCTTCACACCCACTCCAGCACGTGCAGTGGTGAAATTGAATAACAGCCAAAGTGGTTTCTTTACCATTGCAGATTTACTTGCTAAACAAGGTTACAATACTTCCTTTATTTATGGCGGTGAAAAGCACTTTGATAACATGGCAAGTTTCTTCTATGGCAATGGTTTCCAAACCATTATCGATCAAAAAGATTACCAAAATCCTAAATTTACTGCGACTTGGGGTGTGAGTGATGAGGATTTATTTGATAAAGCGAACGAAACTTTTACCCAATTACAGAATGAAGGAAAACCATTCTTTAGCTTAGTGTTTAGTTCGAGCAATCACGATCCTTTTGAATTTCCGGATGGTAAAATTGAGCTTTACGAACAACCAAAAGCAACCCGTAATAACAGTGCAAAATATGCGGATTATGCGATTGGTCATTTCTTCAACTTAGCGAAACAATCTAATTATTGGAAAGATACCGTGTTCTTGGTGATTGCCGACCATGATTCTCGTGCAGCTGGGGCAAGCTTGGTGCCAATTAAGCATTTCCATATTCCTGCGTTAATTTTAGGTGATCATGTTGAGCCACGCCGAGACAGTCGTTTAGTGAGTCAAATTGATATGCCGACAACCTTACTTTCTATTGCGGGGGTAAGTGGTAATTATCCGATGATTGGCTTTGATTTAACGCAAGATGTGAATCCGAATCGTGCCTTTATGCAGTTTGATCAAACCCAAGCTTTAATGAAAGGCAATCATGATGTCGTTATCCAAACACCAAATAGTAAAGCAAAAGGCTATGTTTATGATAAGGAAAAAGACACATTAACCGAAAAAGACGTGCCGGAAGAAATGAAAAAAGAAGCGTTGGCACATGCCTTACTTGGCAGCTATTTGTATAAAAACCGTTTATATAAAGGCAGTGAAGAGAAGTAAAGTGCGGTCAGTTTTAGGCTAATTTTAAAGGGCGAATGATTTCGCCCTTTTTCTTTATATGGTTTGTGTTTAGTTATTCTCTGCAATAACACGTGGGAATAAGATATTGTTTTCACGATGAATATGCATCATTAAATCATCTGCAAATTCTTGGATGCCACTATAAAGCGCACGCCATGTATTGCAAGCATCTGTCGGAGGTGTCATATTGTTTGTTAATGATTTCAAAACTTCCAAATGTTCACCATGTTCTGCGTGTTCCATTTCCATCATACGAATCGGCATTTGTGCCATCATATAATTGCCTGCTTTGATCATTGGGAAAAGCACATGCTCTTCTTTCATCATATGGTTGCTCAAATCTTCATAGACATTGCGCAATTCAGCTGCAACACCCATTGGACAATCTTCACGATCGCCATGAACACTTTCTACGCGATCCGCTAACACGATTAATTCTTGAAGTTGCTCACGGTGGCGTTGGTGGTAGCGAACTAAAATATGATCGATAATTTCAGGATAAGTTGCATTAACCCAATATTCTTCAGGGTTTTCTGCTTTACTGTTTTGAAGCTCGGTTAAACGGGTTTCAATTTCTGCTAAATTTAACCCTTTTTCTGCGGCAGCGTTGGAAAGTGTATCTGACCCACCACAGCAGAAATCCAAATCGTATTCACGAAGTAGGGAAGTTGAGCCGGGTACGCTGACAGCGATTTCACTTAATTTTTTATCTCCAAAAGACATAATGAATCTCCTTATTGATGAGGTAGAGTTAGAAGTTGAGTAAAATACTAAGATAATGAAAGAAAAATGCAACGGATTTTTTAGCAAAGTATGATTTAAATCAAAGCTAAAAGTTAAAGTTACCGTGTTGTAGGTAGGTATTGATGCCGTATTAAAGTGAAAGTTGCATTGCTTTGATGAGGTGTTATTATTCGAGCATAGAGAGGGGATAATAATGAAGCGAATCTATCGATTTTTGACTATTGGCTTAGTGTTAGTGGTTTTAGGGGCTGGATATTTTTTTACGAATTTAACGATTTTTGACCGTGTATTAATTCAATTAAATACGTCACAAAAACTGAGTTATATTCCTTTTGAAAACAGCTCAAATATGCAATGCGACAAGGCTAATGATTCGGTGCCTATATTAACCAGTTCTCGTTTTCATTTAATAACTTGGAATGTGCATAAGGGGCAAGATAAGGGATGGCAAGAGGATTTAGAAGGACTCTCTAAACAAGCGGATTTTGTGTTATTGCAAGAGGCGACACAACATCAAAATTTAAGTACATTTTCGACCGCACTTTTTGTGTCCTCTTTTTCTTTTAAAGATCTCTTATCAGGTGTAAAAACATTCACCAACACGCAACCGGAATGGTATTGCGGTGGTGGGGTGGCAGAACCATTAATACAAATTCCCAAAGTGGCAAGTGTGATGAGTTTTCCATTAGAAAAAGGCAATAGTTTGCTACTTATTAACGTGCATTTGATTAATTTTGAATGGGGGATTTCTGCTTATCAAACTCAGTTAGAGCAGCTCTTTTCCTTTATTGAAAATCATCAAGGTCCTATCATCATGTCTGGTGATTTTAATGCGTGGAATGAACATCGCTTGAATTTAGTGAATAATCTGATGCAAAAATATGGCTTAGATTCTGTGGTGCTCTCTCAAGATGAGCGGGTTAGATTTTTAGGTTATCCACTAGATTATATTTTTACGCGAGACGTAAAAGTGGTAAGTGCGACATCAGAAGTGGTTACTTCGTCAGATCATAATCCATTACTGATGGAATTCGAATTGGAATAAAGTGCGGTCAGATTTTGGAAAAATTTAGGGCTAACGTAATGTTAGCCCTATGTATTAATTATTTAGTTTGGTTAATTAAAAATTGCGTTAATAAAGATACTGGACGACCTGTTGCACCTTTATTGGCACCTTGAAGCCAAGCTGTCCCAGCAATATCTAAATGCGCCCAAGTATATTTTTTCGTAAAGTTAGAGAGGAATGCCCCCGCAGTAATTGCACCGCCCCAACGACCGCCAATATTAGCCAAATCGGCAAATGGGGATTTTAATTGCTCTTGATATTCTTCACTTAACGGTAAACGCCAAGCTTTATCAGTAGTTTGTTGTGCGGCTTGTAATAACTGTTCAGCCAAGACATCATCAGTTGAAACTAAGCCACTGTTATGTTGACCTAAAGCCACTACGCAAGCACCTGTTAGGGTTGCGACATCAATCACATATTGCGGTTCAAAACGTTCTACATAGGTGAGCGCATCACAAAGCACTAAACGTCCTTCAGCATCAGTATTTAACACTTCTACGGTTAAACCATTCATCGTGGTGAGAATATCACCTGGACGATAAGCATTCCCATCAGGCAAGTTTTCACAACCCGCTAATACACCGATAACATTGAGTGGTAGATTTAATTCAGCAATGGCTTTCATTGTACCGAATACTGAAGCAGCACCGCACATATCGTATTTCATCTCATCCATATCTGCGGCTGGTTTTAAAGAAATACCGCCCGCATCAAAGGTCAATCCTTTGCCCACTAATACGATAGGTTTCGCATTTTTATCAGGTGCATTGTTGAAATGTAAAATAGACATATAAGCCGGATTTTGCGAACCTCGAGATACGGCTAAATACGCATTCATGCCAAGCTTTGTCATGTCTTCTTCATCAATCACATCGAGGGAAAGTGCGGCTGATGTTTCGGCTAAATTTTTAGCTTGTTCAGCTAAATAAGCCGGTGTACAAATATTAGGTGGCATATTCGCGATATTACGCGCAGCTTTTACACCATTTGCAATGGCTTGCGCTTCTGTGATGGCTTGTTGAGCTTGCGAATCATCGGTATTAAAAACGATTTCTTGAAGTGAGATAGCATCCGCTTTTTTACTTTTAAATTCATCGAATTGATAAAGGCCCTGCTCGATGGTTTCAACAGTAAAACGTACATTCCAAAATAGATCGCGATCTTTAATTCCCACATCCGTTAAATTATTCACCGCTTGTTGAATATTTAATTCTTTTAATGTTTGGGTTACGCGTTGGATGATTTGTTTAAATTGGCGTTCAGTCGTTTCGCCTTTTTTACCACAACCTGCGACTAACACGCGTTTAGTCGCAAGATTAGGTAATGAATGAAGCAGAGTCGCTTGCCCAATTTTGCCTGAAAGATCTTGGCTTTGAGCTAATTGGCTGAGGTAACCTTGTGTGATTTGATCGATTTCATTGAAACTTTTTGTCAATTCATTGTTCTCATAAATGCCGATAATAAGGCAATCGGTTGATTGAGAAAGTGCGGTTGAGTTTGCTTGATATTTCATGTTATTTCCTTATGTTGCTAATTTGCTATTTAAATCAGTCAAAATAAGGTATCATACGCCATCTAATTTAGCCAGTTTCCCGTGTTTTTTAGTTAGAAAAAAAGAATGATATTAACCCGATATTTAACAAAGGAAGTCTTTAAAAGCCAGATTGCGATTTTGTTTATTTTGCTTTTAATTTTCTTCAGCCAACAACTTGTTCGCGTGCTTGGTTCAGCAGCAAATGGTAAAGTGCCTGCCGATCTTGTGTTCTCTTTACTCGGATTAGGGATGCCAACAATGGCGCAATTAATGTTGCCATTATGTTTGTTTATCGCCATTTTGCTAACTTTCGGTCGACTCTATGCAGAAAGTGAGATCACCGTTATGCGAGCCTGCGGTGTGGGTCAACGTATTCTTGTTCGCGTGGCGTTAATTCTTTCTTTACTCACAGCGGGCTTGGCGGCTTACAACGCTTTGTGGCTTTCCCCATGGGCGATTCAAAAACAAGCAACCATTGTTGAAGATGCTAAAGCAAATCCTACCATGGGTGCGTTGACTTCGGGTCAATTCATGTCCACAAGTAACAATAATTTCGTTTTATTCATTGATAAGATTAACGGTAATCAAATCAGTGATGTTTATCTTTTCCAAATGAAAGCCAAAGGGCAAACGAAGCCATCAGTGGTTACCGCTGAAAAAGGTGAGTTAAAAGCGTTACCAAATGGCGATCAAGTGCTAAATTTACAAAATACCTTGCGTGTCGAAGGGACTTCGGTACTTCCTGATTTCCGTATTACACATTTTGATGATTACCAAGCGTATTTAGGTCATCAAGAGACAAATACAGAAAGTGATGAAGCGGCTGAATTATCTTTTGAGCAATTATTGAAAGATAAAAGTCCCGCAGCTAAAGCAGAATTGCATTGGCGTATTACTTTAATTTTAGCGGTGCCTTTAATGGCGCTTATTGCTGTACCAATGAGTAAAGTAAATCCTCGCCAAGGCCGTTTTGCGAAAATCTTACCGGCATTATTGCTTTATTTAATTTACTTCTTATTACAAAGCTCATTTAAATCTGCGGGTGGCGCAGGTAAGCTTGATGCAGGTTTGTTAATGCCGTTGGTAAATATCGCCTTTTTAATTTTAGGAATTGTGCTGAATAGTTGGGATAGCACCGCTATGCATAAATTCCGTCGTGTATTCAGAAAAGGATAATAACAATGTTGATGAATACTCTTGATCGTTATATCGGTAAAAGCATCTTAGGGGCAATTTTTGCTACACTATTTACGTTAGTTGGTCTTTCGGCAATCATCAAATTTGTAGAACAATTCCGCAGTGTAGGGAAAGGTTCTTATGATATTTGGCAAGCGGTGGCTTATACAGGATTAACCATTCCCAAAGATGTGGAAACCTTTTTCCCAATGGCAGCTTTGTTAGGTGCCTTAATTGCTTTAGGTAATTTAGCCAGCCGTAGTGAATTAGTGGTCATGCAATCTGCAGGTTTTTCTCGCTTTAAAATTGGATTAGCCGTCATGAAAACGGCACTTCCACTGGTGCTTTTTACCATGATTATTGGTGAGTGGGGTATTCCACAAACTGAACAGTTTGCCCGTGATATGCGTACTCGTGCACTTTCTGGTGGCTCAATGCTTTCGGTGAAAAATGGTGTATGGGCAAAAGACGGTAATAATTTCGTGTATGTTCGTCGAATTAAAGATGATGCAAAATTAGAAGATATTTACATCTATACCTTTGATGACCAGCGTAACCTCACTCATTTGAAGCATGCAAATCAAGCGCAATATTCTGCTGAAAATAATCAATGGCAGTTGCGCCAAGTGAATAATTCAGCGGTATCAAAAGAGCAAATTACCACGACAAACCGTTTAACAGAAGATTGGGCGACGAGCTTAACGCCAGATAAATTAGGCGCAGTTTCATTACGTCCAACATCATTATCCATTTCCGGTTTGTATGAATATATTGCGTTCTTAAAACAAACAGGACAGGATTCTCGCCGTTTTGAATTAACCTATTGGCGTAAGATTTTACAGCCCGTTTCTGTAGGTGTGATGATGATGCTTGCATTGTCTTTCATCTTCGGTTCATTGCGTAGTGTTACTGCTGGGGCGAGAATCGTAACGGGGATTTGCTTTGGTTTCTTGTTCTATGTCGTCAATGAAATTTTTGGACAAATGAGTGTGGTATTTAATGCACCAGCTTTTTTAGGTGCACTGATGCCAAGCCTCTTGTTTATGGCGATTATTTGGTGGCTACTGGCGAGAAAACGAGATTAATTAACAAACCATTAATGAAAAAGGCGAACTGATAAGGTTCGCCTTTTTTTTTTACTAAAAAAGTGCGGTCAAAATTGACCGCACTTTAGGAGTTTAATCTTCTTTAAATTCTCTCATCATTTCTTCTGCTTTTTTCACCATTTCTGCGGAACCGATGAAAAGTGGTACACGTTGGTGAAGTTCACTTGGTTGAATATCTAAAATTCGATTGTAACCATCAGATGCAATACCCCCCGCTTGTTCTGCTAAGAATGCCATTGGATTGCCTTCATAAAGCAAACGAAGCTTACCATTTGGATAGTTAGTTGCACTTGGATAAATGTAGATACCGCCTTTTAATAAGTTACGGTGGAAGTCTGCCACTAATGAACCAATATAACGTGACGCATAAGGTCGGTTAGTTGCTTTATCTTCTTCTTGGCAGTATTTAATGTATTTTTTTACCCCTTGTGGGAATTTGAGATATTGTCCTTCATTGATGGAATAGATTTTGCCCTCTTTTGGCATCTTCATATTTTCATGAGAAAGACAGAATGTACCGATAGATGGATCATAAGTGAAACCATTTACACCATGACCAGTGGTATAAACCAACATGGTAGACGAACCATATACGATATAACCCGCAGCCACTTGTTTATTACCTGGTTGCATAAAGTCTTCTAAGGTAACAGGTGAGCCAATAGGGGATACACGACGGTAAATAGAGAAAATCGTACCAACAGAAACGTTTACATCAATATTAGATGAACCATCAAGAGGATCGGTCAAAATAATATATTTTGCATTGCGAGCACGTTCAGTATCAAAAGCGATAAAGCTTTCTTCTTCCTCTGAAGCAAAACCCGCTACCTCTTCACGCGACATAAGGGCCGCATTCATGGTGTTATGGGCGAATAAGTCCAATTTCATTTGGCTTTCACCTTGCACGTTTTCAACACCAGACTGGCCAAGGATATTGGTTAAACCCGCTTTGTTGATATCACGATGAATGATTTTTGCTAATAAACGAATAGAAGACAAAATACCACTAAGTTCCCCTTTTGCATTTGGGTACTCCGCTTGGCGTTCAACAATAAATTCACTCAATGTTTTCATGTTTATTCCTTTTTTATAATTGTTAAATAAATAATAGACCCTTTTATTATATGTTATTTAGCACTTTTGATTGAGATCAAAATGTAAAGAATGAGATCTTTGTCACATTTTATTTTTGATACAAAGCCTTGACAAAACGTATATATCCTTTAAAAAAGATATAATAGATAAATAACGTCACAGTAAAGGAATACTGTTATGAAATTTACTCATTTTCCTTTCAAATCAAGTTTACTTGCTTGCAGTATTGCTTTGCTTGCTGCGTGCAATTCAATTACTTATCATCCCACTAAAACGATTGAGAAAATAGATCCACAAAAGGGATATCGTTTAGAAAATGCGATGCAGCAGGCATTACAAAAAGAAAATCTGGTGATTATGACTTTTTCAGGTGGTGGTTCTCGCGCGGCATCTTTAGGTTATGGCGTGTTAGAGCAGTTCCAAAATGTCTCAGTGCGTCCAACAGAGAAAGGTAGCACCTTATTGCAAAATATTGATATTGTGTATGGGGTGTCTGGCGGCTCAGTATTAGCAGCCTATTTTGCTTTAGAAGGACAGGACATTATCCCTAAATTTAATAATTCTTTTTTGAAAAAGAATTTCCAGAAAAAAGTCATCAATGAAGTATTTTCGGTGAGTAATGTGCCTCGGCTTACTTCTCCACAGTTTGGTCGTAGCGATTTGTTGCAGGAACAGCTCAATCTTGCTTTATATAAGGAGAAAAAATTTTCGGATCTTGAGCAACGTAAAGGACCTTTTGCCGTGATTAATGCCACAGATATGACAGCAGGACAGGAAGTTTCTTTTACGCAAGATTTCTTTGATTGGCTTTGTGTAGATTTAAATGATGTCGAAATTGCAAGAGCTGTGGCAGCATCCAGTGCTGTTCCATTAATTTTTTCACCCATTACACAAAATAATCATGGTGGTGCTTGCCAAGCCGAGAGTAAAAAAGAATTATTGACACAGATGAAAGTAGGGAATCGTTTGTGGCTAAACAATTTTGAAACCATGAAAAAACGTACGGCTTCTTATCAAAATAATGAGGAAAAACCTTATTTACATTTGGTTGACGGTGGTTTAACGGATAATTTGGGCTTGGCAAGCTTGTTGGATATGTCGAATTTACTCACTGTCAAAAAATTGTATGCAGAGCTGAAAAATTACAATTTACGCAATATTGTCGTGGTAAACGTCAATGCGCAAAGTGAGCTATCGAGCCATATTGATAAGTCTGCTGATGTGCCAGGAATCAAAGAAGTGGTGAACACGGTGATAAATGTACCGATTGATAAAACAACGGAATCTACCGTGAAATATTCACAAAAATTTGCTGATCAATGGAATGCTTACACTAAACATAAAAAAGGTGCAAAAATTAAAGCTTATTTTGTGAATTTAAGTTTGAAAGATTTGCCTGATGGGCAGTTAAAAAATGATGTGCTTAATATCGGAACATCTTTCTATTTACCCCAATCAGATGTGGACAAATTGCGTGAAGCGGCCAAGATTTTATTGGAACAATCGAAAGAATATCATAAGGCACTGAAAGCATTACAATAGCCCAATAATTAAAGTGTGGTTAAAAATTATGGGTCTTCGGAATATATAGTGGAATTACTTTCTTAATAGTTTAAAAACAACTGGTGTTTAAATCGGATTTTCTGGTGGGATGTTAGGATAATCAATAGTATTATATAAAAGTATCAATCACATACGAGTGATACTTTGGGAAAAAAATAAAATAGTCCAATTTACTTGACCGTGTACTATAGTACATGGTTTATAATATTCAGGGGGTGAAATAAGATGATTTATCGCATTAGTGAGTTTGCAGATAAATGTGGAGTTAATAAAGAAACGATCAGATATTACGAGCGAAAAAATTTATTACAAGAACCTCACCGAACGGAAGCTGGTTATCGGATATATTCATATGATGACGTTAAGCGTGTTGGGTTTATTAAACGAATACAGGAACTTGGTTTCTCTTTAAGCGAGATTTATAAATTACTTGGTGTTGTAGATAAAGATGAAGTTCGTTGTCAAGATATGTTCGAATTTGTTTCTAAAAAACAAAAGGAAGTGCAAAAACAAATAGAGGATTTAAAACGAATTGAAACTATGTTAGACGACTTAAAACAACGATGTCCAGCTGAAAAGCAATTACATTCGTGTCCAATAATAGAAACATTAACATGAGAGATTAATTAACGAAAGGAGCTTTTTTATGAATAAATTTAAGGTAAACATTTCAGGAATGACCTGTACGGGTTGTGAAAAACACGTAGAATCAGCACTTGAAAAGATAGGTGCTAAAAATATTGAGTCTAGTTATCGTCGTGGTGAAGCAGTATTTGAACTGCCCGATGATATTGAGGTTGAAAGTGCAATAAAGGCGATTGCTGACGCAAATTATCACCCGGGCGAAGCAGAAGAAATACAAGTGCAATCGGAAAAAAGGACAGATGTAAGTTTAAATGATGAAGGTAACTATGATTATGATTACATCATCATCGGTTCTGGTGGAGCTGCCTTTTCATCTGCCATTGAAGCCGTTACTTTGAACGCAAAAGTGGCTATGATTGAGCGTGGAACGGTGGGTGGAACTTGCGTTAATGTCGGATGCGTTCCTTCTAAGACCTTATTAAGAGCAGGGGAAATCAATCATCTAGCAAAAAATAATCCATTTGTGGGATTACACACTTCGGCTTCAAATGTTGATTTAGCGCCATTAGTAAAACAAAAGAATGATTTAGTAACCGAGATGCGAAATGAAAAATATGTGAATTTAATTGATGATTATGGTTTTGAATTAATAAAAGGTGAAGCAAAATTCGTAAATGAAAATACAGTTGAAGTAAATGGCAATCAAATCACAGCCAAAAGATTTTTAATAGCTACAGGTGCTTCTTCAACTGCACCTAATATTCCCGGATTAGATGAAGTAGATTATTTAACAAGCACTAGCTTATTGGAATTAAAGAAGGTTCCAAATCGTCTTACCGTAATTGGTTCAGGATATATCGGCATGGAATTAGGACAACTATTTCATAACCTCGGGTCAGAAGTCACTTTGATTCAAAGAAGCGAGCGTCTATTAAAAGAATACGATCCTGAAATTTCAGAAGCCATTACTAAGGCCTTAACAGAACAGGGAATTAATTTAGTAACAGGTGCAACCTATGAACGAGTTGAGCAAGATGGAGACATTAAAAAAGTTCATGTTGAGATAAATGGTAAAAAGCGAATTATTGAAGCAGAACAATTGCTAATTGCCACTGGAAGAAAACCAAATACAGAATCATTAAACTTACATGCAGCAGGCGTTGAAGTTGGTTCCCGTGGTGAAATTGTCATTGATGATTATCTTAAAACGACCAATTCCCGAATTTATTCAGCTGGAGATGTCACTCTCGGTCCCCAATTTGTTTATGTAGCTGCTTATGAAGGTGGACTTGCTGCTCGTAATGCAATCGGAGGACTAAATCAAAAGGTCAATTTAGAAGTGGTTCCAGGCGTTACGTTTACTTCTCCATCGATTGCAACGGTTGGTTTAACGGAGCAACAGGCAAAAGAAAAAGGATATGAAGTGAAAACATCGGTATTGCCGTTGGATGCTGTTCCAAGAGCGCTCGTTAATCGGGAAACAACAGGTGTTTTCAAATTAGTGGCAGACGCGAAAACATTGAAAGTGTTAGGGGCGCATGTAGTGGCAGAAAACGCAGGAGACGTAATTTATGCAGCAACATTAGCTGTGAAATTCGGTTTAACTGTTGGAGATCTGAGAGAAACGATGGCTCCATATCTAACAATGGCAGAAGGATTGAAGCTGGCTGTCCTAACTTTTGATAAAGATGTTTCGAAATTATCTTGCTGTGCAGGCTAAGGGAACTTTTTTACAACTCCCTATTCAAGTGAACCAGCTAATGCTTTAAGGGATTTTCTAAGTGCATTTGTGGTCACAAAAATAATTTAACACTGATGATTTCGACATCAAATCTATAATTGATACCTTAACACCGCAGAGTAATAAAGGATGAATAATATGTCAGACTTATTATCCCTACCAGACATTAAAACAATAGAACCGCCACAATAAAATGAAACCGATATGATGTTTAAAGTTGAAGCAGTCGGACCACCTGAACGTTGTCCTGAATGTGGTTTTGACAAGTTGTACAAACACAGTTCAAGAAATCAACTAATTATGGATTTGCCCATTCGTTTAAAGCGAGTGGGCTTACAATTGAACCGTAGACGATACAAGTGTCGTGAATGCGGATCTACCTTCTGGGAACGCCTAATATCTGTAGATGAAAAGCGTAGTATGACCAAAAGGCTTTTAAAGTCCATTCAAGAGCAATCCATGTCTAAGACCTTTGTAGAAGTCGCAGAAAGCGTTGGTGTTGACGAGAAAACCATTAGGAACGTTTTTAAGGACTATGTGGCACTCAAAGAACGTGAATACCAGTTTGAAACTCCTAAGTGGCTTGGGATAGACGAGATACATATTATCCGTAGACCTCGGCTTGTATTGACTAATATTGAACGCAGGACTATTTATGACATCAAGCCTAACCGTAACAAGGAAACAGTCATCCAACGTCTTTCAGAAATCAGTGACAGGACTTACATTGAGTACGTCACAATGGATATGTGGAAGCCCTACAAAGACGCAGTGAACACTATCCTTCCACACGCTAAAGTTGTCGTAGATAAGTTTCATGTAGTTAGAATGGCTAATCAAGCCTTAGATAACGTCAGAAAGTCTTTGAAAGCCCATATGAGCCAAAAAGAAAGACGTACCCTTATGCGTGAAAGGTTTATCCTTCTAAAGCGTAAACACGATCTAAATGAACGTGAATCATTCCTCTTAGATACTTGGTTAGGTAATCTTCCTGCTTTAAAAGAAGCCTATGAACTCAAAGAAGAGTTTTACTGGATATGGGATACTCCTGATCCAGATGAAGGTCATCTTCGTTATAGTCAATGGAGACACCGTTGTATGTCCAGCAACTCTAAAGACGCATATAAAGACCTCGTGAGAGCCGTAGACAACTGGCATGTTGAAATATTCAACTACTTTGATAAAAGGCTCACTAATGCTTATACGGAGTCAATTAACAGCATTATTAGGCAGGTAGAGCGAATGGGTAGAGGTTACTCGTTTGATGCCTTACGAGCCAAAATCCTTTTCAATGAGAAGCTCCATAAAAAGCGTAAGCCACGATTTAATTCAAGTGCTTTCAATAAAGCTATGTTATACGATACTTTCAATTGGTATGAAGTGAATGATCACGACATTACAGACAACTTAGGTGTCGATTTTTCCACACTTATTAAGAATTTGGAGAAGGGTGATTTATAAGCCCTTTTCCACCATAAAATCCGAATACCCAAAATTATCAGGAATATTAACCGCACTTTTCTTTTTAAATTTTATATCAATTCCATTCATATAAAATCACAATAAAATTCACATCCATCTAGACGTCTAAATATTTAATGAAGACGTTAATTTTGTTACACTCAGTCCATCATTAAGATGAATTAAATATAGGAAAGCAAAATGAGTAAACTTTTTCCCAATGCCACTATTCGTACTTCCGCACCATATCGTTTTGATATTGTTGGCAGTTTTTTACGTCCAGAGAAGTTAAAACAGGCTCGTCATCAATGCAGCTGTGGTGATATTTCTTGTGCTGATTTAACGCAAGTTGAAGATGCAGAAATTGCTAAATTAGTTGAGCATCAAAAAAATGTCGGATTGCATGCAGTGACCGACGGCGAATTTCGTCGTACTTTTTGGCATTTAGATTTCTTAGCCGCATTAGATGGCGTGAAAGAAGTGGATGCTGAAAAATTCTCAGTGCAATTTAAACACGATAATGTCCGCCCGAAAACATTAAAAATTGTGGATAAGATCGGTTTTTCAGAGATCCATCCTTTCGTTGAACATTACCGCTCATTGCAAAAAATGGCAGGGGAGACTGAAGTTAAATTAACCATTCCTTCTCCGTCTATGCTTCATTTAATTTGTACAGTCCGTGCTACAGATTATCAGCCAATTGAACGTTATAAAGATAACAATCAGTTGTTATTAGATGATATTGCTGATGCTTATATTGATGCGATGAATATCTTCTATAAATTAGGTTGCCGCAATTTACAGCTGGATGATACAAGTTGGGGCGAATTCTGCGCAGAAGATAAACGTAAGACCTATACTGAACGTGGTTTAGATTTAGATCAAATCGCCAAAGATTATGTGTATATGTTAAACAAAATCGTGGCAGCAAAACCGGCTGATTTAGCGATTACAATGCATATTTGTCGTGGTAACTTCCGTTCAACTTGGTTCTCTGCAGGTGGTTATGAGCCTATCGCAGAAACCTTATTTGGCCACTGTAATGTGGATGGTTTCTTCTTAGAATATGACAGTGATCGTGCAGGCGATTTCAAACCTTTACGCTTTATTAAAAATCAACAAGTGGTGTTAGGATTAATTACCTCTAAATCGGGCGAGTTAGAAAACCGTGATGAAATTATTGCCCGCATTAAAGAAGCAGCGCAATATGTGGATATCAATCAACTTTGCTTAAGCCCACAATGTGGTTTTGCTTCAACAGAAGAAGGCAACATTCTGACTGAAGAACAACAATGGAAGAAACTCGAATTTATTCGTAGTATTGTGGAAGAAGTTTGGGGTAAATAATCTAGCTTAGAATGTAAAAGAGATAATCGTAAAGGTGGTTATCTCTTTTTTTTATAAAAGTGCGGTTAAAAATGACCGCACTTTTACACAATAAAAAAGGAAGTCCGTAGACTTCCTTTTAGGTTATTTCAACTTAATTATTTTTGACGCATTGCCGGGAATAGGATCACATCACGGATAGATGGTGCGTTAGCAAAAAGCATTGCTAAGCGGTCGATACCTAAACCTTCACCTGCTGTTGGTGGCAAGCCGTGTTCAAGTGCAACAACGAAGTCATCATCTTTAAACATTGCTTCATCATCACCCGCTTCTTTTGCTGCAACTTGTGCATCAAAACGTTCGTTTTGGTCTTCTGCATCGTTTAATTCTGAGAAACCGTTACCAATTTCACGTCCGCCGATGAATAATTCAAAACGGTCAGTCACTTCAGGGTTTTCATCATTACGACGTGCAAGTGGTGAAATCTCTGCTGGATGTGCCATTAAGAAGGTTGGTTGAATTAGATGATGTTCAGCCACTTCTTCAAAGATTGCATTCACAATAGAGCCTAAGCCCCAAGATTTTTGTACTTCGATACCTAAGCGTTCAGCGGTTGCTTTTGCACGATCGAAGTCGTAAAGATCTTCTTTTACGATACCTTTATCTGCACCATATTTAATGGTTGCATCATGTAATGTAATACGCTCAAATGGTTTGCCGAAGTCAAATTCTAAATCACCGTATTTCACAATGGTGGTACCAAGAATATCAATGGCTAGTTTGCGTAATAATTCCTCGGTATTATCCATTAAATCGTGATAATCCGCATAAGCTTGGTAGTATTCAAGCATGGTGAATTCTGGATTATGACGAACAGAAACCCCTTCATTACGGAAGTTACGGTTTAATTCGAATACGCGTTCAAAACCACCAACCACTAAACGTTTTAAGTAAAGTTCTGGTGCAATACGAAGATACATATCAACGTCTAATGCATTGTGGTGAGTGATAAATGGACGAGCAGACGCACCGCCTGGAATCACTTGTAGCATTGGAGTTTCAACTTCCATGAAACCTTTAGAAATAAAGAATTCACGAATACCAGCAACCACTTTTGAACGAATAATAAATGTGCGGCGAGATTCTTCATTAGAAATTAAATCTAAGTAACGTTGACGATAACGCGCTTCCATGTCGGTTAAACCATGGAATTTGTTTGGTAACGGACGAAGTGCTTTGGTTAAAAGTTGAACTTCAGTTGTTTTGATGGTTAATTCATTGGTTTTGGTTTTGAAAAGTGTACCTTTCACGCCAATGATATCACCTAAATCCCAGCTACCCACATCTTCAGCATAAATTCCTTCTGGAAGATTATCACGAGCAACGTATAATTGAATTTTGCCACTCATATCTTGCAAGGTAATAAAGGTGGCTTTACCCATTGCACGACGAGTCATAATACGACCGGCAACAGCTACTTCAATGGCTTTTTCTTTTAATACTTCGCCATCTTCGGCTTCGTACTTATCATGTAAATCTTGGGCAAGGGCGTCACGACGAAATTGATTTGGAAATGC
Source organism: Haemophilus parainfluenzae (assembly GCF_003252755.1). Taxonomy (GTDB): domain Bacteria; phylum Pseudomonadota; class Gammaproteobacteria; order Enterobacterales; family Pasteurellaceae; genus Haemophilus_D; species Haemophilus_D parainfluenzae_N. The sequence goes on along the minus strand of NZ_QEPT01000006.1, from coordinate 94,333 downwards.
ATTACCTTTTGCTCGTAATGCAGCTAATTTTTCACGGCGAACAAGCATTTCGCCATGGAGATCTAATTCTTTCACTTCTTGTTCTGACATATCCTTTACCTCACTGGTTTTACTTAGAATGTGATTTATTAAAAATAGAATCTTCTTATTCTACCTATAGCATTGTTTTTTGTTAAGCCTTTTTTAATTAAGTCATCTTTTTTAGTCAGAAAGTTTAACAAATTGAATAGTAGCAAGAGAAATCATGTAATTTTATGGCATTAATACTTATTTCTAGATTGTGGGCTACTATATAAAAATATAAATAAAAAAGTGCGGTCAATTTTATCAGCGTTTTTAAAAATGTTTGAAAAGTTGACCACACTTTTAGCGATATTAAGAATTATAGATCGAAATCGTCGAAATCTTTGGTGTCTACTTTGGAGTCAATTTGACCCACAAGATAAGAACTTACTTCCACTTCTTGTGGCGCCACTTGTACGTTATCAGAAACAAGCCATGCGTTAATCCATGGAATTGGGTTAGAACGCGCACCAAATGGTAATGGAAGCCCAACCGCTTGCATACGGATGTTGGTGATGTATTCCACGTATTGCACCAAAATGTCTTTGTTCAAACCAATCATTGAACCGTCTTTGAATAAGTAATCCGCCCATTCTTTTTCTTGTTCCGCTGCCGCTAAGAATAAATCATAGGCTTCTTGTTTACATTCTTCTGCAATTTCCGCCATTTCCGGATCGTCTTGTCCCGCCGCCATGATATTTAAAATGTGCTGCGTACCGGTTAAGTGCAACGCTTCATCACGGGCGATAAATTTAATAATTTTCGCATTGCCTTCCATTAATTGACGTTCCGCAAAGGCAAAGGAGCATGCGAAAGACACATAGAAACGAATGGCTTCTAAGGCGTTGACGCTCATTAAGCAAAGGTAAAGTTGTTTTTTCAAATTACGCAATGTGACGACACATTCTTTGCCATCCACGGTGTAAGTGCCTTCGCCGTACAGGCTGTAAAGTTGGCTATCACGGATTAAATCATCGTAGTAAGAAGAAATATCACGCGCACGTTTGATGATTTCTTCGTTGGTCACGATGTCATCAAACACGATAGATGGGTCGTTCACAATGTTACGAATAATGTGGGTATAAGAACGCGAGTGGATGGTTTCAGAGAAGGTCCAAGTCTCAATCCAAGTTTCTAATTCAGGAATCGACACTAACGGTAATAATGCAACGTTCGGGCTACGGCCTTGAATAGAATCTAATAAGGTTTGATATTTTAAGTTACTGATGAAAATGTGTTTTTCATGCTCAGGTAACGCGGCATAGTCGATACGGTCTTGCGACACATCTACTTCTTCCGGACGCCAGAAGAAAGAAAGTTGTTTTTCAATGAGCTTTTCAAACGTCTCATATTTTTGTTGATCGTAACGGGCAACGTTAACGTTTTGACCAAAGAACATCGGTTCTTTTAACTGGTCGTTTTTGTTTTGTGAGAAAGTGGTGTATGCCATTTTATTTCCTTAAAGACTATTTACAATGAAATGTTTTAAATTATGTGGTACATATTGCGTTCCAAAATTACATATTAAATCTTCGAAATTTAATTCAATCAGATAGTTATTAAATCCATAACTCTTTAATTTTTTTATTTTTTCTGTGCTTAAACTTGAGTTTTTATGTAAATTATTTTCTGGTGGTTTAAAATAATTAATTAAAATTTGCTCGCAAGCTTCAATATATATGTCTTTAGGTATTTTTAAGCTATTAGAAAATGCAATTTCAAACATAAATACACATATTTCATCACCATCAAGATTACTTCTTGGGCTTAAAATAGGTAACCATTTTTCATGATTAATTATTCTGGATATTATTCCTTTTTTATCATTTGATTTTCCTATATAGATAATATCGCTTTTTATAAAATTTTTATCTATAGGATACTTAAAATAATTGATTAGTTTATATGTGTCTAATTCTAGATTCTTTTGGCTTAGAGGGTCATATAAACTAGCGAATGATAAATTTATTTCAGTAATACTAGCAAGCTTTTTATACTTATTTTCCAATTCTAATTGAGAAACACATTTATTTGGATAGTATAAATTTGCCATTTTTTGGTTTATTATATATTCTAAAGATAACTTTTTTTCTTTTGCTATAGGTAGCAATAGTTCTTCATAGTATTGATACATATCAAAAGCAAATCTTTTCTTCTGTTTTAGATTATTTATGAAATTACCTGTTATTTTATACTCTTCTTTTATTTTAATGCTTTCAAAAAATATATTTTTCTTAATAAAAAAATATATGTTAGCTTTTTTTGTTGTTAGCTCATTAAATAATAAATGCTTTTCCTCTATACTAAGATCTCTAACAGAAAAGAATTGGAAATTTCTAAAATGAATATGAAATATATTATTCATTATCATATATCTTCTTCCTGATTTTCTTAAATAATAATCTTTTTAATAAAAAAAGGTCAATTTTGAAAATTCTTCATTTTTTTACTGACCTAATTCTTTCTCTATATTAAATCTTACACGCTCCGCCCGCACAGCCGTCATCTAAATCTTCTTGGCTGTCTTCGGCACCATCACGGGTGTTTTGATAGTAGAGGGTTTTTAAGCCGTATTTGTAAGCGGTTAACAGATCTTTTAACAACACTTTCATCGGTACTTTGCCGTCTTCAAAACGTTTCGGATCGTAGTTGGTGTTGGCGGAGATGGCTTGGTCTACGAATTTTTGCATGATGCCGACCAAGTGCAAGTAGCCGTCGTTGCCCGGGATGTCCCAAAGCAATTCGTAGTTTTCACCGAGGTTTTCATAATCCGGCACCACTTGTTTCAAAATACCGTCTTTCGAAGCTTTGACGCTCACGTGGCCGCGTGGCGGTTCGATACCGTTGGTGGCGTTGGAAATCTGTGAAGAGGTTTCCGACGGCATTAAGGCAGTGAGGGTAGAGTTGCGCAAACCGAATTCTTTAATGTCGCGGCGTAGGCTTTCCCAATCATAATGCAACGGCTCGGAGGTTAAGCTGTCGATGTCTTTTTTGTATGTATCGATTGGTAAAATGCCTTGCGCATAAGTGGTTTCGTGGAAGTATTCACACGCACCTTGTTCTTTCGCCAAGTTCATGGAGGCTTTCAATAGGTAATATTGAATGGCTTCGAAAGTGCGGTGTGTTAAATCGTTTGCACTGCCATCAGAATAACGCACGCCGTGTTTCGCCAAGTAGTACGCATAGTTAATGACGCCGATACCTAAAGAACGACGGGCAAGTGAACTGCGTTTTGCCGCAATCACCGGATAATCTTGGTAATCCAATAAAGCATCTAATGCACGCACCGCAAGATCCGCCAGATTGTCTAGCTCGTCTAAGTTTTCCAATTTGCCCAAGTTAAAGGCGGAAAGGGTACAAAGGGCGATTTCGCCTTGTTCATCGTTAATGTGGCTTAACGGTTTGGTCGGTAAGGCGATTTCCAAGCAAAGATTAGATTGACGCACTGGCGCCACTTTCGGATCAAACGGCGAGTGGGTGTTGCAGTGATCCACATTGTGAATGTAAATACGACCGGTGGACGCACGTTCCTGCATTAATAAAGAGAACAATTCCACGGCTTTCACGGTACGTTTACGAATGGACGGATCCTGTTCGTATTGTACGTAAAGTTCTTCAAACTTGTCTTGATCCGCAAAGAACGCTTCGTAAAGTCCCGGCACGTCGGACGGGCTGAATAAGGTAATGTCGCCTCCTTTGATTAAGCGTTGGTACATTAATTTGTTAAGTTGTACGCCGTAGTCCATGTGACGCACGCGGTTGTCTTCCACACCACGGTTGTTTTTCAACACTAACAGGCTTTCTACTTCTAAGTGCCAAATCGGGTAGTACACGGTTGCCGCACCGCCACGCACGCCGCCTTGAGAGCAGGATTTCACGGCAGTTTGGAAATATTTATAGAACGGAATACAACCGGTATGGAATGCTTCACCGCCACGAATTTGGCTACCAAGGGCTCGAATCGCACCGGCATTTACACCGATACCGGCACGTTGAGAAACGTATTTCACGATGGCAGAGGCGGTGGCGTTAATGGAATCTAAGCTATCGCCACATTCAATCAACACACAAGAGCTGAATTGACGGGTTGGAGTGCGTACGCCTGCCATGATTGGGGTTGGCAAGGAAATTTTGAAGGTGGAGGTTGCATCATAGAAGCGACGGATATAATCCAAACGGGTTTCTTGCGGGTATTTGGAGAACAGACTTGCCGCCACTAATAAATAGAGGAATTGTGCGGATTCGTAGATCTCACCGGTCACGCGGTTTTGGACTAAATATTTGCCTTCTAATTGCTTCACTGCCGCATAAGAGAAGGTCATGTCGCGCCAATGGTCGATAAAACCGTCCATTTCGTCCCATTCTTCACGGGTGTAATCATCCAACAAAGCATGATCGTATTTGCCCATGCGCACGAGTTTTTTCACATGATCGTATAAGCGTGGCGGATCGAAATGGCCGTAGGCTTTTTTACGCAAATGGAACACCGCAAGGCGCGCAGCAAGATATTGATAATCCGGCGTATCTTTGCTGATTAAGTCCGCAGCCGCTTTGATAATGGTCTCGTGAATATCGGAGGTACGAATACCTTCATAAAACTGAATGTGTGAACGTAATTCTACTTGCGACACGGACACATTTTCCAATCCTTCTGCTGCCCAAGTGATTACACGGTGAATTTTATCAAGATTAATTGGTTCCAGTTTTCCGTCACGTTTTGTGACCATCAATGCCTTATTCATGGAAGATAAACCTGTTAGAGTAATGATTGAAAAAACACAATATATTGTGTCATAAATTTAATATTGCACAAGATAGAGTGTTTTGACATTGAATTCAAGTAGTAAATTTTTTGTCAAAATTATTGACAAAATATAAGTTATTTAAAATAAATAACTTTTTTTTTCGAATGGTGTTTTTTTAAACAAAATCTTTTTCATAAAACCTTGTAAAGAAAAAAGTGCGGTCAAAAACAAGATGGTTTCTGACCGCACTTTAATCTTTAAAAAAATAGTTAATTCAAATACTTAAATACTTTAATGACTTTTTGAACACCTGTGACTTTACTTGCAATTTCTGCGGCTGAATCACCTTGTGATTGAGTAACGTTTCCAAGTAAGAATACTTCACCATTTTCAGTGATCACTTTTACATCCGTTGCTTTTACATTGTCACCAACAAAGAGCTTCGATTTAATTTGTGTGGTAATCCAGCTGTCTTTGGTAATTTGACCAAAGTTAATTTTATTGCCTACGCGTAATTCGTTATAAACATCACTTACACCTTCTACGCCTTTTGCAAGGCTGGTTGCAGTTTCTTTTACACTTTCATTCGGAACTTGACCAATTAATAATACGCGACCACTATAGGAAACCGCATGTACACGACCTTCAGATTTAATCTGTGCATCTTTATCTAATGCATTTTCGACTTTTACTTCTAATGTTTCATCATCGACTTGCGTCCCCATTGTTCGAGGATCTGTTGCAATTTTTGCTCCCGCAGCGGCGCCACCGAGTACAGCAGCTACACAGCCTTGTAATATAATGGATGCCCCGAGCACGAAAGCTAATTTTTTAAATGGGGTTAATTTCATTATTAATCTCCTTTTCATAAATGAGTGAGTCAACTATTAGTCAATTAATTTTAGAAATAGTTTGGTTGGAAAATCCTTTAATGTCAAGCTCTTGGGAAAAGTGTACTATCAACAAGCTCACAAAGTGCATTAATGACGAATAAATGATTTTCTAAGATACGCGCTTCTTTGGTAGCAGGAATAGAGATTTCTAAATCTGCTTCAGCTAACACACCTTGAATCGCATCATTGTTTGCACCGGTTAAGGCAATGACCTGAATTTCTTTGTTGACGGCATTAGCAATCGTATTTAGCACTGCTTTTTCTGTTCCAAGAGGCGCAAAGGCTATCAATAAATCGCCAGGCTTTGCGATGGCGTTAAATTGATGTTGATACAGTTGATCGATAGGTTGATCAAAAACCAGTGAAGAACCGACCGCACTTTCAAGGCTAAGATGTACGGATGGTAGACTTGGGCGCTCAAAATCGTAACGATTGAGCAAGTTTGATACTAAAAATTGGGCATTCGCGTAAGAGCGAGCGACGCCACAGGCAATCACTTTATGACCACTTAACAAACATTGCATGACCATTTGTGTGGCAGTGGCAATATTTTCTGATAATAGACTTGAAGCAGAGATTTGAATCTGAATACTTTCGCTATAAATATCTTTAACTTTTTGTAACATAATCGGAAAAGGTTAATCGAGAAAATTAGGAATCCATTGGATATCACTGGCGTTTTTTCCAAAGGCGATAAGATCAAAACGACAATCCGCATCTTCGAGGCTTAGGTTGCGTTTAGCAAGCCATAAATTTGCGGCATTTAGCCATTTTTGTTGCTTTTGCCAATCCACACTTTCAACGGCGGATCCAAATGCTGAGCTGGAGCGTTGACGAACTTCAACAAACACAATAGTTTGTTCGTCTTGCATAACGAGATCTAATTCACCGCATTTGAAATGTTGATTCGCCGCGATGAATTTGAGACCTTTAGACTCTAAGAAAAGGCGGGCTTGATGTTCAAAGCCCGCCCCTTGTTGACGTTTTAATGAAAACATGGATTAGTTCGCAACCGCTACCACGTTACCATCTTGTACTTGATACCATGTCATATCGCGATCCACATCACAGTTTGAATCCGCGCTAAGCTGACCGGTTAAACCGCTTAAGGTATAACCTGGTACTTGGCGTAATTCATTAAAGTGGTTGATGAGCAACCATGCATCAGAACCCATTGCATATAAACGCATTAATTGGAATTCACCACCAGTTGAGCCAGCCACTTTTTGATATTGTGAAGAATCGCTTTGTTTAAAGAATGGAATATCACTAAATTGAATGCCATTCATTTTTGCATAGTATTCCGGTGTATTACTTGCCGCATTAGAACGAGAGCTTGCATAAATACGGACGTTCGGATTGCTGGTATCTAAATAACCTTTGATTTCAGCCAATTCATCTGGTGAGGAGATGACATAAAGCGCACTTGTATCTTGCGGTGCACCTTGGAAGAAGTAGGTAATATCAGCTGGTAAGTTATAGTAGCGAATATTCGCATCTGTGCCCGCTAAACGTTGCCAACGCACGTTGAATGCATTACCAACACGTTGCCCTAAATCATTTTGTGGCATTGCAACGATTGGATTACGAATACCATCTTTCCACATTTTGTTTGCTGCTGATTCCGCTTCATCTTCAGGTGATAAACCGTAATAGCACATTTGGTTAATTGCACGCGCATTTGGTGTTGCATTTAATGCGAGCACGTCCATACCTTGCACTGCGCTTGGATTCGCAATGATGGCATCAACATTTTGTTTAAGTAATGGACCCACTAACGCTTTAATACCCGATGCTTTTGCCTGTGCAATAATGTCATTAATCGGGGTGGTCGATGAGTCAAACACTTGTACTGGAATGGTTGAGTCACCTTTTGCATCATTGAAACCTGATTGAATCGTTGTACCTAAGATTTGGCCATCGCCGCTTAAAGGTAAAACTAAACCAATTTGAGCTAAATTCGTTTGTTGGAAATTCAACAAGCTTTCTAGCTCTTTAGGGAAAAAGGTTGCCGCAACGTGATTTGGATAAGCTGATTTCCAGCTTTGTAATGCTTGGCTTAATTGTACCGGCTGACGGATGTTGTCATTATAAGCTTTAATTAGGGTGAGCCAACCGCCTAATGCCACGCTACCTTCATCAGAGGCATTATTGATGACAGCAGTATTCGCAGAACGGAGTAACGACCACGTTTTATCAACATTATCTTTACGACGTTGCATGTCTGTTAAGTTCTCATCCATTTTAATACGCGCTTTCACCGCTTCAATCACATCTTTACGATTTTCTGCTGTTTGAGCAAAGGTTTCGTAATAACGAGATTTTTGTGATGGACTTAATTTAGTCAGATCGAGTGCACGCAATTTACCTTCAGCAACATCATTATTGCCTTTTGCTGCGGCGATGCGCGCTTCAATTAACGTGCGATCTAATTGTTGTGCTTCGTTTAAGTCAACTAACTCCGTTAATAACTCTTCCGCTTGGGGTACTTTATTTTCAGAAATTAGTACACGAGCGGCTAAGAGTTTGTAAGTTTGTTGATCTTCTTTATCCTGTGTTTGCCCTAATTTGTTCATATAAAATTCAGAACTTGCATTGGCATCACGTTGTAATGTTTGGGTAAAGCTACTACCAAATAAGTTAGAACAACCTGCTAATGCAACAGACAATAAAATCGGCATTAAACGTTTTTTAAAACGACCGCCTTGTAATAGAATAGACATATTCGCTCCATAATGAATAAATCAATAATGGGCGATCTTACTTATCTCACAATGTAAAAGCAAACAAAAATGAATGATTTAACCGGAATTTTATATATTGTCGCCACACCAATCGGGAATTTACAAGATATTACACAACGTGCTTTAGAGACCTTTTCGCAAGTAGATTTAATTGCTGCGGAAGACACGCGCCACAGTGGTTTATTGCTCAGCCATTATGGTATCAAAAAGCCTTTTTTCGCCTTGCATGATCACAATGAACAAGAAAAAGCACATGTGTTGGTAGAAAAGCTAAAACAAGGTACCAATATTGCATTAATTTCTGATGCAGGAACGCCCTTGATTAACGATCCGGGTTTTCATTTAGTGCGTCAATGTCGTGAGGCAGGCATTAAAGTAGTACCGTTACCCGGTGCTTGTGCAGCAATTACGGCATTATGTGCATCGGGCATTGCGTCAGACCGTTTTTGCTTTGAAGGTTTTTTACCTGCGAAAACTAAGGCGCGTAAAGATAAGTTAGAAAACGTCGCAGAAGAAGACCGCACTTTAATCTTCTATGAATCAACTCACCGCATTTTAGATACCCTTGCCGATATGCAAGATGTATTAGGTGGCGAACGCTATGTTGTACTTGCACGTGAAATTACGAAAACATGGGAAACCATTGCAGGGGATAAATTAAGTGATCTTCGTCAATGGTTAAGTGAAGATCCGAATCGTACAAAAGGTGAGATGGTGTTAATCGTGGAAGGCAAACCCAAATCAGAAGAGAGCGAAGAATTTTCACCACAAGCAATTAAAGCGCTCACTTTGATTGCTAAAGAACTCCCTTTAAAAAAGGCTGCGGCGATAGTGGCAGAACTTTATGGTTATAAGAAAAATGCCTTATACCAATTTGGATTGGATAATTTAGATTAGTCAAAAAACTATCTCTCTCTTTAGCAAAGAGGGGCTAGAGGAGATTTGGCAGAATTAATTTTTATAAATTTCGGAGAACAAATGTTAAAACAGGTTTCAGATACCTTACTTGCACCAAGCAATTTATCGCATCAATCATTGCTTAATATTTTTGATGTGATGTCACATCGTCATATTGATTATGCGGATCTTTATTTTCAATTAAGTCAAGATGAAAGCTGGGTATTAGAAGACAGCATTATTAAAGAAGGTGGCTTTCATATTGATCGCGGTGTTGGTGTGCGCGCCGTTTCTGGCGAGAAAACAGGCTTTGCGTATTCTGATCAAATCAATTTAGCGTCATTACAACAATGTGTCGAGGCTGTAAAAGGTATTGCACAAATTAAAGAAGGCAATTTAATTTCGCCTCAAGCATTTAATGCGGTGAATGCGGTTCAGCGTTATGCGGCGATTAACCCGTTAGAAAGTTTAAGTAAAGAAAAAAAGATCGAGTTATTACACCTCGTGGATCGTACAGCGCGAGCCGAAGATCCTCGAGTTACGCATGTTTCCGTAGCATTAAGTTCGATTTATGAAGAAGTGTTAGTGGTCGCAACAGATGGCACACTTGCTGCAGATATCCGTCCACTTGTGCGTTTATCCATTTCTGTTCTTGTGGAGGAAGATGGTAAACGTGAGCGCGGTAGCTGTGGTTCAGGTGGACGCTTTGGCTTAGATTGGTTCTTTGAAGTGGTAAATGGGGATATTCGTGCCGTTAATTTTGCAAAAGAGGCTGTTCGTCAAGCCCTTGTGAATCTAAGTGCGGTCGCTGCACCGGCAGGATTAATGCCTGTGGTATTGGGAGCCGGTTGGCCTGGCGTCTTGCTTCATGAAGCTGTAGGGCATGGTTTAGAAGGGGATTTCAACCGTAAAGAAAGTTCCTTATTTACGGGTAAAATTGGTGAGTTAGTGACGTCGCCATTATGTACGATTGTGGATGACGGTACATTACAAAACCGCCGTGGTTCTTTAACCATTGATGATGAAGGTGTACCAAGTCAGTGTAACGTTTTAATCAAAGATGGGATTTTGCAAGGCTACATGCAAGATAAACTCAATGCACGATTAATGGGCGTGAAACCAACGGGGAATGGTCGTCGTGAATCTTATGCACATTTACCAATGCCACGAATGACGAATACCTATATGTTAGCGGGGCAAAGCAAATTTGACGATTTAATCGCTTCTGTGGATCGCGGTATTTATGCACCGCACTTTGGTGGTGGGCAAGTGGATATTACCTCAGGTAAATTTGTGTTCTCAACTTCTGAGGCTTATCTCATTGAAAAAGGTAAAATCACGAAACCGGTTAAAGGCGCAACGTTAATCGGTAGCGGTATTGATGTCATGCAAAAAGTCTCTATGGTCGCAGATGAAACCGATTTGGATCTCGGGATTGGCGTTTGTGGCAAAGATGGTCAAAGTGTGCCGGTCGGTGTCGGTCAGCCAGCCTTGAAAATTGATGAAATCACCGTTGGTGGAACAAATTAAACATAGAGCCCGATAATCATATCGGGCTTTTTATTTCCTTCGTATCTAAGTGCGGTCAGTTTTTCATCTATTTTGATTAGTCAGTTTCTGATGAATAATCATTGCGTTAGGCTAAAAGTTAAACACACCACGCATTTATCTCGATTCTTTTATGATCCCTATCACAATATCTTGTAAAACCAGTTAAAAAAATTCCCCAAATAACCCTAATAAGTGATACATTTACCGTCGCATGACTTTTTGTCATTTAAGAGACAGGGACAGGCGTGAGTTTGTCTGAAATTTCATCAACCAGAGGGAAACATTTATGTTAATTGGTGTACCTAGAGAACTGCTTGATAGCGAAAATCGTGTGGCGGCGACGCCAAAAACGGTTCAGCAGATCTTAAAACTGGGCTTTGACGTCATCGTAGAATACAATGCGGGATTTAAAGCAAGTTTTGAAGACCAAGCATTTATCGACGCCGGCGCAAAAATTGGCTCAAGTTCAGAAGTGTGGCATTCGGATGTGATTTTTAAAGTGAATCCACCAACGGATGCAGAAATTGATCAAATGAAGGAAGGTGCAACACTTGTGAGCTTCATTTGGCGCGCACAAAATCCGGATTTAATGAAAAAACTCACGTCGAAAAAAATTAATGTATTAGCGATGGATTCTGTGCCACGTATTTCCCGTGCGCAAGCGCTTGATGCATTAAGCTCTATGGCGAATATTTCTGGTTATCGTGCGGTGATTGAAGCAGCTCATGAATTTGGTAGTTTCTTCACTGGACAAATTACCGCCGCAGGTAAAGTGCCACCGGCAAAAGTGTTAGTCATTGGTGCGGGTGTTGCAGGTCTAGCGGCGATTGGTGCAGCGAATAGCCTTGGTGCGATTGTACGAGCTTTTGACTCTCGTCCAGAAGTAAAAGAACAAGTACAAAGTATGGGCGCGTCTTTCTTAGAAATTGATTTCAAAGAAGAAGGCGGCAGCGGCGATGGTTACGCGAAAGTAATGTCAGAAGAATTTAACCGTCGCGCGATGGAGCTTTATGCGGAACAAGCCAAAGAAGTGGATATCATTATTACCACTGCGGCGATTCCGGGTAAACCAGCACCTCGCTTGATCACGAAAGAAATGGTTGATTCCATGAAACCGGGTTCTGTGGTGGTGGATTTAGCGGCTGCAACAGGCGGTAACTGTGCTTACACTGAAGCTGGCAAAGTAGTCACCACTGAAAACCAAGTGAAAGTGATTGGTTACACCGATTTCCCAAGCCGTTTACCGACACAATCTTCCCAACTTTACGGTACAAACTTAGTTAATTTATTAAAACTACTTTGTAAAGAAAAAGACGGCAAGATCAATATCGATTTTGACGATGTGGTATTACGCGGTGTGACCGTGGTACGTGATGGGGAAGAAATTCCACCGGCACAAATCCAAGTGTCCGCACAACCAAAACAAGAAGCAAAAGCGGCACAAAGTGCGGTTAAAAAAGAGGAAGAAAAACTGGCAGATCCTCGTATTAAATACGGTGTGATGGCGGGTGTTGGTGTGTTATTCCTCTGGCTTGCGTCTGTGGCGCCAGCGGCATTCCTTTCTCACTTCACCGTATTCGTATTGGCTTGTGTAGTTGGTTACTATGTGGTTTGGAACGTTAGCCACGCTTTACACACTCCACTTATGGCGGTAACCAATGCGATTTCAGGTATCATCATTGTGGGTGCATTATTGCAAATCAGACAGCCAACAGGCAACTTCTTCATTGATGTATTAGCCTTTGTGGCAATCTTGGTGGCAAGCATCAACATCTTTGGTGGTTTCCGTGTAACCCAACGTATGTTGGCGATGTTTAGAAAAGGTTAAGGAGAAGACGATGTCTGAAGGTTTAGTACAAGCAGCCTATATTATCGCTGCATTACTTTTCATTATGAGCTTAGCCGGTCTTTCTAAACATGAAACGGCAAAAGCCGGTTGTTGGTATGGTATTGTCGGTATGACAATTGCCCTTGTTGCAACCATTTTCGGCCCACAATCTGAAGGCACATTATGGATCATCATTGCGATGATCATCGGTGGCGTGATTGGTGTTCAACGTGCATTAAAAGTTGAAATGACTGAAATGCCAGAACTCGTTGCGATCCTTCATAGCTTTGTAGGTTTAGCAGCCGTACTCGTAGGCTTTAACAGCTATGGCTTAACACATGAAACTGATCCTGTGTTAATGAATATCCATAACGTTGAAGTATTCTTAGGGATCTTCATCGGTGCGGTAACATTCACGGGTTCTATCGTCGCATTCGGTAAATTAAGCGGCAAAATCAATTCAAAAGCGTTAATGTTGCCACATCGCCATAAATTAAATTTAGCAGCGTTAGTCGTATCTGCTTTATTGATGATAGCCTTCTTAAATAATCCAGATAGTATATTCCCAGTATTACTCATGACCGCGATTGCACTTGCATTCGGCTGGCACTTAGTGGCATCTATCGGTGGTGCGGATATGCCGGTTGTGGTTTCAATGCTTAACTCTTATTCTGGTTGGGCAGCGGCTGCAGCAGGTTTCATGCTAAGCAATGACTTGCTTATCGTTACTGGTGCATTAGTGGGTTCTTCTGGTGCGATTCTTTCTTACATTATGTGTAAAGCGATGAACCGCTCATTTATCAGCGTTATCGCAGGTGGTTTTGGTAATGATGTTCAAGTATCTTCTGATGAAGAACAAGGCGAACACCGTGAAACAACCGCAGAAGAAGTGGCTGAATTACTCAAAAATGCAAGCTCTGTGATTATCACGCCAGGATATGGTATGGCGGTAGCACAAGCGCAATATCCAGTCGCAGAAATTACGGCGAAATTGCGTGAGCGTGGTATTAACGTGCGTTTCGGTATTCACCCTGTTGCAGGTCGTTTACCCGGCCATATGAACGTACTTTTAGCAGAAGCGAAAGTGCCTTATGACATCGTGCTTGAAATGGATGAAATCAATGATGATTTCGCGGATACCGATGTGGTATTAGTTATCGGTGCAAACGACACCGTAAACCCAGCAGCGATGGAAGATCCAAACAGCCCAATCGCAGGTATGCCAGTGTTAGAAGTATGGAAAGCACAAAACGTTATCGTATTCAAACGCTCTATGGCGGTGGGTTACGCAGGCGTTCAAAACCCATTATTCTTCAAAGAAAACACTCAAATGCTCTTTGGTGATGCAAAAGAACGTGTTGATGACATTCTTACAGCATTAAACAAATAAGCAAAAAATTGAAGTAAAACTGACCGCACTTTGAGAGATTAAAGTGCGGTTTTTTATCGATTGAATTTTTCTTGTAATTATTTAGAATGATTCAATATTTAATTTTTAAAGAGAATTTTATGAATAAATCCTTATTTTTCTTATTGCTTTTTTCTTTTTCAACTTCTGCTTTCGCATTATTTCCAATTGAGAATGATTGGACAAAGCATCACTTGCAAGGAAAAGTGAAATCAATTAAATCCAAGGATGAAGGTAATTCAGCCTTGCCCGATAATGGGACAGTAAGTTATCTAGATAGCTTTTATAACGAACAAGGCTTTTTGATAAAAGAAAAGGAACAGGGCGTTCTTTTTGATAAAGAAAAGATCACAATTCGTTACTATAAGTATGATGATCAGAATCGATTATTAGAAATTCAAGATGACAATGTAACTGAAACCAATCCTGAGCTGAAAACATTTAGTACATTTTATCGTTATGTAGATAATCCAGATGGTAGTGGTGTCGTGCAGTTTGTAGAATATAAGGACACACCAGATTTTTCATCATTATATAAAGAACATTTTTATGATAAAGCGGGTACTTTGCTCAAAACTCAAGAGTATGATGTAGAGAATAAAACAACATCAGAGATAAAAAAATACGACTATGAGAATGGTAAACTGAGCAAAATATGTCGTATTGAAGATAATGTAGAAAAAGATTGCGATATTTATCATTACGAAAATGATGGTTCATTTACCGAATCTTTAAACGTTTTTATCAATAGTGTGAAAAATTCTTTTGATAAAAATCATCGCTTATTAAAAAGTGAAATTTTTAGCGTTGGAATACGCATCAACTGGATAACCGTATCATACCAATTTGATAAACATGGCAATGTTATTGAAGAGATAATCTATAACAAAGATGGTGTATGGAAAAGTAAAAAGACTTATCAATATGAATATTATGAATAGGCTTCAATGTAAGCGCTGACAGTAAAAATGGGGTTGTTTTTTATTAGATGTGTCTTGCTAAAAAATACAAAAGTGCGGTCAAAATTGACCGCACTTTTTTACATTAACGTTGAATCAAATAGCGTAATTTGGTGCCATCTTGTTCTACGCTTAATAGTGTGTAACCGTGGTTTTTAGTATCAACAGGAATGTTGTTGATAGATTGAGCACAGTCACTTAATAGCTCTAAAATTTCGCCTTTTTGCAATTGAGGCATGGTTTCGAGCATCACGATTGCTGGATACGGGCAAGGTTCACCTAGCGTATCTAACGTGTAATCTGGGGTGATGTCTTTTGGATCTTTATCTAATTTTTGAACAACGGTAAATGCCATAATAATGTCCTCTTTTTTGAATGAATTCGTTAATATTTTATTAGCAGCCACAAGCTTGTGGATTTGCTGCGGCGATTTTTGCTTTGGCTTTTTTCAAGAAATGGCGTTCCCACCAAACTACGGCAATTAAGCAAAGAATAAGCAAGCCATAATTCACTAATAAACCGCCAACAGGGCCAAAGGATTTCAATAAGTTAAGTTTTTCGTAATCTAACGCAAGTACAGGGGCAAGATCGTCCCAGGCGTAGGCTAAATAGGTTGAACCAATAACGTTACCCACACCTACCCACATAAAGTGAACTTGGCCTTCCATTGAGCGATACATCCAACCGGTTTCACATCCGCCTGCTAACACAATACCGAAGCCAAATAATAAACCACCGATAATTGCATTTGGACCCGCCCACATGATTTTGGCAGGGACGCCTAATTGAATGTAGCTGAATACGCCAAGCGTACCCACGATAATACCGAAGATAATCGCTTTTGCCATATAAGCACGACCTGTTACCCATAAGTCACGGAAAGCCGAGGTAAAGCAGATTTGAGCACGTTCAATTAATAAGCCAAATGCTAAACCACAAAGCATTGCAAAACCCAGTTTAACTGAGTTTGTCATCACATAAAGGGAAGCGATAAGATAGGCAAAAAAGACCACCATGCCAATCCAAAAACGACGATTTGCTTGTTTCGGGTCAGTTTCTTGTAATTTTGCCGCGCCTTTTTTCAATTCTAATTTCACACGGAATATCGGAAGTAAGGTGACTTTCACCCCGGCATAAGTACCCACAGCAGTGGCAATAGTAAAGAACCAAGCATGAACCGAAAATTGTGGAATACCCGTGAAGAGAGAGGCAAGGTTACAGCCCATTGCTAAACGAGCGCCGAAACCGGCTAATGCACCACCAATGAGCGCTTGAATAATACGGCGTTTGTGCGGCTGGTTACGCCATTTCACATTATTTGCCCAAAGTGCAGCAGAAATACAACCGGCGAACATACCTAAGATCATTACACCATCAATACGGGTGAAGATCGTGCCTTGCATGCCGATAATTTTATAATAGCTCCAGTCGGACACATCGACGCCTAGCGCTTGCAAAGCATGACCGCCCCAACGGGTAAATTCCCCGGTAACCGCCCAATAAGTGCCAGTTACCCCAAAGTAATAAGCTGAAATGAGCCCTGCAGCAATAACTGCCGCGACAGGATTCCAGTATTTGATCAGATAATTTTGTTTAAATTGCTGCAAAATCTCTTTCATGAGTGAGTAAATCCTTAAAATGAAATGATGATTTGCAAGTGCGGTATAAAATGAAGAGATTTTTTAAGTGTCTGCCATTTTCCTATACACAAAACTTGCGATATAAGACAAATGAATTGTCGAGCAAGATAATAGCATTTGTTTTTTAGTAATGCACGAGGGAAGAGATAATTATTTTGGATAATTTGAGAAAAGGACAGACTTGTGGTCTGTCTAGACGGGCAATTTCATTTCTCGGATACGCATGGTTAATCCATCGATCAACAACAAGCGTCCACATAAATTTGAACCGATTTTTAACCGCACTTTGAGCGCTTCTAAGGCTTGAATTGAACCCACAATCCCTACAATTGGCGCCAGTACGCCTGCTTCTACACAACTTAAAACATTTTGTCCAAAAAGTTGGCTGAGTTGGCGATAGGTTGGAGTATTGGGTTCGTAAGTAAAGACAGAAACTTGCCCTTCTAAACGAATCGCCGCACCTGAAATTAGCGGGATCTTCGCTTTCTCACAACCACGATCGAGCGCATTACGAATATCCACGTTATCGGTACAATCTAATATCACATCAAAGTGCGGTATGATTTCCGCGAGTTTTTCTTTGGAAAGTTGTGCATTGATGGTTTCAATTTCGACGTGTGGATTAATCTGTTGTAACGCGATTTTAGCCGATTCCACTTTAGGCATATTTAATCGGCTATCAGTATGTAACACCTGACGTTGTAAATTGGAAAGCGATACGGTGTCGAAATCTAACAAGGTTAAATGACCCACGCCAGCAGCTGCAAGATATTGACTTGCCGCACAACCTAAACCGCCCAGACCGACAATTAACATGCGGCTGTCTTTGAGTTTTTCTTGTCCGTCAAAATCAACCGCTTTTAAGATGATTTGGCGGTTATAACGCAGTTCTTCTTCGTAGCTTAATTCAGCCATTATTGCCCCAATAGGTGATTAAACGGTTCAATGGTGACGATTTCACCTGCAGCGACATTGCCACGATCTTTTTCGAGACGAATAAAACAGTTACTTTTCACAAAAGAGCTGAATAAATGCGAGCCTTGGAAACCCACTGGATGCACTTCAAGTTGACCATTTTCATTGATTTGATAAAAACCACGTTGGAAATCTAAACGGCCAGGCGCTTTTTTCAAATTAGTCTGGGCAATCGCTTGAAAGTGCGGTTGTTTTTTCGGGTGTTTTTTACCGCTTAATTTGCCAATAGCCGGTTGAACCAATTGATAGAATGTCACTAATGCAGAAACCGGATTGCCAGGTAAACCGCAGAACCAAGCATTTTCTAATTTACCGAAAGCAAATGGTTTGCCGGGTTTCATCGCAATTTTCCAGAAATTCACCTGACCGACTTTTTCTAACACAGTTTTCGTGAAGTCAGCTTCACCCACCGAAACACCGCCACTCGTGATAACCAGATCAGCTTGAGCTTGTGATTTCACAAAAGCTGCTTCAAATTCTGCTTGGTTATCTGGCAGAATGCCGAAATCAAGCACGTCACAATTTAATTTTTCTAGCATTAATTTCACGGTGAAACGGTTGGTATCATAAATTTGTCCCGCTTGTAACGGTTGACCGACTGGGACTAATTCATCACCGGTTGAAAGCACGGCCACTTTTAAACGTGGGTAAGCTTTGACTTCAGCGATACCTAATGAGGCGAGCAAAGGTAAAGAAACGGTATTTAACTCATCGCCTTGATGTAAGACCACATCACCTTTTTTCACATCTTCACCAATGCGACGAATATTCTGATTGGCTTTAGGTAATGCCGCAAAGGTAACTGTACCATCTTCATTGACGGTGACCTCTTCTTGCATGACCACCGCATCGGCACCTTCAGGAATCATCGCACCCGTCATAATTCTGACCGCACTTTGTGCTACCCATTCCCCTTGAAATGGATTACCCGCAAAAGATTTTCCTGCGACAGAAAGTGTCATGGATTGCTGTAAATCGGCTAAACGAACCGCATAGCCATCCATCGCTGAGTTATCAAAAGAAGGCACATTAATCGGAGAAATAACATCTTCCGCACAGACACGATCCGCCGCTTCAGTTAAAGCTAGCGTTTCAGTTTTTGTTGGGAAGGGAAGTTGGTGGAGCATTTGCGCCAAGGCATCTTCAAGTGGCAACATAATTAATCCTTTGGGTTAATCAGAATAAAAGTGGATATATTGTAGCCCGAAATACAATATGAAGGAAATTAATAAATTAGGGTGATTTTTCGCATTTTACGAATAATTCATCTTTTGCTAAAATGCCGCATTATTTTTTTATAAATGGAAAGTGAATGAACGCGATTTCACCTGATGCGGAAAATGTCCGCCGAGCCTTGTTAGCCAAAGGCATCGAAACCCCAATGATTGACCCGACTCAATGTAAAGATGAGCGCCGTGTGGCGATTGCTTCGCATATGCGTGAAGTGATGAAATTGATTGGGTTAGATCTACGTGATGATAGCCTAGAAGAAACACCAAATCGCTTAGCTAAAATGTTTATTGATGAAATTTTCAGTGGAATGGATTATGCCAATTTCCCGAAAATGACGAAAATCAAAAACCAAATGAAAGTGAGCGAAATGGTGCAAGTGAATGACATCACCTTAACCAGTACTTGCGAACATCATTTTGTGACGATTGATGGCAATGTTGCTGTGGCATATTACCCGAAAGATTGGGTAATTGGTTTGTCTAAAATCAATCGCATTGTGGCGTTTTTTGCACAACGTCCACAAGTACAAGAGCGTTTAACTGAACAGCTTTTAACGGCATTTCAAACCATTTTAGAAACCGATGACGTAGCCGTTTATGTAAAAGCGACGCATTTCTGTGTGAAAGCGCGCGGGGTAAAAGATACCCACAGTTATACCGTGACATCAGCCTACGGCGGAGTCTTTTTAGAAGATCGTGAAACCCGAAAAGAATTTTTATCTTCCATTCAGAAATAACAAAAAGCACCGAGTATTCGGTGCTTTTTTATATGTTTTTTAGCTTCGAACACTTAATTTCTCAAATTCTTCGAAGAATGTTGGAAAAGTTTTAGCCGTACATTTGGGATCTAAAATCGTGACGGGTGTATCCGATAACGCAATCAACGCAAAGCACATTGCCATACGGTGATCGTTATAGGTCTCAATTTCAGCATGCTTAAATTGGGAGAGCGCAAGCGGTTGGATACGAATAAAATCTTCACCTTCTTCAACTTCTGCACCAACTTTTCGTAATTCAGTCGCCATTGCTGCAAGACGATCAGTTTCTTTTACTCGCCAGTTATAAATATTGCGAATAACGGTTTCACCCTTTGCAAATAAAGCGGTTGTTGCTATTGTCATGGCCGCATCAGGAATGTGGTTCATATCCATATCAATACCATGGAGTCCAGCTTGTTCTGCCTGAATAAAATCTTCACCCCAAGTGATTTTTGCACCCATGTTTTCTAGCACATCGGCAAATAGGCGGTCACCTTGAATGGAATGTTTGCCAATTCCTGTCACTTTTACGCGGCCTTTAATCGCGGCAGCGGCAAGGAAATAAGAGGCGGATGAAGCATCACCTTCTACCATATATTTGCTAGGTGAGACATAGGATTGGTTACCTTTCACCTTAAACACTTGATAATGTTGATTTTCAACTGAAATACCAAAATCTTTCATCATCGCGAGGGTGATATCAATATAAGGTTTTGAAACTAAATCACCCACAATATGGATATCTAAATCGCCTTCAGCAAGAGGTGCTGCCATTAAAAGTGCGGTCAAAAATTGAGAAGAAATTGAACCGTCAATTTTAACTACGCCACCTTTAATCCCTTGGTTGCGAATCGCAACAGGTGGATAGCCGTCATTTTCTAAATAACGAACATTAGCGCCCGCTTGAAGAAGTGCATCTACCAAATGTTTGATTGGACGCTCTTTCATACGAGGCTCACCGGTCAAAATAATTTCGCCTTCAGTTTTGCCTTTTAAACAAAGTGCAGCCGTTAAAGGACGCATGGCTGTACCGGCATTACCGAGAAACAGCGACAAGCCATTTTCAACCTGAAATGCACCACCTAAGCCTTCAACTTCACAGCAAGTTTTGTCTTCAGAAAGCTGGTAATTCACCCCTAAAGCTTTAAGGGCATTTAGCATATGACGAATGTCATCACTGTCTAATAAGTTAGTAACCGTTGTGGTGCCTTTAGCTAATGCCGCTAATAATAATGCACGGTTCGATAAACTTTTCGAACCCGGTAAGTTGATTTCACCTTCAATACGGGAAATCGGCTCTAAGGTGATAGCTTTCATTACAAGACCACCGTTTTGTTTTTATACACAAAAATACGATCGTGTAAGGCAAGATCGAGTGCACGGCTTAATACGGTTTTTTCCACGTCACGGCCTGCACGCATCATTGCATCGGCAGAGTAGGTGTGGTCTACGTTAATCACGTTTTGCATAATGATCGGACCTTGATCCAATTCATTGTTAATAAAATGAGCCGTTGCACCGATAATTTTCACGCCGCGCTCATAGGCTTGTTGATAAGGTTTTGCCCCAATAAATGCGGGTAAGAATGAATGGTGAATATTAATCACACGATTTGGATAACGCGCCACGAATTCAGGATTTAATACACGCATATATTTAGCTAAAACAATATAATCAGGTGCATATTCATCAATTTTTTCAGCGAGCAATTTATCGTGTTCCACGCGCGTGAGTCCTTCATGGCTGACACAATGGAATGGAATATCAAAGCGTTCAACTAATTCGCGTAAATTATCGTGATTTCCAATTACTGCCGCAATTTCTACATCTAATGCACCGTAGTAATTTTTCATTAAAATATCACCTAAGCAGTGCGCTTCTTTGGTGACTAAAATCACGATTCGTTTACGTTTTGCGCTGATTAGGTGGCAATTTGTCCCAGCCGGCAAACTATAATTTAAGTCAGCTAACAAGGTTTCTTCATTAAAAATGCCTTCCAATTCAGTACGCATAAAGAAATGTTTCGTTTCAAAATCAACGAACTCATTATTGTGGAGGATATTTAATTGATGTTTGTAACAAATGTTGGTGATTTTAGCGATTAAGCCTTTATCATCAGGACAGTCGGTCAGTAATATTTTCTTTTCTAACATAATGAATGTCTTGCCAGGTAAATAAAAAAAGAGAACCCATAAAAATGGGTTCTACATAGTCGATAATAAAATTAGATTTCAAAAGAAGCTAAAGAAACACCTTTATCTAAGGCCTTTTGAATCACACGAGGTGTACGACCTTGGCCAGTCCATGTTCTCTCTTGACCAGTTTCATCAGTATATTTGTATTTTGCTGGACGAGGTTCACGTTTTTTACGAATTGAAGAAGGTGCAGCACCAATAATTGCAGTTAATTCTTCAGCAGTGATGCCTTCTTGTTTAATTAATTCTTTATATTTTGCAATACGTGCTCGACGTTCTTGTTCTGCTTGTTCAATTTCCGCGGCTTGAGCACGCTTTTCTTCAATTGCAGTTTGTAATTTTAAAAGTGAGCTCTCTGCTTGCTCTAATGTTAAATCACGTACCGCAGCACGTAAACTTCGAAGATTTGTTAAACCTTTTGTCAATTCATTCATAAATAACCCCTATATGATGTGTGAATATTTAATTTATCTCTGCTAGCTATAATAACGAAAAGTAGAAGTTAGGTAAATATTAAACCTTGCAATTAAAACTCAAAATTAATTGGTCAGACTTCATTATGACAATAACGATAAATATTCCCTACTTTGTAATTGAGTATTTATTGTAATAATAGTTCATAAAATGTTAACAATACATGTAACTTTTTTGAAAAAAAGAAAATTTTATCTAAGATGATAAGATTTTATTGGTAATGTTATTCGTTTTAATGTAATCTTTCCACATCCTATACAACAGTAGAGGTGCGGTCATTATAAGTATTTTCCTGGAGTGGATAGCGTTGAAGGGAAAGGAAAGGAATGATTGCCGAAATCGAATAGGCGTCATCTTATTCGGTTGGTCACGTCTTCGAAAGGAACGTGACTGTCATAGTTTTTGTGTATTAACTATGGAGCGCTACGGTTCGGTCTGGTCATCATTGTGTCTTTTCTTGCCGTTGTCTCCATTAAATTATTAGGTATAACTTAATGGAACTAGTCGATTATTCTTCATCTATTTATTCAATTATACCCGCATTACTAGCGATTATTTTAGCGATTGTAACGCGTCGGGTTTTAGTTTCGCTGAGTGCTGGGATTATTGTCGGTGCGTTAATGTTGGTTGATTTCAACCCATTGAATGCGCTCATTTATTTAAAAGATAATGTTATTGCATTAGTTTATAGTAGCGAAGAAGGCATGAATTCAAATATGAATATCGTGTTTTTCTTAGTTTTACTTGGCGTATTGACCGCACTTTTAACCGTATCAGGCAGCAACCGTGCATTTGCTGAATGGGCGCAAAATAAAATTAAAGGTCGTCGTGGTGCGAAATTATTAGCGGCATCTTTAGTGTTTGTAACCTTTATTGATGATTATTTCCACAGTCTTGCAGTGGGTGCCATTGCACGTCCAGTAACCGATCGTTTTAAAGTTTCTCGTGCTAAATTAGCGTATATCCTTGACTCCACTGCTGCACCAATGTGTGTCATGATGCCGGTATCAAGCTGGGGTGCATACATTATTACACTCGTGGCAGGTCTATTGGCGACGTATTCTATTACCTCTTATACACCAATGGGTGCATTTGTCGCCATGAGTTCAATGAACTACTATGCAATTTTCTCATTATTGATGGTGTTCTTTGTTGCTTATTTCTCATTTGATATTGCATCAATGGCACGTCATGAAAAATTAGCCATGGAGCGCGATTATAAAGAAGAAGTCATTGAAGGTGTGAAAGGTAAAGTTCGCAACTTAATTTTACCGATTTTAGTCTTAATTACCGTCACTGTTTTCATGATGATTCATACGGGTAGCGAAGCCTTAGCGGCAGATGGAAAACCATTTAGCCTCTTAGGTGCATTTGAAAATACAACCGTCGGTATTTCGCTTGTGGTTGGTGGTTCAAGTGCAGTTGCGATGTCAACATTATTGATTATTCTTGAGCGTCAAGTTTCTTTACAAGAATACGGAAAAGCGTGGGTTGCCGGTATTAAATCTATGTTAGGTGCAATTGCAATCCTATTCTTTGCTTGGACAATTAATAAAGTGGTGGGTGATGCACAAACCGGTAAATACTTATCTTCTTTAGTGAGTGGCAGTATTCCTGTTCAATTTTTACCTGTGATTTTATTTATCCTTGGTTCAGCAATGGCATTCTCAACCGGAACAAGCTGGGGTACATTTGGCATTATGTTACCAATCGCAGCTGCAATGGCGACCAACTCTGCTCCAGAGTTATTACTTCCTTGCCTATCTGCCGTCATGGCTGGCGCGGTATGTGGCGACCACTGTTCACCAGTTTCGGATACAACGATTCTGTCATCAACTGGGGCAAAATGTAACCACATGGATCACGTCACGACACAATTACCTTA
Organism: Haemophilus parainfluenzae; assembly: GCF_003252755.1. GTDB lineage: Bacteria > Pseudomonadota > Gammaproteobacteria > Enterobacterales > Pasteurellaceae > Haemophilus_D > Haemophilus_D parainfluenzae_N. Next base: position 70,086 of record NZ_QEPT01000006.1, on the reverse strand, counting down.
TGCGGCAACTGTTGCAACAGCAAGTGCTGTGGGCTACATTGTGGTTGGCTTTACAGAATCTGGTTTAGCTGGATTTGTGACAACTGCGGTTGTTTTAGTGGCTTTAGTGTTTATCGTGAAAAAACGTTAATCATAAAAGATAAAAAGAAAGGGCGTACTTATGTACGTCCTTTTTGTATTTATTGTGAAAATTAGAGTAATGGACTAAACAAGAAAAATAACCGCTCGATGATTCGATGATAGAAAGGACGATTGATCCATTCTTGCATATTGAGTGCAGAAGAATTCGCTAAATAATTTTCATGAAGTGTGGCGACTTCATTGGCAAAATTACGATCTTCTACAGCAACAGTGATTTCAAAGTTAAGCAAGAAGCTACGTAAATCCATATTTACTGTACCAACGAGTGCAAGTTTATTATCAATTAGCACGCTTTTAGTATGGAGAAGCCCAGCTTCAAAATGATAAATTTTGACACCGGCTTCGAGTAAATCATCAAAGAATGTTCGACTCGCCCAACGAACCATTAAGGAATCATTGTTTTTAGGTAAAATGAGCGTGATATCCACTCCGCGGAATGCGGCAATACGTAATGCTTCAGCAATATTGTGGCTAGGCACAAAATAAGGTGAAGTGATAACAATACTTTCTCTTGCTGCGTAAATCACTGTTGCAAGAGACTGTGCAATTAAATCATCTGGGAACGCTGGACCACTCGCAATGACTTGTACAGAATGGGTATCATTGTCATCAATTTTCACGAGCGGACAATTTGGTAATAAAAGTGGTAATTCTTCAGTAGTTTCAATTTCCCAGTCCCAAGCATGTAGACTATTTAAAATTGGCGAAACAGGACCGTTGATTCGCACCATCACATCTATCCAATTACCAACATTGCTTTTTTGTTTAAAGAAATTCGGATCGACCATATTCATACTGCCAGTATAGGCAATTTGATTATCAATGACGATAATTTTACGGTGTTGGCGTAAATCAATTCGGTTGAAGAACATACGGAATAAATTTACGTGTAGCGCCTCTGTAATTTTGATGCCTTTAGCCCTCATTTCCTTACAAACAGGGCTTTTCAGAAAAGTATTACTGCCAACAGAATCGAGTAAAAGACAAACTTTAACTCCACGTTGCACAGCTTCCTCTAAGGCTTGTTTAACTTCATTAATTAGACCATCATTGCTCCAAATATAGAACACCATATTAATAGAGTGATGTGCTTGTTGAATATCACTAATGATGCTTCGAATAATGGTTTCCGGTGTATCGAGAATATGTAATTCATTTCCTCGGATATTTGGAATACCTAAGCGTTGGTGGACTAATTTAAATAGGGCTCGATAACGAGGATCCTGGGAATGCGTAACTAGATCTTTTTGTTCTGAGAGTTGCTGAAGCCATTGCATATATTTAGGTTTTAATAATTGAAATACTTTGGCTCGTCGAGCTCCGAGTTTAATCTCTCCAAAAATTAAATAAGCAATGACGCCAATTAATGGTACAAGGTAGATAATCATCAGCCATGACAACGTAGCTGAAACCGCTTGTTTTTTTACTAGCAAACGCAATGTGACAGAAATAACAGCTACCCAAATTAACACGGGAATAATATAAACCAGTATAATATGTTCAAAACTCATTAATTTTTAACCGCACTTATGAAATTAGACATTGTTTATCAGACCGGTGATTTTATCATTATTTATAAGCCTTGTGGGCTAAGTGTGCATAAAGATCAAAGTAAAATTGGTTTAACCACTTTGCTTGCTAAGCAGCTTAATGTGCCACAAGTATGGCTTGTACATCGGTTAGATAAAGTGACATCAGGTTTGCTCATTTTGGCATTGAATGCTGAAAGTGCGGCTGAATTTTATCGACTTTTTTCTGAACATTGTATCCAAAAGACTTATTTTGCTCTCAGTACTCAAAAGCCGAAAAAGAAACAGGGATTGATTATCGGAGATATGCAAAAGGCACGTAATGGAGCTTGGAAACTTTGCCAATCAAAAGAGAATCCCGCAATTACGCGTTTTGAAAGTGTAAGTTGTGAGCCTAATTTACGATTATTTATCTTAAAGCCACAAACCGGTAAAACCCATCAATTGCGTGTTGCGATGAAAAGCTTAGGGAGCCCAATTTTAGGGGATCTGCTTTATGGTAAAAACACTGAAAATATTAACCGCACTTATTTGCACGCTGCAAGATTGCAATTTGAATTTAAAGGTCAGGCATTTGATGTGTTTACTCTTCCTAAAGAAGGGGAGTGGTGGCATCTTGACTGTGTCATGTCTCAGATTCAAAAATTTGGCTCAGTAAACACTGAGCCAAAGAAATAAACTTTATTGATTATTTTGCTAATCCGATACCTGTATAGCCTCGTTCACGCATGGTAGCTTCTTTTGATTTACGAATTAGGGTCTCAATTGTCATGCCTTGTACGAGAATTGAGAATGCCACAACCGCATATGTCATACCTAAAATAAGATCACGAACATCCATTTCTAATCCTTCAATATAAAATTGACCACTTGGAATAGAAAGCGCCATAGCCAGTGCTAATCCGCCTCGTAATGCACCCCAAGTGAGCACTTTCATGGTGTAAGGATTGTATTTACGGTAACGTTTCATGACTTGGAATGGCAACCAAACACTTGCATAGCGACAGATTAAGCAAACCGGAATAGCGAGGAAAATTAAGATTAAACCTTGCCAAGACACATGAATCAATAAAATCGCTAAACCTATCAATATGAAGAGTAAGGAGTTGAGGAAGTGATCAATCATTTCCCAAAAGTGATCTAAATAGCGTTGGCTTTGTTGAGAAAAGCCTGTGTATCTTGTCCAGTTCCCAATTAAAATCCCCGCGACAACCATAGCTAATGCACCTGAGACGTGTAAGAGATTAGCAAGCATAAAGCCCGCAGTTGGTACGATTAAGGTTAAGAGAATTTCTAGCGAACCATCATCTGTAGCTGAAATCAAATAATGGGCAAATAGGCCTAAAACCAATCCAAATGCAATCCCGCCTAACGCTTCTTTAAAAAATAAATGGAGAATACTGCTTGCTGTCGGTTCATGTCCGCCAAATGCGACGGCAAAAACCGTGGTGAAAATCACCAATCCAATCCCATCATTAAAAAGTGATTCGCCTTCCACCTGCATGGATAGGCGTTTTGGTGCTTTTAAGTTTTTGATAATGGCGAGTACAGCAATAGGGTCATCAGGCGATATTAGTGCGCCAAATAAGATGCAGTAAATTAAATCAATATGCCATCCGAAAAGTAAGGCAATGCCATAAAGTAGAAAACCAATAAAGAAAGTAGAGGCAAGCGTTGAGAACAGGGCGAAAGTGGTAATTTCCCATTTTTGATTATTTAATACAGGAAGTTTAATCCCTAAGGCTCCGGCAAAGAGTAAAAAACCTAAAATTCCATTTAATAAGAAATCTTTAAAATCAATACGTTCAATAACACGAGTTGCAATATCATCTAAATTAAACCAGTTGAAATAACCTAGCAAAACGAGAAACAGTGATCCTGCCATGGAAGTGGCTGTGATAGCGATGGTATATTGGATATTATCATTCAGTTTACGGGTGATAAAACTAATAAGAATGGCTATTGTGGTAAGGAAACACAAGTAAGTATAAGTATTCATAAAATGATCCGAGAGAGTAATAAAAACATTGTAAGTATAAGCAAGTTACTTTTATTTATAAAGTGCGTTTTTAGGAAAAGTTTTAATGAGAACAGAGGATAAAATTTATTTGATTGCAACTGAAGCGTAATTACATTAATAGGCGCAACTTCTTCCGTTACAAGAGGAAAAGTGCGGTTAAGATTTCAATTATTTTGTATAATAGACCCAATTTTTCACATTAGGAACAAAAATGAAATTTATCTCTTTTAATATTAATGGCTTACGTGCCCGCCCTCATCAGCTTGAAGCAATTATTGAAAAATACCAACCGGATGTGATTGGTTTACAAGAAATCAAAGTGGCGGATGAGGATTTTCCTTATGCGATTACTGAAAATCTGGGTTATCACGTTTTTCATCACGGGCAAAAAGGCCACTATGGTGTAGCCTTATTAACTAAACAAGAACCAAAAGCGGTACGTCGTGGTTTTCCAACCGATAATGAAGATGCGCAAAAACGCATTATTATGGCAGATTTAGAAACCCCATTTGGTTTGTTAACGGTAATTAATGGCTATTTTCCACAAGGCGAAAGCCGTGCACATGAAACCAAGTTCCCGGCAAAAGAAAAATTTTATGCGGATCTTCAACGTTATTTAGAACAAGATCATGATAAAGCCAATCCGGTTTTAATTATGGGCGATATGAATATCAGTCCAAGCGATTTGGATATTGGTATCGGCGATGAAAACCGCAAACGTTGGTTACGTACCGGTAAATGTTCATTCTTACCCGAAGAGCGTGAATGGTATCAACGCTTATACGATTATGGATTGGAAGATACGTTCCGCAAATTAAATCCAACAGTCAATGACAAGTTCTCGTGGTTTGATTATCGCTCAAAAGGTTTCGATGATAACCGTGGATTACGTATCGATCATATTTTAGTGAATCATCAATTAGCAGAGCGTTGCGTGGACGTCGGCATTGCATTGGATATTCGTGCGATGGAAAAAACGTCAGATCACGCACCAATCTGGGCAGAGTTTAAATAGGAAAGCAGCATGGATATGGCAAATTGGCAGAATTACCGTTCACAAGTAAATGGTATGCCTGCCGTGTTTACCGCAAATATTGAAGATTTAGATGTTTATCATGGTAAACATCTCAGTAAGGTTGTGCAATTTACCGTGCCTTATCAGGGAGATGAGGATGGTTTACCGAATGAAGACGAATATGAAAAATTGATTAATCGTCTTTTTAAAATCCTTGCACAATTGACCGCACTTCCAAATGTTTTCTTTGCTGGGCACTTTATTTGCAACCATCAGGCAAAAATGCATTTTTATTGTGAACATGATGCTTTGCTTAAAGAAACCCTTCAACAACTCGATTTTGTCTCAGAAATCAATGTGCAGGATGATCCCAATTGGGATACCTATTTCGATTTCTTATTGGCTTCTCCATTGGAAATGAAATTAAATGCGACAGAAGAGATTTTGAGTATGCTGAATAGCAAAGGGCGCAATTTAAGCGATACTTATTTGATTGAGCATACTTTTCATTTTGATGAAGAAGAAAAAATGTTCCCTTTCATGGATGAATTAACGCTTGGAAAAGTGTCTTTTAACACTCTTAAATATTCTAGCCAAGCTATTCAAACAGAAGAAGATGAACAACCTTATTTCATGGTGAAATTGGAGCAAGAGCTTTCATTAGATAGTAATGAGATCTTCGATTGGGTAGAGCGTTTTGAAAAATTAGCTATAGAGTTTTCAGGCGACTATATTGGCTGGGAATGCGATAATTTAATGGATGATCGTTCATCATTAAATTAGCCTGATAATCCATTCAATCAGTATAGATTAGATAAAAATAAAGCCCATCAACACGATGGGCTTAAATTCTTTTGGCTACAAATTTAGGATTCGTAAAAGGAGACAAACGAAAGCTAAACCAAAAGAGAAAATTGGCTCCTCCTGCGGGACTCGAACCTGCGACATATGGATTAACAGTCCACCGTTCTACCGACTGAACTAAGGAGGAATAAATTTGGTATCACAAAGAATAGGCGCGCATTTTAATGAGCGACCTGTCGCTTGTCAATACTCAAAATGAAAAAAATCACAAAAAAATTTACCGTTTTTGCTATCCACAAAGCCTGTGGATAACTTTGTGGATTGTTTTTGTTTAAAATGGTCAACCACTGGTGCAGACTGGCTTTGTCTCAAATTGTTCATCTATTAGTCATTTGCTTATATTTGTTTAAATATCAATATGTTACATAAAGTCCAGCAAAAAAAATAAAATATTTTTCAATTTTGAAGTGTTTAAGACTTGACACACCTAAGTATGTGTAAAACTTGGATTTTTATCACTCAATTTAGAGCAATAAATGTGCTAAAATAGCTCCACTTCTAAAATACCTAAAAAATTGACCGCACTTATGGCAGAGAAAATTAATACTAAGCCTTTTATCCTTCATTCTGATTTTAAACCGTCCGGTGACCAACCCCAAGCAATCGAAAAATTAGTCGAAAATTTAGAGGATGGTTTGGCCCATCAAACACTTCTTGGGGTAACGGGGTCAGGCAAAACATTTACCATTGCAAATGTTATAGCGACATTAAATCGCCCGGCGATGTTACTTGCCCCAAATAAAACCCTTGCCGCTCAGCTTTATGCGGAAATGAAGGTGTTCTTTCCTGAAAACGCGGTGGAATATTTCGTTTCATACTATGATTATTATCAGCCGGAAGCTTATGTACCGAGTAGTGATACCTTTATCGAGAAAGATGCGTCTATTAATGATCAGATTGAACAGATGCGTCTTTCGGCTACGAAGTCGTTCTTAGAGCGTCGAGATACTATTGTAGTGGCGTCTGTATCCGCGATTTATGGTTTGGGTGATCCGGATAGCTATTTGCAGATGATGTTGCATTTACAGCAAGGTGCCATTATCGATCAACGTCAGATTTTAGCGAAATTGGCGGAATTACAATACACAAGAAATGATCAAGCCTTTCAGCGCGGTACATTCCGGGTGCGCGGTGAGGTGATTGATATTTTTCCTGCGGAATCTGACGATCGTGCGGTACGAATTGAATTATTTGATGATGAAATTGAACGCCTAAGCTTATTTGATCCTTTAACGGGTACTAGTTTTGGCGCTGTTCCGCGTTTTACGGTGTATCCGAAAACCCACTATGTGACGCCAAGAGAGCGTATTTTAGATGCTATTGAAAAAATCAAAGCGGAACTTGTGCAACGCCGTGAATATTTCATCAAGGAACATAAATTGCTGGAAGAGCAGCGTATAACCCAACGTACGCAATTTGATATTGAGATGATGAATGAGCTTGGCTATTGCTCAGGCATCGAAAACTATTCACGCTATCTTTCTGGCAGAAATGAAGGCGAACCGCCTCCGACATTATTTGATTATATGCCATCTGATGCGATTTTGATTATTGATGAATCACACGTGACCGTGCCGCAAATTGGTGGAATGTATCGTGGTGACCGTTCTCGTAAAGAAACCTTGGTGGAATATGGTTTCCGTTTGCCTTCAGCATTGGATAATCGTCCATTACGCTTTGAAGAGTTTGAGCGTTTAGCACCGCAGACGATTTACGTTTCTGCAACACCTGGCCCTTATGAGTTAGAAAAATCGGGTACTGAAATTGTCGATCAGGTGGTACGTCCAACGGGATTGCTCGATCCACAAATTGAAATTCGTCCTGTATCCATTCAAGTAGATGATTTACTGTCTGAAGCGCGTCAAAGAGCGGATAAAAATGAGCGAGTTTTAGTGACGACGCTAACGAAGAAAATGGCGGAAGATTTAACGGATTACTTAGACGAACACGGAATTCGTGTACGTTATCTGCATTCAGATATTGATACTGTTGAGCGTGTAGAGATTATCCGTGATTTACGTTTAGGTGAATTCGATGTGTTGGTCGGCATCAACTTATTACGTGAGGGGCTGGATATTCCAGAGGTTTCTCTTGTTGCGATTTTAGATGCGGATAAAGAAGGTTTCTTGCGTTCTGAGCGTTCCTTAATCCAAACCATCGGTCGTGCTGCTCGAAACTTGAATGGTAAAGCGATTTTGTATGCTGATAGCATGACTAAATCTATGGAAAAAGCCATTACCGAAACGAATCGCCGTCGTGAAAAACAAATGAAATACAATGAAGAGCACGGTATTGTTCCACAGGCATTGAATAAGAAAGTCGGCGAGTTGTTAGATATTGGTCAAGGTGCAAATCAAAAAGCGAAATCGAAACAGCGTGGAAAAACGGCAGCTGAACCGACCGCACTTTACAATGCACCTAAATCAGCCAAAGAATTCCAACAACAAATTAAGAAATTGGAACAACAAATGTATAAATTTGCTCAAGATCTCGAATTTGAAAAAGCCGCTGCAGTACGCGATCAGCTTCATCAATTGAGAGAGCAGTTTATGATATCTGAATAAGAAAAGAGCGGTCAAATTGACCGCTCTTTTTTCATTTTATTGCACCAATAAGTAGAAGTTGTTTTTACCGCGTAAGATATTGAGTGCAACAGCAGATGGTTTTTCATCTAGCGCTTTACGTAAATCTTGCGTGCTTTCAATTGGCTGACGGTTGATGCCGATGATGATATCACCCGATTTTAAACCGCGTTGTGCCGCCATTGAATTTGGCTGTACTTTGCTAATTTCCACACCTTTTACGCCTTTTGCATCATAGTTGTTTAAGGTTGCACCGTCTAATGCTGGAAGTTCTGTTTTGCTCGCAGTTTGAGAACCATCATCTGCTTGTAAAGTCACTTTTACGTTGTCAGTTTTGCCATCACGTAAGTAAGTGAGTTCAATTTCTTTACCCGCACCAGAGGTCGCGATTTTTGCACGCATTTCGGCGAAACTTGAGATTTTTTGACCATTCATTGCGGTAATTACATCACCCGCTTTTAAGCCTGCTTTTTCGGCGGCAGAATTTGGAATGACTTCACTCACAAAAGCACCTTGTTGCGCACTGACATTAAAGGCTTTCGCTAAATCTGCATTTAATTCACCGCCCTTAATACCGAGTAAACCACGGCGTACTTCACCAAATTCTAAGATTTGTTGCACAAGATTGTTTGCTTGGTTGCTTGGAATTGCAAAGGCAATCCCTGCGTTACCACCATTTGGAGAAATAATCGCGGTATTGATACCAATTAATTCACCTTGTAAATTCAATAATGCACCACCAGAGTTACCACGGTTTACCGCAGCATCGGTTTGAATATAGTTTTCATATGCACCGCTATCTGAACCAGTGGAGCGACCTAGTGCTGAAACAATACCAGAGGTTACGGTTTGACCTAAACCAAATGGGTTACCGATAGCAACGGTAAAATCACCTACACGTAATTTATCGGAATCAGCCATTTTGATTGCGGTGAGGTTTGTTGGTTTTTCGATTTGTACTAAAGCGATATCAGATTGTTCGTCTTTTCCAACGAGTTTTGCTTTGAATTCACGCCCATCTTGTAATTTTACGGTGATTTTATCCGCACCATCTACCACGTGATTGTTAGTTAAAACATAGCCTTTATCTGCATTGATGATCACGCCAGAGCCTAAACCACGGAAGTTGCGTGATGAGCCACGGTTTCCACCAAATTGTTCGCCAAATTGATCACCAAAGAAAAATTTAAATTCTTCAGGAATATCATCAGGTAATGCTGAACGGCTGTTTGCTTTTGCTTTGCCTTCAACTGAAAGAGTCACAACTGCTGCTTGCGCTTTTTCTAACATTGGCGCTAGGCTGCCTTGTTCTACGATTTCATTCGGAATAGCCGCTTGAGCGGATAAAGAGGTCGCAAATACGCTTAAACCTAATGCAATGCCGGTTAATACAAAATTTTTTTTCTTCATAGAGTTCTCCAAGTAAAAAATAAATGACTGAATAAGTGTTCAATCTGACAAAGAAATGGGGGAAATGTTCAGTAAAAACAAGGGAGTTCAAAAAATATTTTAAAAAGTGCGGTCGGAATTGAAATTGTTTTTTATGACCACATTTTATTTAAATTTATTTGTTCATTTTAGAGGATAAAAAAATAATCTATTTTAAATGGAGCAGGTACAACCTATTTTTACGCCAAAATCCTTGCCAGCTAAGGCTGAAATATAATTTAATAGTGTCCTGTTTTACTGTTTTGGAAGTACAAATTTTACGCAATTACATAATAATTGTGTATAAATTCAAATGAACTAGTTTACTAGTACAAAAAAAGGGTGTAGAGTAACGCCATTAGATTTAAGCACAACATTTAAGATTTAGAGAGTGACATATGGCGACGAAGAAAGAAGAAATCGAAGTAAAAGTTGCAAATGATGATACCCGAATTGAAAAAGTGGATCAGGTATTGCCTCCCATTGCTTTATTAGAAAAATTTCCTGCAAGTGAAGAAGCAGCTGAGTTAGTTCGTGAAACCCGTTTACATGCCCACAATATTGTTCATGGAAAAGATGACCGTTTACTTGTGGTAATTGGTCCTTGTTCTATTCATGATCCTAAAGCGGCATTAGATTACGCTAAACGTTTAAAAGTATTACGTGATAAATATAAAGATACACTTGAAGTGGTGATGCGCGTTTACTTTGAAAAACCGCGTACAACAGTGGGCTGGAAAGGCTTAATTAACGATCCTTATTTAAATGATACATATCGTTTAAATGATGGTTTGCGTATTGCACGTAAATTATTATCAGATATTAACAACTTAGGCGTACCATCAGCGGGTGAGTTCTTAGATATGATCACACCACAATATGTAGCTGATTTCATGAGCTGGGGCGCAATTGGTGCGAGAACAACTGAATCTCAAGTTCATCGTGAATTAGCTTCAGGCTTATCTTGTGCGGTAGGCTTTAAAAATGGCACAAATGGTGGCGTAAAAGTCGCCTTAGATGCAATGGGGGCGGCAGAAGCTTCCCATTACTTCTTATCCGTGACAAAATTTGGCCATTCGGCTATTGTTTCAACAAAAGGAAATGAAGACTGCCACATCATTTTACGTGGTGGGGATAAAGGTCCTAACTATAAAGCGGAAGACATTGCAAAAGTTTGTGTAGAGATCGAAAAATCAGGTCGTATTCCACATGTAATGGTTGATTTCAGTCATGCAAATAGTAGCAAACAATTCAAAAAACAAATGGAAGTTTGTGAAGATGTTTGCCAGCAAATTGCAGGCGGTTCAAAACAGATCTTCGGTGTCATGGTAGAAAGCCATATTGTTGAAGGTCGTCAAGACTTAGTCGATGGTAAAGCTCAGACTTACGGGCAAAGTATCACTGATGCTTGTATCGGTTGGGAAGATACAGAAATCGTGTTAAAACAGTTATCCGATGCTGTATTAGCACGTCGCCAAGTAAATGGCTAATAAATTTAATTTTTTAGATGATTAAAAGTGCGGTCAATTTTGACCGCACTTTTTTTATGCGCTTTGAAAAAATGGGATAAAAAGGGTATGCTAGCTCTAATGGAATAAGAAAGGAAATGTATGATGCAGGATATGATAAATGGCTTATTAATTGTCTTAATACCAATGGTGTTAGGTTATTTATTAAAGGTCAATAATAAATCCTATATTGCAAAAATAAATCATATCGTGATGTTTTTGCTTTATATTATTCTTTTCTTAATGGGCTATTTACTTGGTCAGTTAGATGATTTAGAGCATAAACTGCCGATTATTGGCACAACTGCGGTGACACTGTCTGCGATCATTTTGGGATCTAATATGGTTGGTTTGATGCTTTATGACCGCTTTAACCCCGCTGAGCCACTTAAATCACAAGGTAAAATTGATTCTCGTTGGCACTCCTTAATTGACTCACTCAAACTTTCCGGCACGGTAGTGATCGGCACCCTTTGTGGTTTCTTATTCAAATCCTATCTCATGTTGCCTACCGGAATTAATCTGTATGTATTGATCGTACTGATTTTCTTTGTGGGGATTCAGCTAAGAAATAACGGTATTTCCTTAAAAGAGGCCCTTTTCAATAAACGAGGTTTCCAAACAGGGATGGTGTTTACTTTTACTTCATTATTAGGTGGTATCATTGCTGCTTTCGTTTTGGCTATGCCAATTACACAAGGGCTGGCATTTGCCTCTGGAATGGGTTGGTATTCGTTATCTAGTGTAGTATTGACCAATGCATGGGGACCAGTGCCGGGCAGTATTGCCTTTTTTAATGACTTATCCCGTGAAATTGTCAGCTTATTTGTGATCCCATTATTTATGCGTAATTTCCGTTCGACTGCAATTGGGATTACGGGTGCGACAGCAATAGATTGTACCTTGCCAATTATTCAAAAAGCAGGAGGTATTGAAGTCACGCCAATTGCGATTTCATTCGGTTTTGTGACGAATATTCTGCCACCGTTACTATTGGTTTTCTTTTCCAGTATTCCGTTATAAAAAAGAAATACAAAAACAAAAGAGTTAATCGTCACTTTTCGATTAACTCTTTTTTTTATATTTAACATTAAGGATGATCAGTTTCTATGCATGGCAATAACCGCCTGACCTAAACTGAGTCCGCCATCACCCATCGGTAGTTTATGCGCACTCAGTACATGGAATTCGCCCAGATGTTCTTTTAATAAGCGACGTAGCAGTTGGTTATGCATCACACCACCAGATAACACGATAGTACGGCATTGGTGCCGGCGTGCTTGGTTTGCAGCAAGTTCAGCAAAACCTTGGGCGAGAGCATAATGAAAGGCAAAGGCTTTATCTTCAACAGGCGCATGGTAATTCAACCAACTTTGCCAAAAGTACGCCAAATCCAGTTTATTGCTTATAAGTGGAATTTTTACTGGAATATTGACCGCACTTTGTGCTTGTGTCACCAAAGACGAGGTGTTTGCTAGTGCTTCTAAATGACAGGCAGCTTCGCCCTCCCAAGAAACAATGGTTGGTGCAATACCGAGAGCATAAGCTACGGCATCAAATAAACGACCCGCAGATGATATAGGTGGACAATTGAGTCCGCGCTCAATGGCATTAACTAATATTTGCCAATTCGGTTCAGTGCAAGTTTTTGTGAGTATTTCTTGCCACTGTGGCACAAATTGATGCAGGTGAGCTAGCCAGTTACGCCAAGGTTGTTTGGCCGCAAGATCACCACCAGGTAGAGCAACAGCTGGCAGACCACCTAAATATTGACTATGTTGATAATCAACAAGTAGGCATTCGCCCCCCCAAAGTTGTCCATTTTCACCCATGCCGATACCGTCTAGAGCAAGACCAATAACAGGTTCATTACAATTGTGCTCGACCATTACGCTGACAATATGAGCATGATGATGTAGAACTTCTATTGGTGTGATTTGTTGCTGTTCGGCAAGTTGTTTACCAATGGAAGATGAAAAATAGCCAGGGTGAGCATCGACAGCGATAATGTCAGGTTTAAATTGATAAATATTTTGAAATAATTCAAGATTTTCACTTAATTGTGACCGCACTTGTTCATTTGCTGTATCGCCAATATGTTGACTCAGTACGGCTTTATTGTGACGTAGTAAGCAGAATGTATTTTTCAGATCGGAACCTAACGCCAATACATTCTTCGCACTTTGTGTTTCAAGTGGTATTTCATCGGGCACATAGCCACGAGCACGACGCAATGTTTCTAATCCATCGAAGGCAACACGAACGAGACTATCATCGGCACGTTGTAGAATATCGCGATTGTGACAAAGATAAAAATCAGCCAAGCCAGCTAATTGTTCCACAGCATATTCATTTTTCAGCACGGGAGGTTGTCCGCTAGCATTCGCAGAAGTCATCACGAGTGGACGATTAACTGCTCGTAGTAATAAATGTTGTAGTGGATTGCTCGGTAGCATCACACCGATTTCCTGTAGGTTTGGTGCGATGTTATCGGCAATATGTGGTACTTTATGTTTTGCTAGTAGTACAATTGGCGCTGCACTACTGGTTAGCAATTCTGTTTCTTGGGCGCTTAAATCTTGTAAAAACTGCAGGTCAGGCACCATAATGGCTAACGGTTTTGTCGGACGATGTTTCCGTTGTCGTAATAAATTAACAGCCTTTTGATTATTTGCATCACAGGCTAGGTGAAAACCGCCTAAGCCTTTAACCGCGACGATGTGACCTTGTTGCAATAAAAGTGCGGTCTGTTTTAGTGCGGTTTCATGAGTAGCAAGCGTTTGTTCTCGATCTTGTAACCAGATATGGGGGCCGCAAACAGAACAAGCATTGGGTTGAGCATGAAAACGACGATCACCGGGATCTTTATATTCTTTTTCACATTGTGGACAAAGCGGAAAAACAGACATCGCCGTGTTTTTTCGGTCGTAAGGAATTGCCTTGATGATGGTAAAACGCGGGCCACAATGGGTACAATTGGTAAAGGGGTAGTGATAACGTCGATTGTTGGGATCGAATAAGTCAGCTAAACAATGTGGACAGGTTGCTGCATCGGGAATAATTTGCGTGTCCATTTGATTGTTTTCGCTTTCCCGGATAGTAAAGCTTGTTACTGTGGCTGCGTCAGGCCAATCTATGGTTCGCTGAGTAACGTCAGTAATTTGCGCTAGAGGTGGGAGTTTATTTTGTAGGTCGGATAAAAATTGCTCGAGTGCATCTGCTGGTGGAGAGACAAAACGAATTAATACGCCTTGTCCATCATTATTGACATCTCCATTTAATCCATATTGATTTGCCAGAAGCCAGACAAAAGGGCGAAACCCCACACCCTGAACTTTTCCTTTTATGCGTAATTCGATCCCTTGCATAACGCAATCCTGTTTATTTTTGATTTAAGCCAAGAAAATCGCCGACTTCGTGTTCTAGTTGGCTCATCGAAATTAAGGCTTCTTGAGTCTGTTTGGCTTCTTCTTCATCAATAATCGTCATGGCGAAACCCACATGTACGAGAACCCATTTGCCAACCAGAGGTTTTGGGTCATCCTGACAAATTAATGAAATATTAACTTCTCTTTTTACTCCGCAGACATCGACTACAGCAAGCTGTAATGCGCTGTCAGCTACTTGAATGATCTGTCCCGGAATACCTAAACACATAATCTGTCCTTAGTTAGAATGTTTATGAGATGAATCGTTTATTGTGTTTCAATAAACGTACTGCGCGTGTGAAATTTTATCATGTAACCACCTAAATTTGTATAGCCATATCTTAAATAAGGCTACTGCATTTTTGTTTAAAATCTGTTCACATTTTTAACATAAAATTATTATGTTTCACTGTTATTTAACAGGTGTATCACAGTAATAGAAAAACAATGAAAATCTTTTGATCTTAATCACAAATTTTCGAATTAGTTCTTGAGCTTTACTTTTTTACAGGAGTATCCTTACTTCTAGAGTGGTTATTGTAAAAAACGTTATTTACATACAAGGAGGGGAGTGTATGAATCGTTTTGTAATCGGTGATCCGAAGGATTGCATTGGATGCAACACCTGTATGGCCGCTTGTAGCGAAGTGCATAAAGCTTTCGGATTACAATCTTTTCCACGCTTACAAGTCATGCGTAATGATGATGTAACCGTGCCAATTCTCTGTCGTCATTGTGATGATTCACCATGTGCTACCGTGTGCCCGGTGCACGCAATCACACACATTAATGACACCATTCAACTTAACGAAAGTCTCTGTATCGGTTGTAAACTTTGTGGTATTGCTTGCCCATTCGGTGCAATTACTCAACATGGTTCTGCACCGATTGACGCACCAACCTATTATGAAGGATTCTCCTTCACTGATGCGGTAAAACGAGATATTCGTACTGCACCAGATAATACGGATTTACACAATATGCTGGCATGGCAACCTGGCGTGAAAGCTATTGCGGTGAAATGCGATCTTTGCTATTTCCGTGAAGATGGTCCGGCTTGTGTACAAACCTGTCCGACCAAAACATTATTTATTATTAGTGATGAGAGTATCAAGCAGGCTAACGAAAGAAAACGTGAAATGGCAATGGTTTCTTCGCCTGCTATTCCAAGATAATTAGTGTGTTTTAACTTGTAATCAATGGAGTGATATTATGAGTTTACCTATCAATTTACTCATCACGACCCTGTTGATTTATGTCGTAGGTGCGTTTATTTCGCTCGCAGTGAGACGAAACGAACAACTTTCAATCAATATATCCGGCGTGACCGGTGTACTTGCTGGAGTGTTAGGTATTGTTGCCTGCATCCCCGTTCTGATCAGCAGCGACACAGTCGTTGATGTTTTTAAAACCCCATTTGAATTTGCCTCATTTTCCATCCGTATTGATGGATTGGCGGCGTTTATGGTGTGTGTCATTTCTTTATTAGTGATTGTGACCGCACTTTATTCTTTCTCTTATGTGAAAGAATACAAAGGTAAAGGCGCTGGTTCTATGGGGTTCTTTATGAATTTATTTATCGCTTCCATGGTTGCGTTAGTTACCAGCGATAATGCGTTCTACTTCCTTGTATTCTTTGAAATGATGTCATTGGCATCTTATTTCTTAGTCCTTACCGAACAAGATGACAATGCTGTAAATGCAGGCTTGCTTTATTTCTTTATTGCACATGCCGGTTCGGTATTAATTATGATCGCCTTCTTCATTTTCTACTGCTATGCCGGTAGTTTTGAATTTAGCGCATTCCGTCAAACCACTTTACCGGCACCGCTTGCCTTTACTGCCTTTATTTTGGCATTTTTAGGTTTTGGTGCCAAAGCGGGGATGATTCCATTACACAGCTGGTTACCGAAAGCTCACCCGGCTGCACCTTCTCATGCATCAGCGATGATGTCTGGTGTGATGGTTAAAATCGGTATCTTCGGGATCATTAAAGTCGGTGTCGATCTTCTCGGTTCTACCAATGTTTGGTATGGCGTTATCGTACTCGGTTTCGGTGCGGTATCTTCCGTACTTGGCGTTCTTTATGCCTTGGCAGAACATGACATCAAAAAACTCTTGGCTTATCACACAGTAGAAAATATCGGTATCATTATGATGGGTGTGGGCGTCGGTATGATTGGTATCGCGACACATCATCCAGTGTTGGCAACCGTGGGATTACTTGGTGGTTTATATCACTTACTTAACCATGCTGTATTCAAAGGCTTGTTATTCTTAGGTGCAGGTTCAGTAATGTATCGCTTGCATACTAAAGACATGGACTTAATGGGCGGCTTAGGCAAACTTATGCCTTACACTGCATTCTGTTTTTTAATTGGTACCATGGCGATCTCTGCATTGCCACCGTTTAACGGTTTTGTCAGTGAATGGTTTACTTATCAATCTTTATTCACCTTAAGCCAAAGTGATGTTTTCGTATTAAAACTTGCCGGTCCAATTGCCATCATTATGTTGGCATTAACAGGTGCGTTAGCGGCTCTTTGTTTCGTGAAAGTGTACGGTATCAGCTTCGGTGGTGCACCACGTAGTGAAAAAGCAGCTAATGCACGCGAAGTACCAAAACCAATGGTGATTGCCATGGCAGTGTTGGCCTTATGTTGTGTGTTGTTAGGTGTGGGTGCATCTGTGGTAACCCCAATAATTGCGAAAATTTCGACCGCACTTGCTCATAGCGAACCGTTCATGTTGGCTCAAAATGGAGTAGTGGTTGCACAAGCTGAACCACATACTACACTTTCAACACCAATGGTGACTATCATGTTATTGGCATTTTTCTTCTTGCCATTTAGTTTCTATGCGTTCACCAAAAATCAACGTTTATCCGATCGTGCAAAAGGCAATCCATGGGCTTGTGGTTATGCTTATGAACAAGATATGGCTGCCTCTGCAGGTAGTTTCACTCGTCCGTTACGTACGATTTTCAAATCACTTTATACCTTGCGTGAAGTGTTGGATCCTGCACCTTTAGGAGATAAAGGCATCCAAGCGGTAATTAAAGGCGCAACAAAAGCTGAACCTTTCTGGGAAGAAAAAATGACGATGCCTATCGCTCGTTTTATTCCGTGGTTAGGAACAAAAATCCAATGGTTGCAACAAGGTGACTTCCGTGTGTACTGCGTGTACTTCGTGATTGCCTTGGTGGCAATACTACTTTCCATTGCGTTGATGTAGGAGGTTGAAAATGATTACGTTACCTTCAGAAATTGCAACATCTGCCGGAATGTTTGTTTTTGCCATCGTGCAAGCCTTGATTTTGCTTGTCCTTGCACCGTTATTTTCCGGTATTTCACGTATGATCCGTGCGCGTATTCAATCTCGTCGCGGTCCTGGCGTGTTACAAGATTATCGCGATATTGCGAAATTAATGAAACGTCAAAACATTTGGCCTGACAATGCGGGTTGGGTTTCTAAAGTGATGCCTTATGTGCTAATTAGTACCGTGATGGTAGTCGCCATGAGTTTGCCTTTATTTACTCGTGTTGCACCATTTGGCGCTGGCAGTGATTTAATCACCGTGATTTACTTATTCGCCTTGTTCCGTTTCTTCTTTTCAATTGCGGGTTTGGATTCAAACAGCACATTCTCAAGTTTAGGGGCAAGTCGTGAAGTCACATTAGGAGTCTTGGTAGAGCCAATTCTCATGTTGGCATTCCTTGTCATTGCGTTAATTGCCGGTTCAACCAATTTTGCGGTTATCGGTAATGCGCTTTCCGAAAACACTTGGCAATATCCAATTGCGACAGTGATTGCTATCGCTGCAGCATTCTTCGCCGTATTTATTGAAATGGGTAAAATTCCATTTGATTTGGCAGAAGCAGAACAAGAATTACAAGAAGGTCCATTGACTGAATATTCTGGTCCAGCACTCGCCTTATTAAAAATCGGCTTAAGTTTAAAATCTATGGTTGTAGCCTCTATCTTTGTGAGCGTGTTGCTTCCTTTCGGTATCCCGACAGAGATGAGCTTAAGTGCGGTCATTTTAGGTGGTATTTTATTCTTCGTGAAATTATTAGTGGTGTTCGTATTGGCTTGTGTCTTTGAAAACACACTTTCTCGTACCCGCTTTATGTTAACAGGACGTTTAACCGTGGTCGGCTTCGGCATTTCTGTGTTGGCGTTTGTATTTTACTTCACTGGGTTGTAAGGAGGACAAATATGGAACGTTTAGCTCTGATTACAATCATTTTACCTTTCGTAGGAGCGTTTATTGTCGGTTTGAACAAAAAACATTTTGCTCAAATTGCCACAGTATTTGCTGCGCTTACTACGCTGGGCACCTTGTTAGTCGCAGGACAATGGTTTGCCGATGGTCATCAAAGCGTCACTTATGACATCGTCGCTTTTGATAAAACCGCGATCTTTGGTGTAACGCTTGATGCAGTCAGTACATTAATTGCCTTTGCCGTTGTGGCCTTAGGTTTCTTAATCTGCTTATATTCTTGTGGTTACTTAACCGATAAAAACCGTGAACACCCACATAATGGGTTACCACGTTTTTATGCATTCTTGCTCATCTTTATCGGTGCCATGGCGGGCTTGGTGTATTCCTCAACTTTAGCAGGACAATTATTGTTCTTCGAAATTACTGGGGGATGTTCTTGGGCATTAATCAGTTATTACCAAACACCAAAAGCTCAAGCAGCCGCAATGAAAGCCTTGATTATCACCCACGTGGGGGCAATTGGGTTATATATTGCCGCAGCCTATTTATTCAGCCAATCAGGTACTTTCTCTATCACTGCGTTAGAACATTTAGATCCGAGTGCGAAAACCATCGTGTTATTCGGTGTGATGTTTGCTGCGTGGGGTAAATCAGCACAATTACCAATGCAAATTTGGTTGCCTAATGCGATGGAAGCACCAACACCGGTGAGTGCGTATTTGCACGCTGCGTCTATGGTGAAAGTTGGGGTATATATTTTCGCTCGTTCTGTTATGTCCGCCGGTGATATTCCACATATTGTGGGTGAGGTGGGCATCATCATGGCGATGATTACCTTAATTTACGGTTTCTTGATGTACTTGCCACAAACAGATTTAAAACGTTTATTGGCGTATTCAACCATTACCCAACTTTCTTATATTTTCATTGGGATTTCTCTTGCTGCATTAGGCTCTAAATTGGCCTTTGTGGCAGCGATTAGCTACATCTTCAACCATGCTTTCGCGAAGAGTTTGTTCTTCTTGGTTGCCGGTTCGTTAAGTTATGCCACCGGAACCCGCTCTATGCCATTGTTACAAGGTATTATGCGTACCATGCCAGTGGTTGGTGCAGGATTCGGTGTTGCGGCTTTAGCTATTGCTGGGGTGCCACCGTTTAACGGATTCTTCAGTAAATATCCGTTATTCGCTGCCGGGTTTGAATTAGGCCATGAATATGGCTGGATCACTTGGTTGATGGTACTTGCTTTAATTGAATCTACCGCGACATTCGTGTGGTTGTTGTATAAATTCGGACAATGTGTGATCGGTAAACCGTCGGAAGCGGTAGCCAAAGCACAACCGATAACACTTTCAATGAGCGTTGTATTAGTCGTTCTCATGGTGATGTCCGTCTGCTCCAGTTTTATTGTCGCATATTGGCTGGGTTTGGCCGGTTAGGTTAAGGAGGAATCTATGTTAATGATAAATGGTCTTGCGTGTTTACTCATTATTACCTCTCTTTGCGTAATTATGGTGCGAACCGCCAAAAAAGCTGCGTTATTTTATAGCTTGCAATCTTTGGTATTGGTATTGCTGTTTGTATATCTTGCCTATGAAATGCAAGCCCATGAACTTTATATGTGGTCAATCAGTGCATTTATTACCAAAGTGATTTTAGTACCGATGATTTTAGTCTATGCCATGAAAAAAATTGACGAGAATCAAACACCTGTCGGAATTAATGTCGCTTGGTTGATCCCGATCACAGCAGTGATAGTGACATTGTGCTATTTTGTAGTCATCCCAATCGATTTGCCGTTGGTTGCACATCTTAAACCGGCGCTGTCCGTGTCATTAAGTCACTTCTTGTTAGGTTTGGTGTGCATCGTCAGCCAACGCAATATCGTGAAACAAGTGTTCGGTTATTGTTTGATGGAAAACGGTTCTCATCTCACATTAGCCTTATTGGCAAACAAAGCACCTGAGTTAGTGGAAATCGGAATTGCCACAGATGCTATCTTTGCCGTCATCATAATGGTGGTGTTGGTGAACAAAATTTACCGTACATTCCATTCATTAGATGCCAAACAACTTATGAGTTTGAAGGGGTAACGCTATGTATGAACAATGGATAATCGCGTTATTAATCGCACCTTTAGCAATATCACTTGCCTGTTTCGCTTGTGGCGTGACAAAAGCACGGACAATTTGTACCGCTCTTCATGTTACAGGTTTGATTTTGATGTTAGCATTTGCCTTACAAATTATTAATGGCGTGCTAACTCAGGGGGAAATCCGTGCATTAAATAACTGGGTTTACATCGACAGTCTATCTGCTATTTTCTTAGGTCTTATCGCTATTGTCGGAACGTTAGCCGGTATTTATTCTATCGGTTACATTAGTACTGAATATCGCGAAGGGCATCTTGATTTGAAAACATACTGCAATTATTACGGCTTTTTGCATTTGTTTTTCTTCACCATGATCATTTCTGTGATCACCAATAATGTGATTTTGATGTGGGCAGCCATTGAAGCAACCACATTAAGTTCAGCATTCTTGGTCGGTACATACAAACACAAAACTTCTCTTGAGGCTGCATGGAAATACATCATTATTTGTTCAGTTGGGGTGGCGTTTGGATTGTATGGCACAATTTTAACGTTCTCTAATGGAACAAATCTTTTAGCTGATCCAAGCCAAGCTATTTTCTGGACAGAAATCAATCAACAGGCAGCAGGTTTAAATCCAATGCTCATGTATCTTGCTTTTGCCTTTATTTTGGTTGGGTTTGGTACTAAGTGCGGTCTATTTCCAATGCATACTTGGTTATCTGATGCACACAGTGAGGCTCCAAGTCCTGTGAGTGCGATTTTATCAGCGGTATTATTGAACTGTGCCATGTTGGTGGTATTGCGTTATTACATCTTAGTTTCTAAAGCAGTTGGTTCTACATACCCTCAAACCTTGTTGTTAGTATTTGGTTTACTTTCTGTATTAGTCGCGGCGTTGTTTATTATCGTTCAATTCGACATCAAACGCTTATTGGCATACTCCAGTATTGAAAACATGGGTTTAATCAGCTTCGCTTTTGGTTTAGGTGGCCCAATAGGTGTATTTGCTGGGTTATTACATACCATTAACCATAGCTTAGCGAAAACCTTGCTGTTCTGTGCTTCTGGTAACATTTTATTGAAATACAAAACCCGTGATATGAACCAAGTACGTGGTTTATGGCGTGTGGCACCCATGACAGCGGTATTATTTGCCGGTGGTGCATTATCACTAGGTGGTATTCCACCATTTAACGTATTCGTCAGTGAATTCAGTATTGCTGTTGCGGGTATTTACGCAGGTAAAACTTGGTTAATGGTATTCTGTTTAATTTTACTTACTATCGTGTTAGCTGGATTGTCTTTAATGGTATTAAAAACCGTATTAGGTAAACAACCGGATAATGTTGAAGTGGGGGATGTGAACAAAGTTTCACTCGTGGCGATGGCAATTTTATTGTTATTCATGTTTATTATGGGTATTCATATTGCCGAACCAATTTTGCAGTTATTAAAAAGTGCAGTCGGAATTGTACTCGGATCTGAACAAGTGTCCTTTGGTGAAATGTTAGTTTTACCTTGGCAAAGTTTAGCGCAATGATCGACAGGAGGATAAATATATGGAATTAACTAAAAATACATCAGTCGATCCAGCCAAAATGATTGGCAAAAATTACATTGAAGCAGTCAATGCAAAATTTCCAAATACCATTTTGGATGAGGAGTGGTCAACACCAAATCAGGTTACCCTTACCATTAAAACTAATATGTTACCTGATGTTGTTGAATACCTTTATTATCAACATGAAGGTTGGTTACCTTTGGTGTTCGGGAATGATGAGCGTTCAATTCATGGCAACTATGCAGTGTACTACGTGCTTTCCATGGAGGGGGAAGTGAAAACTTTTATCACTATTAAAGCCTTAGTTGATCCTGTGAGCTTAGAATTTCCGTCTGTGACACCAAAAGTCAAAGCGGCGGTTTGGGGCGAACGTGAATTATTCGATATGTATGGTTTGAAAGCCGTCGGTTTACCAGACCAACGCCGCTTAGTGTTGCCAGATGATTGGCCGGATGATCTTTATCCATTACGTAAAGACTCAATGGATTACCGTTTACGTCCCGATCCGACAACTGCAACAGAAACATACGAATTTATTAACGAAAAAGGCGAAGCACGTATCGTTCCACTTGGCCCGTTACATATTACTTCCGATGAACCAGGACACTTCCGTTTGTTCGTGGATGGGGAAGATATCATTGATGCGGACTATCGCTTGTTCTATGTGCACCGTGGTATGGAAAAATTGGCAGAAACCCGTATGGATTACGACCAAGTTAACTTCCTGGCTGACCGTGTGTGCGGGATTTGTGGTTTTACCCACAGTGTGGCCTACGCTAATTCCGTCGAAAGTGCTTTAGGAATTCAAATTCCAAAACGCGCTGAATGGATCCGTGCGATTTTATTAGAAGTAGAACGTTTACATAGTCACTTATTAAACTTAGGTCTATCTAGCCACTTTACCGGCTTTGATACTGGCTTTATGCAATTCTTCCGCGTTCGTGAAAAATCCATGACCTTGGCAGAAGTGTTAACCGGTGCACGTAAAACCTATGGTATTAACCTTATCGGTGGTGTGCGTCGTGATATGTTGAAACATCAACGTGAGCAATGTATCAAACTTATCGGTGAAATGCGTGAAGAACTCAAAACCTTAACCGATATTTTATTGAATACACCGAATATGGAACAACGTACGGTGGGTGTCGGTGTCTTGGCAAAAGATATCGCTCGTGACTTCAGCCCGGTTGGTCCAATGATTCGTGGTTCTGGCTTTGCGCGTGATGTACGTAAAGTACATCCATTCTCTGGTTATGGCGATATACCTTTCAATCTCTTCACTGAAGCAAATGGTGACGTGTTATCTCGTGTGAAAGTGCGGATTAATGAAGTGTTTGAATCCATGAATATCATCGATTACATGGTGGATAATTTGCCAAGTGGCGAAATCTTAAAAGAAGGTTTCAATTATACCCCTGGACGTTTTGCTTTAGGGATTACTGAGGCACCACGTGGCGAAGATATTCACTGGTCAATGCTAGGTGACAACCAAAAACTTTTCCGTTGGCGTTGTCGTGCTGCCACTTATGCTAACTGGCCAACCTTACGCTATATGTTGCGTGGCAATACAGTGTCTGATGCACCACTTATTATTGGTAGTCTTGACCCTTGCTATTCTTGTA
The DNA here is from genome assembly GCF_003252755.1 of Haemophilus parainfluenzae. Lineage (GTDB taxonomy): Bacteria > Pseudomonadota > Gammaproteobacteria > Enterobacterales > Pasteurellaceae > Haemophilus_D > Haemophilus_D parainfluenzae_N. Next base: position 46,067 of record NZ_QEPT01000006.1, on the reverse strand, counting down.
CCGACCGTGTCACCGTGGTGGATGTGCGTAAACGCAAAGCGAAAACCGTAGATTATAAAGAGATTGAACGCTACGGTATCGAACGTAAAAATTCACCATTGAAATAGGGGAGGCGGAAAATGTTTAAATTACTAAAAACGGTATTTAAAGCAGGTGATGTCACCACCAAATATCCGTTCAAACCTTATGAAGTCGATGATGATTTTAGAGGAAAACCGGAACTTAATTCTGATCAATGTATTGTCTGCGCGGCTTGTACCATTGCCTGTCCAGCCAATGCGTTGACCATGAGAACGGATCCGGTTACAGGCGACCGTACATGGTCATTATTCCTTGGTCGTTGTATTTTCTGTGGTCGTTGTGAAGAAGTTTGCCCAACTAAGGCGATTCGCTTATCACAAGATTTTGAACTCTCAGTGACCAATAAACAGGATCTTTTCCAAGAAACCACCTTTGCTACTGTAACTTGTCAGGAATGTGGTAAACCGTTTATTTCTTATAAAGAACTGAATTACACCATCGATTTATTCAAACAAACTTTGGATAATCCAGAGTTAGTGAAACGAAAATTGGCAGAATTACATACCTGTCCGGTTTGCAAACGTCAACATAGTTTAGAAAAAACCGCAAATATGGAATCCAATATGCGGATGAAATTGATCGACTTTAAGGAGCCAGTTCGCTTGAATTTCAAAAAAGCAATCGAACAACGTGAGGAAAGTGCGGTTGATTTACCTAAAGTTTTAGCAGGAGGCGAAAGACGATGAACACTCAAATTCCAATGCCGGTTAATGGTATATCAACACCGTTTAGTATTGATGAAAATATAGCCAAAATGAAACAAACATTGCTGAAAGATATTCAACGTTCAGCTTACGTTTACCGTGTGGACTGTGGCGGTTGTAATGGGTGTGAAATCGAGATTTTCAGTACTATTACGCCAACATTTGATGCGGAACGTTTTGGTATTAAAGTGGTAGCGTCACCTCGCCATGCGGACATTCTCTTGTTCACTGGTGCGGTTACCCGTGCGATGCGTACGCCAGCCATGCGTGCTTATCAAGCCGCGCCGGATCCAAAAATCTGTATCGCTTACGGGGCTTGCGGTTGCGGCGGCGGTATTTTCCACGATCTCTATTGTGTATGGGGTGGTTCTGACCAAATCGTACCGGTTGATGTCTATATTCCTGGCTGTCCACCAACACCTGCCGCCACTATTTATGGTTTTGCTGTCGCGCTTGGTTTACTTGATCAAAAACTTAAAGGCAAACAAGAAAAAGCCGATCCTAACGCAGAAGCTAAATTACGTTTCCCAACCATTCCGTTGGATTTGCGTATTAGTCTTGAACGAGAAGCTCGTCGTCTTGCCGGTTATCGTCAAGGCGGTAACATCGCTAACCAATTTATGGCAATGATGGCAGAAAATGACAAAGTGCCATTTGGTGTACGTTTAGGTGAATACCTAGAACGAGAAGCCGATCCTCGTTTAAGCGAAATCGTCAATCGTTTGCATGCGATTAGTCTGCCGTTTTCGGGATAATTAATAATGGGGCAAGTGATTGCCCCTATAAAAATGGGAATGTTATGACAACGAAAGTCTTTTTCTATTTATTAAACGAACGTTTCGTCGAAAACGATGAGCAAGTGCCAGAGCAAGCAAAACAGGTGATGTATTACTCTTTGGCGATTGGTCACCATGTTGGCGTAATTGATTGTTTTAAAAAATTACTGGTTTGTGACTACGATGCTTATCAACGTTTTGTAGATAGCTTTCCAGAAGGGGATGCTAAACGTAAATTTGCCGGCTTAATGCGATTCGGTGAAATCGTGATTGATTCTAGCCATGTCAATTTATTGGCGAAAGCGATGGATGAAAACAAAGCCAATTTCACGCCACAACATCAAGAGTGGGTTGAAATTTTGATGGATACGCTGGCGTCCATTCAGCGTGAACCTGTGATGTATATTATGGTGAAACGACGTGACGAATAATGTGATCTTAACCGTTGGCAACAGCATGATGGGCGATGATGGCGCTGGGCCTTATCTCTATCAATTATTGAGTGAAAATCCATTGCCAAAGTGGACCGCACTTGATGGTGGTTCAGCACCGGAAAATGTTGCCCATATTGTGCGAGACATGAAACCCGATTTGCTTTTAATTTTCGATGCGGCTGATATGGAATTAGCGCCAGGTAAAATCCGAATCATTGAGAAAGAAAGCATTGCGGAAATGTTTTTCATGAGTACGCATAATATGCCGCTCAATTACCTCATTGAACAACTGGAACAGGATATTAAACAAATTGTTTTTGTAGGACTTCAACCTGATCTTGTTTCTTTTGGTTTTCCGATGACAGACAGGGTAAAAGAGTCTGTGCAATTTATGTATGATTTTTTAAACGAGGGAAGATCGCTTGAAGAGATTCCTGTTTTGTAGAAAAAGTGGGGGGATTTTCTAAACATAGTTTAAAAATATTACGAAAACCTGTTTTATATCAATAAATCCATGTTTTTTGTAAGACTATAAGCTGATTTTGGGTGTAATATATACCCAGAATTAATTATTCTAATTCTATCTCTAACCTCGTGTTGTATCTAAAATAAGGACGTTACTATGGCTATTAAAAAAGTAATTACCGTATGTCCGTATTGTGCCTCAGGTTGTAAAATCCATCTTTTGGTGGAAAACAACAAAATTGTGGGAGCTGAAGGTGCAAACGGCAAGACAAACGAAGGGGAGTTATGCCTAAAAGGATATTATGGCTGGGATTTTGTGCATGACACAAAAATCCTGACTCCTCGCCTAACTCAACCGATGATCCGCTACAAACGTGGCGAACCATTCACACCAGTGAGCTGGGAAGAAGCGATTTCTTACACAGCAAAACGTCTCAGTGAAATCAAAGAAAAGTACGGTAACGAATCAATTATGGTAACGGGCTCTTCCCGTGGACCAGGTAACGAAGTGAACTTCGTTATGCAAAAATTCGCCCGTGCGGTATTAGGAAATAACAACATTGACTGTTGTGCGCGCGTGTGACACGGCCCTTCTGTAACAGGTCTGCTCAAATCGGTCGGTAACGGCGCAATGTCCAACTCAATTGTTGAGATTGAAGATACCAAATGCGTATTTATTTTTGGCTATAATGCCTCCACTTCACACCCTATTGTGGCGCGTCGGATTAACCACGCCAAAGCAAAAGGGGCGAAAGTGATTGTTTGTGACCCTCGTAAAATCGAAACAGCCCGTATTGCGGATATTTATGCGCCGCTTGCTAACGGGTCTAACGTGGCATTCTTGAATGCGATGATGAATGTGATTTTAGAAGAAGGATTACAAGATCAAAAATTTATTGATGAACACACCGAAAACTTCGATGCGTTCTATGAAACCGTGAAAGCTTATACACCGGAATCCACTCAACACATCACAGGTATTGAACCTGAGATGTTGCGTGAAATTGCCCGCACTTATGCGAAAGCGGAAACTGCTACTATCTTATGGGGTATGGGCGTTTGCCAATTCCGTCAAGGTGTAGAAACCGTACGTGCGTTAGCAAGCTTGGCAATGCTTACCGGTAACTTAGGTAAACCAAATGTTGGTGTAAACCCAGTGCGTGGTCAAAACAACGTACAGGGTGCGTGCGATATGGGTGCGTTATTCAACACATTACCGGGCTATCAAAGTTTTGCTGACCCGGAAATTAATGCAAAATTTGCGAAAGCTTGGGGCGTACCGTCTATTCCAAGCAAACCAGGTGTACCGTTGAGTGAAGTACCTGAAGCGATCATGGAAGATAAAATTAAAGCATTCTATATCATGGGTGAAGATACATTACAAACTGAGCCTGATATTAATGCTGTTAAAAAAGCCTTCGAGAAAGTTGAACTTCTTATCGTTCAAGATATTTTCATGACTCAAACAGCCGCAGAAGCAGATATTTTATTACCTGCGACTTCTTGTGCTGAACATGAAGGTGTATATAGTGCTGCTGACCGTGGTTTCCAACGTTTCTATAAAGCCGTTGAACCAACCGGCGACGTCAAGGATGACTGGGTAATCATTAGCGAACTTGCTACAGCAATGGGCTACCCAATGCACTATAACAATACCAAAGAAATTTGGGATGAACTTCGTTCGCTTTGTCCAATTTACAAAGGGGCAACTTACGAAAAAATGGAAGGCTTGGGTTATATCCAATGGCCATGTACTGACGAAGGTCCTGAAGATCAAGGTACGCAATATTTGTATAAAGGCCAAATCTTCGACCGTCCGAACGGCAAAGCTGAATTCTTTGCTTGCGACTGGGAACCACCGATGGAAGATCTTTCAGAAGAATTCCCATTGGTACTTTCTACCGTACGTGAAGTTGGTCACTATTCCTGCCGTTCTATGACTGGTAACTGCCGTGCACTTGCGGCACTTGCGGATGAACCAGGATTCGTACAAATGAACGATCAAGACGCCAAAGAATTAGGCATTAAAAACAACGACTTGGTTTGGATTGCATCATCACGCGGTAAAGTGATTTCTCGCGCGGATGTGAGTACGCGTACCAACAAAGGCGCTTGTTATATGACCTATCAATGGTGGATCGGTAAATGTAACGAATTAACCGCTGAACATTTGAATCCAGGTTCTAGAACGCCGGAATACAAATATAGCGCGGTTCGTATTGATAAAATCGAAGACCAAGCCTGGGCTGAACGCTATGTGGTAACTGAATACGCGAAATTAAAAAATCGCTTAAAAGAAACCGCACTTGTGGCTTGATTAGCGTCATAAATGAATGACGGGCGAACTTAAATGGTTCGCCCGTTTTTTATTGAATTATTTCCTTACGCATTATGAACGCATTCAGCCATCGTTATCTGTAGCTAAAGATAAGCAGGAATCGGCGAGTGTTTCACTAAAGCGTAAATCATGTGAGGCAATAAGCATTGGTAACTGTAGTTCACGTAAAAGTGCGGTCAGTTTTGCGATATTTTTTACATCCAGTCCATTGGTTGGCTCATCCAATAATAATACTTTTGGCTGCATCGCTAGCACGCCAGCCAGTGCAGTAAAATTCTGTTCACCACCAGATAAGGTATTCACAGAGCGATCTTTTAATCCAACAATATTTAGACGCTCCAACTGTTGTAATGCAATTTGATAGGCTTCATCTCTGTTCAATCCTTGATTGAGAGGACCAAAGGCCACATCATCAAGTACAGTTGGGCCGAAAAGTTGATCGCCAGCATATTGGAAACAGATGCCTACCTTTCCACGTAGTGGTACAAAATCTTTTTCTTGTCTACATACATTACCGAACCAGCGAATTTCTCCTTGTTGGTAAGGTATAAAACCTAATAAGCAATGTAGTAATGTCGATTTCCCACAACCAATATCACCTTGTAAAAAAAGGCGATGGCCTTCAGGGAGTTCAAAAGAAAGGTTATCAATAATCACGCGTTGCTCGCGCATGATCTGTAATTGTTTGACTTCGAGGACGTTCATCAAGATTTATCCTGTGTTTTTTTCACATCATGCAGCTGAAAGCCACGAGCTTTTAGCGCCATTTCTGTTTTTTCTGCTTTAACGAGTGCATGAATTAATAATAGGGCGACACTCTGCGCCGCGATAAATAAGGTTCTGCCATTAAGTTTTGGCTGGTAGCCACGTGCTCGCATTGCCATATCCATCTTTTTATGTACTTCACTGAACACTGAAATATAGCGCACAGTGAGAACAAATAGGTGAAGTAGTTTTTCAGGTAATGGCAAACGGCACAATGCTTGCAATAAAAGGCTCTCGTTCATATCAATTAACAAGAGTCGAGTTAGACTTAAAATCAAATTGAAACGTAGTGTGATGAGCAGTGCAAGCTGAATCCCTATTAGATTTAATGCTAAACTTTGTTCGGTGATTTTCCAGCTTAAGGTTAACCAAACAAGCAAAGTGAAGAAATTTAGTTTTAGCCAATATTTAAAATAACCGGCAAGGGATTTTCGATAGCGTATTAGCGCAATAAATAATCCACTGAGTACCACAAGATTGAGGATAACAAGCGTTGAAATATGTGTCATTGTGCTGACGATAAGTCCACACAAAAACACATAAATTAATCGTAAGTGCGGTTGGAAAATAGCAAGAAAATTCATTTCACCACACTGAGCGCTGTTGGATACATTTTGTTTAACAATAAGACCACACCAACACTGACGATACTGTCGATAATAAATACAGGGATATGTGATATCACCAGTAACATGATCAGATCGCTGTAGGCTTTACCACCATCTAATGCTAAGACAAGAGAGGCAAGCAAGGCTGAACCGCCAACGCCGATCACGCCAGCACCAATACCGGCAGTAATTTGAGTGCGACGGGAATTGTCATTTTCAAGTCTTTTTGCAAATAGCCAATGTACAAGAAGGGCAGGCAATGCCATCACACATAAATTGACACCAAGCACGGCAAATCCACCGAAGGAAAAGAGCAAGACTTGTAATACCAATGCGATTAAAAAGGCAGGGAATACCGCCCAACCAAGAAATAGACCGGCCATGCCGTTTAAGATGAGATGCACGCTGCCAATGCCAACTGGTACATGAATGGTACCGGCAACAAAAAAGGCAGCGGCAAACAATGCCGTTAGCGGCAATTGCTGCGAATTGAGTCGTTTAAGACCAATCATTACGCAGACTAATGCGACAGCTGCACCACCAAGCAATACGGGTGTATGCAACACACCTTCCGATAAATGCATATTATCTTTCCTTAGATTGCGACGCACGCGTCATCTTTGAGGCTCTAATCAATGCCCATAAGCCAAAAATACCAACAATATAGCCGATACCGCCAATAATATCGTGCAGGTAAATTTTGTCTTTTAATTTAGAAATATCTTCGCGGACCAACATCAATGCATTGTCACTGTTATTAGTGGTTTGCGCAGATACTCTGTTGGCAACAATTGAGGCTCGATGTCCTTCTTCACCTTCTATCACTACTTTAATGGCACCTTCGGCAGTCGTATTGATCGGATAGGCAAATTGCCCATCGCGATCCGTTTTACCTTCCAATAGAGGGGAGTCCTGACCAGCTTGAAAAATCTCCATATAGGTTTCTGCCGCTGGGGTCATATCGGAATAATAGGCTTTGCCAGAAACTGTGCGTCCATCATATTGTGCAAAAACATGCAAACTATGAGCCAATGCTGATGGTGCGCACAGCCAGGTGAAAAGTGCGGTTAAAAATACAACTCTTTTCATTATTTCGCGTCAAAAGTTAGCATATATTCAACACTACGTTTGTTATAGTCAGGATTGTCTTGAACCGGCTCGTCAAATTCAGCCCAGACTTTGTTATAGCCCGCTTTAGGGGTGAATTGTGCAATACCTTTTTCATTGGTTAAGTTGAATGGGTGATCTTCGCCTAAACCCACTTTGATGCCTTGCTCAGGTTTACCTTTTACTAACACGAGAATATCGAGTGGTTGTCCCGCTTTCGGTTCACTTTGTGGAATAAGCTCATAATCCATATTGTGTGATTTATTCGCTTGTGCATCCCAGTGTAAAATCGCTTTGCCGAATTTGACTGGATTAACACTGAGTACAGCTTCAGGTGCTTGCTGTTTGGTTTTTTCGACATATTTACCGCTTGGCAATTTTGACCAAACGCCATTATCAAAGCGAATAAATGCGATGGCAGCATCAGGTGCAGCAAAGTGTGCTTCGCCTTCTTTAAAGTTTACTGTGGCATTTTGCAATTGGCCTTTAGCATCAAGTAGGCGTACCGCTTTTAATTTGCTTTGAGGATAGGTTTCAGTTTCCTCATGACCAAATTTAACCACATATTGCCCTTTTACATCCTTAACGGGCTCCAACCAAACATTATGTGCATTAGCGAGTGAAGCACCGAATAGTGCAGTGATAAGTAATGCTGTTTTTTTCATGGAAGTTCTCCTTTTCTAACATGTGAATACTGTGATAAAGTATAAAATATGAAGTAACTTCAGAGTCAAGTGTAATTTTAAAAAAATGAAAATTGGTCAGCTAGCCAACATTGTTGGCTGTACGGTGGAAGCCGTACGTTTCTATGAAAAACAAGGATTGATTGAACCCGCTAAGCGAACAAGTGGTAATTTTCGCGTTTATACGGAAGAGCATTTGAAACAACTTTCTTTTATTTGCTATTGCCGCAGTTTGGATATTTCACTAAAAGAAATCAAAATGTTGCTCAATCCTCAATGTGCTACTCAAGAGCAGGAAAGAGAAATTAATGAGTTGCTAGATCGACATATTCGAGAAGTATCAAAACGGATCCATGAATTGGCTCACTTGAGAATTCGCTTAATTCAGCTCAAAGGCAAATGTAGCCAGTTTGAACAAAATAATGATTTAATGAATACTTTATTGCAACATAGCGGCATTAATTTTGTGCCACTAAAATGATTTCTTGTACGAGTACCAGTAAAAATTTTTCACACAACGTTTAAATATCAAGCAACGAAACACAGAAATGCTGAAAATAAACATTAAAAAAGAGTAGAATTGGAAGAAACTGCTTTTTTATTTTAAGGAGAAAATCATGCATGAGATGTCTCTCTGTCAGAATATTATGGAAATTATTGATCAACAAAAGAAAAAGCATGAAATCCATGAAGTGACAGATATTTGGCTAGAAATTGGGGCGCTGTCTTGTGTCGAGCAAAGTGCGGTAGAATTTTGCTTTGAAATTATGCGAAAAGATACCGTTGCTGAAAACTGTCAGTTACATTTTATTCATTTACCTGCGATTGCATGGTGCTGGCAATGTCAAAAGGAAGTTGAGATTGAAGCCTATCAAGATTGCTGTCCACATTGTCACAGTGCATGTTTACAACGTCGAAGTGGCACCGAATTTAGAGTGAAAGAAATTGCCGTAAAATAGCAAGACGTCTAAATTGGCAAATTTAACCTGATCTTTTGAATATAAAATACGCTAACTACTTGATAGTATGTATTTATCTCTCTTCAAAGAATATATTTAAGATAGAGAATATGGTATTCTAACGCATGTGAATTACCATAGATTCTAAGTATTTACAGAATAAACGAAACATTATTGAGGTGACTTATGTGTACAACCTGTGGCTGTGGCCATCCAGACCAAGTCAGAATCGGAGAATTACCGCATGTTCATAATGATTCCAATGCGCAACATGCAACAAAACTACCTAATTTTTCTCACTCCTCCTTCCGCATGCCAGACTTTCCACAACAAGAAGAAACCCAGCAACGATTACTGAAAGTAGAACAAGATATTCTTGGTGCCAACAATCAATTAGCCGATATGAATCGTCGCTTTTTCGCGAATCAACATATTTTGGCACTTAATCTTGTTTCAAGTCCAGGTTCAGGCAAAACAACTTTATTGACGACCACACTAAATGCATTAAAAAATGACTATCCTTGTTATGTGATCGAAGGGGATCAACAAACAGAAAATGATGCGGATCGTATTCGTCAAACGGGTGTGCCGGCGATTCAAGTTAATACAGGAAAAGGTTGTCATTTAGATGCACAAATGATTGGTAATGCATTGGTGAAATTGCAGCCACAGGAAAATAGTCTGATGTTTATTGAAAATGTCGGAAACCTAGTTTGTCCATCAGAATTTGATTTAGGTGAGCATGCCAAAGTAGTGATTTTATCTGTGACAGAAGGCGAAGATAAACCACTCAAATATCCACATATGTTTGCGGCTTCGAAGTTAATGATTTTAAACAAAGTGGATTTACTGCCGTACTTAAATTTTGATGTGGAAAAATGTATTGCTTATGCGAAACAAGTGAATCCAACAATTGAGGTTATCCAGTTGTCTTCTCAAAGTGGAGAAGGGTTACAGCAATGGCTAGACTGGTTAAAAGCGCAAGAACGATAGGAGCATCAAATGCAGTTTGTTGATGAATTTCGTGATCCTGAACTGGCTAAAAGTCTGTTGCAGCGGTTACAAAAAATAATGGAAAACCAACCGCACTTTACGCCAGAAAATCCGTTATATCTGATGGAGGTCTGTGGCGGACATACTCATACCATTTTTAAATTTGGGCTGGATCGCTTATTACCCAAAAGTATTGAATTTATTCACGGTCCAGGCTGCCCGGTGTGTGTATTACCGATGGGGCGAATTGATGTATGTATTGAGATTGCTCGTCGTCCAGAAGTAATTTTCTGTACTTTCGGTGATGCCATGCGAGTACGTGGACGTTTAGGTTCATTATTAGAAGCTAAAGCACAGGGCGCAGATGTTCGAATCGTTTATTCGCCGCTCGATGCATTGAATATTGCATCAAATAATCCAGATAAAAAAGTGGTGTTCTTTTCACTCGGTTTTGAAACGACGATGCCGAGTGCTGCAATTACCTTGCAACAAGCGAAAAAACAGCAGGTAAAAAACTTTTTTGTGGTATGTCAAAATATCACTATCATCCCAACATTACACAGCTTATTATCACAAGGACAAGTCAAAATTGACGGCTTTCTTGCACCAGGTCATGTCAGCATGGTGATTGGTTCTGAACCTTATCAGGAATTGTGTGATACCTACCATAAGCCTTTTGTGATCACTGGTTTTGAGCCTTTAGATATCCTACAAGCAATTTTAATGTTGGTGACACAGATTGTTGAAAAACGCTGTGAAGTGGAAAATCAGTATAAACGTATCGTACACCAACATGGCAATGAGTTAGCACAACAGGCAATCAGTGAAGTGTTCCGCTTGAAAGCCAGCAGTGAATGGCGTGGATTAGGCGAAATTGCGGAATCGGGTGTTGAACTGACAGATGATTATCAATGCTTTGATGCAGAAGCGCATTTTGCTTGCCAGCCACATCAAGTTGCCGATGATCCTGATTCTCGCTGCGGTGATGTACTGATCGGAAAATGTAAGCCGGCGGATTGCCCATTATTTGCTAAAAAATGTAATCCTGACAATGCTTATGGTGCATTGATGGTGTCTTCCGAAGGGGCATGTGCGGCCTATTATCAATATAGACGGGAATAAAACAATGACTGATTTTATTACAATGGCACACGGAAATGGTGGTGCCACAATGCAAGAGTTGATCCGCGATTATTTTGTCGAGGCATTTGATAATCCAATACTTTCACAAGGCGAAGATCAGGCTCGTATTGCTTTACAAGAGTTAGATGCTTTAGGTGGAACATTGTCATTTTCTACCGATAGTTTTGTGATTGATCCGATTTTTTTCCCTGGTGGCGACATTGGTAAACTCGCTGTATGTGGTACCGCTAACGATGTAGCGGTATGCGGTGCCGTACCAAAATATTTGTCTTGTGGCTTTATTTTGGAAGAAGGCTTACCACTGGAAACTTTAAAAAAATTGATTCAATCTATGGCAAAAGCCTGTCAGTCAGCCGGTATTCAAGTGGTAACAGGTGATACCAAAGTAGTACAAAAAGGCGCGATAGATAAAGTGTTTATCAATACAGCCGGTATTGGTGTTATTCCAAACGGACTCGACTGGGGCGTGCATCGCATTCAACCAGGTGATCAGATTATCGTGAGTGGTACTTTGGGTGATCATGGTGCAACCATTTTGAATTTACGTGAAAATCTTGGTATTCAAACGGATTTACGCAGTGATTGTGCTGTGCTTGCCCCGCTTATTGATTGTATTCGTCCGATTGAAGGGGTGAAAGCTGTACGCGATGCGACCCGTGGTGGTGTGAATGCGGTACTTCACGAATTTGCACAGGCACAAAAAGTAGGGATTCAAATTGATGAAACGGTATTACCAATTCGTCAGGAAGTACGTGGTATTTGCGAATTACTCGGTTTGGATGCATTAAATTTTGCCAATGAAGGCAAACTGGTGATTGTGGTGGATAAAGAAAAAACAGCTGAAATTCTGACCGCACTTCGTAGCCATCCATTAGGTGAAAATGCGACCATAATCGGCGAGGTAACGACTGATGGTAAAGTTCGAGCAGTTGGTCTTTTCGGTCAAAGTCGTTTATTAGACTTACCACGCAACGAACCTTTACCACGAATCTGTTAAGCAAAAACCGGTTTAATTTAAAATTAAACCGGTTTTAGTTTGTAAATTGATATGTGTGAGAAGAGTGCTATTTTTTCCAAATAACGTGGAATTCACGATCTTCTTCTCGGTGTGAAATTAAGAATTTCGCAAACACATCATCCATTTCATCTTTCTCATTTACTAATCCGACCCAAACTTCAGCAAAAGCCTCAGGATCGATTAACACCCCAATTTCTTGTTCCCAATCATCGGCAGTTTCGACAAACTCGACTGCACCACGATCTTCAAATTGCAGATTGAATAGCATAATATCAGCGGGATCGAGATTTTCGCCTGCCATCTCTAAGAAAATATCATAAGCAAGATCAATCGCTGCATCTGGATCGAGTTTTTGAATATCAGTTGTCATTGGGTTTTCCTTCATCAAGTCAATTGCGCGTATGATACCGCAAGAAACAGAAAACAAAAAGTGCGGTCAAATTCATCGTTGTTTTTGACCGCACTTATTTATATTTGTTGTAACTAGCCCGTATTTCGCATACCTGCTGCAATACCAGTGATGGTAATCATCAAGGCTTGTTCGACATCAGGGCTTGGGTTTTCAGGTGATTCACGGAAACGACGGAGCAATTCCACTTGAAGGAGATTGAGCGGATCCGTATAAACATTACGTAATGCAATAGAATCCGCGATCCACGGTAAGTCCGCCATTAATTCATCTTTGTGAGAAAGCGAAAGCACAGTTTTAATATCTGCATTGAGTTGATTACGCAGATTTTCACCTAAGTACCAAAGCTCTTTTTTCACCAAGTTATGATCATATTGCTCAGAAAGCCAAGTATCGGTTTTACTGAACACCATTTCTAACATCCCCACACGAGTAGAGAAGAATGGCCAAGCTTTACACATTTCTTCAATAATATGACCTTTGCCTTCATCTACAATTTTTTGAATTGCCGCACCCGCACCAAGCCATGCTGGTAGCATTAAGCGGTTTTGCATCCAAGCAAAAATCCATGGAATGGCACGCAAGCTTTCCACGCCACCATTTGGATTACGTTTTGCAGGGCGAGAGCCAAGTGGTAGTTTAGACAGTTCTTGTTCCGGTGTGGCACTGCGGAAATAAGGCACGAAGTCTTTATCACCACGAACAACACTACGGTAAATGTCGCATGAAGTAGCGGAAAGCTCATCCATGACGGTACGCCATTCTGCTTTTGGTTCTGGCGGTGGAAGTAAGTTTGCTTCCAAAATTGCACTCGCGTAAAGGTCAAAGGTTTCAACTGCAACTTCGGGTAAACCGAGTTTAAAGCGAATCATTTCCCCTTGTTCGGTGACGCGTAAACCATTTTTGAGTGAGCGTGGAGGTTGAGAAAGTAATGCTGCATGTGCAGGAGCACCACCACGACCGATTGTACCACCACGACCATGGAATAAAGTGAGTTCAATACCCAGTTCTTCGGTTAAATTAACTAACGCTTCTTGTGCACGATATTGTGCCCATGAAGCTGCCATCATGCCTGCATCTTTAGCTGAGTCAGAATAGCCAATCATCACCATTTGATGATTATTAATCACACCACGATACCAACCAATATTAAACAATTGACGCATGACGCCTTCAGAGGCATCTAAGTCATCTAAGGTTTCAAAGAGTGGCACGACAGGAATATGATAAGGCACCCCCGCTTCTTTTAATAATAAATGTACGGCAAGCACATCAGAGGCACTTCTTGCCATAGAAATAATATAGCAAGCAATCACGCCTTGTTTTTGTTGGGCAATGACTTTGCAAGTATCTAAAATTTCTTGGGTTTCAGCAGAGGGTTCCCAATGGGTTGGAATTAATGGGCGACGAGAATTTAACTCGCGTACTAAGAAAGATTGTTTTTCTGCTTCGCTCCATTGTGCATAATCGCCAATGCCAAGATAACGGGTAATTTCAGCAATGGCATCTGTATGACGGGTACTTTCTTGACGGATATCCATTTGTGAAAGAGTGACACCAAAACAACGAATACGATGCAAAATATCTAATAATGAACCATTAGCGATAATCCGCATGCCACACGCCATTAATGATTGATAGCAATCATAGAGCGGTTCCCAAAGTTGATTATCTTCCATGATGATATCCGCTTGGCTTACGCGTGGCGGACGATTTGCCAGGCAATCATCAAAGTAATCAAGAGTGGCGATAAGTTTTGTACGAAGCGTTTTGACTACAAAACGATAAGGCTCTAAATGTTCACCATATTTTTCGGTAAATTCTGGTGTGCATTTCACCATGGATAATTCATCGGCAAGGGATTTGATGTCATTTAAGAATAAATCCGCCGCTTTCCAACGAGCAAGATAGAGTACTTGTTGAGTAATTTTTGAAGTAACAAATGGGTTACCATCACGGTCACCACCCATCCAAGAAGAAATTCTGACAGGACGTAAGCCCACAGGTAAATCGTAGCCTAAGAATTCACGAGCGTGTTCATTTAGTTGACGTAAGAATTCCGGTACCCCTTGCCATAGGCTATTTTCAATCATGGCAAAGCCCCATTTTGCTTCATCGAATGGGGTAGGGCGAACAGTACGGATTTCATTAGTATGCCAAGCTTCAGCAATTAAACGAAGCAACAGGCGTTCAATAATGCTGCGTTCTTTAGGCGTCAAATCATCGTGCTCTAATTTGCTTAAGCATTTATTGATCTCGACGTGTTTATGGACTAAAGAACGACGCGTGGTTTCAGTTGGGTGTGCCGTTAATACAAGCTCAATAAGCAAGTTTTCAACGGTTTTGTAAACCTCTTCTTTTGAAGTATTTAATGCTTTTAAGCGTTGGAATAAAGCACTTAATGAACGATTAGAAGATTGTAAATCTTTATGTTGACGAGAGACCGTTTGGTATTGTTCAGCGATATTCGTTAAGTTAAGGAAATGGCTGAATGCTCGTGCAACAGGAATAATATTTTCATTTGAAATGGTGGAAAGGGTATCCAACAATGTTTTACGTGCTTGGCTATCGCCAGCTCGAGATTGTTTGGATAATTGGCGAACATTTTCAATTAAGGTGAGAATGTCTTCGCCTTGTGCATCATTAATGGTTTCTCCAAGAAAACGCCCTAACATATTAATGTTATGGCGGAGAGTGCGATACTCATCAGTCATATGAACTCCGATAAAGAAAAAAATAAAACTAGGGGAGATATAACCAAAAATATGTATCGGGATCAAATGCTATACGTCAAAAACTTGCATTAAATCAAAAAAGGCTAAAATAAGTAAAAAATGACCGCACTTTTTTAGATAAAATTTAAAGTGCGCTCAAAAAGTTTAATGTTTATTTAAGGTTGCGAACTGATTTTCGAATGACGAGTTCAGGATGGATCGCAATGCGGTGTTTTTCGTGATTATCGTTATCTTTATTGGCAATACGCTCAAATAAAAGATTAACCGCTTGTGCACCTAAACGAGACTTCGATTGGTGAATCGTTGTGAGTGGTGGTGCATAGAAACGCGATGAGTGAATATTATCATAGCCGATAATCGAGATATCATCAGGCACACGCAAGCCTTTTTCCGTAATCGCAGAAATTGCGCCTAATGCCATCACATCATTACAACAGAATACGGCAGTAGGTAGGCTGTCTTGTGCAAGAATTTTATTCATACACTCATAACCGTCCTCAGGTTCGAAGAAACCTTCCATAATCCAATTTTCATGGATCGGTAGATTGGCTTCATTCATGGCTTTTACAAAGCCTTCGTAACGGGTTCTTGCCGTCGTTTTATCTAATTCACCCGCAATAAGACCGATCTCTTTATGACCACAATCAATTAAATGCTTAGTAGCAATATAACCGCCCGTAAAGCTGTTATCTTCAATGATATCGGTATCAGCATTTGGGCCCCAATCCATTACCACCATCGGCACAGACGAGAAACTAGAAAGCACATCAAGTGAATGTTGTGTGTATTCAGAACACATGACCAATAAACCATCTACGCGTTTTTTGGCAAGCATTTCGACGTGGTTTTTAATTTTTTCAGGATCATTTTGTGTATTACACAAAAAAAGTGAATAGCCTTGACGATAACAATGATCTTCAACGGCATGAATGATTTCAGCAAAATAAGGGGATTCACTGGTGGTAACAATCATCCCAATGGATTTTGTCGTATTGACTTTTAAACTCCGAGCAACAGCACTTGGTGAGTATTTCAAGCTTTTAATGGCTTGCATCACCGCCTCTTCGGTTTCTTTTGCTACAAAACGGGTTTTATTAATTACATGGGAAACAGTGGTGGTGGAAACACCGGCCATTTTTGCGACATCTTTAATTGTTGCCATAATTTTGCCTCTAGAGAATTTTTCCTATTATAAAGACTGTCACCAAATAGGTTAAGTAAATTATAAAAAATTTTTGAAAAAACGCGCTTTATTGTTAGAATGGGATATCTTTAACTAAATAAGTGAGAAATTAAAATGAGTGATTTTGGTTACGCAATGTTAGCTGTAGTGCTTTCTTTAAGTGTTGTTGTGGGTTTAGCGACTGCAATTTTCTAATTGAAAGAAATAACATATTAATCCATTTAAAATAGACCGCGCTTTAAGCATTTAAAGTGCGGTTATTTTTTAGGTCTTTTAAAGTTGTACTAAAAGCCATGCTATTGGATTATTTCTTTAGTATAATTTGCAACTATTTCCGTTTGTTGTAATCAAAATACTGCAAAAACCAAATTTGAGATAATTATGAATAAATATTTGATTTCACTAGATAAAGATGTTCAGCGTCGTGAGCTGTTTTTTGCTCAACCGGATACAGCAGATTTCGTTGTATTTTCAGCGATTAATACCATGCAAAAAGAGTGGGATGAATTGGCAGAAGTATTCAATCCAACGAAGTTTGAGCAACATTATGGACGCAACGTCACAAAAGGCGAAATTGGTTGCACATTAAGTCATTTAGCGGTTTATTGTCAGATCGTAGAAGATCAAAATGTGACGGAAAATGATTATGCATTAGTCTGTGAAGATGATGCGTTATTTAATGCTAATTTATCACCAAAAACAATCGCACTCTTAACCGAAAAATGTGATGCGGATATTGTATTAATCGGGCAGTCAAAAATTGCTGAATTTAATAATGTGGAATTAGAGATCAATTATCCAACCACTTTTTCATTCTTGCGCCAAACTATTGGTGATGTCACCGTGGCTTATCCATATAAAAGTTATTTTGCAGGTACGGTGGCATACTTAATCAAAAAATCAGCGGCACGTGCATTTTTGAAACAACTCGAACAAGAAAAACCGTTTTGGCTTGCTGATGATTTCTTATTATTTGAAACCCAATTCCAGATTAATAACAATGTGGTTCGTCCGCTTGTGGCCATTGAAAATCCACAATTAGTGAGTAATTTGGAAGCGATTCGTGGTTCAAAATCTAATAATTTAGTGAAGAAATTAATTAAATATCCACTCAAAAAAATCTTAGCAGTGAAAAAGAATTTAGGAAAATAACGTAAAAATGACCGCACTTTTTAATCTTTTTTATCTTTACGATCCTTGGCTGTTTCATGTTGTACGAATGTCATTCGTCGCAGGTTTAGCGGCATTGGTTGTATTGGCTTATCAATATTTTAAAAAGCAGAAACCACAAGGTATCACTGTACCAGTAGATAGTTTAGCCGTCATCATTGGGCTGATTGCATTTAGCGTGATTCCGCTTTTAGTTAACGGTACGCGAGATTTTTCTGTCATCACCATGTATGTAAAAGAGCTGATTTTATTTATCTTTGGTGTGGGGCTTTATAATGCCTTCTATGCCAATGTAAATGGTCAACAGAAAGTGGTGCGTGATTTACAACTCGGTGTAGTAGTGCAGTTTGTAGTGGGCGTGATTGGCTTGCTTGGTGCATCATTTATGATTGATTTCTTGCTTTCAACTAATGCGGTGTTGCCTGCACGTTTTTATGGTTCAGAGCAGGAGTATCGCTTATATAACATCACTGCAACCGCCTTTTTCCAATTGAGTTTGTTCTATTTAATGCTGTTGCATTTTTTATTGGCTTACAACGCTAAACATAATACGCTTCCAAATGTTTTAGTGTTTTTTATGCTATGTATTGGGTTGATTTCAGGACGTACATTCCTCCTATTATCCGTCGTGAGCATTTTAGTGTATTTCAAATGGCGTTATGTGCCATCCCTAATAGCATTCGCCGTTTTAGTATTATTATTGGCCTATTTCTTACCAGAAAATCCTTATGTGGCACATGCTTTAGAGCCTGTGATTAATTTATTACACGGTGCAGGATTTGTCAGTTCGTCAACGGATACGTTGATGAAAAACCACCTCTTTATGCCAACACTTAAGCAGTTCATTTATGGCGATGGCATGTATATGACCGGTGAGTTAGAGGTTGGCCGTTATTATGGGCATACGGACTCTGGTTTCTTACGCCAGATTCTTTATGGTGGCCTGTCTTACGCTTTGGTGTGTTTTGCTGTGACCTTCTATTTTGTGCGCAAAGTCGCCTTAAATTGGTTTGATGGCAGTTGGAAATTTATCCTTTCTGCTTTCGTGATTTTAGCGTTCTGTAACATCAAAGCGGATACCTTTGCTTTCCCGGGCATTATGTTTGTCATGTTGATGTTCTTATCGCTTTTTGGCACTCAAGGTAAACAACTTATTTTATTTAAACAAAAGGAGCCGAAAGATGTTTAGTATCATCGTGCCTTCTTATAATCGGAAAGAAGAAATTCCTGCGTTATTGGAAAGTTTAACCAAGCAAACCACCTATAATTTTGATGTGGTGATTGTGGATGATTGCTCAAAAGAAGCCGTTGAAGTAACACAATCATATCCATTTGCAGTTAAAGTGATTCGTAACGAAACCAATCAAGGGGCGGCAGAAAGCCGTAATATTGGGGCACGAAATGCGGATAATGAATGGTTGTTATTTCTTGATGACGATGATCGTTTTGCAAATGATAAATGTCAGAAATTAGCCGATGTGATTGTCGAGCATCCCGATGTTAACTTTGTTTATCATCAAGCTAAATGTGAAATGGTCAATGAAGGTTTTAGCTATGTGACTAACCCAATTGAGCCACAAGAGATTAGCGTAGAGCGAATTTTACTGGCGAATAAAATCGGTGGTATGCCGATGGTTGGAGTGAAAAAAGATCTGTTTTTAAAAATCGGTGGATTATCGACCGCACTTCGTTCATTGGAAGACTATGATTTCTTGCTGAAGCTTGTACAAGATCCAACGTTTAAAGCGTACAAAGTGGCAGAACCATTAACTTATTGTACCTTCCATACCAAGCGTTCTAGCGTATCAACAGATACCACTAATACGCAAAAAGCGATTGATTATATCCGTGAACATTATGTGAAAACGGCAGAACAAGAAAAGAATTTTGCCATCAACGCACAATATATGTTGGCTTACCCACATATTATGAATTTATCCCGTAAAGCGGCTTTTTACTATTTTGAAATTTTTAAATTAACGAAAAGTATTAAGCAGCTAGTCATTGCCTTTGTGGTTTTAATTTCACCTAAATTGGCAATTAATTTGAAGCGATTTATGTAGATAACTTATTAGATAGAGAAGTATGAAATTTTCAGTTTTAATGTCCTTATATATTAAGGAAAACCCACAATATTTAAGAGAATGTTTTGAAAGTTTAGTGGCTCAAACCCATCCGGCAGATGAGATTGTGTTGGTGTTTGATGGTGCTGTCACACCTGAATTGGAAGCCGTGGTTTCTGAATTCGAAACAAAATTACCCTTAAACTTAGTGAAATTGCCAAAAAATTTAGGTTTAGGTAAAGCACTCAATGAAGGATTGAAACATTGTTCACCCGATTGGGTATTCCGTATGGATACCGATGATATTTGTGTGCCAGAACGTTTTGCGAAACAAGTGGCGTTTATTGAGCAGCACCCGGATACGATTATTTTCGGTGGGCAGATTGCTGAGTTTGGCGAAAATATTCAAGACATTGTGGCATATCGTAACGTGCCGACTGATGCACAAGATATCGTTAAATTTACCCAAAAACGTTGTCCGTTCAACCACATGACGGTGGCATATCAAAAAAGTGCGGTCATTAATTGTGGTGGATATGAAGATTTACAGGAAGATTATTACCTGTGGATTAAGCTCATAGCACAAGGACAAAAAGTGGCAAACTTGCCAGATATTTTAGTTTATGCCCGCGTGGGCAATGGCATGGTAGGGCGTCGTCGAGGTTTAAACCAAGCGAAAGCAGAATGGCGTTTATTTAAATTGAAACATCGCTTAGGTATTCAAGGTTTATTTTCTGGCCTATTCACCTTTGCCTTGCGTTCAGGTTCTCGCTTATTACCAACCTCATTATTGAAAGCTGTTTATAACCAATTTTTACGCAAATAATGCGATATTTTGATAATTAAAAAAGGAAAAGAAATGAATTTAATCTCAACGTTAAAAATGACGGCATTATCGACCGCACTTTTATTAGTGGGTTGTTCAAGCAATACGACAACAACCACGTCATCCACAAAAAGTATTCCGTCAGTAAGCAGTAATGCTGTTTATAGCAAACCGAGAACTTTAGATAACTTTAATGATTATGTACAGTTCTTAAAAGGCAAAGCGGCTGCTGAAGGCGTATCGTTGTCAATATTGAATGCACAAAATAATATTCAATATATGCAAAAAGCTGTGGATTTGGATCGTGCTCAAGCGGGGAGAAGTCAGCGTAATGCGGATCAACCACAGTTACCGAATCCAAACGGTACAACGAATTATTTGAATAAAGTACTGACCCAAAACAAAGTAGACATTGCCGAAGAGCGTTATTGGGAAGTCCAGGCACCATTACAACAAGCCAGCCAACGCTATGGCGTTCAACAAGAATATATCCTTGCTTTATGGGGTATGGAAAGTAGTTTTGGCTATTATCAAGGTAGCTATGATGTACTATCAGCTTTAGCCACATTAGCCTTTGATGGCAGACGTGAAGCCTTATTTAGCAAAGAATTTGTGAATGCGATGAAGATGTTAGAACGTGATCATATTCAACGCCACAGAATGTTAGGTTCTTGGGCGGGTGCAATGGGGCAAACCCAATTCATGCCAAGTGCATTCTTAAATTATGCAGCAGATGGCAATAATGATGGTGTGAAGGACATTTGGACGAACCAATTTGATGCGTTTGCTTCAATTGCAAATTATCTCCACACTGTAGGTTGGGATAACAAATTGCCTTGGGGTGTAGAAGTAACATTAAATCAACCATTAGATTTATCGCTTTCTGGTATTGAGAAGAATAAAGCACGTTCACTCAGCGACTGGCAGTCTAAAGGTGTCACTTTAGCGAGCTTTAGCCAACAAGAACAAGATAAACTTGCCGCGCTTTCGCAAGCCGATCTTTGGCTAGTTCGCCCAGATAAAGAAGTTGGGCGTGCATTCTTAGTCTCCAATAACTACCGCACGATTTTAGATTGGAACAAATCAAATTACTTCGGCGTGAGCATCGGTATGTTTGCTGATCGCATTAAGATGGCCACCGGCTTGTAGAAAATTATTTTCCTTTTATAATCCAACAAAGCTTTGTTGGATTATTTTTTATCTATAATTTGAATATTTGGAGAACATGATGCAAAAAAAATGGCTTTCTATTTTACTGTTTGCACCTTTGATGCAGAGTAATTATGCATTGGCTGATCAAGCAGCAAAAAAAGAATTGGACTATAAAGCACTGGGTGAAGTGCTGTTTTTTGATAAGTCTATTTCTTTTAATAAAACACAAAGTTGTTCGACTTGCCATAGCCCAGATACCGCCTTTGTGGATCAACGTAAGAATTCTGCAAATCAAATGGTCTCAGAAGGGGATAATCCTCATCTTCATGGTAATCGCAATGCCAATACTGCGCTTTATGCGATGTTCTCTCCGGATTTTCATTTTGATAAAAAAATTAAAGATTATGTAGGCGGACAGTTCTGGGATGGTCGAGCGAAAGATTTAGCTGAGCAAGCAGGTGGGCCACCAGTAAACCCTGTGGAAATGGGCATGCCGGACAAAAAAGCCATTGTTGAACGTTTAAAAGCAGATCCGACCTATTACAAACCTATTACGGATCTTTATGGTGAAAGCATTTGGGCAGATACCGACAAGATTTATGCCATCATGGAAAAAGCCATTGGCGAGTTCGAAAAACAGGAATTATTTGCGCCATTCTCTTCAAAATATGATCGAGCTTTAAAAGGTGAAGCAAAATTGACCGCACTTGAAGCCGAAGGTAAGGCATTATTTTTTGATAAAACACGCACAAATTGTAGTAACTGCCACCAATCAAGTGAAGCGAATTCAGTAAAAGAAACCTTTACGAATTATCGTTATTACAATATTGGCGTACCAAGTAACCAAGAATTAATTAAGCACAATAAATTAGCTGCAGATTTTGTAGATAATGGACTATTGGATAATCCGATGGTGAAAGGTGATAAAAAGCAAAAAGGTAAATTTAAAGTACCAACTTTGCGTAACATTGGTGTCACTGCGCCTTATATGCATAACGGTGTTTTCCGCGATTTAAAAACCGTTTTACTATTTAAAGACAGTTTCAATAATCCTAATCGTAAAGTGAATCCTGAAACAGGGAAAGCGTGGGATAAAGCCGAATATGCTCAAACCATTAATCCTGATGTTTTAAAAGCAAAACCGCTAACAGATGAAGAGATTAATGCGTTAGAAGCATTCTTAAAAACGTTAACTGACGAAGCTTACGAAGAATAATTAAACGCCTGAGTTGAATTTAGCAATCGTTTTCGCTATTATTCGTATTAATAATTATTATCATTTAAATTATTTGATTTTACTCAGGAGATTTTTCTTATGAAAAGACGTTTTTCAACTTTAGCGATTGCCACTATTCTTGGTTTAACTGCAGGTTTTGCCAATGCTGATCCCGTGAAAGTAAAAGATATACTTGATCGTGAAGTCACCGTTGATTTACCAGCAAAACGTGTGGTGCTTGGTTTCTACTATCAAGATTATATGGCAGTTGGTGGTGACAAAGCGTTAGATAACGTTGTCGGTTTTTCTAAGAAAGTATGGTCTTCTTGGGCACCTGTAAGCTGGGAGTTATTCAGCAAAGCGGTGCCAAAATTGAATCAATTAGATGATGTAGGTGAAGTAGAAGAAGGCACGTTCTCTGTGGAAAAAGTGCTTTCATTAAAACCAGATCTTTTAGTCTTAGCTGATTGGCAGTACGAAATGCTAGGATCTGATTTAGATGCTATCAATGAAGCGGGTATTCCAATTGTTGTATTAGATTACAATGCTCAAACCTTAGATAAACACATCAAATCAACGGAAATTATTGGTCAATTGACGGGGCAGAAAGATCGTGCTGCGAAAATGGCGAAAGAATACAAAGACATCGTAGAACATATTCAAACGACGGTTAAAAATGCGAAAGTAGCAAAACAACCAAAAGTGTATGTAGAGTTCGGTCGTGGTGGCCCAGCTGAACAAGGGATGACATTCTTCTCAAGCATGTGGGGCTCTATGATTAGCCTTGTAGGCGCAGAAAATGTGGCGCCAGCAGAAATCGGTAAATGGGGTACATTAGCTGCTGAAAAAGTATTAGCCGCGAAACCGGATGCGATTATTATTACCGGCCGTGAAACTGAATTGAAGAAAAATCAAGAAGGCATGGTAATGGGCTTTGGTATTGAAAAAGCAGAAGCGGAACGTCGCTTAAATGGATTCAAACAACGTGCTGGCTGGGCTGAATTACCGGCAGTGAAAAATAACCGTGTTTATGCAGCATATCATGCGAACTCTCGTACTTTATCTGATAGCGCTTCCGTTCAGTTTGTGGCTAAAGCGGCGTATCCTGATCTTTTCAAAGATTTAGATCCGCAACAAACTTACTTAAACTTCTATAAAAACTACTTACCGGTTACGCCGGAAGGTACGATTTATCTTTTCCCTGAAACTAAATAAGGGAAACGTTAATCAATGAAAAACAATTCTGTTGTAGCAGATATTGTGGCTAACCAGCGTAAGCTTGAACGCAAACGCTGGTTTGTTATTTTATCTTTTCTTGTGATTGGCGTGGTCAGTCTTATCCTTGATGTGATGACAGGCCCCGCGATGCTATCCGTGTCGGAAGTCGTGAATGCGTTATTCAGTATCGGTGAAGTCGATAAAATGACAAACAATATTGTGCATAATTTACGTTTACCCATGGCATTGATGGCGCTTGTAGTGGGGGCAACATTGGCTGTTGGTGGGGCCGAGATCCAAACCTTATTAAATAACCCGATGGCGAGTCCTTATACTTTAGGATTGGCTGCTGCGGCTGGTTTTGGTGCTTCTATTGTGATTGCTTTCGGGAGCTTTGGTTTGCCCGTACAAGTTGCCGTACCAATAGGCGCGTTTGTCATGACTATGCTCGCCTCTGGAATTCTTTTCTTGTTCGCGTCTAAACGTCGTTTTAATTCTGAAATGCTCGTGTTGGTAGGGATTGCATTACTCTTTATTTTCCAATCCTTACTTTCATTGGTGCAATTTATTTCGGCTCCTGAAGTCTCGCAACAAATTCTGTTTTGGCTATTTGGTAGCTTAAATAAAGCGACATGGCAAAGTTTAATCATCATTATTGTCGTAACCACAATTTGTGTCGCATTACTTTCAAAAGAGCTTTGGAAATTGACCGCACTTCGTTTAGGCGAAGATCGTGCGGCGAGTCTTGGCATCAATTTGCAAGTATTACGCATTAAGGTTTTAGTTCTTGTCGCCATGATGACGGCGACAGCAATCAGTTTCGTGGGCGTGATTGGCTTTATCGGCTTAGTTGCTCCACATGTTGCTCGAATGTTACTTGGTGAAGATCAACGTTTCTTCTTACCGGGCGCAATGTTAGTTGGTGCAGCATTCTTATCCCTTTCTTCGGTATTGTCCAAAGTTATTATCCCTGGAGCATTGTTCCCAGTGGGGATTGTTACCTCGTTTATTGGGGTGCCTTTCTTCTTTTGGATTATTTTAAATAACAAGAGGGGACAATAATGTTAGAATTAAAGAATCTTACGGTAAAACGAGGTGATCTCACCGTTGCTGATCACATTAATGTCCGTTTTGAAGAAGGTAAAGTTTACACGGTGCTTGGGCCAAATGGCACGGGAAAATCCTCCATGCTGAAAACCATTTTTGGTGAATTACCACATGAAGGAATGATTACCTATCAAGGCAAACAGCTAGAACGGACGAAGTTAGCAGATTGGCGTAAACCAATTGGCTATATGCCTCAAGATAGCCGAGTAGATGCAAGCTTGACCGCACTTGAAGTGGTCCTTTTGGGACGAATGGATAGTCTAACGATGCGAGTAAGCGATGAGCTTCTTACTGAAGCGGCAAGTATTATGGCACAATTAGGCATTGGTCATTTAGCGCATCGTGATATTCTGAATCTCAGTGGTGGACAACGCCAAATGGTGATGTTTGCTCAGGTTTTATTACGTGAGCCACAGATTTTAATGTTGGACGAGCCGGTGAGTGCGTTAGATATGCATCATCAGCTTAATCTATTAGAAGAAGTTTACACCTATACGAAACAGAAAAATCTGATTACTATAATGGTATTACATGATTTAAGTCTTGCCGCTCAATTTTCAGATGAGTTGATTTTACTTGGTGAAGGTAAAGTGCAAGGCGTGGGCGATGCTCATCATGTTTTACAAGTAGAAACCATTAATCGTTTATATCGTGTAAACGTTGAATTATTACAATGTAGCGCAGGTTTGCCGGTGGTTCGTCCACAACGTAAATCAGCACATTCTTAAGAAGGAAATGAAAATGAAGAAAATCGCACTTGCAGTATTATTAGGTTTAAGTTTTGCTGCTCAAGCCGCTCATCATGACATCAAAATGCTGAATTCTAACAGTGAAGGCTCAATGGTTTTTGAACCGGGTTATTTAAAAGTACAACCAGGTGATACCGTGACATTCCGTGCAGAAAATAAAAGTCACTTTGTGCACAGCAAAGCAATTCCTGAAGGCGCACAAAAATTCCAATCTGAAGAAGATCAAGAACTCACTATCACTTTAGATAAAGAAGGTGTTTATGTTTATACTTGCCCAGTGCACCGCTCAATGAATATGAATGGTGTGATTCAGGTGGGTGATAATCTACCAAACAAAGAACAAGCAGAGAAAGTGGTGAAAGATCTTGAGAAGAAATCCATGACGAACAAAGGTCGTCTTGAAAAATATTTTGCTCAAGTAAAATAATCATTGAAATCGATGCGCCAGTTAAATAATTGGCGCATCTTCTTTATGTTTAAATCCGTTATTATTTACTATGCTTACGATTACCACTTGTAAAACGTATCCTTCGGTCCCTCAAAATCTTATTCCTGTTCAAACACAACTTTCTAATCAAGGTATTCCTACTCAATTTTTGCCTTGGCAAGAAACATTACAGAGTCATTTTATTCTGCCTTTAGCAGCATGGGATTATGCGAATTTCTACAATGAATTTATTCAATGGATGAAACAGCATAAGAATGCGTTCATCAATCCTGCGGAATTAATGTTATGGAATAGCCATAAAGGCTATCTATGTGATTTGCAGAATTGGGGCATCAATGTTATTCCAACCCTTATTTGTTCAGCAAAAACATCTGAAATTTTGACCGCACTTGAACGCCAAGATTGGCCTGAATTTGTTATTAAACCCGCTGTAGGGCAAAGTGGTAATTTGGTGACAAAACTCAAACAAGGTGAAGCATTCCCCGATCTTTTTGCGTATGGTGAGCAAGTTGTGTTACAGCCGTTTATTCCTGAAGTAGCCACAAATGGTGAAACCAGTTTGATTTTTTTCAATGGCGTATTTAGCCATGCTATTCGCCGACAGCCACCTCAAAATGAATGGCGAGCGAATTCACAATATAAAGTTGAAATTGTCCCTGTTGAGGTTGATCGTCATATTATTGAAACAGCACGCTATGTTTTACATAAATTGCCAGAGATGCCTGTCTATGCGCGAGTAGATGGAACGATTATTAACAATATATTTTTATTGAATGAATTAGAGTTGATTGAGCCTGCGTTATATTTAGATCGTTGGGATGGGGTGACAGAGCGATTTGTGGATGTGTTGAAAAGCAGAATACTAAAATAAGCGCATAAAAAAACCTTACTTTTTACAGTAAGGTTTTTTTCATCTTAACGATTAATTATTTTGCAGCTGGAGCGGCTGGAGCAGCTGGTGCTGCAGGTGCAAATTTTTGTGCTAAATCAGCACCGTCTTTTTGTAATTTAGCTACTGCAGCTTGTAGTTTTTCAACTTTAGCTTGGTAAGCTTTAGTTTGTTCTTCAGTTGGCGCTTTAGTTGCTAAGTTTAATTGATCAACTAATAATTCGCTTGATAATGAAAGCACTTCTTTATTTTGATCTTTAATGCTTTTCACTGAAGGTGCTGTAATATCTAATTTATCTAAGCTTGCAATTGTATCTTCAACAGTTTTGTTGAAGGTTTTGATTGCTTCTTCAATTTTTTTATCATCTTTTGCTTGAACAGCAGCAGTTAAATCAGATTGAAGTTTTTGTTGAGCAGCCATTTGAGCTTGCGCTTGGCTTGCGTTCCATTCAAGTAATTTGTTGTAGTCAGCTTGTTCTTGCGCTGGTGTAGCTTCAGCTGGTTTTGCAGCTTCAGCAGCTTCTTGTTTAGCTTCCGGTGCAGGCTGAGTGGTTTCAGGTTTTGCTGGAGCCGGTTTATCTGCTGGTTTATCACAAGCAGTTAAGAATAATGCAAATAATGCCGTAGCGCTAATTTTAGTGAATTTGTTCATAAAAAATCCTTTATTGATATAATAAAAATATCTTAGTTTGTAAAAACTAAGCCCTTTTTAAGACCTTGTATTTTAAAATTAGTTTAAAAAAATTTCAAAACTATTTTAGTGTTTGAATATATTCACTTAAATTATGTATCTCTTGTTCACTTAAACGTTGTTTTGCGGGACTTCCTGCACCGATAATCTTTCCTGCTTTTCGTTCTGAAAGTGCGGTTGATATTTCTTCTGGTGTGAGCTGATTAATAATTTTTGACTCACCCATTGCTGGTTTTTCGCCTTGTTTCCCATGACAAGTTGCACAAGAGCGCTTATATATCTTTTCTGCTTTAACTAAATCAGCTTCGGCAGAAAGCGCAGGTGTTGCAAATAAAAAGCCTAAAACGGGTAAAAGTGTAGAGAGTAAGTAAATTCGTTTTTGCATTTTGGCTAGCCTTTAAATAATTTATCTAAATCTGTAGCAGGAATTGCCCCTTCATATTTAGCCTGAATATTGCCTTCAGGTGAGATCACAAAGCTTGTTGGCGTGCCGATAAGCTGATAGCGTTCCGCTGTAATTTTTAATTGGTCTTTGATAACCGGCAACGTAAGCTGACGTTTGGTGACCACCGCTTTGGTATCCATTTTATCCCCATCCACATTAATAGCGATAAGTTGAACCTTATTTGGATTAGCTTCAGCCAACTTTTCGAATTCTTTTAATTCTGCGACACATCGTCCACAGGTTTCAGACCAGAATGTCAGTAAGCGAGTGCCTTTCCAATCATCAAGTTTCACTTCTTTACCTTGTAAATCATAGGCAGCGATGTCTGGTGCTTTTTGACCAATTGCAGCGACTTCATCTTTACAAGAAACGCTGCCAAAAATGACCGCACTTATGGCAAGTAGTTTGACGAATTTATTTTTCATGAATTTCCTCTTTTACAAATTTTCCGTGATGGAGATAAATAACACGATCGGTTAATTCGCCCAATTCTGGATTGTGTGTCACCATCACAATGGTTCTCCCTTGGCGATTTAATTCTTGTAGTAAATCCAGTACAAGCGCTTCATTTTTTTCGTCGAGATTACCCGTAGGTTCATCGGCAAAAATGACTGGTGGTTGGTTCACCAACGCGCGAGCAATACATACCCGTTGTTGTTCCCCCCCAGAAAGTTGGCTTGGACGGTGATCTATACGATGACCCAATCCTACTTGTTCGAGTACTGCTTTAGCCGCTGCTTCATCAATCACACTGTGATAGTGCTGTGCGAGCATCACATTTTCAAGTGCGGTCAAATAAGGGATCAAATGGAATTGTTGGAAGACTAAACCAATTTTTTCTGCACGAAAACGCTGACGACCGATTTCATCCAATTGTGCCGCATCGACACCATCTAGAATGACTTTACCTTCACTAGCCGTATCTAAGCCGGTCAGAATATTCATCAGCGTGGTTTTACCGGAACCTGATGCACCCATTATCGCAATAAATTCACCTTGGCGAATTTTAATATTAATATCTTCTAAAGCGGTGACTTGCCCGAATCGTTTATATAAATGTTGCGTTTCAATTACAAATTCACTCATTTTATTCCCCTTTTAACACATTTGCGGTTTGAATATTTAAAGCGCGTTTGGTTGGTACAATCACCGCAATAAAGGCAACCAATAACGATAAGACGATAGTAATTGGAATAACCGGTAGACGCATATCAATATAAGATTTGAATACGGTTAATCCAAGTAATTGTGCCAAAATGTAGCCGAGAATCAGCCCTGCTACAATTGCACAAAGCGCAATGATCAGAATCTCGGTACTAATTTGCTTAATGATGTCACTCTGTTTCGCCCCCAAGGCTTTTTGCAGCGCAAATTCTTTTGCTCGCTCACCAACAATCGCTATCAACGTGGTATTCACACAAAGGGTGGCGAGAATCAAAATGACCAATGAGATTAAGCCCATCAATCCTTTAATTTTATCTAAAATTTGCCCTTCAGACGCTGAGACTTTTCGAATTGGGCGGGCGGTTAGATCGGGTTGGCGTTGCATAATATCCTGCGCAAATTGTGCGACGTTACCTTGTTCATTTTTCACATTGAGCAAGGCATTGTTTGCCAATCCTTCTTTATCTAACCAACTTTGTGCAAATTCTAAGCTAACGATTAACATATTGTCTGTGGCATCGCCTGCCTCAACTATCGCTTTAATTGTGAATTCATGTTTTTCAACAGAATTTTTAGAAAGCTTTAATTTACTTCCAACGCCTAAATTAAGGCGTTCAGCTAAAGTTTTGCCAATCATGGCATTACGATCGTCAAAATTGACATTAATAGCTGACCCGGTAATTTGCCAATAAGGCGCGAGAACATGCATATCTTCAAACCACACGCCCATAATAACGATTTTTTCTAAATCACTTCGCGCTACGCCATATAAATAAGGGCTGGCTGCTGTGATGAAATTATCCGGTGCATGATGAAGAATTTGCTTTAATTGGCGCTCTTTCATCAAACCACCATTGGCCGCACCAATGTAAAAGTTTGCCCCAAAAGTACGGAGCTCTTGGCTCATTTTGGTATTAATATCAAAATATACTGCTGCCATTGCGGTCACAATAGACGCACCGACAGTCAACGCAGAGAAGATAATAAATACCCGTTGTAAACGTAGGCGTAATGCTTGGAAGATTAAACGCCAAAACATACTTTTATTGGCGGCCATACAGCACCTCCACAGGGTAAAGTTTGGCAATACGATGGGCTGGGAACCAAGTGCCCACCACAGCAATTAAAATAGACAGCATCAATACGCAAGGGATTACAATCCAAGCGAAACTCAGTGGTACGCCAAATAGCGCTGAACCAATAAATCTTGCTAAGCCCCATCCTGCAATACAACCAAGAGTGCCACCAATTAAGGCACTGATAATGGCTTCACAATAAAATAATAAGGCGATTTGCCATTGATAGGCACCTAACGCTTTCATTAAACCAATTTCTTTTGAACGCTCAATGATCCCTGTACTCATTAATGAGGCAATCCCCATGGCTGCCGCGATTAAAGCAGCGAGAGTAACGACAGCAAGCAATAACTGGATTTTACCAATGACGACCCCTTCTGACGCTGCAACCTGCCAAATTGGGCGAACAATAGCACCAGAAATGGCTTCTTCTAATTGGTGTGAAATAGACGAGACATAAGCCGTACAATACCAACGATCGTATTCTTCAGCATCCAATGCATCGGTATTGGCACGGGCTTTACGAGAAAGATCATTTTCTGGCACGGTAAGCGCAGAGACTTTAACTGATTGAATTTTCCCTTCTAAACCCAGTAATTTTTGTACAGCATTGAGTGGCATGACTAATTGATTATCTTCAGCACCACCCGTGGATAAAATACCGGTAATTTCGACCGCACTTTGATTATCTAGCTCATTATTTTGATAGCGAAGCTGGATTTTATCACCTTGTTTTAAGCCAGTTCGTTGAGCCAATTGCTCACCAATCAATGCAGGGGTAAATTCTCCCTCAGATGTTTCAAGGTCGTTGACCCATTCACCTTGCACATGCCAATACGGACTAATAATTTTTTGTCCTGTATGGTAATCATCTTCATCCGGTACAGGGATGTTATGATCAAAAAACGTACCCAGCACATTAATTTGTCCAAGTGCGGTTAATTTTTCATGAGTATTTGCGGAAAGCGTTTCCGCTTTTACATCTGCACTTAATAACGGTGCAAAACCCACGATATTATTTCGCCAGAAAATATCTTTAATATTCGGCAGTTCTTTTTCATCAAGAAAATCTTGACTACTCAAATCTGCGTTATGACTAAGTTCATCAGGCAGGGCGGCATTACTTGCAGGCTCAACTAAAATATTGGCTCCGTAAGATTTGAGCTCTTTTGCCATTTTATCGCCAATATCAATGGATACAGCCAAGAGTGCAGAGACTAAGCCCGCCGCTAAGAAAATAGTAATAACGGCCAACAGTTTACGTTTAATGCTAAAACGCCAAGATTGAAATAACATTCTTGCTAGCATTATTCCCCCTTACCTAAATACTTTTCAGGGTTATCACGGAATAAATCAAGATTTTTCTCACTTTCAAAGAAGTAAGTTTTACCTTCGTAATTATATTTGTGCTCCGTTTTAGTGTTTTTCATTTGGGCGCCACTAATCGGATCTTTTACATCGATTTCAACAATCGTGCTAAATAAATTTAACCCTTCTTCTAAGCTGGTTCGATTAATGAGAATTTCAGTCTCAGTTTGTTGCCAATCTTCAATTGGTACAGGATTACAGCCACCCGGTTTACCAATAGATGGAATAAACATATGTACACCGCAGCCTACACAAACGACTTGGTTACCTTCCATCACATAACCTTGGTCACCACAAAGCAAGCAGGCATCAAATACCGCGGCTAGACTTAATTTATCTGGTTGACGATTAATGACAAAGAAACGTACGGCTTTACCGTCATCAGCGATCCAGACAAAACGGTGTAATTTACCGTCTTTTACTTGTTCAATTGGAATATGGACTTGTTGCTTTTCATCTAAGGTCAGAGGAATAGCTTCTGAAAGTTGTGGTGGACGAGAAGCAATCTGCTCCCAATAAAGCTGCGTGGCAAAAATAATTGCTACGGCCAAATATCCCCACCCAAGTAAGCGAGAGGAAGTACGCAATGCGGCCAATTTTTGGCGTTTTTCAATGGGTTCTTGTGTCACATTAACTTGTTGCTTGCGTGATAAATGAATTTTGCCGTAGAAGATGGCAAGTACAACAAAGAGTAAAGCTGCACAAATATAATTTAACCAGCGAGTGATTTCGCCCGATTTCGCAACGAAGCTTAAACGTAGTTTGGTGAGTTCAAGCACTTGAAGCTTCATTAAAATTAATAAGAGTTCACCGATAAGTGGCACAAGCAAGCAAACTAAGAGAAGGCTCATCACACCTTTTAAAAGTGCGGTCGATTTTTGTTGTGTTTTTTCCGCTTGTTTTAAAAGTAAATCAATCCAACCTTGTAAGCATAAACAAAAAATAAAGGCAAAAATGACCGCACTTATGTGCAGGATAGAGTCTGTGTTGATGACATCAGTGGAGACAAGTGCGGTAATGTTAGGATCTTTTGCCCAGAAGCTTCCCGCGATGAGCATTAATACCGTTTGCCAAAAGGCAGGTAAGCGACCGTTGCCGAAAATTAAACATAAGGCAAAGATAATCAATAGCGCCAATATCACTGTATTGACGATTAAATTGGTTATTTGTCCCGTAGGTAAACTAAGGCGCAGTACGATACCTGCAATAAAGCCAAATAAGCTAAGCCAAATTATTTTTTTTGCACTCACAGTGGATTGTTTGCTGTGATAAACACCGAGCAATAATGAAAAGGGTAAAAGTGCTTGAAGGAAAAAAGTAAAAAAATAATTCATAGTTTGATCATTTTATGGAATAAAACAGACGATATTTTAAGGTTAAATTAAATGCTATTGCCTTCCCCTGAAATACAAGGGAAGGCAAGTCGGTAAAATCGATGTTTACCTGAGATTATTTGATGCCAGTGAATTTGAATTCATAGCTAACATCAAATGGTTTCCACCAACGACCTACACCCGTTTCAGAGTCGGTATGACGGTGCATACCCGCTTTTGATGGTGGGTCGATGTGGTAAGTTAATTTATAGTTACCCACACCCATCATTTTCACGTTAGCGCCGTAGTGAGGACCATCACCTGCCACCATTGGCATGAACGTACCTTCTTGTTTTTCACCGGTATCGGTATTCACTAAAGTGTAGTTGATGGTTAAGTAAGGCATCCATTCACCATCACCAAAGCCATTTTTGTTACCTTTTACTGCGTGGATATCCGCTTCTAAGTGGATATCTGATTTCGCAGCAGGTAAACCCATGCCACGTGGTTCCATATCGATTGGTTTGAGATAAACCGCTGCAATTTCCATTTCATTCATGGTTACCGCTTCACCGATTGGGTACTCTTGGAATGCGTTTGCAGTAGACGCGGTGAAAATACCCGCAAATAATGCTGTTGCTAAAAGTGCTTTTTTCATTGTTTTTCTCCTAAAGGATTGTTGGGTATTACGCGGCTTTTTTGCTTTGATATTTCATAATAAACAGAGCAAATACGGCTGCGACGAGTAAGATTGCTTGTGGAATTAAGGTTTCCATATAAGGATAAATACCTAACCACGAAATTTCAGGCACACCGCTAATCAGCGTAGGCTCGAAAAGTTTGCCTTCAATGAGTTCTAAAACAGATTTACCGGCGAATACAAAGGCCATTAAGTACATAAATGAGCCTGTAAACATAAAGAATGGTTTAAGCGGTAATTTCACCACGGTATAACGCATCACGAAGTAGCAAATGGTGAGAATAATTGCGCCGACAATGATACCTGCGAAAAGGTAGATGAAACTGACCGCGCTTTTCGCATCACCTACAAGGGCATAATAGAACAATACCGTTTCCGCCCCTTCACGATATACGGCTAAGAAGCTGGTAAGCCATAAGCCAATAAGCGATCCTGTGGTGAGGGCAGTTGAGAGTTTACCTTCTAAATAACGTTTCCAGTTTTGTGCTTCGACTTTGGATAATAACCAGTAACTCATCATAAATAGCATGACGACGGCAAAAATCATCGTAAAGCCTTCGAGCAATTCACGGTTTTGACCTGAATTTTCAAAGATAAGTTGGAAAATAAATGCGGTAACCACACTGGCAATTAACGCCACATAAACAGACTGACGAATAACCGGCAATTTATCTTGGTGGTTATTTTTAATTAAGTAAGTCACGATAGCTGCAACAATCAATAACGCTTCTAAACCTTCACGAAGAATGATTAAAAGGCTATATAAGAACATCGACCAATCACTTTGCTCTTCGCCCTGTAACATTTCAACCGCTTTAGTTAAATTCTGGTTTAAACCATCAGCTTGAGCTTGTAACTTATCACCTTGTCCAGCTTTCATTAAACTGACTAGACGAGTAAAGTAGCCTTCAAGTTCTGCTTTAAAGTTACTATCACGGGAACCCACTTTGTTTTCCATTCCTGTACTTTCAAACACGTCGAAATAGGTGTCTTGTACGGAAAGAATCGCTTTTTTGCTTTCACCTTGTTGATAGAGCGCAATAGCCTGTTGAATACGTTGGTTGATCTCTTGTTTAATCTTATTCCAATCTTGTTCTTGTTGATTATCTGTTGCTTGCTGTGCTGCATTAGATTGAACATTTTGTTCTTCACGTGTCGTTGGCAGGTTAGGCAAGTTTTCTTCAATATCTTGTAATAATTGCGTGCTTTGGTAGCCAAGCTCCGTAATTTGATCGGCTTGTTCACTTAAACGAATGATGTTGTAAAACTGTTGGTTAATTGCGGC
Organism: Haemophilus parainfluenzae; assembly: GCF_003252755.1. Classification (GTDB taxonomy): domain Bacteria; phylum Pseudomonadota; class Gammaproteobacteria; order Enterobacterales; family Pasteurellaceae; genus Haemophilus_D; species Haemophilus_D parainfluenzae_N. Next base: position 10,786 of record NZ_QEPT01000006.1, on the reverse strand, counting down.
TGAGATTTCTGCAGAGCGATTTTGGCGAATGGACATTTCCATTTCTGAGTTTTTATAGCCATCATATTGTGCTTGTTGGAACAATTTTTTGGCATTAGCAAGATCACCATTTTGATAAGCATCGATCCCTTGAGCGATTAAGTCATCAATGGTTTTAAAACTTTGTTGCCAATAAGGGGCGATCTCTTGATTATCATAAACACCATGTTGACCATCGGCATTGAGCTGATGACCTTCAATCAATGATGGCAACACTTCTTGTAATTCTTTTTTGAGCTGATCGATTTTAGCTTGAATCTCTTTTTGTGAACTGCCTTCACCGATCATTTTACGGATCTCGCCAAAAGTCGCTTCCATTTGGTAACTTTTTTGTGCCGAAAAATTGATACGAATTGGACCTTCTAGATTTTCAAACACTTCAAAATAAGCCATTTGCACTTCAGTACGCGCATCATCGGTATTACCTTGCTGGACAAGTTGAGCCGTTTTGTCTAAGCGGGACGTAATATCATTAACCCACTGTTGGTAGTTGTCTTGCGCAAAGAGTGAAGAAGAGAAGGCGAGTGAAAAAATTAAAAAGAAAAATCGAATAGAACGGAGTAGCATCGTCTATTTACCTCATTACCTAAAATGAAATTAATTCCTATTTATAATTATCTTTTGATATCAGTGAAATGACAATAAATAATTTTAATTTTTGTGATGGAGATCAAAAAATTTACAAGAGTCGGAAATGTCTAGAGGGTGATTGTATGCTTAAAAGAATAAAGCGCCTTTGTTAGGCGCTTTATGGAGATATAAAAGTGCGGTCAAAAATAAGCGAATTTATTGAGCGGGTGCCGCTTCTTCAACAGGCGCTTTATTATCTAACACATCCCATACACTTTCTTGTTTTGCGGATTCAGGTTGCTCAGGTTGTGGCGATTGTGTAGTCTGCGCCGCTGTAGCAGTTGCAGTACTCGTCGTTGGTGCAGAAGCGCAGAAGTTTTGATCTTTATTTATCCACACAGGAATCGTTCGACTGCTACCACAACTCCAACTGCCGTAAGCATTGATGCCAACCCATTTAATGGTAGAAGGTTGACCGAGTTTCAGTTTTTCAATGACAACACGGTTTAAATAATCTTTATAGATTTGTAATGCACCAGAGGCACCCGTCAATTTGGTTTCACCGTTATCATCACGACCTAGCCAAATGGTGCTGACATTTTTACCATCTATACCTACAAACCACGTATCACGGGCATCATTGGTGGTGCCTGTTTTACCTGCAAGACGAAGATCGGCATAATCATTTTGCAAGCTACGCGCAGTACCACGTTCGACTGTTTGTTGCATCGCATATAAGGTTTGATAAGCCGCTTCTCTCGGCACTACTTGATCCGGCACGGTATTGTGTTCGTAAATAATATTGCCTTGGCGATCGGTAATGCTTTGAATGGTGCTTAACTCGATTTTACCACCTTGATTGGCAATGGTTTGGTAGAGTTTTGTTACATCATAAGGTGAAATACTGTAAGAACCAAGCAAGGTTGCCGGCACTTTGGGAATCGTCACATTGTCCCATCCCATGGCTTTTTGCGTATCAATGACCTTGCTTAAGCCAACTTTCATCCCAATATTTACCGTTGGAATATTCAATGAGCGGGCAAGGGCATCCATCAACATAACCGAACCGCTATATTTACGATCGTAGTTACGAGGTTGCCAAGGTTGGCTGCCTTTAATATGAATCGTGATCGGCTGATTCTGAATTGGTGTATTTAAGCGGAATTGTTCCGGATTCATCAGTGCGGTCAAATAAATAGATGGTTTTACTAATGAGCCAATTTGACGTTTTGACATTAACGCACGGTTAAAGCCCGCATATTCTGTTTGTAATCCACCTACGACAGCACGTATTTCACCCAGATGATAATCTGCCACAATCATGGCACCTTCAAGGTGTGGGTTTTTGGTTTGTAGTTGTAATTGATTAACCGTATTCACCACAGCATTTTCAGCTTGTTCCTGTTGTTTTAAATCCATGGTGGAGAAAATACGTGCACCAAGTAGTGCAGAGGTTTTATTTTCCCCTAATTGACGGCGAAGATCCGCTTGTAAGGTTTGAATGAAAGCAGGATATTTACGTGAAATTTGACCTTTAGCTTGCACGCCTAATGGACGTTTACTCAACAGCTCATAAAGCTCATCCCCAATCATTTGGTGATCAAGCATCAGTTTTAACACCACATTTCGACGATCGAGTGAATATTGTGGATTTCGCCATGGATTATAAAGGGATGGCCCTTTCACCATGCCAACTAAAAGGGCAATCTGATCTAGGCTAATTTCACGGATAGAACGACCAAAATAGAATTGGCTCGCCAATGCAAAACCGTGAATTTGGATATCACCATTTTGACCAAGGTAAATCTCGTTCAGATAGGTTTCTAAAATACGGTTTTTATCATATCGCCAATCTAATACTAATGACATCAACGCTTCATTGGCTTTACGGGTAATAGAACGTTCACTGGATAAGAACAAGTTTTTAACTAATTGCTGAGTGAGTGTACTGCCGCCTTGAACTGTTTGACCGGCTTTAATATTGGCAATCATTGCTCGCACAATACCCACAGGATTAATCCCGTTATGCTCATAAAAACGGCGATCCTCTGTCAGTAATAAGGCATCAATGAGTAATCGAGGGTAGTGCTGTAATGGAATCGCTAAACGATCTTCATTATCCGATTCCAACATGGCAATTAATTTAGGCGCAAGACGGAATTCATCAACCGCTTTTACGTTGACTAAGTCTTCAATACGAGAAAGTTTGTTATCGGTAAAACGTAAACGTAATACCCGTTGTGGTTCAGGCTTATCAGGATAAGGGAATGCACGACGAAGTAACACGATAGTATCCTCTTCGAGTTTAAAATCGCCCGGTGCTGCAATCATAGTCGTTTGACGGTATTCGTTATCCAATAAGATTTGAATCACTTCGTCAAAAGAAAGGTTATCAGACAGTTTTACGCTTTCTAAGCGACTATACACTTCAGCCGGTAAACGCCAAATCTGGCCATCCATTTTGGAGCGAATTTGCCAATCTAAATAGCCACCATAAAATACGGCAAGCGTCCCTAAAGTAAAGGCTGTTTTGGCTAAAAAGATTTTACAAGAACGGCGCTTATTCGGCACTTGCGTTTCTTGTTGTTCTGATGAGGTGTTTTCCGTTTCCGACATAATAGTTCGCTTCAGAGAATGAGGTTAAGCAATAAATTCAAAATATGCATTAAGAAAGTGAATGAAGTCTGTTGTTCCGCAGAAGGCGATACTTTCTTCATCATAATAATGGAAGTCGTCTTCTAAAATTTCATCTGTTTCAATTGCAAGGTTATTGGCTCGAATCATCACTTCATCGGCATTAATAAAAAGCGTGTATTCAGAACCAATCAGTGTGACTTCATCATTATTTTTAATCTGCTCACAGGCAGAAAGTGCGGTCAAAAACGCTTGAGGATTTGACCGCACTTCTGAATTAAACCAATTAGCTAGTGCAATGTGTTCCATCGAACATTTAGCATGTACATTGCCGAGATAATGGGTAAATTGAAAATCCATGTTAGATGCTGAATGACGAACCGCAACCACAGGTACTGGTTGCATTTGGATTGTTCACCACAAAACGCGAACCTTCCAAGCCTTCAGTGTAATCCACGGTGCCGCCAATTAAGTATTGTAAACTCATTGGGTCAATCACTAATTGCACACCTGCTTTTTCAATGGTTAGGTCACCTTCATTGACTTTATCGTCAAAGGTGAAACCGTATTGGAAACCGCTGCAACCGCCACCAGTAATATAAACGCGTAATTTTAGTTCGTTGTTTTCTTCTTCGCTAATTAAACTTTTTACTTTATTGGCTGCCGCATCAGTAAAAGTTAGCGGTACGGCCATATCTAAATCTGACATATCTCTATCCCCACTTTCCTAAAAATAATCCTTGTATTATCTAATAACCTGTTAATTCATTCAAGATTTTTCACGGAATTAGTGCTATTATATGCGAATAAATCAGAATTAAATAAGGAGAAATAATGGGCATTCCATTAAGAACTGAAGAAGAAATTGTTAAGTTACGTGAAGCGTGTAAATTAGCGTCCGATGTTTTGGTCATGATCGAACCTTATGTCAAAGAAGGGGTGACCACTGGTGAATTGGATCGCATTTGTCATGATTACATGGTGAATGTACAAAAAGTGATTCCTGCGTGCTTAAATTATCATGGTTTTCCTAAAGCAACCTGTATTTCTATAAATGAAGTGGTTTGCCATGGTATTCCAAGCGACGATAAAAAATTAAAACGTGGTGATATTGTCAATATTGATGTGACTGTAATAAAAGACGGTTATTTCGGTGATAATTCGAAGATGTATGTCGTGGGTGAAACCAATATTCGTAGCCAAAAATTAGTTGAAGCGGCACAAGAAGCGCTTTATGTGGGATTACGCACGGTTAAGCCGGGTATTCGTTTAAATGAAATTGGTAAAGCGGTACAAAAATATACTGAAAGCCAAGGGTTTAGCGTAGTGCGTGAGTACTGTGGCCACGGCGTGGGAACTGAATTCCACTGTGAACCACAAGTATTACACTATTATGCGGATGATGGTGGCGTGATTTTAAAACCGGGGATGGTCTTCACCATTGAACCAATGATTAATGCGGGTAAAAAAGAAGTGCGCATTATGGGTGATGGTTGGACGGTAAAAACCAAAGACCGTAGCCATTCTGCACAATATGAACACCAAATTGTCGTGACAGAAACCGGTTGTGAAGTGATGACTATCCGCGATGAAGAAATTGCGGAAGGTCGAATTCAACGTATGATGAATAATCTTTAAGTTCAGCTAAAAGCCTACGATAGTGGGCTTTTTTTATAATTGTTTTGTTTGTGGAATACCTATGCTTTTTCCTTATCATTTCGACTCTCCACTCACGCTAAGTGCGGTCAAAATTCAGCGTGAAAATTTAAAGGAATTTGAACGTCAGCATTTCGATGATTATTCTGTTTTTGAGCTGATTGCTAACCGAACACAGTTTTGTGATGATTTGTTAAAACAGCTTTGGCAGCAATTTGGATTAGATAAAGCTAATCTCACCTTAATTGCAGTAGGCGGTTATGGCAGACAAGAAATCTTTCCTTTATCTGACCTCGATGTTCTTATTCTTTCAAAAGAAGAAAGAGAGTCTGAAACGGAAGAAAAAATTGCTCAATTTGTGCAGTTCTTGTGGGATTGTGGATTTGACGTAGGACATAGTGTTCGTTCTTTAGAAGAATGTGAAAAGGAAGGCAAACAGGAGATTACTATTGCCACTAATTTGCTTGAATCTCGTTATTTATCGGGTGATTTATCCCTTTTTAATGCTTTAGAGGAAATACTGAAAAAGCCAGATTTTTGGGCGATAAAACCATTCTTTGACGCTAAAGTACAAGAGCAAATTGAACGTTATCAGCGTTATCACAACACCAGTTACAATTTAGAGCCCGATTTAAAATACAGCCCTGGCGGCTTGCGAGATCTTCATCTTTTATATTGGATCGCATTACGACACACTGGGGAAATGACCCTTGATGGCATTTTGAAAAGTGGCTTTATTTATCTATCAGAACACCAACAATTATTAGAAAGCCAAGAATTTTTATTTAAAGTGCGGTTCGCTTTACACTTGATTTTAAAACGTTATGACAACCGCTTGTTGTTTGATCGTCAAATCAAAGTGAGCGAGATGCTTGGTTTTGAAGGTGAAGGAAACCGTGGTGTCGAAAAAATGATGAAACGTTTTTTCCAAGCTTTACGCACGATTTCACGTTTAAGCGATATTCTAATTAAGCATTATAAAGAGCATTTTTTATCTTCAAACGGAGAGGGATCAGTTCACCATTTGGATGACGATTTTGAAATAGTGAATCAAAGTTTGTGTTTACGTAAGGAAGACGTGTTTTTACGTTTGCCAGATCGTATTTTGGATCTTTTTTTCTATCTTACGCAGCATGAACAAGCCGAAATTCATTCCTCAACATTACGCCAACTTCAGATTGCATTGGAAAGCTTGACGCAGAAATTATGTGATATTCCTGAAGCAAGAGAGAAATTTATTCGGTTATTTAATCAACCGAAAGCCATTCAGCGAGCATTTCTCCCAATGCACCAATATGGTGTGTTAACAGCTTATTTGCCACAATGGCAGGGAATTGAAGGTTTGATGCAATTTGATCTCTTCCATATTTACACTGTGGATGAGCACACCTTACGAGTGATGTTGAAATTGGAAAGTTTCTTAGCTGAAGATGAAGCCGAATTCCATCCTATTTGCCATCAAATATTTAGCCAAATTTCTGACCGCACTTTGCTTTATGTTACCGCACTTTTCCATGATATTGCGAAAGGTCGAGGAGGGGATCATGCAGAGGTAGGGGCTGAAGATGTTGCTGAATTTGCCCGTTTGCATGGTTTTGATCGTCGAGAAATTGAAACGATGGCTTGGCTAGTGAGAGAGCATTTGCTCATGTCAATTACTGCACAGCGTCGAGATATTCATGATCCGGAAGTCGTGATGAACTTTGCAGAAAATGTGCAAAATCATGTGCGTTTAGATTATCTCACTTGTTTGACGGTCGCGGATATTTGTGCAACAAATGGTACCTTGTGGAATAGCTGGAAACGTTCTTTATTTGCCTCACTCTATGATTATACGTCGCAACAATTCCGACAAGGGATGAATTTATTATTAGATAATAACGAAAAGATCCTTGAAAATCGCCAATTGGCGCTGGCAATTTTATCCGAAGAGCAACCAGAATTATCGGAAGAAAAAATTTTAGCACTCTGGCAACGTTGTCCAGATGATTATTTTTTACGAAATAGCCCAAAACAAATTGCGTGGCATACAGAGTTATTGGCTGAATTTGATGGTGAAGTTCTCGTTAAAATCAGTAATCGTTTTTCTAGTGGTGGGACTGAGATCTTCGTTTATTGCCCAGACCAAGCCAACTTATTTAATAAAGTGGTCTCAACCATTGGCGCGAAAAAATTCAGTATTCATGATGCGCAAATTTTAACATCCGATGATGGCTACGTATTCGACAGCTTTATCATCACAGAATTAAATGGTGAATTGGTTCGTTCAGAACGTCGCCGAGAATTAGAGACGGTATTAACCTCTGTTTTATTAGGCGAAAAATTGCCATCCATGTCTTTTGCAAATAATCGACAGTTGCAACATTTCACCGTAAAAACAGATGTACGTTTTTTGAAAGAAACTAAAAAAGAACATACCGAATTAGAAGTGGTGGCTTTAGATAAACCCGGTTTATTGGCTCAAATCAGTCAAATTTTTACTGAATTAAAACTCAATATTTGTAATGCAAAAATCACAACAGTAGGAGAAAAAGCCGAAGACTTCTTCATTCTGACAAATGAAAAAGGAATTGCATTAACCGAAGAGGAAAGGGGATTATTAGAAAACGTGCTCTATGGGCGTTTATAGTATGAAATAAAAAAGTGCGGTTAAATGTAACCGCACTTTTATATTTTAAGCAACTGCTGCAAATGCAATATCAGCGGCAGCAAGCGTTTTTTCAATGTCTTCATTTGTATGAGCTAAAGACATAAAGCCAGCTTCAAAAGCAGAAGGCGCAAGGTAAACGCCTTGATCGAGCATTTTGTGGAAGAACACTTTGAATTTTTCGGTATCACATTTCATGACTTCTGCATAAGAGGTAACTTGTTTTTGGTCAGTGAAGAAAATACCAAACATTCCACCAACATGATTAATCACAAATGGTACATTGTGTTTTTGAGCTAATGCTTTTAAGCCGTTACAAAGTTTTGTGGTTAATTCTGCAAGGTGTTGTTCGTTACCTGCTTTTTTCAATTCAGTTAGACATGCTAAACCCGCCGCCATTGCAATCGGGTTGCCTGAAAGGGTACCCGCTTGATAAACTGGGCCGGTCGGTGCAAGGTGTTGCATAATCACTTTTTTACCACCAACAGCACCCACAGGCATACCGCCGCCAATGACTTTACCTAATGTGGTGAGATCCGGTGTTACACCATAATAAGCTTGTGCGCCTGCAAGTGAAACACGGAAACCTGTCATGACTTCATCAATAATGAAAAGTGCACCATATTGATTACAAATTTCACGAATGCCTTGTAAGAATCCTTCTTTTGGTGGAACACAGTTCATATTACCTGCAACTGGTTCAATAATCACACAAGCGATATCGTTAGGGAATTCTTCAAATAGTTTTTTAACTGAATCAAGATTGTTATATTCTGCAGTTAAAGTGTGTTTCGCAAAATCTTCAGGTACACCTGGTGAGCTTGGTTGACCAAGTGTTAACGCACCAGATCCTGCTTTTACTAAAAGTGAATCAGAATGACCGTGGTAACAACCTTCAAATTTTAAAATTTTGCTTCTATTTGTATAACCACGCGCAAGACGAATGGCTGTCATGGTTGCTTCAGTACCTGAACTCACCATACGAACCATTTCAATAGATGGCACAATTTCACAGACTAATTCCGCTAAATCAATTTCAGAGGGAGTTGGCGCGCCAAAGCTTAAACCATTCTCCGCTGCTTTTAATACAGCATCTAAAATAGCAGTGTGGTTGTGACCTAAAATCATTGGCCCCCAAGAACCCACATAATCGATATATTGTTTGCCTTCAGTATCATAAATGTAGGCGCCTTTGGCTTTTTGAATAAATACAGGGGTGCCACCTACGCCTTTAAAGGCTCGAACAGGGGAGTTTACGCCACCAGGAATAACTTCTTGTGCACGAGAGAAAAGTGCGGTTGATTTTGTCATGATTTTAATCCTTATATTAAAAGTGGCCATATTGTACTAAAAAACTGAATTTGAGAAAAATCTTTGTGTGCTGATTTTTCTTTGTGTTATCCTTTGCAAAAAAATTTTAGGATGAAACTATGCTAAGTCTTCTCGTCACTTTTTTAGGGGCATTTTTAACCTTAATTGTCATGCGACCAATTGCCAATAAAATTGGCTTGGTGGATAAGCCGAATTATCGTAAACGTCACCAAGGTGCAATTCCACTTATTGGCGGAGTTTCTCTTTTCATGGGAAACCTTTGCTATTATTTAATGGAGTGGGATCAACTTCGTTTACCTTACCTTTATATATTCAGTATTTTTGTTCTACTGGCAATTGGTATCTTAGATGACCGCTTTGATATTAGTCCCTTCTTGCGTGCAGGGATTCAAGCGGTGCTTGCGATTTTAATGATCGATTTGGGTAATGTTTATTTAGATCATTTAGGCCAAATTCTAGGTCCATTCCAATTAACACTTGGTTCTATCGGATTGATTATTACCGTATTTGCCACAATCGCGATTATTAATGCCTTTAATATGATTGATGGTATTGATGGATTGTTAGGTGGGTTGTCTATTGTTTCATTTGCTGCCATTGGTATCTTGATGTTCCGTGATGGACAAATGGATATGGCATATTGGAGTTTTGGCTTAATTATCGCAATTTTGCCTTATCTATTATTAAACTTAGGCATTCCATTAGGACCTAAATATAAAGTATTTATGGGAGACGCGGGGAGTACTTTAATTGGCTTTACCATTATTTGGATTTTGCTTTTAAGTACGCAAGGAAAAGGACATCCGATGAATCCAGTGACCGCACTTTGGATTATTGCTGTTCCTTTAATTGACATGGTAGCCATTATTTATCGCCGTTTACGCAAAGGAAAAAGTCCATTCCGTCCGGATCGCTTACACGTACACCACTTAATGGTTCGTGCTGGATTAACTTCTCGCCAAGCCTTTTTATTAATTACTTTCTTTGCCGCCATTTGTGCGACAATCGGGATCTTAGGCGAAGTCTTCTATATTAATGAATGGGCAATGTTTATTGCATTTATTATATTATTCTTCCTTTATGCTTATTCAATTACAAAAGCATGGAAAATCACCCGATGGGTACGAAGAATGAAACGTCGCGCACGTCGTAATAAGCAATAAATTAAATAAAGAGGATAGCAATTTGCTATCCTTTTTTATGTTTTAGCACTAAAAATAGACGAATACATAATAAATTCTATACAAATTGAACAAAAATTTATCTTTTGATATTTTTTTTCAAAAAAGTGCTAGACAAGGTATTGGGAAATCATTAATATACGCCCCTGCAACGACGCAGTAACGCGTTCGTAGCTCAGTTGGATAGAGCGTTGGCCTCCGGAGCCAAAGGTCGCAAGTTCGAATCTTGTCGAGCGCGCCAGAAGTCAGTGCGGTAAACAACTAATCAATGGTGGCTATAGCTCAGTTGGTAGAGCCCTGGATTGTGATTCCAGTTGTCGTGGGTTCGAATCCCATTAGCCACCCCATCTTCTCTTAATTGAGAAATCTGACGGCGAGTAGCGCAGCTTGGTAGCGCAACTGGTTTGGGACCAGTGGGTCGTAGGTTCAAATCCTATCTCGCCGACCAATTTCTTTTTTGCTCTTTAACAATATATCAGACAATCTGTGTGGGCACTTGTTGATTGACTTGTTTTAAAAATATTTTTTAATTTTGAAGTCTTAATAGGTGCTAACTAGAAATTCATAATACTTTTTTAAGTAGTGACATTTTATGTCAGCAGTATTGAGCGATTGAACTTGAATTGAAGAGTTTGATCATGGCTCAGATTGAACGCTGGCGGCAGGCTTAACACATGCAAGTCGAACGGTAACATAAAGAAGCTTGCTTCTTTGATGACGAGTGGCG
>NZ_QEPT01000005.1 GCF_003252755.1 Haemophilus parainfluenzae | reverse complement strand
CCACCGTAGTGTTTTGCTAATACGGTTGTGATTGCTGCTGTTAAAGTTGTTTTACCGTGGTCAACGTGGCCGATTGTACCCACGTTTACGTGCGGTTTTGTACGTTCAAATTTTTCTTTAGACATTTGTTTAGTTTCCTAGAAAATGCTCTATAAGCCATTCGACTTATAGAGCGGATTGTTACAAAAAATTATTTTTTACGCGCTTCAATTACTGCAGCAGCAACACTTGTTGGCGCTTCAGCATATTTTAACGGTTCCATTGAGTATGATGCACGACCTTGAGTTTGTGAACGTAAGTCTGTTGCATAACCGAACATTTCAGAAAGTGGAACTTCTGCATCGATTTTAACAACGAATTCGTTCGCTTCTTGACCGTTAACCATAGCACGGCGACGGCTTAAGTCACCGATTACATCACCCACATACTCAGGTGGAGTTTCTACTTCAACTTTCATGATTGGCTCAAGTAGAACTGGGTTTGCTTTAGCGAACGCTGCTTTAAATGCTAAAGAAGCCGCTAATTTAAACGCTAATTCTGATGAGTCAACATCATGGTATGAACCGAAGTGTAAACGTACACCAATATCTACTACCGGATAACCCGCTAATGGACCAGATTTAAGCTGTTCTTGGATACCTTTATCAACTGCAGGGATATATTCACCAGGGATTACACCACCTTTGATTTCGTTTACAAATTCGTAACCAGGACCTTCTGGATCTAATGGGTATAAGTCAATAACAACGTGACCATATTGACCGCGACCACCTGATTGTTTTGCGTGTTTACCTTCTACATCGTTAACACGAGTGCGGATGGTTTCACGATAAGATACTTGTGGCTTACCGATATTAGCTTCCACTTTGAACTCACGTTTCATACGGTCAACGATGATGTCTAAGTGTAACTCACCCATACCAGAAATAATGGTTTCACCAGATTCTTCATCAGTGTGAACACGGAATGAAGGGTCTTCTTGAGCAAGACGACCTAATGCAAGACCCATTTTTTCTTGGTCCGCTTTAGTTTTAGGTTCTACTGCTACAGAGATTACTGGCTCTGGGAATTCCATACGCTCAAGGATGATTGGTGCTTCGATTGCACATAATGTATCACCCGTAGTGACATCTTTTAATCCGATTGCTGCAGCGATATCGCCCGCACGAACTTCTTTAATTTCTTCACGTTTGTTAGCGTGCATCTGTACGATACGACCAAAACGTTCACGTTTTTGACGTACAGAGTTTAATACTGTATCACCAGAGTTAATTACACCTGAGTACACACGGAAAAAGGTCAAGTTACCTACGAATGGGTCAGTTGCAATTTTGAATGCTAATGAAGAGAACGGCTCATCATCGCTTGCGTGACGTTCACCTTCAGTTTCATCTGGATTGATACCTTTGATTGCTGGAATATCAGTTGGTGCTGGTAAGTATTCAACAACTGCATCAAGCATTGCTTGAACACCTTTGTTTTTGAATGCAGAACCACAAGTCACCAAGATGATTTCGTTTGCTAATACGCGTTGACGAAGACCTGCTTTGATTTCTTCTTCGCTTAACTCTTCACCACCAAGATATTTTTCCATTAATTCTTCAGTTGCTTCAGCTGCTGCATCAACAAGGTTTTGACGCCATTCTTCACAAGCTGCTTGCATATCTGCTGGAATATCTTCATAAGTAAAGGTCATACCTTGGTCTGCTTCGTTCCAGTTGATCGCTTTCATTTTGATCAAATCAACAACACCAGTGAAGTTTTCTTCTGCACCGATTGGAAGTTGAAGAGGAACAGCGTTAGCTCCTAAACGAGTTTTAAGTTGTTCAACAACACGTAAGAAGTTAGCACCAGTACGGTCCATTTTGTTTACGAACGCAATACGTGGAACTTGATATTTGTTAGCTTGACGCCATACAGTTTCAGACTGAGGTTGAACACCACCAACCGCACAGTAAACCATTACCGCACCATCAAGAACACGCATAGAACGTTCTACTTCAACAGTAAAGTCTACGTGTCCCGGGGTATCGATAACGTTGATACGGTGTTGTGGGAACTGTTGTGACATACCAGACCAGAATGCGGTAGTTGCCGCAGAGGTAATGGTAATACCACGCTCTTGTTCTTGTTCCATCCAGTCCATTGTTGCTGCACCATCGTGTACTTCACCAATTTTGTGACTTACACCAGTGTAGAATAAGATACGTTCAGTGGTAGTAGTTTTACCAGCATCAATGTGCGCACTAATACCGATATTACGATATCTTTCAATAGGGGTTGTACGAGCCATTATTATAACCTTGTTAAGTTTAATATCTGTTTATATAAGTGTAAGGCTTCATCAAGGATGAAGCCCTTAAATTTTAAAAGCGTATTACCAACGGAAGTGAGCAAATGCTTTGTTAGCTTCAGCCATACGATGAACGTCTTCACGTTTTTTCACAGCTGCGCCTTTGTTATCTGATGCATCAGATAATTCATTTGCAAGACGTAAAGCCATTGATTTATCACCGCGTTTACGTGCAGCTTCAACGATCCAACGCATACCTAATGCGTTACGACGAACTGGACGTACTTCAACTGGCACTTGGTAAGTAGAACCACCAACACGACGAGATTTAACCTCAACGGTTGGGCGAACGTTTTCAAGTGCAATTTCAAATGCTTCTAAAGGTTCTTTACCTGTGCGTTCTGCAAGTTTGTCTAACGCACCGTAAACGATGGTTTCAGCAACGGATTTTTTACCGTCTACCATTAATACATTAATAAATTTTGCAAGTAACTCTGAACCGAACTTCGGATCTGGAAGAATCTTGCGTGGTTCAACACTACGACGACGTGGCATTGCGAATTTCTCCGTATATTTAATCTTCAGGATATCCAAAACTCTATAAAAATTAACCGCACTTTAAAGTGAGCTAATGTGATACTGGAGTTTCTGATTTAAATTTTTACTAATTTAGACGTTTGGCCTTACTTAACGGAGTTCCATTAAGCTTTAGGACGTTTAACGCCGTATTTAGAACGACCTTGTTTACGATCTTTAACGCCTGCACAGTCTAATGCACCGCGTACAGTGTGGTAACGAACACCTGGTAAGTCTTTAACACGACCACCACGGATAAGCACAACACTGTGCTCTTGAAGGTTGTGACCTTCGCCGCCGATGTAAGAAGTTACTTCAAAGCCATTAGTTAAACGAATACGACATACTTTACGTAATGCTGAGTTCGGTTTTTTAGGTGTAGTTGTGTATACACGAGTGCACACACCACGTTTCTGCGGGCAAGCCTCTAATGCAGGAACGTTACTTTTTACAACCTTTTTCACACGCGGTTTGCGTACTAGCTGGTTGATAGTTGCCATTAAAAAAGCTCCAGTTTAAATGTTATTCATAATAGAATGTTTGTTACAAAATCTATCTCTCCATCCAATAGACAGAAGAAATAGACGCTGAATTTTAATGGTTTCACCCCACATTGTCAATATTTAAACAGAAATAGGATCGCAAAGGATCACTTAGCAAAAAATTCAGATAAAACAGACCGCACTTTGCCAAATCAATTGCCTGTCTATGACGAGGGCTTTATAATTTCAAATAGAATTATTTTGTTGGCAATCATCATGTTACATTCATTCATTTTTCATTTACGTTATTTTTATCACAAAAAGCTTCGACAAACCCATCGCATCTCTCATAAAACACTCGAATTTGTATGCTTACTGATTGGTGCGACATTTGTTGCCCTTTTTTCCTTTGGATTTGCCAAGCTAGCCGATATCGGACTTGAATTTAATGCTTATTGGTCAGCCAAATACCCTCTCACCGTTTGGATCGTTTTACCGCTTGGTCTTGCTTTTCTCACCTGGTTTACCGCTAAATACACGCCTTATGTTGGCGGCAGCGGTATTCCACAAGTGATTGCCTCCATTAATCTTCCTTACAATGGCTATAAAACGAAACTGGTTAAATTTCGCCAAACCATTTGGAAAATTCCACTTACTTTCTTTGCAATGGTTATCGGTGCGTCTGTTGGCCGTGAAGGCCCTTCTGTTCAAGCGGGTGCTGCAGTCATGCTCGCTTGGGGAAATTTCTGTCGTAAATATAACTTTGCTTTCCGCGGCTTAAGTACGAATGAACTTATCGCAACGGGTGCTGCAGGCGGTCTTGCCGCCGCATTTAATGCGCCTTTAGCTGGGGTAATTTTTGCCATCGAAGAACTTGGTCGAGGCGTGATGTTACGCTGGGAGCGACGCGTATTGCTCGGTGTATTAGCGGCTGGTTTTATTTTAGTAGCGATTCAAGGCAATAGCCCTTACTTTCCTGCCTATAAAGGTGCGACCAATATTCCTTATTTATATCTTTGGCTTGCCATTTGTGGCGTAATTTGTGGCGTACTGGGCGGTATATTTGGGCGACTCCTTGCAAAAGGATTAGCGGGACTGTCTCCACTCAAATGGCGTGATTGGATCCGCAAACACCCTATTTACATTGCCTTATTACTCGGTTTAGTACTTGCCGCGATGGGAACCTACAGCGAAGGGCAAACTTATGGAACGGGTTATAATGTGGTCGCCAGAGCATTAGAAGGACAACTCGTTTCGCCTGAAGTGGGGATACTAAAACTCTTCGCAACGGTTACGACGTATTGGAATGGCATTGCGGGTGGGATTTTTACCCCATCTCTCACCACCGGTGCTGGTATCGGCACTATGTTATGGGAAATCAGCAACGGCATGGTTGATCAACGCTTCCTCGTCATTTTATGTATGGCGGCCTTTTTAGCAGGTGGAACACAATCCCCGGTGACAGCCAGCGTAGTGGTGATGGAAATGACGGGGGCTCAACCTGTGCTGATTTGGCTCTTGATTTCCAGTATCATTGCCTCCATAATTTCGCGCCAATTTAGTCCAAAACCTTTTTACCACTTTGCGGCTGGACGTTTCCGTCAACGAATGCAGGAACAACAAGCAGAAGATCTGCGCCGTAACGAGATTCAAGAGAAATAATATATGTCAGAAAACCAACCGCACTTTTATCGTGGACGCTTTTCCGTTGCGCCAATGTTAGATTGGACGACACGCCATTGTCGCTATTTTCATCGTCAATTTAGTAAAAATGCGTTGCTTTATACTGAAATGGTCACAGCTCCCGCCATTATTCATGCGAAATACGATCATTTAGATTTTGATTTGCAAGAAAATCCCGTTGCCTTACAACTTGGTGGAAGTGATCCCGCACAGCTTAAACATTGCGCCAAATTAGCCGAAGAAAAAGGATATCATGAAATTAATCTGAATGTGGGCTGCCCTTCCGATCGCGTGCAAAATGGTATGTTTGGGGCTTGTTTGATGGCAAAAGCCGATTTAGTAGCAGAATGTATTGCTGAAATGCAACGTGTCGTGAATATTCCTGTCACTATGAAAACCCGCATTGGCATTGATGATTTGGATAGCTATGAATTTCTCTGCGACTTTATCAAAAAAGTTCATCATGCAGGTTGCCAAGAATTTATTGTTCACGCACGAAAAGCCTGGCTTTCAGGATTAAGCCCAAAAGAGAATCGCGAGATTCCCCCTTTGGATTATGATCGCGTTTATCAATTAAAGAAAGACTTCCCACAGTTGACCATTGCAATTAATGGCGGCATTAAAACCATCGAAGAAATGAAACATCATTTGCAATTTGTGGATGGCGTAATGGTTGGGCGTGAGGCCTATCAAAATCCGTCGTTATTGGGCTATATTGATCAAATGCTTTTTGATGCTAATGCGGATATCGTCACACCAAGACAAGCGGTGGAAGCCATGTTCCCTTACATTGAAAAACAACTGAGCCAAGGTGTTTATTTAAATCATATCGTTCGACATATGCTCGGTGCATTCCAAAACTGCAAAGGGGCAAGACAATGGCGACGCTATTTAAGTGAAAATGCCTTTAAGCAAGGCGCGGGCATCGAAGTGGTTGAAACAGCATTAAGGTTTGTGGAAACCAATTAAGCCTAAAATACAAAATGCGGTCAGAATTTAATAGATTTTCTGACCGCACTTTTGTTTTCTGAGAATTTAATTAGCAATGATGTTTTTGACGATATGCCACTAAATCTTCGATTGTTAACACCACATAACCAAATTTTTTCGCAAATTCGATAATTTCTGGTGCACGAGCCATAGTGCCATCATCATTCGTGATTTCACAAATGACACCCGCCGGTTTAAAACCACTTAAACGCGCTAAATCAACTGAGGCTTCAGTATGACCGCGACGTACTAAAACACCACCTTCTGCTGCGCGTAATGGGAAAACATGTCCAGGACGGTGGAGATCTGTCGGTTTTGCATGATCTGCAATTGCTGCTTTGATTGTGGTGACGCGATCTTGTGCTGATACACCTGTTGACACACCTTCTGCCGCTTCAATCGTCACGGTAAATGCGGTTTTATTCACGCTATTGTTATGCTCAACCATCGGTGGCAAATCAAGCTGTTTGCATTGTTCATCGGTGATGCATAAACATACGATACCGCTGCCATAACGAATAAGTTTTGCCATTTGTTCTGGGGTAATGGTTTCTGCAGGAAAAATTAAATCGCCTTCATTTTCGCGATCTTCATCATCCAATACTAATACACCATTACCTTGTTTGAATGCATTCAATGCGTTAATTACCCGTTCTTCGCCGGTCGCACCAAATGCAGATAAAATTGACTGATTCATCGTAATTTCCTTTGTTGTTACGTTAAAATTAACCAGAATCAGGGCTGAGAAATGCAAATAAATAGAACGGAAGTGGGAACCCAATCCGTTTTATTCTCTTTCATCCAGACTATACTGTCGGCTTTGGAATTTCACCAAATCTGCTAACCTTAAAAGTACAAAGCGAAACAATTTTGTAAAACGCAATCAAAATTGACCGCATTTTTAAGTGCTCGTGGGCTGTCACCACCGGTAGGGAATTTCACCCTGCCCTGAGAATGCAGATCGTAGTATAACGTAAAATGTCGCTGTAAAAAATCATTCAATGAAAAATGTTTTTATTTGCACAAAGATTGCATAAAATAGGACTATTCAGCCACCTCGCAGTGGTCATTTAGCGAAGGATACATTATGTCGAACAAACACGATAAAAAAGTGGGTGTAATTTTCGGGAAATTCTACCCTGTTCACACCGGCCATATTAATATGATTTATGAAGCATTCAGTAAAGTGGATGAGCTTCACGTGATTGTCTGTAGCGATACCGAACGCGATTTAAAGCTGTTCTATGATAGTAAAATGAAACGTATGCCGACGGTACAAGATCGCCTTCGCTGGATGCAACAAATCTTTAAATATCAAAAAAATCAAATTTTCATTCATCACTTAATTGAAGATGGCATTCCAAGTTACCCAAATGGCTGGCAAGCTTGGAGTGACGCGGTAAAAAATCTATTTGAAGAAAAACAATTTACCCCGACAATGGTATTTAGTAGTGAGCCACAAGACAAAGCGCCATACGAAAAATACTTAGGACTCGAAGTTTCTTTAGTGGATCCTGACCGCTCTTTCTTTAATGTATCTGCAACGAAAATTCGTACTACACCTTTCCAATATTGGAAATTCATTCCGAAAGAAGTCCGTCCATTCTTTGCAAAAACCATTGCCATTTTGGGTGGTGAAAGTAGTGGTAAAAGTGTGTTAGTTAGCAAACTGGCTGCCGTATTTAATACCACTTCTGCATGGGAATATGGTCGGGAATATGTCTTTGAAAAATTAGGTGGCGATGAGCAAGCCATGCAATATTCTGACTATCCACAAATGGCACTAGGTCACCAACGCTATATTGATTATGCGGTACGTCATGCTCATAAAGTGGCAATTATTGATACTGACTTTATTACCACACAAGCTTTTTGTATTCAATACGAAGGAAAGGCACATCCATTCTTAGATTCTATGATCAAAGAATACCCATTTGATGTCACCATTTTATTGAAAAACAACACAAAATGGGTGGATGATGGCTTACGTAGTCTAGGCAGCCAAAAACAACGTCAACAATTCCAACAATTATTGAAGAAATTGTTAGATAAATACAAAGTGCCTTACATTGAAATTGAATCGCCAAGTTATTTAGATCGTTATAACCAGGTCAAATCTGTTGTGGAAAAAGTGTTAAATGATGAAGAACTTGAAGGTTTACAGCATACTAAACGCACATTGACCAACGGGAAATAAAATGATTTTATTCGCAGGCGATCCGCACGGAAGTTATGAACATCTTTATCCTTTCGTGCAAGAAAACGACAACGTTGCCCTGATTATTTTAGGCGACTTGCAGCTTTCTTCGCCTGATGAATTAGATAACCTCGCAAAATATTGTGATATTTGGTTTATTCATGGCAATCATGATAGCAAAACCGTCGCCGCATTTGAGGCGATTTGGGGGACTCATTGGAAATCGCGTAACTTGCATAATCGTGTTGTTGAAATTCAAGGACAACGCATTGCAGGCTTAGGTGGTGTATTCCGTGGACAAATCTGGATGCCACCAAACAAGCCAATGTATTTTGACCCCATCCACTATTGCCAATATAGCCCGCAAGAAAAAATTTGGCGTGGCGGTGTACCATTACGTCATCGCACGTCTATTTTCCCTTCTGATATCGAAGCCATTGAAAATGAACAAGCCGATATTCTAATTTGCCATGAAGCGCCTAAACCCCATCCAATGGGATTTCGTGTGATTAATCAACTCGCAGAAAAATTAGGGGTAAGACACGTTTTCCATGGCCATCACCACGATAACGTCGAGTACAAGACAAATTTCCCTTATAAAATCACGAATGTCGGTTTTAGAAGTGTCACAGACATACACGGAAATTATTTGTTAAAAACCATTGATGATCGAGAAAAATAACTAAATAAAGCGTTAACTGTTTTTGATAAAAAGAAAAGTTTGAAGAGAGAAGATGGCGCACCCGAAAGGATTCGAACCTTTGACCGCTCGGTTCGTAGCCGAGTACTCTATCCAGCTGAGCTACGGGTGCGTAGTGATGTTTTATTCTTCGTGACCATTTTAAGTGATAGAGTCGATTTAAAATGGCGCACCCGAGAGGATTCGAACCTCTGACCGCTCGGTTCGTAGCCGAGTACTCTATCCAGCTGAGCTACGGGTGCAGAATAATAAAACTAAAAACAAATGGCGGTGAGAGAGGGATTCGAACCCTCGATGGAGTTTTTGACCCCATACTCCCTTAGCAGGGGAGCGCCTTCAGCCTACTCGGCCATCTCACCACAATCGGTTTGTGGGCGGTATAATACGTTTTTTTGAAAATAAGTCAAATCATTTTTTGTAAAAGCCGTTTTGGTTGCTTGATTTATCTACATTTTGCATAAATAAAGTGCGGTTGAAAAAACAAATAAATTTCTCACCGCACTTTAATCATATCTAGCCTTTTAAAATTGCTCGTAAACGATCGAGCTGACTAGAAGTTTGTTGTTGCTTCTGTTCTACCGTCAATTTGGGCTTATCTTTTTCCCATTGCACATCATCTTGCGGTAACTCTGCCAAGAAACGGCTAGGCTCTGGGCGAATCAACTCGCCAAACTGACGCCGTTCACGACAAAGAGAAAAAGTCAGCGTTTGTTGTGCTCGAGTAATGCCCACATAGGCTAGACGGCGTTCTTCCTCTACATTATCTTCATCAATACTGGTTTGATGAGGCAAAATCCCCTCTTCCATACCGATTAAATACACATGGGGAAACTCTAAGCCTTTGGAGGCGTGCAATGTCATTAATTGCACTTGATCGCTCTCGTCATCGTCTTCACCGCGTTCCATCATATCGCGCAAGGTTAAACGGGTAACTACTTGATTTAAAGTCATTGGCTCATTCACGTCATCGCCTTTGAGCATATCCTCTACCCAGCTAAATAAGGTTGCCACGTTTTTACTTTGCATTTCGGCGGCTTTCGGGCTGGTGGCATACTCATACAAATATTCTTCGTAATGTAATGAAGAGAGCAAAGAACGCACAGCCGTTTCAGGATCAGAACGTAAACTTTGATCATTCAACTCCACAATCCAACGACCAAATTTTTGCAACGCATCATAGGCTTTTGGCGTGACTCGTTGCATGAGTTCAAACTCAAAAATCGCCTCAAATAAGCTGATATGTTTTTCTTGTGCCAACTCACCTAATTTTTGCAGTGTTGCAGTACCTATTTCTCGTTTTGGTGTATTCACTATACGTAAGAAGGCTGCATCATCATCTTGATTTACCACTAAACGCAAGTAGGCCATCATATCCTTAATTTCAGCGCGGGAGAAAAAAGACGTCCCGCCAGAAATTTTGTACGGAATGCGGTTTTGCATCAGCACTTTTTCCAATAGACGAGATTGATGATTACCGCGATATAAAATCGCATAATCCTTAAATTTGGTTTTACGGCTAAAACGATGAGTGATCAATTCCGCCACAATTCGTTCAGCTTCATGTTCTTCATTTTTCGCTTCAATGACTTGCAGTTTTTCACCTTCACCCAAGTTGGAAAACAGTTTTTTGTCGAACACGTGTTCGTTGTTATCAATTAAAATGTTGGCACAATGTAAAATACGATGAGTGGAACGGTAATTTTGTTCTAATTTGATGACTTGCAAACGCGGAAAATCATCACGTAAGCGCACCATATTTTGCGGTCGAGCACCTCGCCAAGAATAAATGGACTGGTCGTCATCACCCACTACGGTAAAACAAGCTCTCTCACCAACGAGTAATTTGATGAGTTCATATTGGCTAGTATTAGTATCTTGATATTCATCCACCAACAAATAGCAGATTTTCTCCTGCCATTTTGACCGCACTTCGTCGTTCTGTTTGAAGAGTAAGGTCGGCAACATAATCAAATCATCAAAATCCAACGCATTATAAGCACGGATTTGCGCTGCATAACGCTCATAACATTTTGCAAAGGTTTGATATTTGCCATCTTTCGCTAAGGCATAAGCTTGTTTTGGCGAAACCAAATCATTCTTCCAGTTGGAAATAACGGAAATTAATTCTCGCAGTAAGTCTTTATCTTCCCGCAGCACATCTGCCGTCAGTTCTTTTAGTAAGGCAAGTTGATCGTGCTCATCAAACAAGGTCATATTCGATTTAAAGCCTAAAGCTTTATATTCCCGTTTGATAATGTCGAAACCTAAGGTATGGAAAGTGGAAACAATCAATCCTTTGGATTTTTCTTTACCAATGGAATGGGCTACACGCTCTTTCATTTCACGAGCCGCTTTGTTGGTAAAGGTTACGGCGGCAATCTGTTTAGGCAAATAACCACAGTGTTCAATCAAATGAGCAATCTTATTGATGATCACGCGAGTTTTGCCTGAGCCAGCACCAGCCAGCACCAAGCAAGGCCCGCTGACATATTCGACAGCCTGTTGTTGTTGAGGATTGAGTTTCATATCTTAATGCAAATTAATTTGACCACGCATAAGGCAACAATGCGGTATCTAATAAAAATGACAGTGGCAAATCTAAAATAGGTAAGCCCCATTTTTGTGCCATCTCTAAATCATAAGCCGCACCCGCGTAAGGTGTGTATTTTTCTGATGGATCGATTAATTTCACCACCGTACCACAACCGGTTAACGCTAAAAGTGCGGTTAAAATCAGAAGTGTTTTTTTCATTCACGACGAGCTTTTAAGGCTAAATAGACGGCTTCCGGCACCAGTTCTTTCACATCGCCATGATGCAAGTAAATTTCTCGTACAATCGTGGAAGACACAAACGCCCATTTTTCTGTTGGAGGGAAAAACAAACTATCCACACCATCGGTTAATAAGCGGTTTAACGCAGCCAGTTGTAATTCATATTCGAAGTCCGTCGTTGTGCGCACGCCACGAATAATGGCAGTAATTTTTTTGGCTTTAATTTCATTCGCCAGTAAATCAGAGAATCCAAATACTTCCACATTAGACAAATGAGCGACCGATTGACGCACCAGCTCAACGCGTTCGTCCAATGAGAACAATGGCTTTTTGCTTGGACTATTCGCCACCGCGACAAAAACTTTTGGGAAAATGACCGCACTTCGCGCAATAATATCTAAATGCCCGTTGGTAATTGGATCAAACGTGCCGGGGTAAATTACGCTTGTCATTTACTGTTCTCCGAAATATTCGTTAAATAAGGATGAAGCAAATCTAAAAGTCGCTGTAATGCGCCACGATTTTCAATTAACACCTCATAGCCTGCATTGCCTAAACGCTGACGCGCGTCTTTTGAATTCAATAACTTATCAATAATCTCTGCCAATGCTTTTTCTGTTGAGTTGATTTGCAATACACCTTGTACTTCTAGTAACGAAGTAAAGACTTCAGGGAAATTGAAAGTATACTTTCCGCTCACAACGGGTAATTTAAACGCCAAAGGCTCGAGCGGATTATGTCCTCCATGTTTGACCAAGCTGCCACCGACAAATGCAATATCTGAAATACCATACATCAACATCAACTCACCCATGGTATCACCCAGAATCACTTGGGTATTTTCTGAAGGAATCTCGCCCGTTGAACGACGAATAAAGTTAAAGTTGGCTTTTTCAATTAAATCCGCCACAGGATTAAAACGCTCAGGATGACGAGGTACAAGCAATAACAGCAAATTCGGATGTTTTTTTAGTAACAAATGATGCGCTTGTAAAATGAGTTCTTCTTCCCCTTCATGGGTACTCGCCGCAATCCAAATCTGACGATCTTTCGCCCAGCTCTCATGAAGTGTTGCAATGTCTTTGAGTAACTCATCACTGACCACAAGATCATATTTAATATTGCCGGTTAATTGCAGACGATCGTTCTCATAACCTAATTCTAAATAACGTTTTCCGCTGATGCTATCTTGTGGCGCAATCAAGCTGATTTGAGAAAGCATATACTGCAAGTGTTGTTTGACTTTGCCATAGCGTCTGGCTGAACGTGCAGAAAGGCGTGCATTCGCCACAATGAAAGGAATATTTCGACGAGCCAAACAATCAATCAAATTTGGCCAAAGTTCCGTTTCAATGACAATGAATACTTTAGGTTGAATAAAATCAATAAAACGATTGATGACACAAGGTAAATCGTAAGGCAAATAACAATGCGTTACACTTTCCCCGAACGCGGCTTTTACGCGTTCAGAGCCTGTTGGTGTAACCGTTGTGAACGTGATTGGTAAATGTGGATATTCCTTCTGAATACGTTTTACTAGCGGTGTAGCGGCAATCACTTCACCTACCGATGCAGCATGAATGACGATCCCGTCTTGTGTAGGCTTGGCAAGATTCGCATAAATGCCATATCGCTCGCCTAAACGCTTGCGATAATTCGGCGCCTTGAGACTTCGTAGCAACATGAAGAACAGGACAAAAGGCTGAATCAGATACATCAAGCAGGTATAAAAAAAACGCCACATAAAATAAATTCGGTTATACTTACAAAAATTTCGGCTAGTATAGCAAAAAAAGGATCAAAATATGCCAACAATTAGCATTGCCATGATTGTCAAAAATGAAGCGGCAGATCTTGCTCAATGTCTTGATACGGTAAAAGATTGGGTAGATGAAATCATTATTGTCGATTCAGGCAGTACTGATAACACCCAAGAAATCGCGGAACAATATGGTGCAAAATTTTATTCACATCCTGATTGGCCGGGTTTTGGCAAGCAACGCCAACGTGCACAACAATATGTCACCAGTGATTATGTTTTGTGGTTAGATGCCGATGAACGTGTCACACCGAAACTTCGTGAATCCATTCAACAAGCGGTTCAACAAGATGTACCAAATACGGTTTATGATATTCCTCGGGTGAGTGAAGTATTTGGGCGTGAAATTCGTCATTCGGGTTGGTACCCCGATTATGTGGTGCGTTTATATCGCACAAATTATGCGGGATATAATGATTCTCTGGTTCATGAAAAAGTGGTTTATCCTGAAAATACGAAAGTACAGAAATTAACTGGAGATCTAGAGCATTTCACTTATAAAAGCATTCATCACTATTTAGTAAAATCTGCAGGCTATGCCAAGGCTTGGGCTGATCAACGCCAAGCCAAAGGGAGAAAAGCAACATTATGGCAAGGTGTCAGCCATGCTATTGGTTGCTTTGTCAAAATGTACATTTTAAAAGCCGGCTTCTTAGATGGAAAGCAAGGTTTTCTGCTGGCGGTACTTTCAGCCCACTCCACCTTTGTGAAGTATGCTGATTTGTGGGAACGTAATCAACATTAATCAAAAACAAAAAGTGCGGTCAAAATTAACCGCACTTTTTTTATTTCTTTTAGAACAAGAAAATTAGTTTTTCGCCGCCGCCGCTGCTTTCACGATTACTGCAAACGCAGGCGCTTTAAGTGAAGCGCCGCCCACTAATGCACCATCGATATCCGGTTGAGTGAATAACTCTGCTGCGTTAGCATCATTTACTGAACCACCGTATTGAATGATCACTTGATCTGCTACAGCTTGTGATTTTGCTGCAATATGACCACGGATAAATGCGTGAACTGCTTGTGCTTGTGCTGGAGTTGCTGATTTGCCCGTACCGATCGCCCAAATCGGTTCATAAGCAATCACGGCACCATTAAATGCTTCTACGCCTAATGCATTGATGACTGCATCAATTTGACGCGCGCATACTTCTTCAGTTTTACCTGCTTCGTTTTCAGCTTCAGTTTCACCAATACATAATACCGGCACTAAACCAGCTTCTTTTAATGCACCAAATTTTTTCGCTACGAATTCGTCGCTTTCTTTGTGGTAAGTACGACGCTCAGAGTGACCGATAATGATGTATTTTGCACCAAAATCTTTTAACATTTCGCTAGAAATATCACCAGTAAATGCACCTTTCACATTGATATCTACGTTTTGTGCACCTAACTGAATCACACTTTTACCGCCACAGCTGCAACCACAACCAGATAGTGCCGCTTCAGCCGTACCTAAATACATAACGGGTGGGGCAATAGCCACATCACAACCTGTTACATCATGTAATTCTGCTTTTAATCCTTCGATTAATTCTTTGGTGAACGCTTTGGAACCGTTTAATTTCCAGTTACCCATTACTAAAGGACGACGTGCCATTTTTGTTTCTCCATATTGAATAAATAAAAAGTGTGTTTACTATACCAAACTTTAGGCAGATTTCTTTGTGCAAAATCACATTTTGAAAATTTTTTTGGGGAAATGATGATTATTTTGTGCTAAAAAGCTACAATCTACTGTACGGAACCGATAAAAAATAACCAATTTTATAAATAAACGGAAAATAGGTCTGGTAACAATGAAAATTTTCAAAGCCGAACAATGGAATATAGAAGTGCTTGCTCCACTCTTTGAAGCCTATCGACTTGCCAACGGAATGAGTGAAAATCCTGACCGCACTTTAACCTTTCTTACGAATCGTATACGTTTTAATGAAAGCATGTTTTTTGTTGCTGTAAACGAAAACGCACAGGCGATTGGTTTTGTTCAACTGTACCCTCGCTTATCTTCTTTACAACTACAACGCTATTGGCAATTAACTGATATTTTTGTCAAAGAAGATAAACATCAAACCGATATTTATGCAGCACTTATTTCTAAAGCGAAAGACTTTGTCCGTTATACACAATCTAACCGTTTAGTGGCGGAATTGAGCCAAGCTCAACAGAATATTTTAGAACGCGAAGGATTTAAGCTAAACACAAAAAAAAGTTTGTTTGAATTAACTCTCTAATGCATACGCTCCTCAATCAATATTGGGATTACTTGCGAATTGAACGCCAAGTAAGCCCACATACACTCACCAATTATCAACATCAACTGGATGCGATTTTAGCGATTCTCGCTGAAAAAGGTATTCAGCACTGGCAGCAAGTAAATCCAAGTGTGGTTCGCCTTATTTTGGCGGAAAGCCGTAAGCAAGGTTTAAAAGAAAAGAGCTTGGCATTACGTTTATCTGCTCTTCGTCAGTTTTTCAGCTATCTTGTACAACAAGGGCAAATGAAAGTGAATCCGGCAACAGGTATTTCAGCGCCGAAACAAGGCAAACATTTACCAAAAAATATTGATGCTGAACAGGTCCAAAAATTGCTTTCAAATGACAGCAAAGATCCCATTGATTTGCGCGATCGTGCCATGATGGAGTTAATGTATAGTTCAGGGCTTCGCTTATCTGAATTGCAAGGCTTAAACCTCAATAGCATTAACACGCGAGTACGCGAAGTCAGAGTGATTGGTAAAGGGAATAAAGAGCGTATTGTGCCTTTTGGACGCTATGCTTCTCATGCAATTCAGCAATGGTTGAAAGTACGCCCTTTATTTAATCCAAAAGATGAAGCGCTTTTCGTGAGCCAACAGGGAAATCGCCTTACTCATCGCTCTATTCAAAAACGAATGGAAACCTGGGGCATTCGCCAAGGATTAAACAGCCATCTCAATCCACACAAACTACGCCACTCTTTTGCTACTCACATGCTGGAAGCGAGTTCAGATTTGCGTGCCGTTCAAGAGCTTTTAGGGCACAGCAATTTGTCCACCACACAAATTTATACGCATTTAAATTTCCAGCATCTTGCTGAAGTGTATGATCAAGCCCATCCTCGAGCAAAACGAAAAAAATAAACAAAGTGCGGTCAAAACTCATCGTCTTTTTTAACCGCACTTCTGAACAAAAAGGCTACCTTTTGGTAGCCTTTTTTCATTTTACTATAAGCTAAACGCTTGAATATAAGGAAGTTTCCCTTTCTTCAGCATATCTTCGATACCGCTTTGATGGTCATTTTCACCTAAACCACGTAATTCGAAGGTGACACCAATACTGTTGTCATAAATTACTTGATCGTCACGTTGATTTTGGCGACTCGTCACATAACGTCTCGCCCCGACGCCAACAGACCAACAGCACGAGTTATATTGCACACCCACATATTGCTCAACTGGTTTTTTCAACGCAATATCTTGATAGTATTTTCCGACAAGCGCCCAGTTATCCGAGACTTCCCATGCTGCTACGACACCGACCTGTTTAATATCTTGTTGGTAACGGTTTGCGGAAGCTCCCAAGTTTTGGTTGATATACTCTTTACTTGCGTAACGATAATTTAACTGAATCAGATTGTTCTTCATCGGATTAAATTCTAAACTGCTATTCGCCAATGAGGCTTTATCTAGCAACGTATCATATTGGTAGCTACCGCGCCAATTCCATTTATTACTAATTTTCCAGTTAGACTCCAACGCCCAAGAAGAAGAGGATTTTGGTGTACGATTACTTGGATTATCATCAATTCTGGAGGCGGTTAAATAATAAATTTGCC
This sequence comes from Haemophilus parainfluenzae, assembly GCF_003252755.1. Lineage (GTDB taxonomy): Bacteria > Pseudomonadota > Gammaproteobacteria > Enterobacterales > Pasteurellaceae > Haemophilus_D > Haemophilus_D parainfluenzae_N. Next base: position 131,969 of record NZ_QEPT01000005.1, on the reverse strand, counting down.
CTGCTGAGAAATTAAAACGCTCATCGGCATTTTTATCATAAAGACGAGTTGTACCACCAAGCGTTATCTGGTTAGCAGATGAAATACGGTCTAAACCACTATAACGACGATCGCGGAACAAAGAATAATAATCTTGTTGAACTAATGCGGAATCATAACCAAAACCAAGGTAATTATTAACACGTTTTGAACCGATATTACTTTGGTCTTTGTACGGTCGATACAAATATTGAACATGAGGTTCAAGCGTTTGTGTATAACCATCAAATAGGGTTTTGTTGCTCGCTAAAACCGTTTGCAAATCTACTTTTAATTGCGGCAATACACGATTTACTGATTTTTGTACATCTTCCGCCGAAGAAGAAGAGCCTTTTTTCTGGTTATAATGGGTCGCGTAAAGTTTAGTCTCAATATTCAAGCTACCATATTTATTTGACATTGCTGTCGCCAAACTTGGCTCAACATGAAAACGCCATGCTGTCGGCATCAAGGTACTATCATTGTCAAAATGTACTGCTTGTGAGAATAATTTGAAATCTACCCAACCGTTCGCCAAATCATTTTTGTAATAATTGAAGTCAATTTGTGGCATTGCACGGTAAGGTCCCACAGAAACTTCATCAAAAATTTGGAATTGACGCGCTGAAATTGCAAAGTTGTAATTTGGTTTGTAGTAAGCAATACGAGCATATTGGTTCGCGTAACCATCAGTACTGCTACCATAATCAGAATCAAAATCGGTGAAATAACGTTTATCGCTCACTTTTGTGTAATCGATATTTAAACGCCAGTTTTCAAGAAAAGAAGAATGATGTTTCCAATAGAATAAATGACGCTTACGGCTATCGCTGGTATATTCATCGTAGCGATCACGTCCTAAATATTCGCCCGCAAGTTTACCTTCACCAACCGGTGTTAAATAACGGAACTCCCCATTTAGTTGCCAGCCACGATGTGACATATATTTTGGTGCAATCGTCGCATCATAATTTGGTGCAATATTCCAATAAATTGGTTGTTTATACCAATAACCATCACGGCTAGAATGACCAACGGTTGGCAGTAATAAACCTGAACGACGGCGATCACCAATCGGTAATTGCAGATAAGGGGTATAGAATACCGGCACACCTAATACTTTAAAACGCGCATGCCAAAATTCGGCATATTCTTCTTTGATGTGCTGACGAATCTCAGAGGCATCTACCGCCCAAGCATTATCGTCGGGTAAACAAGAGGTAAATGTCGCGTTTTTCATTAAGCGGTAATCATCACCTAACTCAATTTCTTGTGCTTTACCGCGGCCTTGACGTCCTACAAGTTGGTAGTCTGCATCGGTTACGTTACCGTTTTTGCTATCTAAATTAAAGCTCGCATCATTACCTAATAGATTGATTTGGTTGTCTTTATAATCAAATCTACCACGTAAATAAGCCCAACGTTGAACTTGTTTACCTTCACCAGTTTGTTTAACTTCAACTGAATTTCCAACCAGATGGCGGTTTCCTTGTTTCAAATCCACATTGCCTTGATAAATCGCCTGAGTTGGCTGATTAATCTCTGCTTTATCTGCCTCAATATAAACCGGCAAATTATTAACATCACCTTTTATAACCTCACCAGTAAAATGAGGCACACCAAGTAAACATTGAGCATGCAGATCTGCCAAACTTTGTTGGCTATAAAGTGCGGTCAGAATTGAGATTGAAATTAAGGTATATTTTTTATTCATAATTCAGCTCTTATTCAGATGAAATTAGGGGGATTATACTGGAACATCATTTACAACAACAGTTATTTGTATGGTCGTTGACTAATCCCACCGATTGCATAAAGGCGTAGCATGTCGTTTCGCCAACAAAGACAAAACCACGCTTTTTCAACGCTTTTGACATTGCTTTTGAGGTTTCAGTTCTGGTAGATACCACAGAAATATCCGGTACATCATTGATAATTGGTTGATGATTTACGAACGACCACACAAAATCACTAAAATTTTCACCGCACTTTTCCATGGCTAAATAGGCTTTGGCATTTTTCACAATGGCTTCCAGTTTTGCTCGATGACGGATAAGTCCGGCATTTTCCATACAACGATCAATATCTTGTTCGGTCATTTGCGCGATTTTGGCAGGATCAAATTGATGGAATGCAGCCCGATAGGCTTCACGTTTTTTCAATACAGTAATCCAGGAAAGCCCCGCCTGTTGTCCTTCTAAACAGATTTTCTCAAACAGTTTTTGGCTGTCAAATTGTGGCTTGCCCCATTCCTTATCATGATAGTCTATGTAAATCGGAAGTTTGCCTACCCAAGGGCATCTCGTATTTGTACTCATACCATATCCTTTTTGAGTTGTTCATAGATAGCAACAAAATCAGGCATTACTCCGCGCCACAAATGGAATGAATGGGCAGCTTGCGCCACCAGCATACCAAAGCCATCGCTGACGTTATTCAGACCTAAGGATTTACAGTAGGCAATAAAAGGCGTATCACTACCTTTGGCATATTGCATGTCATAACAAGCGCGGGCCAATGATAAGATAGAGCCATCAACGGCAGCGGTATGCCCGCTTAATCCGGCCGAAGTTGCATTGATCACTAAATCATAGGTTTGCGCGGGAATTGCATCCATCGCGACAGCTTCAATTATGCCGTAAGGCTTGAACTTATCTGCCAGTTGTTGCGCCTTTTCTAGGGTGCGGTTAGCCAAGACAATCTGCTGTTGTGCTTCCAATAAAGGCAGTAATACCCCTTTGGTTGCTCCACCGGCACCTAAAATTAAAATGCGTTGTTGTGGTTGAATCCAATCTAAGCGTTGCAAATCCGTCACTAAACCGATGCCATCGGTATTGTCCGCATAGAGTTTGCCGTTAGATAATTTTTTTAGTGTATTACAGGCTTCTGCCAGTTTCGCCCGTTCGCTATGTTCTTCAGCGAGCGCATAGGCGCGTTCTTTAAATGGTGCGGTGATATTGCAACCTTGCGCTCCTGCAGCAAAAAAGGCCTGTAATTGCTGCTCAAAATCCTCAAGGTCACCTAATTTGGCAACATATTCCATCGTTTGCTGGGTTAGCTTGGCAAATAAGCGATGAATCAACGGGGATTTACTTTGGGCAATCGGATTGCCCCAAACGGCATAGTGCTGCATATCTTATCCTTGTCTGAATAGTTGGTTTGTGAGCAAATCGCGAATTTCCGATGGATTTTGTGCTTGGCCGACTGCTTCATCAAGCACGGGAAAATCTGCCCCAAATTGGGAACGCACAGCATCTGCGTTGCGGCAAGGTGATAAACCAGTTAAATTCGCACTGGTCGAGGTGAGGGCAAAGCCTGTTTTTTCGCATAAGGCTTTGACGGCAGGATGAGTACATAAACGCACCGCAATGCTATTAAATTGCCCCGTCAGAAAATGTGGGACTTCTGCCTTTGCCGGCACCACCCAGGTGATTGGATGTTCATATTGTGCCTGTAAGCGTGCAAGCTGTTCGTCAGACAAATGGGAAAAATCAACAAAAGGCTGCAAAAAATGCAAGCTCGGCGCGACTAAAATAAGGCCTTTTTCAATCGGACGTTGTTTTAAATCAAGCAATTTTCTGACCGCACTTTCACTTAGTGGATTACAGCCCAAACCGAATACCGCCTCAGTAGGATAGGCAACGACTTCGTCTTGCATTAAACGGGTGGCAATTTGTTGTACATTCATTTTTCGTTCTCAAAAATATGTCGACAGCCTTTATTCGCACACTGCCACACTTGCTGTTCGGCATTTTCACTTTTTAATAGCGCAAGTGGAAAATGGCATTGTGGACAAGGCATGGCATAGGGTTTTGCCGGCAAGGAAAATTTACAATGGGGAAAGTTATCGCAACCATAAAAGATTTTCCCTTGTCGTCCGCGACGGGCAACCAAATGTCCTTTATGGCATTCCGGGCAGTCTATAGATTGTTCTTCATCCTGTTGCTCATGCACCACAAAATCACAATCGGGATAATGACTACAACCGATGAACATGCCAAAGGCACCTTGTTTGAGTTGGAGTGGATTGCCACATTGCGGGCAGGTCTCATCAAGCTCTTTCAACACCTTATGTTCCACCTTATGCAAGGGGCGCAAATAATCACAGGCGGGATATGCGGTACAACCTAAAAACAGTCCCTTTTTACCCTGTTTCATTTGCAGAGGCGCGCCGCATTGTGGGCAATATTCTTCGTGTTTTGTGTGTTGGAAAAGACTTTGACTCATACGCTGTCCCTATGCTTGTAGCATTACTTCCAATTCTTCTTGGACCGCTAACCAATCCATTTCGACTTCTTCCAATGCTTTCTTCACCTCTACTTGCAGTGCCAAAAGTGCGGTCAATTTTTCTTTATTTTCTGCACTGTATAGTTCGGAATCTGCCAATTGGTTTTCAATCTCCGCAAGTTTGGAGGCATGCTTATTCATTTTTTCCTCCAATTGAGAGATTTGTTTACGAAGAGGTGCAGTTTGTTGGCGAAGTTCGGCCTCACGACGTTTTTGTTCCTTGCGATTTTGCATGGAATTTTCATTGTCGTCATTTTTCTCCGAGGATTTATTTTCTGGTGCACTGTTTTGTTCGTTAAGCCATTTTTGATAATCCTCTAAGTCGCCTTTGAATTCTTCCACTTTTTTATCGTGTACCAAATAGAATTCTTCCACGGTATTACGTAGTAAGTGACGATCATGGGAAACCACCACCAAAGAGCCCTCATAATCCACCAGCGCTTCGGTCAATGCCTGACGCATATCCAAATCCAAATGGTTAGTTGGTTCATCGAGCAGCAATAAGTTTGGTCGTTGCCAAACAATCAGTGCAAGCACCAAACGAGCTTTTTCTCCACCGGAAAAGGCTTTCACCTCTTGGTTAACTTTGTCACCATGGAACGCAAAACTCCCAAGATAATCCCGTACCTGTTGCTCCGTTTGCTCTGGTGCGAGTTTCTGCATGTGCCAGAGAGCGGATTCGTCTGCACGTAGCGTATCAAGCTGATGTTGCGCAAAATAGCCAAGTTGCACGCCTTTAGCTAATTGTACTGTACCAGAAAGGGCGGTGAGCTCACCGGCTAACAATTTGATTAAGGTTGATTTTCCTGCACCATTTTTCCCGAGCAAACCAATGCGTGAACCCGGTACTAAATTCAGCTTAATTTTACTTAAAATTTCTACCACACTTTCGCCGCTGCCATAACCTGCGCTCGCCTGCTCAATCATCACTAAAGGATTCGGCAAGGATAGTGGTGGACGGAATTCAAAAGTAAAAGGATTATCCACATAAGCCGGTGCAATCAGTTCCATGCGCTCTAAGGCTTTCATACGGCTTTGTGCTTGTTTAGCTTTGGTCGCTTTGGCTTTAAAGCGGTCGATATATTTTTGTAAATGAGAGATTTTTTGTTGTTGCTGACGATACATCGCTGTTTGTTGTGCTAATTTGGTTGCCCGCTGCACTTCAAAGGAAGAATAATCGCCCGTGTATTCATTGAGCTTCTGATTTTCGATATGGAGGATTTTTGTCACAATCGGATCGAGAAAATCACGGTCGTGGGAAATTAATACTAAGGTGCCTTGATATTGCACTAACCAACGTTCTAACCAAATAACCGCATCTAAATCTAAATGGTTGGTCGGCTCATCTAGCAATAATAAATCCGATGGACAAAGCAATGCTTGTGCCAAATTCAAGCGCATTCGCCAACCACCAGAGAAGGATTTCACCGGTTGAGCGATTTCTTCTTGGTTAAAACCTAAACCATGTAATAAGGAAGCCGCGCGAGATTGAATTGTCCAAGCATCCAAGGTTTCTAATTGCCCGTGAATGCGTGCAATCGCATGGCCATCATTACGTTCATTGGCTTCATTAAGTTCCTGCTGCAAACGGCAATATTCGCGATCCCCTTGAATCACATAATCAATAGCGGGAATATCCAATGCCGGCGTTTCTTGATTCACCCAAGATACCCGCCAGTTGGATGGATAAGTGACTTCGCCGCCCTCTGGCGTTAATTCTTTTTTTAATAGGGCAAAAAGAGACGACTTACCGCAACCATTCTTCCCCACCAAGCCGACTTTTTGTTTCGGATTGATGGTTGCCGTGACATTCTCAAGCAATTCGGTTTGCCCGCGCTTTAAGGAAATATTATTAAATACAATCATTTTTTCGAATACATCTGAATTTGTGCCTATTTTGCAATATTTTTCCTTTTCTCGGAACAGTCTATTCCAATTTTATCGATATTTCTGCCTGAAAAAACATGTATAATGACGCTCAACAAATCAATCAGGAGGAAATAAAATGAAGCTCTCTATTCTTAATCTCGCCCCTGTCCGAGAAGGGCAAACTTATTTGCAAGCCGTTGAGTCTATGGTAAGTCTTGCAAAACATTCTGAAAATATCGGCATTGAACGCTATTGGATTGCTGAGCATCATAATATGAAAAATTTGGTGAGTTCAGCGACCGCACTTTTAATTCAACATACGCTAGCCAATACGAAAACTTTGCGCGTGGGGTCAGGTGGTGTGATGTTACCGAATCATTCGCCGTATGTAGTCGCTGAGCAATATGGCACACTGGAGACGCTTTATCCAAACCGTGTTGAACTCGGTTTAGGCCGTGCACCAGGAACTGATATGCAAACGGCTGCAGCACTTCGTCGTGGACGAAACAGTCTGGATTTCCCTGCGGAAATTGCAGAACTTCGCGGTTACTTTAAAGATTCCAACCCTGTTTCGGCTTATCCTTCCGCTGGCTTGAATATACCGTTTTACATTTTAGGATCTAGCACCGAAAGTGCGTATCTTGCGGCAGAGCTTGGCTTGCCTTATGCCTTTGCTTCACACTTTGCGCCACGCATGATGGAAATGGCGGTGGAGATTTACCGCAAAAACTTCAAACCTTCTACCTATCTTGCTGAACCTTATGTCATCTTAGGTGTGAACGCGATTGTTGCTGAAACCGATAAAGAAGCGAAACAACTGGCGACAACACAAACACTATTTTTCTTAAGCGTGGTGACTAACGCACAACAAAATTTACAACCGCCTATGGCTTCAGAAGAAGATGTTTGGAAAACTCAAATGCACGCCCAAAAGAAACCACACTTTGGCCCAGTCGATTTCGAGGAAATCCCGATTTACAACCAAGAGCGTGCAGTAGTGGAACAAATGACTGCTTGTTCGCTTATCGGTAGTCCTGAAAGCGTGGATTTTCAACTCAAGCAATTACGTGAACGAGTACATTTTGATGAAATTATGGCAGTGAGCTATATTTTTGATGAGCAAAAGCAAGCCCAATCTTACACGATGTTGAAAGCGATTGTGGATAAACAATAGCGAGACAAAAAGAAAAGTGCGGTGAATTTCACCGCACTTTAAATCAAAAAATATTAATAAGCCGTTTCTATTGGTAAACCGGCTTTCTCCCAGCCATCAAACCCACCAATGACGCTAAACACATTTTCATAGCCTTGCTCAACAAGGAAAGTTGCCACATTTCGGCTGCTCACGCCATGATAACAACTCACGATAATCGGGGAGTCAAAGTCCACCTGTTCTTCAAATTGTAAAAAGCTTTGGTTGGTTAAATGAAACGCCCCTTTCGCATGGGAATAGGTGAAACGTTGTGGATCCCGAATATCAGCAAGCATGGCGCCATTTTGCACCATTTCCCAAGCTTGTTCTGGGCTAATTTCTTTAAACGACATGATTTTTTCCCTTTGCGCGCTGTTTATACACGCCATCAAAAATAATCAGGCTCATCGCCAATACTAAACAAATGAATAACGGATAGCTGTCCGCATCCATTTCCTCTCCAATTAAAAATGAAATAATCACCATCAAAATGGTTTCAACATAACCTAAAAGGCCAAGCAAATTCATCGGCAGCATATTACTGGCTATAACATAAGCAATTAATGCAGCACCACTAATAAGCCCAAGTAATACCAATAATCCCCAAATATTAGGATTCGATTCCTGTACAGTAGCAAAATCGGTTTGAAGGGCAAAGTAAACGCTAACTGGCAATAATGCGATCATTTCTAAGCAAAAAGCACCAAGATCGGTATTTTTCAGGGCTTTTCGTATCGAGAAGTACGTGGTATAACCCACACAGATAACAATGGCTTCCCAAGATAACCCACCTTTTAAAATGATGTTAGAAATCACTCCGACCGCCGCAATTACCACAGCTATAAATTTCAATGTTGAAATTCGTTCTTTAAAAATGATCCGTCCTGCGGCCACCATCACAATTGGCAACAATAAATAACCGAAAGAAACATTTAAGGAGCTACCATTATTGGGGGCCCACAAAAAGAGCCACATTTGATAACCCATTAATGCGCCACAAATAATATAGGAAAGGGCAAAGAGCGGTTGTTTTTTAATGCGTTTTAAATGCTCTGCCAATGCCTGCTTTTGTTTAAACATGATGACGGAAAGGGCAACGAAAGGGAATGTAAACAGCATTCGATAGCCGAAAATATCCGTGCCACTGAGCGGTTTCAGTAGCGTGGAAAAATAATACATATAGCCAAATAAAAGCGAGGCTAAAAGTGAAATAAGTATGCCTCTTAACATAATAAATCCTTAGGTTAATTCTGCTTATTATTTTAGTCTAACATCTCCCAAAATGCACGAATTAGGGGATTCGCTAAATTTCTTTTTTGCACACAAACGCCTAAATCAAATGCCTCGACTGGATTGTCTAAATTTAAACGAGACACGTCTTTTGACATCGGGTTATTATCAATCACCACATCAGGCAACATCGCTAATCCAAAACCGAGCGCTACCATTGGTACGATACCTTCGTGCCCCGCTACTGTGGCATAAATTTTTGGATGTTTAATGTGTTTGCTACGTAACCATTGTTCAATACGCTGCCGCGCCATTCCATCCAATGGCAAAATAAAAGGCATTTGCTGCCAATTGATGGGCTCTTCTTGCAATAATTGTGTGGCTAAACAAGCGACTCGAGGGGCAATTAATGAAAGGGAAATATCATCAATCTTATAAAACTCTAATCCTGTCGGCAGATTATTCGGTTTTCCCGCCAAAGCAAGATCCACCTGTTCCGATTGAATGAATTGCACCGCAGAAGCGGGGTCACCAGTAGTCAATTGAATTTCAACCTTTGGATAATGAGAACGAAATTTGGCTAACACCTGCGGCAAGTGGCTATATGAAGCCGTTACCGAACAAAATAAGCGTAACTCTCCGCTTAATTCCGCTGAATTATCCCGCAATTGGCGCTTAAACTGTTGCCAGTTTTGCCATTCTGCTTTCGCAAATTGCAGAAATCTCTCACCTTGTTCGGTTAAACGAACTTGGCGATTATCACGAATAAATAAAGATTGTTCTAATTCCTCTTCCATTCGTTGAATCTGGCGTGAAAGCGTAGACGGCGACATATGATTTTGCGTAGCGGTTTTAGCAAAATTTTGTGTGTCCGCAAGATGAAGAAATATTTGAAGGTCTTGAAAGTTCATATGTATCACTAAAATGCAAATATCGTTGCAAAAAATGCAACACTAAGTGTCAATAATATCACTTTACGCAATAATTAAAAATCTTATAATCCATGACACAACAAAAAACTATATTCAAACACAACCTCATACAAACATTAATCAACATCATATTAAGGATGAAAAATGGCTAACTATTTCAACACATTAAATTTACGCGAAAAATTAGATCAATTAGGTCGTTGTCGTTTTATGGATCGCAGCGAATTTGCTGACGGTTGCAACTACTTAAAAGGCAAAAAAATCGTTATCGTAGGTTGTGGTGCGCAAGGTTTAAACCAAGGTTTAAATATGCGTGACTCTGGCTTAGACATTTCTTATGCATTACGCCCTGAAGCGATTGCGGAAAAACGTGCTTCATTCCAACGTGCAACTGAAAATGGTTTTAAAGTGGGCACTTACCAAGAGTTAATCCCAACTGCAGACTTAGTGATTAACTTAACGCCAGACAAACAACACTCTAAAGTGGTGGCTGATGTGATGCCATTAATGAAAAAAGATTCTGCATTCGGTTACTCACACGGTTTCAACATCGTTGAAGTGGGTGAGCAAATCCGTGAAGACATCACTGTAGTCATGACTGCACCAAAATGTCCAGGTACTGAAGTACGTGAAGAATACAAACGTGGTTTCGGTGTACCAACATTAATCGCGGTTCACCCTGCAAATGACCCTCGTGGCGAAGGTATGGCAATTGCAAAAGCATGGGCAGCTGCAACCGGTGGTGACCGTGCAGGCGTATTAGAATCTTCGTTCGTCGCAGAAGTAAAATCTGACTTAATGGGTGAACAAACCATTCTTTGCGGTATGTTACAAGCAGGTTCAATCGTATGTTACGACAAACTTGTTGCTGACGGTAAAGATCCAGCATACGCAGGCAAACTTATCCAATACGGTTGGGAAACTATTACTGAAGCCTTAAAACAAGGCGGTATCACATTAATGATGGATCGCTTATCAAACAGCGCAAAATTACGTGCATTTGAACTTGCTGAACAAATCAAAGAAAGTCTTGGTTTCTTATATTACAAACACATGGATGACATCATCAGCGGTCACTTCTCAGCAACTATGATGGCTGACTGGGCAAATGGCGACAAAGATTTATTAGCATGGCGTGAAGCAACTGGCAAAACTGCCTTTGAAAACGCACCAAAAGCAGACGGCATCAAAATTTCTGAACAAGAATACTTTGATAACGGCGTATTAATGGTAGCAATGGTGAAAGCGGGTGTTGAATTAGCCTTTGATGCAATGGTAGCAAGCGGTATCTATGAAGAGTCAGCTTACTATGAATCACTTCACGAATTACCGTTAATCGCTAACACCATTGCGCGTAAACGTTTATACGAAATGAACGTAGTTATTTCTGATACGGCAGAATATGGTAACTACTTATTCTCTAACGTAGCGACCCCTATTCTTGCTAAAGAAATCATCCCAACCTTACAAAAAGGTGACTTAGGTGAACCAACACCAGCAGTTGCTATCGACAACATCACTTTACGCGATGTAAACGATGCAATCCGTAACCACCCAGTTGAATTAATTGGTCAAGAGTTACGTGGTTATATGACAGATATGAAACGTATCGCTGTTGCAGGTTAATCATTAAATCGTTAAAATTTAAGCCAGCTTTTATTCAATAAGTTGGCTTTTTTATAATCCAAAGGAATTCATATGAAAAACAATAAAATTTTTAACCGCACTTTTAAAGTGAGTTTGGTGGCTATGGCGTTAGGATTAGTTAATTCGGCATGGGCCATTGATTATAAACTATATGAAGGTACCGTATATAAGAATCCGGAAAGAACTGACTCTGAAGTAAAAAATATGAATTTTAATTCAGATTATGGATATGATTTAACAAATAAAAAGAATCTTGCAACTGTATCTTTTCGAATGAAAAATGGTTTAAATAATAAGGATTATCCAACAGAATCACTAATTTTCCTTTATCCTCAATTTTCTAAGGGGCCTAGTTCATTAGAAATCAAACCTAATAGCACTTTCACATTATCGAAGGCTTTTCCTGAAAGTTCTGTTTTTGAATTGAGAGATGCAAATCTCAAATTCCACACCGGTAATATCAATTTATTTAAGGGGCTTTCAACAGTTAATGAAGAGGGCGAGTCAGTTTCAGGAAATTCAGCATTTGAACTTCAAAGTAATAGCACCATTGATATTGATTCAGTGAGTATTGTTAGTTTAGCTGAAGAGAGCATCGGGTACCAACTATTTGATAAATCTACAGCAAATATTACTAACTCCTCTATTTTCCTAGGGGAAGGTAACAGCACTGCTGTAGATGCAGAAAACTCAGCATTAAATATCAAAAATTTAAATATCACGCTACAGCCAGCAGGTAGCGATAAATCAACTACTATTGCATACATATCTGAGAATACTACATTAAATATTGAGGACAGCTTGCTCACAATTGAAGCGAAAGGTCAAAGTAAAGGTTTAGGTTTTGTACTTGATGGTGGTATGACCAACATTACAAATTCCAACATTGAAAATAACACTGGAGATGTTGTTATTTTTACTAATAAACAAGATTCTCGAGATACAACAAATAATTACAGCTCAACAACAGTTAATCTAAAAAATACTAAAATCCCCGATGCAAAAGTATTGGTTGGATTAAACATGCCCGATCTAGCTGATACGGACTTATCTGAAGGAGAGAAAACTAGCTCACCTAGATTTGTGTTAAATGCAGATAACTCACAGTTAAATGGTGCAGTAAAGCAATATGACGGTACAAATAAAACGCCTGTTACATTAAATCTAACTAACAATACTACATGGGATTTAGTGGATAATTCAGAAGTAACAGACTTGCATTTAAATAACTCAGCGGTTTCTTTAACTAATACAAACGCTCCTTATGCAACATTAACTATCACGGGTAATCTCACTGGCTCAGGTATCTTCAACCTCAACACCAATATCGCTGAAAACAAAAGCGATAAAATCGTTGTTAAAGGTACTGCCGAAGGTAATCATAAAATTGGGGTAACTAACCAAGGTGCAAACGTTGCTAACGGCAAAGTGACACTTGTAGAAACCAATGGTGGTAATGCGGCGTTTAGCTTAACTAACCCGAATAATCGTGTAGATTTAGGGGCTTACCAATATTTTCTAACCAAAGAGGGAAATAATTGGGTATTAGCTAACTCTAAAAATGTAGTTACTCCAACTCCACCTGTTGCACCAGTTACACCAAGCAAACCAGTAGTGACCCCAAGCAAACCTGCGGTAACGCCTAGCACTCCAGTAGTAACCCCAAGTAATCCAGTAGTACCACCTGCAGTTCTACCAAGCACACCATTACTTTCAGACTTAGCGAATGCACAAGTTTCTCTTCGCCAAGCACAATTGCTTTTAGTGGAAGATGATTTAAATGGCATTCATCAACGTCTAGGTGAAGTGAAAAACGGTGAAAAAGGTAATGTATGGGTTCGTAATGTGAATTCTCGCCAAAAATTAGCCGCACTTTCGACAGGTGAGAGTGAAACTTCTGGCTTTAAACAAAACGTACATAGCTTACAAGTGGGCGCTGATGCGGTTGTAACAGATAACCTCCGTGTTGGTGGATTTGTTGGTCGTAGCCAAGCTAACGTTGATTTCAATGGTTATTACGGTGATGGCAAAGTAAGAGGCAACAGCGTGGGCTTATATGCAGCTTACCTTGCAGATAACGGTATTTATGTAGATAACATCGTGAAATACAGCCGTTTACACGCTAACTCAAATTACACTGAAAAACGCCATTACAACGCTTATACTATTTCGAGTGAATTAGGCAAACGCTTTAGCCTTGTGAACGATTGGACAATTACCCCGCAAGCACAATTAGCGTGGACACATATTTCATCACAAGAGAATGAAGATAGCTTATCTTCTGTGTATTCTCGAATTGGTTTACGTGTAGCCAAAGGCTTTGCATTAAGTAATGGTTGGAATTTACAACCTTATGCAGAAGTCAATGCGATTACTAGCAAAAACCGTAGCAGCAAAATTCATTACACAAACAGCGCACTTGATGTTGCAAGCAGCCGCGGACGTTTTGAAAGTGCGGTCGGCTTAAATGCTGGATTTGCAAATCATCGTTTTGGTTTAGAAGTAAGCCGTGCTGACGGTAAAAACTTCGATAAACCTTATGCAATTCAAGCAGTTTATCGCTATCAGTGGTAATATAAGAGGGCGGGTTAAAATCCGCCCTTTTTTTCTTTTTTACTCAATAAATAATATGTCAAAACCTTTCCCTTCTCACTCATTTACAACCAAACGAACGGCAAAATCCACTCGTTCATTTAAGCCTAAAGCGAAGCCACTTACATTAGAACAAACAATCGTTGTTTTATTTAACAAACCTTTTGATGTGCTGACACAATTCACCGATGAAAATGGCCGAGCTACATTAAAAGATTTTATTACCATTCCTAATGTGTATGCGGCAGGACGATTGGATCGTGATAGCGAAGGGTTACTGATTTTAACGAATAATGGTGAAGTGCAACATCGTTTGGCTGATCCTAAGTTTAAAACAGAAAAAACGTATTTTGTGCAAGTGGAAGGCATTCCTGAAGAGGCTGACTTAGACAAGTTTCGTCAAGGCGTTGAATTGAAAGATGGGATGACGAAGCCAGCAAAAGTGCGGTTGATTTCAGAACCAGATTTTCTTTGGCCTCGCAAGCCACCTATTCGTGAACGTCAAAGTATTCCAACGAGCTGGTTAGAAATTAAAATTAGTGAAGGGCGTAATCGACAAGTACGTAGAATGACGGCACATATCGGCTTTCCGACATTGCGTCTCATCCGTTATCAAATGAGCCATTTAACACTTGATGGATTGGGTAATGGTGAATATCGCTGTTTGAATGAAGAAGAAATGCGTGCGTTATTCAAACAACTTCATTTGAACAACGCACATTAAGATTAGAAACGTTGAGCGGGTTGTGCGTTTTCAACTTGCACGAAGAAACCTTTATCATTCAAGATAATGCTGTAATCCGTAACATATTTAACGCCGTTGGTTTCCACTATCGCATTACAGCTGCGAATGCCTTGTTGTGGATAAGATTGCGTTTCACGGGCTTGCGTGATTTGTTTCACTGTCATTTGGGTGTTAGTCGCAGCACCTTGTTTTTTGAAGGCATCAGATAATACCGCAAAAACTTTTGAATCATTACATCTTGGTACGACGACGGATTTTGTCACCATACTCGCTGTTTTTTGTGCGACAGCATCGACTTTCTTTTCAGTCACTTTTTCAACAGCTTTTGGTTCCGCTTTCTTCACTTCGGTTTTAACCGCAGGTGTTTTTTTAGCAATCGCTTTTTCAGGTTTAGCGGATTCTTTAACTGCACTTTGTTTGCTTTTCACTACCGTCTTTTTATCTTTTACTGCAGTTTGCTTAGTTTTTTCTACTGGCTGTTTGCCTTTCGTTTTTGTCGGCTCTGCTTTAGCGGCTTTATTTGTCGTTTTATTTTTTATTTTTTCTTTTTTCGTTACCGCTTTTTTTGCTTCGACAATTTTAGCTGGCTTTTTCGCTTCTGCTTTTTTGGCATCGGCTTTCTTTTTCGCTGTTTTAGCTACGGTTTTAGGCGTAGTGGCTTTCTTAGCTTCCACTTTTTTAACTGCCGTTTTCACTGACTTGGTTTGAGTTGATTTTGCCGAGTGATTTGGCGATGCTGCAAAGGCCAAAACAGGTAACAAGGCAAAAATCACCGCGAGTAATTTTTTCATCCGTAATTCTCCTTAAACAAAAAGTGCGGTCAAAATTAACCGCACTTTGAAATCATTTATAAATTAAAGATAGTAGTGTTCTACGTAGTTTAATTTATCATCAAGTTTTAACACTAACGGTTGACCGGTTGGGATTTCAAAATCCATGATTTCCGCATCAGAAATACCGATAATGTGTTTTGCTAATGCACGAAGTGAGTTACCGTGTGCCACCACTAAAACACGTTTACCAGAAAGCATTGCTGGAGCAATTTGGTCTTCCCAGAATGGTAATGCACGTTCTAAGGTTAATTTTAAGTTTTCTGCGTTTGGTACAACATCAGATGGGATGTTTGCATAACGACGGTCGTTATGTGCAGAGTTTGGATCTTTCGGATCTAAATCTGGAGGAGAAATATCGTAAGAACGACGCCAGATATGAACTTGTTCGTCACCGTATTGTTCTGCGGTTGCTTTTTTATCTAAGCCTTGTAATGCACCGTAGTGACGCTCATTTAAACGCCAGTTTTTCACTTGAGGAATCCATAATTGGTGAGATTCTTCTAACACGATGTTACAGGTTTTGATTGCACGAGTTAAAACAGAGGTGAAGGCGATATCGAACTCATAGCCTTTCTCGAACAATTTTTTACCTGCTGCTTTTGCTTCTTCTACGCCGCGCTCGGTTAAATTTACATCACGCCAACCGGTGAATAAATTTTTTGCGTTCCACTCACTGAAACCGTGACGAATGAATACTAATTCCATAAGGATCTCCTAAGTATTAATAAAAAAATGATGGCTCTTTTATAGCAAAAAATCGGTATGTTTAAAAGTAAAAAGGCGGCATTTACTGATCTTTCGCAAAAAATCGCCTGTAAACTTTTAGCCACTCAAAAATAATGCTAGTATTTAAGCTTTATTCGTCCCTTAATTTCTCTCAAGTTTAGATGTATGCAGCAAAGCAATTGTAGAAAAAAAATCTTATCAAAACTGACCGCACTTTTGGCTTGCGGTCTGCTTGGCTTTTCATCTTTAGCGCAAGGCAACGATCTCACTCAAATTCAAAAACAAATTAAACAACAAGAGTCAAAGATCGCCGAGCAAAAACGCGCACAAGCTAAACTCCAAGCCAGTCTTAAAGATCAAGAAAGCAAAATTAATAGCGTTGTCGGTGAATTACGTGAAACAGAATTAAGCTTAAAAGAAATCCGCAAGCAAATGGCGGAAACGGAAAAGCAAATCAAGCAATTAGAAAAGCAAGAGCGCGTGCAAAAAGCGAAGCTCGCGCAACAAATCGATGCCATTTATCGCTCAGGGATAAATCCTTCTACCTTGGAAAGAATGCTTTCGGAAGATGCCAAAAAAGCAGAACGCATGAAAGTGTATTATCAACACTTAAATCAAGTGCGCATTGATATGATTAACAATCTGAAAGCAACACAAGAGAATCTCGCGAAACAACGCGAAGCGATTTCAGGCCAACAAAAGAATCATCGCGATCAGCTTTCTACGCAAAAGAAACAGCAGCAAGAATTACAAAAAGCGCAACAAGAACGTCAATCTACGTTAAATGAACTCAATAAAAACTTAACGAAAGATCAGAATAAACTGGAAACATTGAAAGCGAATGAAAATGCCCTTCGCCAAGAAATTCAACGTGCTGAACAAGCCGCTCGCCAACAAGAACAACGTGAGCGTGAAGCCCTTGCTCAGAAAAAGCAAGAGGAAGAAAAACGAACCTCAAAACCTTATCAACCAACCGATCAAGAACGTAAGTTGATTAACAGTACCAGTGGTTTAGGTACGGCTGCGCATCAATACAGTCGTCCCGTTTCCGGTCCGACATTGCATTCCTTTGGTTCAATCCAGGCGGGAGAAGTGCGTTGGAAAGGTATGGTTATCGGTGCACCAACGGGTACCGCGGTAAAAGCTATTGCAAGTGGTCGTGTCATTCTAGCGGGTCATCTTAATGGCTATGGTTATATGGTGATTGTAAAACACGGCGACAGCGACTTGAGCTTATATGGTTTCAACCAAGCGGTATTTGTAAAACAAGGTCAGCTTGTTTCTGCGGGACAAACCATCGCACAAGTGGGTAATACGGGCGAGATCTCTAAACCGGCACTTTATTTTGGAATTAGCCGTAAAGGAGTGCCTGT
This sequence comes from Haemophilus parainfluenzae, assembly GCF_003252755.1. Lineage (GTDB taxonomy): Bacteria > Pseudomonadota > Gammaproteobacteria > Enterobacterales > Pasteurellaceae > Haemophilus_D > Haemophilus_D parainfluenzae_N. Next base: position 114,525 of record NZ_QEPT01000005.1, on the reverse strand, counting down.
GAATCCGGCTGGGTGGATTAAATAATGGCAAGGTTCTTTCAAAGTGCGGTCAAAAATACGATTATTTTTTCAATCGCACTTTTCTCTGCTTTTACTTTTGCACAAGGCAAACTGGCTATTGTAATTGATGACATTGGCTATCATCCGAAAGAAGATGCCGAAGTTTTAGCTATGCCAAAAGAAGTCTCTGTTGCGATTATTCCAGCTGCACCCTATGCAAAAATACGCAATCAAGAAGCGAAAGCACAAAATCATGATATTCTCATCCATATGCCGATGCAGCCTGTCAGCAACATTAAAATTGAAGAAGGTGGTTTGACTTTAGGCTTGTCTGAAGCGCAAGTGAATGAGAGAGTGAAAAAAGCCAAATCTATTGTGCCAAATGCCATCGGAATGAATAATCATATGGGCAGCGCAGCCACAGCTGATACCACATTAATGACCTATTTAATGACCGCACTTCATGAGCAACATTTATTCTTTTTAGATAGTCGTACGATTGGAAAATCAGTCGCAGGAAAAATAGCAAAAGAACAAGGCGTACGTGTATTAGATCGCCACATCTTTTTAGATGACAGCGATAATTTAGTAGATGTGCAACGCCAATTTCAAAGTGCAATTCAATATGCGCGTAAACATGGCACAGCCATTGCTATTGGACACCCTCGCCCAAATACTGTAGCTTTATTAAAAGCGGGAATAAAGAATTTACCCGATGATATTCAATTAGTCGGCATGGGAAGCTTATGGCGAAATGAAAAAATCTTGCCACCTAAACCATTTATCTTACTTTTTAATGATATTCCTGCGCCAACCTCAGTTGCGCCATTTGAGCCAATCCCTTTATTAAGGGGGGTGCCGAGATAAATAAAAAGTGCGGTCAATTTTGACCGCACTTTTTTACGTTTAACTTGCCTATCGACCATTTCGTTCAAAGAATAAGACAGTTGCCGCAACACGTGAATGTACATTGAGTTTACGCAGTAAATTACGAATATGCACTTTAACCGTCTCTTCAGAAATGAAAAGTTGGCCTGCAATTTGTTTGTTGGATAAACCTGTCGCGATTAAACGTAATACATCCATTTCACGATCGGTGAGTGAATCCATTGGATCAACAGTATGTTTACGTTCTAACAGTAAATTCTTGATCGAATCACTTAAAATCACTTCGCCTTGTGCAATACGTTTAATTTGCTCAAGTAGCACATCTGGCTCGGTATCTTTTAATAGATAACCGTCAGCACCCGCATCGATGAGAGTGAAAATATCATTTTTCGCATCAGAGACAGTTAAGATCAAAATTCGTGCATCAACGCCTTCCGCACGCAAACCTTTAAGGGTATCTAAACCGGAAAGGCCTTTCATATTCAGATCTAAAATGATTAAATCCGGGGATTCTTGAATCGCAATGGAAATACCTTCTGTACCGCTTCCTACATCGGCAACGACTTCAAAATTCTCTTCTAATTCAACTAATTGTTTGATACCACGACGCATTAATGGATGGTCGTCGATAATTAATACTTTTAACTTTTCTTGCATAATTTTCTCCAAGAGATGAGAGGACGCACATTCTATCGCCTGAAGGCGAAAACGTCCACAGCCTTAGATTATTTCTCAATAGATTTTCAAAAGAAGGGATTCTATCGGGATTTTGCCTATCTTCCAATGCATATTTGTAGATATACTTCATTTATCTCAAACAATACTTGTTTTGATTTAGCTAGTCGCAACTCCTTTTGCTTTTAAATTTGAACGGCATGATATGCATACCGCTTTCTGTCAGATGCAATTGATAAAATTGCGGGTAATTAAAATTCCGCTGCACCATTTTATACGGATTTTTACAACCTTTCGAGCCGAGTGATTGATAAATCTGATTTACTTCACGGACCTTGTCATCTTTTGAACCTTCACATTGACGATAAATTTCGAGACGATTCTTTTCATCTAACAAATAGACGTTAAAGCTATTATCGGCATTATCTTCAAAGAAAAATTGTAAAAAACCTTCACTGGCAAACAAATCAATTTCAGGTGGATATCGGCGTCCCTCAGGGATAATTTCTTTCTCTTCCAATTGAGTTGGCAAAACGTCTTCAAAATTGACTGCACTTTCTTTCCCACCGTCAATAGGCTGTAAACTGATCCCTTTCTCTTCAAAAAAGAATTGCCAGTTTTTCCCAGCCACACGTAAACGGGAATGCGTTGTTGGACGACTATCCCCTAATTGAATACTGATACAACGGTTTACCAGTACGCTCACCAAGTTTCGCAATGTGCGGTTGTAGTGTTTACTGTAACAGAAAACCTGTATAGAACGTGGCTGATTCACACCTTGATCAATTTTATTAGAAAGCACTTTTAAGGCAAGCAAAATCGCATTCTGCCCTTCAAAATGTAAAGTTCGAATTTCATTCCACACATTACGGTAAGTGAAATCAATGCTGCCGACCAAGCTCTGTTCTAATTGACCAAAACTGAACAAATCACTCGGCGAGATATTTGATTTAAGTTCTTCAACTTGTGCTGTCGGGTCATTTACTAAGTTCACTGCAATAAACAAATCTCGGATTTCACACTGCGAAGAAAGTGCCTCATTTGTAGGAGCTTGACCATTTGTATGGGGGAAAAACAATCGCAAATCAGCGACAAAATTACGTAAAGTGAGCTGGTCGATATTTTGACTGATTAGATGCAAACGAGTTTCAGCTGTCAGCAAACGATTAAAATAAGCCCATGCGACGACTTTATTTAAACTTTCCCCATATTCAATCACACGTTCTTTCGAGAACATAATATGATGTGGCGGCTGATTCACCATATACCACCCATCTTTAAAACGCTTATTACCATGAACTTCGATGAATGTGAGGTGGTTTTCCGCTAAATTATGTGAAATTTGTGGGTTGAGTAATGTAATTTTACCTGGCAGCTCTTCAAATGCGGTATAAAGCTTACGAGAAAGTACCGTAATATCTTGCGGAATTACGCTAGAATTAATTTTATGTTTACGCGCAAAATCCACTAGATTTCGATAACTCATCATCAAGAAATTCACCAAATTATTGTGACTTTCTTTCACCCGTTTGATTTTCCAATTTGGACGCAGATCTAATTCTTCAATACGTTCTTTTGACCAACCCCATTCTTGGGCCATCATTTTCATATAAGAAATACGCCAATTTGACGCGTGATATAACGCAAAGTCTTCCGTCGCCTTCACATAAAAACAAGAGCGTACAAAATCAAGGCGCTTAAATTCTGAATGTGCGGTCAAATATTGGCTAATTCTCTCTAGAATCGCAATATAAGGGTCAAAATGATGTGCAGCGGTACTACGACCGGAAAGTAAATCTTCTTTAAATTGACGAGCAATTAAATGGGCATTTGGGTATTCTTGGGCATAGGTTTCCAACAATAAGATTTTCATCACCGATTTATACGGTGAATCGATACCTTTATACAGTTGCCATAAGCTCGCACCAAAATATTCACTGGCAGAAAATTGCCCTAACCCGCCAAAATCAACCCAATCATTTGGATTAAGCTCACCTTCCGCCACTAAACGCGTAACTTCGGCTTCATATTGTTTTTCATCTTCCACCCACAAGTGGAGCCACAATAATGGCTTACCCGCAAGGCGTACAGCGGAACGATAAAACTCTTCCAATAACAACATATATTGGGCAGAACCACTGTTTTCTTTGGTTAATGGATCGGAATAACGCTCATTACGGAAGCGTTTTTGCGTCATTAAATAAAAATGCATTTCCACATGAAATGTGGATGCCCATAAGCTGATTTTCTTCATTTTTTCCGCTAAGCGTTGTTGATCTTGCTCAGATAAATCATCTTGATGGCAGATCCAAATATCCAAATCTGAAGCTGAAGTTTGGCTAATGGAACCAAAACTCCCCATCACATAAATACCTAAGATCGGGGCAAAAACAGCATCAGAATTGACCGCACTTTGCACACTTGCTACAAGTTCAGGATGTTCTTTTGAGAGAAAACCTTGCTGATAATTGGAAAGGATAAAATCAGAAATGCCTACTGGGGCATCTTCCACATAACCCGGCAAAGCTGAATGATTAAGATGCAACAACAGAGGCAACAAAGAGACGATGTGTCGGAATGCATCACCAGAGCCCAGCAATGCTCGATCAAAACGACGTTTATCTAGCGTTTCAATACATTTTCGGGCTTGAGTGAGATCGTATTTCAAGGCTTCCTACCTATCACCAAATAACTGGTGTTACTGTACCACTTACCTAGTCGGAAATCAAAAATTTAAATGATCTGACTTTTTGCCCTAAAAATGGTAGCATAGGGCATAATTCTATTTAAAATCAGCGGTATTTATGGCAGTACTTAAAACCTTAAAAATAGCGACTCGTCAAAGTCCTTTAGCACTTTGGCAAGCTAATTTTGTGAAAGATCAATTAGAAAAATTTCACCCAACACTTTCTGTTGAATTAGTTCCTATGGTAACAAAAGGCGATGTAATCTTAGATTCACCTTTAGCTAAAATTGGTGGAAAAGGCTTATTTGTTAAAGAGTTAGAAAAGGCTTTACTCGAAAAACGTGCCGATATTGCTGTCCATTCAATGAAAGACGTACCGATGGAGTTTCCAGAAGGTTTAGGATTAAGTGTGATCTGTAAACGCGAAGATCCACGTGATGCTTTCGTATCCAATACATACCGCTCATTAGATGATTTGCCCCAAGGTGCTATCGTTGGAACATCAAGCTTACGTCGTCAATGCCAATTAAAACAATTACGCCCTGATCTTGATATCCGATCTTTACGTGGCAATGTGGGAACCCGATTAAGTAAATTAGACAATGGCGAATACGATGCCATTATTTTAGCCTCGGCCGGCTTAATTCGTTTAGGGCTAGCAGAACGTATTGCCTCATTTATTGAAGTGGAACAATCTTTACCGGCTGCCGGACAAGGCGCAGTGGGCATTGAGTGCCGTGTTGATGATGAAGAAGTGAAAGCATTACTAGCTCCACTTTCAGATGCGACTACGACGACTTGTGTTTTGGCTGAGCGTGCAATGAATACCCGCTTACAAGGCGGCTGCCAAGTGCCAATTGGTGGATACGCCATTGAGCAAAATGGTGAAATTTTCTTGCGTGCTCTTGTCGGAGAAACCGATGGCTCAGCGATTATTCGTGCGGAAGGTAAAAGTGCGGTTGAAAATGCCGAAGCATTAGGTGTGAGCATTGCAGAACAACTTCTAGCACAAGGCGCAGATAAGATTCTGGCGAAGATTTATTCAGCATAGGAAATTACCATGGCCGTACTAGTCACTCGCCCCGATGAACGAGGAAAAACCCTAGTTGACCAGCTAAATCAAGCCGGTGTAGTTGCCTTGCATTTGCCTTTGCTTTCTATTGAAGCGGGTGCTGAGTTGGCACAATTACCGACAAAACTTAATCAGCTAAAAAGCGGTGATTATGTGTTTTTGGTATCCCAAAGTGCGGTCGATTTTGCGGATAAAACCCTGAAAGATATTGGCTTTAACTGGCGTCAAGATTTACAATACTTTACAGTTGGACATAGAACGGCACAGCATTTTTCCTGTCAAACTGAATGCACTGTTCGTTATCCAATTACATCAGAAAATACCGAAGGTGTGCTGAATTTACCGCAAATGGCAGAATTAACAAATAAAAACTTGTTAATTTTACGCGGCAACGGCGGACGAGAATTACTACGCGAACAAGCCGCATTACGTGGTGCAACCGTTGATACTATTGAATGTTATCAACGCACACCGATTAGTTATAATAACGAAGAGCAAACCAGTATTTGTATTCGTTCTGGTGTACAAACCCTTGTGGTCACGAGCCTTGAAATTTTGCAGGCGTTAATCGAATTTGTGCCTGAAAATGAACAAAATTGGCTAAAAAATTGCTGTTTAGTCACGGTAAGCCAACGCATTGCTGATGTTGCAATACAACAAGGTTGGCATAATGTGGTGGTTTCCGCGGGTGCGGACAATCAAAGTTTACTTAATACCTTACTTAATGAAGTAACTCCCCTTTCTCACTAAGGAAAAGATATGGCGAAAGAGAAATTAACCCCTGAAACGACAGATGAAATCCAAGCAACTGATGCAGTGGAAATTCAAACTGAAGATCGCGAGCCTGTTGCGCCACGTACACAAACCGTTGTGAAGAAAAGTGGTACTGGATTAAGTTTATTGGCCATTCTCATTGCACTTGGCGTGGGTGGTGCAGGTTATTATTTTGGTCAACAACAAGTGGATGAATTCCAACAAAAATTGACCGCACTTGAAGCTCAAATCAATAATAAAACGGTGGTTTCAGCACCTGCTCAAGACGTAAAATTTGATACCACACAACTTACTCAATTAGAGTCTGAGAATAAAGCAACGCAAGACAAAATTGCCCAAGTAGAAGAGCTAATCAATGCTAAATCACACGAATTAGTTGGCTTACAATCACAAATTAATAAAGTGAGCGCGCAAGCTAATGCTCAACAACCTACTGATTGGTTATTCTCAGAAGCGGATTTCTTGCTCAACAATGCATTGCGTAAATTAGTGTTAGATAATGACGTGGATACAGCGGTTTCACTCTTAAAACTCGCTGATGAAACCCTTGCTAAAGTAAATAACTCACAATCCGCAGCTATTCGTAGTGCCATTAATCAAGATCTGAAACAACTTCTCTCCGTAGCTGGCGTGGATCAAAATGCGGTCATGCAAAAATTATCGCAATTAGCTAATACGGTTGATGAGTTACCGGTATTAGATGTGAATTTTGGTGATGACCAAAATGCAACAAAATTGTCAGATTCTCTTTCAGATTGGGCGGAAAATGCAGAAAAAAGTGCGACTTCATTCTTGAACCACTTTATCCGCATTTCACCGAAACATGGTGCAGATCGCAAAGAATTATTAGCGCCAAACCAAGATATCTACTTACGTGAAAACATTCGTTTACGCTTACAATTAGCAATTATGGCGGTGCCTCGTCAGCAAAACGAACTTTATAAACAATCTTTAGAAGCCGTTGCATCTTGGATTCGTAGTTATTTTGATACCAATGCTGAAGTGACTCAAAGTTTCTTAAAATCAGTGGATGAATTATCTGAAGTGTCCATCTATGTGGATGTGCCAAGCCAATTACAAAGCTTAAGCATGCTTGATAAATACTTAAATCGTACACCTTTAGATGTGCAGAAAGTGGAAATTGAAGCAGAAAAAGCAGTGGATAATTCACCAAGAAAAGAAGAAGTAAAACCGGCACCTGAAGCGAAAGCGGAAGAGCCAAAAGCGGAAGAAAAACCCGCTGAAGCACCAGCTGTACAACCGGCAACTGAGCCCCAACAATAAGGATAGATAATGTTTAGAGTTCTCTTTTTAATGATAGCCTTACTTGCCGGATTGATTGCAGGGCCTTACCTCTCCGGTCAGCAAGGTTATGTCAGAATTGAAACAGCAAACACCATATATGAAATGTCGCTCACCACATTAGTCATTTTCTTTGTGGTCGCACTTGCGATAATTTATACATTAGAGTGGATTGTTACCCGTTTCTTCCGTTTAAGTAGCAATACCTATAACTGGTTTTCTCGCCGTAAACGTGTGAAAGCACAACGTCAAACCCTTGAAGGCTTGATGAAGATGAATGAAGGCGATTATGCCAAGGCAGAAAAACTGATTGGTAAAAACGCGAAACATTCTGCAGAGCCAGTATTAAATCTGATTAAAGCCGCTGAAGCTGCACAGCAACGCGGTGATGAATTCAGCGCAAACCGTTATTTAATTGAGGCGACTGAACTTGCCGGTTCAGATAATCTAGTCGTCGAAATTGCTCGCACCCGTATTTTATTACAACAAAATAAATTACCGGCAGCGCGTAGTTCCGTCGATAGCTTGCTTGAAATGTCAGATCGTAACAAAGAAGTATTAAAACTTGCTGCTGAAATTTATAGCCGTTCCAAAGCTTATCAGGCACTTGATGGCATCTTAGATTTAATCGAAGGTTCTGGTTTATTCTCAGCAGAAGAATTTAAAGCCCTTCAACAAGAAACAGAAAATGGCTTGTTAGATGAGAAAATGAATGAAGAAGGCGTTGAAGGCTTGCTCGCATGGTGGGAAGCTCAGCCACGTCGTCGTCGCAATGATTTAGAATTAAAAACCGCTTTAATTCAACGTTTAATTGATTGTAACGATCATGAATCGGCTTATGAATTCACGCTTGAAATCATGAAGAAATTGGGTGATAACACACCAATTAGCCCTGAACTTTGCACACAAATTACTCGTTTACAAGCAGAAGATAACAGCAAGCTACTCAAGTTAGTAGAAAAACGTGCAAAACGTGCCGATGAAAGCCAACGTTGTTGTCTCAATCGTGCATTAGGCTATCTTTATGTGCGTAATAACGATTTTGCTAAAGCAGCAGAAGCATTTAAAGAAGTGACTGCTTGCCCAACTCAGCTTCAACCAAATGATGTCATGATGGCATCTTATGTGTTCGAACAAGCTGGTGACAAAGAAGCAGCAGAAAAAATTCGTCAGGATAGTTTAAAATCAGCCATGTCAATTCAAGACAAACCCACTGAAATACAAACTGAAGTAAAAACAGACGAAGAACCAACCGCACTTATCGCAAAACGTGATTAAATAAACAACGACGGGGCTGAATAAAGCCCCGTTTTATCATTCCCCACCACTTATTTTATTTAAAACCCGCTTCTTATTACATTTCTTTATAAGTAATAAATTTCCATTATTTTCTCACCGTTTCAAAATTTTTTACTATATCGTTACGCAAACGATTAAATTATAAAAAATGAATTGGGATTATATTTTAAGTGTCACGCCACGTTTTATTCATGCCACATTGATGACGCTTCATCTCGCCTTTTGGGGCATTTTATTGTCGATAGTGATTGGTGTGATTTGTGCTGTGATTACCACCTACAAAGTCAAATCATTAACTTGGCTAGTAAAAGGCTATATCGAGCTTTCTCGTAATACGCCTTTATTAATTCAAGTATTTTTTCTCTATTTTGGGCTTTCTAAAATTGGTCTGAAATTAGATGGGTTTACTTGCGGCATTATCGGCCTGGCATTTTTAGGTGGAAGCTATATGGCAGAAGCCATTCGCGGAGGTCTGGAAGCTGTATCAAAAGGGCAAATTGAATCAGCATTAAGTATTGGCCTAACTCCTTTCCAAGCGTTTCGCTATGTCATTTTCCCACAAGCCTTTGCGATTGCAACACCTGCAATCGGGGCAAATTGCTTGTTCTTAATGAAAGAAACCTCTGTGATCAGTGCTGTCGCAGTTGCGGAACTCATGTTTGTCGCAAAAGAAGTCATCGGGCTCGATTACAAAACCAATGAAGCCTTATTTTTATTAGTGGTGTTTTATTTAATCATTCTATTACCGATGTCTCTGTTCATCAGTTATTTAGAACGCCGTACTCGGAGAGCAAAATATGGGGCTTGAGTTATTATTCCAAGGCAGCAACATTGAACGCTTGCTCAACGGTTTATGGGTAACGGCTGAAATTGCATTCGTTTCTGTTTTCTTCGCCTGTATTTTAGGTGTCATTTTTGGCGTAATCATGACAAGCAGAAATCCCATTATTAAAGCCATTTGCCGCTTTTATTTAGAATTTGTACGCATCATTCCATTATTAGCGTTACTTTTTCTCGCGTATTTCGGTTTAGCAAAATGGTTTGATATTCACTTAGATGGCATTTCTGTATGTATTTTGGTGTTTATTTTCTGGGGAACGGCTGAAATGGGGGATTTAGTGCGTGGTGCATTAACTTCTATTGAAAAACATCAAGTAGAATCAGCCTACGCTTTAGGTTTAACGCCGTTTCAAACCTTTGTGTATATTTTACTGCCACAAAGTTTAAAACGTGTGACACCAAGTGCTATTAACCTCTTTACTCGCATGGTAAAAACCAGCTCTTTGGCGATGTTAATTGGTGTGGTTGAAGTAATTAAAGTCGGTCAACAAATTATCGAGCATTCATTATTTAGTAATCAATCAGCGGCGCTTTGGATTTACGGTGTCATTTTCGGTTTATATTTTGTGATTTGTTACCCGCTATCCTTATTTTCCCGTTATTTAGAAACCCGTTGGGAAAGTTAATTTTTATTAGGAAAACACATGGCGTTATTAGAAATTAAAAACCTCGTCAAAAATTACGGTGATGTAGAAGCACTCAAAGGCATCAATCTTTCTATAGAGAAAGGCGAAGTTGTCGTTATTTTAGGTCCATCGGGTTGTGGTAAAAGTACTTTTTTACGCTGCCTAAATGGGCTAGAGGAAATAAAGCGCGGTCATATTTTGCTGCAAAATGCAGGCGAATTAGGCAAAGACATTCCTTGGGTCAAAGCGCGTCAACGCATTGGGATGGTATTCCAAAGTTATGAACTCTTCGCTCATTTATCAGTGATTGACAATATTTTACTCGGCCCTTTAAAAGTACAAAAACGCGATCGTGCTGAAGCTGAAAAACAAGCCGATGAGTTACTTAAACGCGTAGGTTTATATGACCGAAAAAATGCCTATCCACGTGAATTATCCGGTGGACAAAAACAGCGAATTGCCATTGTTCGTTCACTTTGCATGAACCCTGAAATTATTCTGTTTGATGAAGTCACTGCTGCCCTTGACCCAGAAATGGTACGTGAAGTACTTGATGTGATCTTAGGCCTCGCCAAAGATGGCATGACGATGCTTATCGTTACCCATGAAATGAATTTTGCCCGTCAAGTGGCTAATCGCATCGTGTTTATGGATAAAGGGCAAATTATTGAACAAGCAAAACCGGAAGATTTCTTCACGAATCCAACCACGGATCGTGCGAAAACATTCTTAAATATCTTAAATTATGAACCGAGAGGGACAAACTATGAAGAAAACATTTAAAACATTGACCACACTTTTAGCTACTGCCACCTTAGCATTTGGCTTAACCGCGTGTAATGACAAAGAACCCGCTAAAGACGGGGCAAAAACGGTTTCAAGCCTTGAGCAAATACAAAAAGATGGCAAAGTGCGCATTGGTGTATTTAGCGATAAACCACCATTTGGTTATGTTGATGCACAAGGCAAAAGCCAAGGCTTTGATGTTGAAATTGGTAAAGCGATCGGTAAAGACTTATTAGGCGACGAAAACAAAGTGGAATTTGTTTTAGTGGATGCCGCAAACCGTGCTGAATACTTACTTTCTAAGAAAGTTGATATTATTCTCGCCAACTTTACTGTAACTCCAGCACGTAAAGAAGTGGTGGATTTTGCGAATCCATACATGAAAGTGGCATTAGGTGTTGTTTCAAAAGATGGTTCTGTTATTACTGACCTTGAACAATTAAAAGGAAAAACTTTAATTGTTGATAAAGGCACTACTGCCGATATTTTCTTCACCAAAAACTATCCTGATGTGAAGTTATTAAAATTCGAACAAAATACAGAAACCTTTGAAGCCTTACGTGATGGTCGTGGTGATGCATTATCTAATGACAATACCTTCTTATTCGCTTGGGCAAAACAAAATCCAGGTTATACCGTAGGCATAAAAAACTTTGGTGATCAAGATGTTATTGCACCAGCTGTTCGCAAAGATGCACCTGAATTGTTAAATTGGTTAAACAACGAAATCCAAACCTTAGGCAAAGATGGTCGTTTAAAACAAGCTTATGAAAAAACCTTATTGCCAGTTTATGGTGATACCGTCAGCGAAAGCGATATCGTGGTTGAATATAAATAATTCTCCCACATTCACTTCTCCTTTAGTCCAACTCAAGGAGAAGTGAAAACTTACTAAGTTTTGACCGCACTTCCAATTTTAAATGCGAAATATGTTTTTTCTAGATATATGCCTATTTTACCCTTCAACAGCATTTCTTGTATTATCACTTTATAACATCTGAATTTGATAATAATTCTTATTTATGGCAATATTCTGATGTTTTATTCAGACAGGAGTTTATATGCAAAAAAAATCAACAATTCGTTTAATTTTTGCCGTTCTATTACTGACTTTTGGTATCACTACTCAAGCAGAAATAAAAACAATCAAAGATGTATTAGGACGAGAAGTTAACGTTGATGTGCCCGTAAAAAATGCCGTGTTAGGCTTTTACTATCCTGATTACATTGCTGTTACGGGTGTTGAAAATTTTAAATATGTTAAAGGTATCTCACGTGAATTTTGGGAAAAATTTAATCCAGGAAGTTGGGCATTGTTTTCTGAAAAAATGCCTGAACTCAAAAATATTGCTGATATTGGTAATGTAAATACAGGAACTTTCTCAACCGAAAAAACCTTGGCATTAAAACCTGATGTATTGATTCTTGCAGAATGGCAATATCAAACTATTGGTTCCGAACTACCAAAGTTAGAACAAGCTGGCATTCCAATTATTGTTGTCGATTTTAATGCTCAAAGTGTAGAACGACACACCCAAAGCGCAAAGATTTTTGGGCAACTTGCAGGTACCGAAGAACGAGCAAATAAAATTGCAGATGAATATGCTCAAGGCATTACTGATATTCAAAAACGTGTAAAAGAGGCTAACCTACCTAAACCTAAAATCTATGTAGAATTTGGCAATAAAGGTCCTAGTGAATATAGCTTTACCTTTGGTAAAAATATGTGGGGTGCTATTGCTGAAACTGTTGGCGGGGATAACGTAAGCAAGCCTTTTGTCGAAAATTGGGGACCAATTAATCCAGAACAACTTCTTGCCGCACAACCTGAAGTGATCATGATTTCTGGCACAGAAATGGGGCATGAAACTAACGATGAAATGATGGCGATGGGAATAAACATCAATGAACAGGATGCACAAAAACGCCTAAAAGGTTTCTTAACCCGTGCAGGGTGGCAAGATTTACCTGCAGTTAAAAACCACCGTGTTTACGGTATTTATCATACAGCCTCTCGCTCACTAAGTGATCTAGCAGCCGCTCAATTTATGGCAAAAGCACTTTACCCAAAACTTTTTGAAGACATAGACCCACAAAAAACCTTTATGGATTTCCATAAAAACTATTTGCCTATCATACCTAGTGGTACGTTTTTTATTAAATTGAAAGATTAAACAATTCATAAGGTGAGCGATGCTCACCTTTTTTATATTCTCACTGCCTTTCATAAGTGAAAACTCCTTTATTTTTGACCGCTCTTTGGAAGATGCGGTGTAAATCTCGCCTTTAATGGCATTCTTTCCTGAATACGTTCCCGATTAATCTGTAACGCCGCTTCTGTGGCTTCATAGTCCAACCATAAACTTGGATCATCAGGTAACATTTCATTCCAAATATACTGCACGTTAAAGCCTCGCGCCTTACATTCCGCATGCAATGCATCATACCGTTTCTTTAAAAACGCCAATTTATTAAAGAAAAAGCGCACATGCCCTTCCCCCAACTTATATTCCGTAGGCTGTCCTTTCAAATGAAATTTACCTTTCGCCACGGCGTTAGGAATGCGAGTTAATTCACGATGCTCCGCTAAAAGATGCTGATCACAAAGCTCCGCTGGCGGAACAAGATTAATTCGAGTCATAATCGATACCAAAGAAAAAGAAACATAGTACGGGGCATAAAGGTATTTGTCTATCTCATAATAAATACGACTCAAAAGATTAATTATTTTTCTGTGATTTTCACATACATCAATCCTTGCTAAACTGATTAAACATTGCTATTGAAGGAATCACTCATGTCTGTAAAAACATTTGAAAAATTGACCGCGCTTTTAGATAAGCATCAAGCACGCTATCGTGTGGTTGAACATCCCACAGCAGGAAAATCAGAAGAAGTAGCTAAAATCCGGGGTACAGAATTAGGGCAAGGGGCAAAAGCCTTGGTATGCAAAGTAAAAGGGAATGGCGTAAAACAAGCAGTATTAGTTATATTACCAGCTGATCAACAATCTGATTTAAGCAAAGTAGCGGCCTATTTGGGTGGCACGAAAGCATCACTTGCTAGTCCAGCAGAAGTAGACACCCTAACTGACTGTGTATTTGGTGCAATTCCGCCTTTTAGCTTTCATCCTGATTTGTTATTAATTGCTGATCCTAGCTTACTTTCTCGTTATGATGAATTGGCATTTAATGCAGGTATATTAGAACGCTCCATTATTCTTAACACACAAGATTACGCCTCAATCGTTCAACCCACATTAGTGGATGTAATAAAAACCGAATAGGGAAAAGATTGGTTGTCTTTCATTTGATTGATACAATGCTTCCGTTTTTCTATTAACTGGACATCTCATGAAAAAATATCTTAAAGCATTTATTCTTTTACCGTTGATTATTCAAATTATCGGCACTATTGGCCTAATGTTCGCAAACAATGATGCCGATGGATTTCAGCCTTCAGCGGTTACCGTCTTTATCGTGGCTGCGGTACCGACTTTTCTCATTACACTTTGGGCAGCATTTCACCGTTATGCGAGTTATCACGTAAAAGCCATCGCATTAATTTCGGTATTAATTGGATTTTGTTATACCGTCGTAGCGGGAATCTTTTATGCAACGCTAGTGAATGATATGGGATTTGGCGAATGGTTACGTGCAGGAGGATTAGAAATTACCTGCTTAATGGCCGCAGGCTTAGCGCTTTATTCTGTTATGGTACTACCGCTCTTGTTACCGAAAGAACGCCCGCTATAAGGCGATTTGAGGCGAATATTGAGCAGTTAAATCCACTAAATCTGTGAATGAAATTGACCGCACTTGATTGTTTTCTGGCAAAAGTGCGGTTAAATTTCGGGCTAAAGCATCTTGTTCCAGCACAAAACATTGTCCTTTGCATTGAGTAAACATTTCTCCGTACTTTACCGCTAGCAACACGCCATCTTGCCATAAAACCACCGCATCATTTTCCGTGATTTCAGTTAAATAACGTTGAAGTTCTGTCTCAGAATAATGAGCTTGAGAAAAGGTATAAAGCATAATATTCCTTAAAACGTAAACACTTTTTCTGCTTGGCTAAGTTTATTGATCAGCGAAGTGCGGTCAATTTTTTCAGCAGAAATAATAAGTTGTTCAGCTTGTAAATTGTATTGGTCGAGCGAATCGGCGCAGACAAAGCGCTGTTCAATATCGTATAAATCTAATAATTTAAAGGTGCGGATAAAATCTTTTTGTAACAATAACTCAGGATTTTGCCCATCAAGTAAATTTAATACGCCATCATCGATAAAAAAGACACCAATTTCCTCTTCATCACAAAATGCTGTTGCCGCGAGCAAAGCATCTAAACCTTCACGAGAAATCGCGTTTCCATGCGGTGCGGTACGAAATAAGAATGCAAGCTTCATAATGTCACCACCCGATCCGCTTTTAATGCCATCGCCATAAATTCACCTAAGCCTGTAATCTCAAAACCTTCTGCAAGATTCGTTTTATCTGTCTCTTTTGCTGCAAGCACATCCACTACGCCACGACGTTGCGAAGCAGCTACACATAAATGCAAAGGAATATGATGTTGCGTTGAAAAGACTTGCCAAGCTTGCGTGAGATTAAATTCATCATTGGCAGGATAAACCAAGCCATTGCCATTACTCACACCGTCTTGGAAAAAGAAAATTTGGCTAATGGCATGCCCTTTTTTGAGTAAAGCTTGGGCAAATTGATAGGCAAGAAAAGCCCCTTGTTTTCCATAAACGGGACTTTTCACGGCGAGAACATAGTTCATTACTCTTGCTCTTGTTTGATTTGACGAATATACAAATACACGGTGTGGCGAGAAATCACGAGGCGATCAGCCACTAAATTGATCGCATCTTTAATATCAAAAATACCTTTTTCGTAAAGTGAAATCACAATCTGACGGTTCTTATTATTGTTTGAAACCGAGCGATCTGCATTCACTTCTTCAATGGTTTTTTCTACCGTTTGTGCCACCAATTCTTCCACTGAACTTGCAAAATTGACGGAAGAGGTTTCATTTTGCTCCTGCGTTGGCATAAAGGCCTGCATAAATTGAGAAACCGGCACATCCAAATTAATATTGATACAAAGTAAACCAATAATGCGTTGTTTGCTATTTCGAATGGCGATGGTCACAGACTTCATCAACACATTGCCTTTAGCACGGGTGAAATAAGGCTTAGACACACTCTCACTTTGCATGTTACGCAAAGATTTCAAGGCCAAATCCGTAATAGGTGAACCCACTTGACGATTGGTATTATGCCCATTGGCGATACAAATGGCGGAATGCTCAATGTCTTCCAAAGAGTGTAAAACGATTTCACAATGCTCGCCAATCAATGCGCTCACGCCATCAACTACCGCTTTATAGGAAATCAGAATAGCACGATCTTCATCGGTGAAAGGTTGTCTATCGGTTAGTATCATTTTTCAAATCTGGTAGGGAAAATGACCGCACTTTGGACAAAGTGCGGTTGAATTAAGGATTATTTTTTAGGATTAACGTCTAATACTTCAACTTCGAAGTAAAGTGTTGCATCAGGTGGAATTGCATCGCCAGCACCTTGTTTGCCATAAGCTAATTCAGGTGGAATCACTAATTCGATTTTACCGCCTTTCTTCACTAACTGAAGACCTTCAGTCCAACCTTTGATCACTTGGTTTAATTTAAACTCAACCGGTTGACCACGTTCAACAGAGCTATCAAATACTTTACCATCTGGTAATTTACCGGTGTAATGTACTTTCACAGTATCTGTTGCTTTAATCGCATCACCTTTACCTGCTTCAGTGATTTTGTAAAGTAAGCCATCTTTAGTGCTTTTTACGCCATCTTTTTTCGCAAATTCAGCGCGGTATTTATCGCCTTCTTCTTTTGCGGCTTTCGCTTGTTGTTCTACTTTTGCTTTCGCTGCAGACACTAATTGCTCTTGAATACCATCTAAGGTTTGTTGAATTTTTTCGTCTTTACGAATATCAACTTTACCTTCTAATGCATCTTTTAAGCCATCTAAAATACGCGCATTATCGTATTGAATCACTTCTTTTTGAGCATCCACTAAATCTTTTACTTGGTTACCCATTAATGCACCTACAGCATAAGACGCATCGCTTGCGCTTGGCGCTGCTTTATCTTCTGCAAAAACAGAACCTGAAACGACCGCACTTACCATAAGTGCAGCAAGAGAAAGCTTTTGAATTTTCAACATTTTGCTTGATCCTTTATAATAGAAACGGAATAGCGAATAGGTTAAATCGGATTGACCAAATTCACAACATTTTTTTAAAAATTAGAGAAATTTTATGCAAAATCAACAAATTTTAGAAGATCGCATTGCTGAACTTGAAATGAAAATTGCTTTTCAAGAACAACTTTTAGACGAACTCAACCAAGCATTAGTTCAACAACAATTTGATATGGATAAAATTCAACTTCAACTCCGCTATCTCGCCGGCAAATTAAAAGATATGCAACCTTCTAATATTGCCAGCCAAGCAGAAGAAACACCGCCTCCGCATTATTAAAATGTAATAAAACCATATTTTATCTAAATGCGTGATCTTCATCACAAATTCATAAAAAATATTTTTATTTTATTGAAAAAATAACCAAGTGTTTTATGGTTACCTCTATCGTTGTAAGCCAAATAGAGGATGTAAAAATGGCAAAGTTAGAAATAAAAAATATTACAAAAAAATTTGGTGACTTTTACGCAGCAAATAATATTACTTTTACCGCTGAAGAAGGCGAGTTTGTCACCTTATTAGGACCAAGTGGCTGTGGTAAAACCTCCTTATTAAAATTAATCGCTGGATTTCATGTGGCTGATGAAGGTGAAATCCTTATTGGAGGAAAAAATGTTAACAATGTTCCTCCAGAAAAACGCAATACAGCCATGTGTTTCCAATCTTATGCCCTTTTCCCTCACCTCAACGTTTCTCACAATATTTGCTATGGTTTAAAGCAACGTAAAATTGATATTGAAGAACAAAAACAGCGTTTAGATCTCGCATTGAAGCAAATGGATTTAGAATTTCATAAATTGAAATTACCTAATGAGCTTTCTGGAGGTCAACAACAGCGTGTCGCATTAGCCAGAGCCATGGTTACTCGTCCAGATGTGATTTTATTTGATGAACCACTTTCTAACTTAGATGCCAAATTACGCGAAAGTGTACGTTTTGAAATTAAGCAACTCTCAAAACAATATAATTTGACGAGTATTTATGTGACTCACGATCAGGCTGAAGCCCTAACTATGTCAGATAAAATCATCGTGTTAAATAAGGGCTCTATTGAGCAAATTGGCTCTCCTCAAGATATTTATCATCATCCTAAAAACCGCTTTGTGGCAGATTTTATTGGCATTGCCAATATCACGGAAGCCAATGTGAAAAACATCGGTGACAATCTTTATGCAGTGAGTTCTATTTTTGGCGATTTCACCGTATTTTCTGAGAAAAAACCGGAATCTGAACGAATTTATATTTGCTTTCGACCAGAAGACATTGAATTGTTACCAAACGCACAAACGGAAGCGGAAAACCAAATTACAGTAGATATCATCAACACCGCTTTTATGGGCAATATCACGGAAGTGCAAGGAATCATTAAACGTAATGATGAAGAGAAAAAATTACGTCTGCAACTAACAAAATGCCCGAATTTGAGCGATAAACTCACCTTTACGGTTCCCCGCCATGCGATTAAATTCTTGGAGTCCGTAAAATGAAAAGTCTCAAAAATGATGTAAAAGCATGGTTATTACTATGCAGCGGTTTAGGTACGATCCTATTTTTAATGGGGTCCACATTCTACATTGTCGTCTCTCAAAGCCTTGGTTTATACAGTATGGGCGGGGAAGAAAGTCAATTTAGTTTGGAATATTGGCAAGCCGTATTAAATAGTCCTGTATTCCAAAATTCGTATATTTATTCCGTAAAAGTGTCTTTATTAGGGGCCATTTTATCCATCATCGTGGCTTATCCCATTGCTATGTGGTTGCGTAAAAAATTGCCTGCCAAGGTAACGATCATCACCATCTTGCGGGCACCTATGTTGGTACCTGGATTGGTTGCCGCCTTTTTGTTCGTCAATATGATTTCTTACCACGGCATTCTTAATGAGGTATTTGTTTATTTAGGCATTTGGGACGAGCCGAAAACCTTACAAAATGATGAATTTGGTTGGGGGGTAGTGATTTTACAAATGTGGAAAAACATTCCCTTTGCTTTAATTCTTATTGGTGGCGCGGTCAATTCACTGAAAACTGATTTATTAGATGCAGCAGCTAATTTAGGTTCGAGTCCTTGGCAACGTTTTCGTTATGTGATCTTCCCACTAACCTTAGGTGCGGTACAAGTTTCTTTTATTTTAATATTTATTGGCGCACTCGGTGATTTCGCCTTTTATAGTATTGCTGGTCCTCGTAGTACCTATTCTTTAGCACGTTTAATGCAAATGTCTGCCTATGAATTTGAAGAGTGGAATCAAAGTGCGGTCATGGCATTAACTATTATGTTGACCTCTGCCTTCTTCACCATCCTAGTGTCATTATTGATTAAACCATTAGCCGTCAAACGTGGAGAAGTCAAATGAGTAGTTCCGTACAAATCACAACGAAAAATGGTCGATTAATCGCACGTATTTCCTTAGCGTTCTTTATTCTTGCTAATTTTATTTGGTTGTTCTTACCCTTTTTAATGGCAGGTTTATGGTCATTGGTAGATCCCGCTAAACCGTGGAGTTATCCAGATATTTTCCCTCAATCATTATCTTTTGAGCGTTGGAAAATTGTATGGGAAACCACCTCTTTACCTGAAGCAATGTTTAATAGCTATACCATTGCGCCTACGGTTTCTCTGATCACTATTTTACTCTCTCTCCCAACAGCTTATGCATTTGGACGTATGGAGTTTAGAGGTAAAAAATTAGCAGAATTATTAACACTGATTCCATTGGTTATTCCAGGCATGATTATTGCCCTATTCTTTAGCCGCATGTTATTGGATTTAAATATTAATAATCCATTCATCGGCATTGTTATTGGGCATGTTGTACTCACGTTACCTTATGCTATTCGGATTTTATCCGCGGGCTTTTCTTCTGTACCGCAAGACCTTATTGATGCTAGCCGTGACTTAGGTGCATCTAAATTTACCGTTTTCAAAGACGTGTATATGCCGATGTTAAAACCTAGTTTTTTAGCATCAATTATCTTCTGTTTAGTGAAAAGTATTGAAGAGTTTGCTATCGCTTTCGTTATCGGCTCACCAGACTTTATTACCGTGCCAACCATTTTATATTCTTTCCTCGGTTATTCTTTTATTCGTCCGAATGCGGCCGTTGTATCGATTATTTTGTTGGTACCAAACATTATTTTGATGATGATTATCGAAAAATTGTTGAAAGGGAATTATCTCTCTCAATCCACAGGAAAAGCATAATTTTCACAAGGAGCATCTTATGCAAAAAAATATCCGTAAACTTCTATCCATTGGTCTTACCGCTGCCGCCTTGGCTATCAGCACTTTCGCCTCGGCTTCCACAGACTTAAGTGGTAAATCTTGGAGTGAAATCGAAGAACTGGCCAAAAAAGAAGGAAAATTGACAGTTAGCGTTTGGTATTTGCAGCCGCAATTCCGTAATTTTGTCAAAGAATTTGAAAATCAATACGGTATTAAAGTCAAAGTACCTGAAGGCACCTTGGACGGTAATATCAATAAACTGATTGCTGAAAAAAATCTAGAAACCGGCAAAATGGACGTGGTTGTGTTAAATGCTGACCGTTTAGGCAACGTAGCGAAAAATGACATTCTTGTAAAACTCAATAACTTACCAAATTTCGATAAATTAAATCACCACTTACAAGGTGTTGAATTAGGCGATGTAGCTGTAGGTTACTGGGGTAATCAAACTGGTCTAGCTTATGATCCTATGCGAATTAAAGAAGAGGAATTGCCACAATCTTGGGCTGATATGGAAAGCTATATTGATAAAAATCCCAAAAAATTCGGCTATTCTGACCCAAATGGTGGTAGCTCGGGTAATGCCTTCATTCAACGAGCTTTAGTGTACATCAATGGTGATTATGATTATCGTACCGATAAAATCGATGAAGCACAAATTGCTAATTGGAAGAAAACCTGGGATTGGTTCAGCAGTAAAAAAGATGCGCTAATCCGTACCGCTTCGAATGCTGATAGTTTAACCCGTTTAAACGACGGTGAGTTAGTAATTGTCTCCGCATGGCAAGACCACTTGTTCAGTTTGCAAAAACAAGGTGCGATTACTGACCGCTTAAAATTCTATGTACCAAAATTTGGGATGCCTGGTGGTGGTAATGTTGTAACCGTAGCAAAAAATGCACCGAACCCAGCCGCATCACTTGTTTTCGTACATTGGATTACCTCACCTGAAGTACAACAGAAATTAAACCAAGAATTCGGTGTTCGTCCACTCAATAGTGAATCTGGCTTGAAAGATACTATTTTCTTCTCAACACCATGGCGTAAAGCCGAAATGGAAGCCTTCACAAAAGAGGTTATTTCGAGATAAACAATAAACCGCACTTTAACGTGCGGTTTACTTTTATAGGCTAATAAAGTGCGGTCAGTTTTAACCACATTTACAACCAAACAAAATAAGTCATGCTGCCGATGATGGCGATACAGAATAGATTTAAAATCAAACCGACTTTCGCCATATCAAGTTGTTTCACATTTCCTGTTGCAAATACAATAGCATTTGGCGGTGTAGCAATTGGCAACATAAATGCACAACTTGCCCCACAAGCGATAATTGCGGCTAAAGCGATAGGTGGTAAATTCATGGATTGTGCCACTGAAATCACAATTGGCATAATCAGTGCAGCACTGGCGGTATTCGATGTAAATTCTGTTAGGAAAATAATAAATGCGGTTATCACAAAGCAAAGTACCCAAAGTGGTTTGGTTTGTACAAACTGAACGATACTATCTGCCATAATTTTACTGGCGCCAGAATCTTTCATCACGATACTGAGTGTTAAACCACCACCAAATAAAACGAGTACGCCCCATTCAACACGCTCTTGAATTTCTTTCCAACTTGCCACACCTGAAACACAAATAAAGATCACCACACATAACGCAATCACCGTATCGAAGTTTTCGATTTTTTTCGGTAATTCAAGGAAAGCACTAATCCACGGATTCAAGAGGGAACTGAAAAGCAACATAATCGCCATACCGATAAAGATCAGCAAAGTAATAATATTTTTTCGGTTAAAACTGACTTTCTCAAGCGACGGATTAAATTCAACAGAAAAATCTGGACGTAAAATCACCCATAAAGAAAAAATCATTGAAGGCACAAGTAAGATCATTACCGGGAAACCGTAGCCTAGCCATTCAGTGAAGGTCACTTGAATTTGAGATGCCAAAATCGCGTTTGGTGCACTTCCCACCAATGTACCAATACCACCGATACTGGCACTAAATGCCATACCTAACAAGACAAAAGCATACAATCGATGATTTTTCTCTGCATTGATACCTTTTAGCATCCCCATGGTGAGCGGTAACATCATGGCTGCCACAGCGGTGTTGTTAATCCACATAGAAAGGAATGTCGTTACGGTAAACAGATAGGTGATAGAAAGTTTTAAGTTTCCCTTGGCTAAACGAATAATGTAATTCGCAATAATCTTGTCTAGATTCTGAATTTGTAACACCGCAGCCACCACAAATCCCCCAAAGAACATATAAATAATTGGCGTAGAGAATGGCGCAAGGGCTTTTTGTGTATTAATCAAGCCTAATCCTATGGCCAAAACAGGTACCATCAGGGATGTTACGGTAATATTAAAGGCTTCCGTTAACCATAATATACCAATGAAAATCAGCAAGGCTAGCCCGCGATTCTCTTGAGCAGAAAATGGCAGTATTTTGATTAACACCAACATGAAGACAAAGTCTAAGGCAAGAATAATGAGACTTTTATATTTAGAGAGAAAGGTTTGTTGAGTTTGCATATACAATCTCCTATAAAACGATAGGGGAGATTATTAATTAGCATTTAACCGAAAAAATTGAAACATATTTTTAACAAATTTGTGACACGCTTCAAACTATTTTTGTATAAACAACAAACCGCACCTAAAAGTGCGGTCTGTTTTGCTTTCGTTTTTTATTGTTGCATACGAGCTTGAATTCGTTCTGGCAATCTTAATCCAACGAGAGCAACAAGGACAATTGTCCAGAATAAGGTGACATACACAAGGGCTGAACCAAGTCCCACTCTTTCGCTAAGGGCCGCGGCAATCACTGGAGACACCCCACCACCGATCGCTGCGAAGTTATAGATGAAACCAATACCTGTGCTTCGCATTTCAGCTGGGAAGAACGTCGCCATATATTTTGGCACTAAACCGGCAATCCCTAAGTTAGTTGCAAGTAAGAAGAAGAGCAACGCACCAAGCGCTAATACATTATTTTCTGGCAAATAGAATACTGGGAAGAGGAAGAAAAGTGATAACAATAAGCTATATACAAAGGTTTTCTTCTCACCCAATTTGTCCCCGATAAAGCCTGCAATTAAGGTACCGATGAGGATACCAAAGCCTGCCCAGAACATCAGTGATTTAACATTCTCAGCATAGCCGTTTTCTTTGAGGTAAAGTGGAAGCAAGCCTACTACCGGCCAGTTTACGGAAAAAATTGAATAACAAACTAAGAAAATAATTAAGGTAATTGGTAATTGTTTTTTAGTGAATAGGTCAGTAAGTGGAACTTTATTCACTTTACCCGCCGCTTTTGCTTGCGCCCATTCTTCACTTTCAGGTGCATGGCGACGAACGTAGAGCACTAAAGCGACTGGTGCTAAACCAATGAAGAAAGCCATACGCCAACCATAAGCTTGTGCAACCCAAGGAATCACTTGAGAAGCAAGAATATTACCGATAGAAAAGCCACTCACTAAGAATGCACTGGCTTTTGTACGTAAATGTTGTGGCCAACTTTCAATGGCATAGGAGGAAGAACACGCATATTCACCCGCCATCCCCATGCCGATAATCATACGGAAGATGAAAAGCCAAATATAACTGGTGGATAAACCGCACAAGAATGTGCCAACGGAATACGTGATAATGGAAACAATCATCGCCAAACGACGACCATATTTATCGGCAAAACTACCAAAAATCGCCCCACCTAATGGACGTGCGACGAACGCTGCAAGTAATAATGTAGATGTTTCCGTTGTGCTCATGGCGAATTCTTTTTGAATATCCAAAAGCACATAAGTGATAAGCATATAATCGAAGCCATCAAAAACATAACCTAACCAAGCCGCAAATAACGCTTTTTTTTGCGTAGGACTGACTTCTTTATACCATGGTAATGATGTTGCCATAACAACCTCCTTCCTTGTATTTGAGAATTTTGTGGTATAGATCACAGAATTTAAAATCACTGCTAATTTCTGCTTGCATAAATAAAGATAAGACGTATGATGTCCTATGTCAATTAGAGAGAATGAGAGCTGGATCACAAATTCAGAAAATAGATTAGAAAATGAGAACAGAAATGAAAAAAACAAGTAAAAAAGAAGCAAGTCTCGTTTTGCAGGATAAAATCAAATCGCTCATCATCAAACAAAATCTTAAATCCGGCGATTTAATGCCAACAGAAAATGAGCTGATTGAACAGCTCGGAGTGAGCCGTTCCAGTTTGCGTGAGGCCATTAAATCTTTAGAGGCGCTATACATTTTAGACATTCGCCATGGCGTCGGCACCTTTGTGAGTGAATCATCTCTTGTACCCATGATTCGTGGATTAAGCTTTCACACCCAACTGAATTTGCATAATGATCATAATCAGCTGATTAATATTTTGGATATTCGGGAAATTTTGGAATACGGTTTTGCTCCGATGGTGTTGGGAAAAATTAGCCAAGAACAGACCGCACTTTTGCAAAAATCAGTGGCAAACATGGAAAAAAATGCTCGTGAGCAAAAATTTTCGCCTAAAGATGAATACCACATTCATTTAAAACTTTATGAACCATTAAATAACCCGTTACTGATTCAATATTTAGATGCGTTTTGGCAAATTTATCAACAAGTGGAAAAAGGCTTACCGCCACCAACACTTTCGCCTGAAAAATCAGCCATGCAGCATCGCGAATTAATTGATGCGGTAGAAGCGCATGATTTGGTACGCATGCAACGCGCGATTTTGCAATATTTCCAAAGTATTCGCCAACGCTTACAACAAGGAGGGCATGATGCAAACTAATGGATTAAACATTGCCTTAATCGGCTGCGGCTTTTTTGGCGTTCAGTTGGCTTCAGCATTTGATAAAGCTCAAGCAAACTTAATTGCAGTGACAGATATCAATCCTTCTCTTGCACAAAAACTCGCCGACCAATATGGCAGCCAAGCCTTTTTTAGTGTGGAAGAAATGTTGGCTGAAACCAAACCTGATTTAGTTGTTATCGCCACACCAAACTATGCTCATTATTCCCCAGCGATCTTAGCGTTAAATGCTGGCTGTCATGTCTTTATTGAAACACCTTTTACCTTAAGTTCTTCCCAAGGCCAACATTTACGCCGTCTTGCCGAAGAAAAAGGCAAATTCATTTTTGTGGGCCATTTGGAACGTACGTTACCAGGCATGTTGAAAGTCAAAGCGGCTTTAGAACAAGGAAAATTAGGCAGAATTACGGTCGCACGAGCTATGCGCCAACGTTGGATTGAAAACCTACCAAACAAAGAATGGTGGAAATTAGATGCCAATCTTACGGGCGGTGAGCTTTTCCACCTCATTCATGAGCTGGATTTACTCTGTTGGTTACTAGGCGATATTGAGGCGGTCTTTGCTCAAGCGGCTAATCAAGCTCATCACGATACGCCAGATAGTCGCGATGTTTTGCAGATGTTATTACGTTTTGAAAATGGCGTGTTAGGTTCGCTCGAAATGGGCACCGCTTATCGGTTACACCAATGGGGCATTCAAATTCATGGTGAAAATGGTGTGATTGAAGTCAATTTCTTTACCTCAAGTGTCACATTTAATTATCTAGATGGAAAAATAGAACACGTTGATTTATTTGATGAATTTGAGGCTGATTTATCTTTACGCGAAAGTGCAAAAGGCACACAGCAATATAATGTCACCCACGCACCTTGCCAACTTTGGTTAAGCCGAGCCGCTGAAATCGAAGTACAAAGTGTGGTGGAGCACTTAACGCAAGGAAAAACCAGTCCATTAAGTCTATGTTTAACTGAAGCCATCGAAGTTGCAGAAGCAGCGAAGCAATCCATGGTAACGGAAAAACAAATCTCAGTGAAAAAATAAGGAGTTTATTATGATGCGATATGGTGTTGTTGGCGTTGGCTATTTTGGTGCAGATTTAGCCCGTTTCATGAATGAATTTGATGATGCACAGATTACCATGGTATACGACCCTGAAAATGGTGAAACCATTGCCCAAGAATTACAATGCGTAGCGGCAAAATCGCTTGAAGAATTAGTCACTTCCCCTGAGGTGGATTGTGTGATTGTTGCCACTCCAAACTACTTACACAAAGAACCGGTCATTCTTGCGGCGAAAAACAAAAAACATGTTTTCTGTGAAAAACCTATTGCCTTAAGCTATCAAGACTGTGACGACATGGTCCGCGCTTGCGAAGAAAATGGCGTTACCTTTATGGCTGGCCACGTGATGAACTTCTTTAACGGTGTTCACCATGCCAAAGAATTAATCAATCAAGGCGTGATCGGTAAAGTGCTTTACTGCCACACCGCACGTAACGGTTGGGAAGAACAACAACCAACCATTTCATGGAAAAAAATCCGTGAAAAATCTGGCGGTCACTTATATCACCATATTCACGAACTAGACTGCGTACAATTCATTATGGGTGGTATGCCAAAAACCGTTACTATGGCAGCTGCCAATGTTGCACACAAAGGCGAAAAATTCGGTGATGAAGACGATATGATTTTTGTCACCATGGAATACGATGATAATCGCTTTGCTGTTCTCGAATGGGGCTCCGCTTTCCGTTGGGGTGAGCATTATGTACTAATTCAAGGGGAAAAAGGTGCGATCAAACTTGATATGTACAATACCAAAGGTACCCTTCGTGTAGATGGAAAAGACACCTATTTCCTCATTCACGAAACCCAAGAAGAAGATGATGACCGTACCCGTATTTACAACAGCACAGAAATGGATGGTGCAATTCAATATGGTAAACCGGGTAAACGCACACCGCTCTGGTTGAGTTCTATCATGAAAAAAGAAATGCGTTATTTAAACGACATTCTTCATGGAATGGAACCAACAGAGGAATTTGTAAAATTACTCACCGGTGAAGCTGCCCGCGCGGCTATCGCTACTGCGGATGCATGTACCCGTTCTCGTTACGAAAACCGCAAAGTTGATTTAGCAGAAATCATCGGTAAATAAAAATAATGTAAAAATTAACCGCACTTTGGTTGAAAAATCAAAGTGCGGTTGTTTTTTTATAATGTTTTTAAAGAGTTTACGGCGATAACCGCTCTCTTTCCCATTTTCCATCATTGTATAAATAACAAATTCGGTCATGTAAACGACTTGGGCGACCTTGCCAGAATTCGATGCGATCAGGAATTACAAGATAACCGCCCCAATGTGGTGGACGAGGTACGTTTAATGGGTGTTTTGCTGCAACCAGTGCCGCTTTCGCTAATAAAGATTTGTGGCTAGAAATGACCGCACTTTGCTCACTGGCCCAAGCGCCAATTCGGCTGGTGTAAGGGCGAGTTGCAAAATATTCATCTGATTGTTCAGGCGAGATTTTTTCGGCTTTGCCCTCAATACGAACAGAACGTTCTAATTCAGGCCAAAAGAATGTCAGAGCGACGAAAGGATGATGTTCTATGGCACGACCTTTTCGGCTGTGATAATTCGTAAAAAAGACAAATCCTTGTTCGTTCACTTCTTTCAACAGTACCATTCGACTTGTTGGTCGGCCGTCTTCATTGACTGTCGCAACATTAACACCTGTCGGCTCATTGACTTTGGCTGTAATTGCTTCATTGAGCCATTTTTCAAATTGTTTTATCGGATTTGGATCGCAATCATGCTGAGAAAGCGCCTGTTTGCAATAATCCTCACGAATATCATGTAAGTCCATTTTCTTTCTCCTTTTGCTTGAAAACAAAAAGCCCTTGCAGTTGCAAGGGCTAGTATAGTCCGTTAATTATTTACCATCAACACTCACGCCATAAAACGCATCATAGCCAAATGGGCTTTGTACGTAGCCTTTTACGCGAGGGCTAAGTGGTGCGAAACCAACAGAGTGTGCAACTGGAATCCATGGCGCTTGCTCATGGAAAATCACTTGTGCTTGTTTATAAAGTGCAGCACGCTCATCTTTATTGGTTAAGCCAATCGCTTTATCTAATAAGGCATCAAATTCAGCATTTTTGAAACGCGCAAAGTTTGAGTTGCCCGCGTTAGCACTCGCAAGTAACGGAGAAAGGAAGTTATCCGGATCACCGTTATCACCTGACCAACCGAAGATACCTGCCGTTAATTCGCCTGCTTTAGCACGTTTTTGATAGTCAGCCCATTCAAATGTGACTGGATTTGCTTTTACGCCAACTTTCGCCCAGTCTGCCATCACAAGTTCAGCCATACGTTTTGGATTTGGGTTAGACGCACGTACCACCGGTTGAATCCAGAAGTCCGTTTCAAAACCGTTTGGATAACCTGCTTCCGCTAAAAGCTGTTTCGCTTTCTCTGGATCATACGGATAATCTTGGATTTCGTCGTTATAACTCCAAATTGTTGGTGGCAATGGATTTTTCGCTGCAGTGCCTGCACCTTGATAAACCGCGTCAATAATCGCTTTTTTGTCCACCGCATAATTCAATGCTTGACGCACTTTCACGTTGTCAAACGGTGCTTTTTCCGTATTGAATGCGATATATGCCACGTTCAAACCTTTTTGTTCCAAAAGCTGTACTTTTGGATCAGTTTTCATTTTGGCTAAATCCGCCACATTCGGGAAGAGAATTAAATCACAAGACCCCGCTTGTAACTTCGCATAACGCGTAGTCGCATCGGGTACAATACTGATCACTAAACGATCAAGCGGTGTACGACCTTTCCAATAGGTTTCATTTGCTACATATTGTGCCGCTTGGTCAGTTTTATAATCCACAAAAATAAACGGACCTGTCCCCACCGGTTTATTATCGATCGTTTCTGGTTTACCCGCTTTCAACATCGCATCTGCATATTCAGCTGAGTAAATAGAGATAAAGTCCATACCCAAGCTTGCTAAGAAAGTCGCATCTTTTTTATTTAAGGTGATACGAACGGTGTTGTCATCCACTTTCTCAACTGATTTTAATAAATCTGGGAATTTCATTGCTTTGAAATACGGATAAGTCCCTTTTGATACATTGTGGTAAGGGTGGTTAGGATCTAACTGACGTTGGAAAGAAAAGATCACGTCATCCGCATTAAAATCACGTGTTGGCGTAAATTCTTTTGTCGTATGGAATTTCACCCCTTTACGTAAATGGAAAGTATAAGTTAAACCATCGTCACTGATCTCCCAACTTTCAGCCAAGGCTGGCTCAAGATCAGTAGAACCTTTTTTGAATTCAACCAAACGGTTATACACTTGTTGTGAACTTGCATTGTAAGATGTACCTTCCATTACTAATGCTGGGCTAAAGCTAAGTGGTGCTTTCGCTGTACAATACACAAATGTGTTATTACCTGAAGGTTTTGTTGTTTCTGCTTTCGCATTTTCTTTTGCCGCAGAACCAGATTGATCACAAGCCGCTAAAAACAAACTGGCAGCAATAAGAGTTAAGGTCGCTTTTAATTTCATAAGTTTTCCTTCTTTAATCGGGCAAAACACCCAAACATGAATATAAAATTTTACCTAAGATATAAGCAAATCAAACTTTTACGAAATAAGAAAATGATCTTTCTTATAACAAATTAAACTAAGGTATTCAATATCAGCGTTTTTTCCGCAAATGATCCCCGTCTGTTTTGTGCAAATAGCTTAATATCCAAACTAGTGCGATTGCAAAAACAGAAGTGGTCAGAAACGTGTAACTGAAAGCATGTTGTAATGCTTCGCCTTCGTTACCAATGAATTGACGGTATAACGTTAAAATAATGGATGCTACGGCGATACCAAAGCCGATACCTACTTGTTGTACGATACTCAACACTGTGGAACCCACGCCACCTTGTTCTTGAGATAAATCGCCGACCGTGAGTGTATTAATCGAAGTGAAAATCATCGACATGCAGGCACCATACCACATCAGATTACATATAATCCACGTCGTTGATGATGAGGTATCAAGCCATGACATGGAAACCGTTGAGCCTGCCATTAAAAGTGACGATAAAATTAACGTGGTTTTATAACCTAAGATATTTAAGATATGCCCAATAAAACGTTTAAATACAACAGACATTAGCGCAATGGGTGCAAGCAACCAGCCTGACTCTTCAGCTGAATAGCCAAAAGAAAGTTGGAACATTAATGGCAATAAGAATGGCACAGCCGAACCGGAAAGACGGATAAAGATATTAGCTGCAATGCCTAATCGAAATGTTCTTGTATTGAAAAGAGATAAAGGCAAAATTGCACGCTCATTACCTTTTGCATAAATATAATAGGCCACCAATAATGCAATACCAATCGACAATGCACTATATGTAGTCATATTGTCACGGTGACTTTCGCCCAGTAAATCAAGCCCGAGCGTTAAACCGACTAAACCAAATGCAAAGAGTAAAAAGCCTGTCCAGTCTAACTTACTCGCATTACCCTTATGATTTCCCATCACTTTAGCCGCTGCCCAAAAACCTAACATGCCAATCGGAATATTGATTAAGAAAATCCAATGCCATGACGTATGCACCACAAGCCAACCACCTAAAATCGGGCCAAGAATCGGGCCGATGAGTCCTGCTGTAGCCATTAAATTCCAGGCATTAATTAATTGATTTTTCGGTACAGTTTGAATAATGGCAAGACGGGCTACAGGCATCATAAATGCTCCACCAACACCTTGGAGAATCCGTGCAAGCACAAGGGTCTCGAGAGAGGTTGCCATCGCACAAGCGACTGAACCGAATACAAAGGTAAAAACAGCTGAACGGAAAACCGTAAGCGTACCAAATTTAGCTGCCGCCCAAGCAGTTAAAGGAATAAATAAAGCAACGGCAAGAGAATAGGCGATAATCGCCATTTGCATTTCAAAGACAGGGGTTTGTAGATCTGTTGCGATGGTGGGTAAGGCAGTATTTAAAATAGTCGCATCCAAGCTTTGCATAAACAAAGCCATGGAAGCCACCCAAGCCAGCCCTTTGTAATGCTGACGTTCTATTACTGCGTCTTTTTCCACCATTGATAAATAAACTCAGCGATCTGTTCAATGTGATTAATATCTAATAAAGTGCGGTCAGTTTCAAGCGAATAATCGGTTGCTAAAGCCAACACGTTTTCATCTAATTCCGGCAATGTTTTTGTCATCTCTTGTCGATGCAATAGAATCTTTGGAATGGGTTCTTGTTTAAATCCTTCCACCAAAACTAAATCCGTTAAATGACGATCAAATTGTTGACTTAAATAGGCTAATGAAACTGGTTCTTGAGGGGTTTCTGTCATCAACGCCCAGCGAATATCACAAGCCATAATAACTTGCGCAGACCCCGCCTCTTTCATTCGCCAACTGTCTTTTCCTTCTTTATCCACATGAGCGTTGTGATGGCTGTGTTTAATCACTGAAACACGTAGGCCTTTTTTAATTAATTGAGGAAGCAATTTTTCCAGCAATGTGGTTTTGCCACTACCGCTGTAACCTGTGATGCCAAGAAGAGGAAGGGGATTATTCATTGTAAAAACCTTAAGAAAAATGACCGCACTTGATAAAACAAAACCCCGCAGGACGGGGTTTAGCTATCAAAATCCATTAGGTGAAGAAAGTATAGCAAGGGGAAACAAAATAGCAACTTTCTCACTGCTACTGAATTATTTTAGGAATGTTACACCTTGTACAATTCGTTTCGCTGCGGCAATTGGAAGCTGTCCGATAAAGGTAATTTCTTTATCGCCTATGACTTCACTGTAAATCGTGTAAGCCCCTTGTTTCCAAGTGTTTTCTTTTGCAGCGGTGCTATCAGCTTTATTGATATAAAGTGTAAAAGTGAAAAGACCATCACTAAATAACGCATTTTCAATCACTTCACCATCTATCACATCTTGATTCTGGCGAATTAAATCAAACCCTTGCGGTAACCAATCAGTTTTCCAATTGATTGAAAGGGATGACTCTTGTTTTCCTTCATTTAAAAGTGGCGGCACTGACACCTTATTAAGGTAATCCGTTAAACCACGTAGACGATCATCGATATATAACGTCACCACACGGAACTGATCCAATAACTTGCCTTCTCTATCAAGCATATCGCCACGTAATAACAAACCATTTTCTTCATCTAAGAAAACGAGATATTGATAGCGAAAATCATCTTTTGGCACAATGCGAATAGTATCGACAAATCGGCCTGCAATTCGGTCTTTTCCAAGCTTAATAAAGTCATAATTCTGACTCAGCTTGCTAAAATCAGTACGAATCACTGCCGGAAGCGCATCCACAATCTCACCACTGTTAATCGTGAAAGCGCGTGAACCTGGCTGGAAATAGCTGACTAAATTACCGCGCTGGATGATCTCTTGTTGCTCACCATCTAATGTCACCAACTGTGCATACACTTTTTGCCCTTGCTTAATATGGCGATAGCGGAACGAGTCCATATTCGTTGGTGTCGTTTGCACAAAAGCAATCTCATAATTTAAATCTCTCATGGCTTGCGACATTTTATTTAATGACTGAATTGGCTCTTCTGCAAATGCCCTGAAAGGCAACAAGAATAAGCCTAAAAGTGCGGTTAATTTGAGAAACGTTTTTTTCATAAATAAATCAATTGATCCATAAAAA
This sequence comes from Haemophilus parainfluenzae, assembly GCF_003252755.1. Classification (GTDB taxonomy): domain Bacteria; phylum Pseudomonadota; class Gammaproteobacteria; order Enterobacterales; family Pasteurellaceae; genus Haemophilus_D; species Haemophilus_D parainfluenzae_N. The sequence continues at coordinate 81,539 of NZ_QEPT01000005.1, read as the reverse complement.
AATTCACCACGCCTAAGGTGGTGAATTATCGATTAATTGCTGTAATTATTTCGCTTGGTTGCTACCCACATTTAAGCTGTCTGCATGCATACGACGCTGTAATTCATAGTTTTGTAACATCGTACCAATACGGCGATTTTTTTGTTCAACCTGTTCCGAAGTGGCTACATCTTTGGTCGGAGCGTTGTAACTTACTTCTTGAACTGAACTGTTAAATGGTAAGGTTTGTAAAACAGGGTTTTCTGGTGTAACCGACGTGCTTTTCGCATTAAATGATTGGACACCTACTACTGCCACTAAACACACACCTGCAGCCACCGCAATTTGTGTCATTGGTGCAAAGAATGCTTTTAATTTTTGCACAAATGGTAAGCTGTCTGCTTCTTCTGGTGTTGGTTGAGAAACAGTAATCTCAACGTGTTTTACTTCTTCTAATTCAATTAAATCAGCCATTTTCGCAGTAAAATCAGCACCTAATAATACTGGTGACTCTTTACGCATAACTGCTCTTACTGTGTGATACGCCGCCCAAGATTCTTGTGAATCTTTATCCTGACAAAGTTGTTCCGTCAACTCGGCACTGACTTCTTCTCCATCCATATAGGCTGAAAGTAACTCTTTTTGCATTTTATAAACTCCGACTTTATTTTAACGTTGCATAAGCGGTTGTATTTTGTTCTCAATCACTTCCCGAGCACGGAAAATGCGAGAACGTACAGTGCCTACTGGGCAATCCATTATTTCTGCGATTTCTTCGTAGCTTAACCCTTCAAGCTCACGCAGGGTAATCGCGGTTCTTAAATCTTCTGGCAAACTGTGAATGGTATCAAATACCACTTTTTCTAATTCGCTAGATAACATTTCATTTTCAGGGGTATCTACATCACGTAGATGGGTTCCCACATCGTAGCTTTCGGCATCTTCAGCCAAAATATCTTCGCTCGGTGGACGGCGCCCCTGTGCCGTTAAGTAATTCTTTGCCGTATTAACGGCAATTCGATATAGCCAAGTGTAGAATGCACTATCGCCCCGAAAGGATTCAATGGAACGATAGGCCTTAATAAAGGATTCTTGTACAACATCTGGAATGTCGTTATGAGAAATGTAGCGGGTTAAAAGTCCGGCTACTTTATTTTGATAACGAGAAACCAATAAATTAAAGGCTTTTTTATCGCCTTGCTGCACTCTTTCTACCAAAGCCTGATCTGTTAGCTGTTCAGCCATATATCTCCTATGCTACGTCTAACACGCCTTCATATATTCAAGACAGCAAGCTATTGTTGCTTTATCAGACAGAGTTAAAATTGAAAAGTTCCTTATGTATAAAAAATTTCAAAAAAATTAACGGACATTCGTTTTCTGCATATCTTGGATATATTCAACCATCGCTTGCACTTCGGCATCGTCTGATTGACTGCCATTAAAAAACCACGAAAAAAGCTGTAAATCCGTGGCCGCGAGTAAACGAATAAAAATATCTTTTTTGTCGTCAGTCAGTTGGTCAAAATGCGCTTTATAAAAAGGCATGATGATTTTATCCAACTCAAGCATACCTCGACGACAATCCCATTCAATGCGGAGTTTATTGTATTTATCCATAATTTCTCCCTAAACCATTGTAATTATACCTGATAAATGAAAAGTGCGGTTAAAAATTACCGCACTTTTTTAATCAAAGAATCGATTATTCTGTCGCCTTCGGCTTAATCACGGCATAAACCACGCCAGTTAATAATGCCCCCGTTGCAATTGCACCTAGGTAGAGTAATGGTTCAGAGACAAACGGAATGACAAATAAACCACCATGTGGTGCTTGCAGAGAAATATTTAATGCCATTGAAATCGCACCCGCAGTTGCACCACCAATAACCGAGCTAATAATCACACGTAATGGATCGGCAGCCACAAACGGCAATGCCCCTTCAGAGATAAAGCATAAACCTAAGACAAAAGAAGCTTTACCTGCATCACGTTGATTACGGGTAAATTTACTGCGAGCAATCCAAGTTGCAATCGCCATTCCAATTGGCGGCACCATACCGGCTGCCATAGCGGCAGCCATTGGAGTGTGAACTTGAGAGGCTAACATTCCCACAGAGAACGTATAAGCCGCTTTGTTTACTGGACCACCCATATCAATACACATCATCGCACCGATAATCGCACCTAAGACCATCGCATTGACTTCACCCATGGATTTTAACCAATCGCTTAAGGTAGTCATAATTTGTGAAACCGGTGGGTTGATCACATAAATCATGGCAAGGCCGACAATCAAGGTACCAAAGAGCGGGAGAATTAAAATCGGTTTTAAGGAAGTTAAACTTGCCGGCAATTTAATGGTTGCATTTAATCCTTTCACCACATAACCCGCTAAGAAACCAGCAATAATACCACCTAAAATCCCTGCTCCCGCCGTGGTGGCTAACATACCGCCAATAAGACCTACCGCAAGCCCTGGACGGTCTGCGATAGAAAAGGCCAAATAGCCGGCAAATACTGCAATCATCAGATGGAATGCTGCACCGCCACCGATATCCATTAAGGCTTTTGGAATACCATGGAAAATTGTTTCATCTTTGAAGGCTTCGATACCAAACATAAAGGAAATTGCGATTAACAAACCACCGGCAACCACCAACGGCAACATGTGCGACACGCCGGTCATCAAATGTTTATAGACACCTTTTTTCTCACCGCTTTCTTCTGATTTCGAAGAAGATTTTGCTGCGCCGCCTTCATAAATTTTCGCTTCTTTAAATGCCTTATCGAATTCCTGTGCGGTTTTCTTTAACGCTAAACCTGTCGAAGTACGATACATCGGTTTTCCTTGGAACTTATCTAACGGCACATCAATATCGGCTGCAACAAAGACTAAATCTGCAGCAGCAACTTCTTCAGGAGTAATTTCATTACCTGCGCCCACTTGACCTCGCGTTTCGACTTTTACCTGCCAACCTTGTTTTTTTGCATAGGTTTCAATAGCTTCAGCAGACATAAAGGTATGCGCAACCCCCGTCGGGCAAGCTGTCACCGCGACAATATTTTTGACGCCAGAAACACCGCCAAATCCAACCGCACTTTGAGCGGGTTGAACATAGTCCACTGCTTGATTGAGTGCATTCGTCAGCGTGACTTCAGGTGAAGCAATCGCCGCATCTTCATTGACTAAAAAGACTTTTTTGCCCACAAGTTCAGCAGAGTTTGGCAAACTAGATCCGAAAACAATCACTAAATCCGCATCTGTCGCTTGTTCAACCACAGTATGATTGGCTTTTTTCGCTGCCATGCCCAATGCTTGGCGAAGTAAATAGGCTTTTGCCGCACCAATTTGCGGAGATTGAGTTAAAAACAAATTCATTACATTATCCTTCAATCACAGAAATTTTGACATTCGCCAGAATTGGCTCAAGCAAGGCGATATCGCTCACCCCCACGTTACTTTGCGAAACGGCAAAGGCAGAAACAGCACTCGCAAATGCTAAGGTTTCCGCTTGAGATAAGCCTTTTTCGATACCGTAAATTAAGCCTGCCACCATAGAATCACCAGCCCCTACGGTGCTCACCACGTTTTCACATTTAGGTGGTTGAGCTTGAATAACAGCTTGATCACTCAGCCATAAAGAACCATTCGCGCCCATCGAAATAATAACGTTAGCAATGCCTTCTGCTTTAAGTTTTTTAGCCGCCGCAATAATTTCATCAAGAGAATTTAACGGATGACCAATCCACGCTTCCAATTCGCGATGATTTGGTTTTACCAACCAAGGATGGGCTTTCAAACCTGCTGTGAGTGCCGCATTACTGCTATCTAATACGACTTTCACACCAGCTTGATGCAACTGCTTAAGCCAATCCGCGAACAATTCAGGACTCACACCTCTCGGTAAACTGCCACATACCGCAACGATGTCAAAGTTTTGGCAATACGCTAATGAATCTGCTGTAAATTGCTGCCAAGCTTCTGGGGTGATTTGATAACCTAAGAAATTTAGGTCCGTCACATCGGCTTCGGTTTCCGTAATTTTTACATTAATACGGGTTTTGCCTGCAACACGATGGAATTTGTCTTCTAAGCCTTGTTTTTTAAATAGGGTTTCGAAATCACCCACGTTGTCTTCCCCTAAGAAGCCACCAACCGCCACCTCTACGCCCAAATCTTTTAATACTTTAGCGACATTAATGCCTTTTCCGGCAGGGAAAAGACCAAGGGTTTCAACAGTATTCACTTCGCCGATTTCAATACGCGGCAAACGCCCGACTAAGTCGTAAGCGGCATTTAAGGTAATTGTTGCTACTTTTGCCATCACTTACTCCTTACCTTCACCTAAACCGCTTTCAATGACTGCACCAATACCGTCAATCGCTTGTTGAGCTTCTTCGCCGCTCGCTACAAAACGTAAGCGATGACCTTTCACGACACCGAGCGCCACAATTTTCATCAGACTTTTTGCGCTGACTAATTGGCTATCACGATCTAAGTTTTGTACCGCAACAGACGCATTGTATTTTTTCACTTCATTAACCAGTACCGCACTTGGACGAGCATGTAAACCGTGTTCATTACGAATCATAAATACGGCTTCAATGGCATCTGCTGGTAAACCTGTTTTGTCTTCGTGAATTTGTGGTGCGTGCTCACTGCTCACTTCAATGGTATCCGGTTCAGCCGGTGGCACAGCAGAGACAGCTTCACCAAGCCCACTCGCAATAATCTTACCTAAGGCTTCAATGGCTTGTTTCGCATCATCCCCTTCTGCCACAAAACGTAAGCGATGACCTTGAGTGACACCTAATGCCACAATTTTCATCAAGCTTTTTGCACTAACTGGTGCGGTTTCTCGAGTAAGATTTTGTACGGTAATCTTGGAGGCGAATTTTTTCATCTCATTAACAAGCACCGCACTTGGGCGAGCGTGCAAGCCATGTTCATTGCGAACAGTAAAGGTCCCAATCACTGCACCTGTATCAATTTGACCTTCAGATTGAGCAGCTGCTGCAACAGGCACTTTACCGCCATTAAGTGCGGTCAAAATTTGCTGCGTATTACCACTTAATAAAATATTTTGGACTTCATCATCCAATAAACGCGCTAATGTCTCATTGATTTGATCGTTAACCGCCGAAATCGTCAACACGCCTTTCACCGCTTTGCCATTATGATTAAAAATGGTTTTCGCACGACTGAATGCTAAGGCATTTTTCACATTACCTGATACGGCATCGGTTACCCATAACCCTTTACCAAGCGGCAGAGCAGAATTGGATACCACTTCAGAAACAAAGCTATTTTCAACCGCACTTTGCTGTTGTAATTTACCTGCATTGATGGCGGTAAGGATGAGCAAACTTTGCGTTTCAATATCTAAACTTAATGTTTCTTCAGCAATGCTAAAAGCATCGCTTTCACCTAACAAAATCGCACGGAATTTTTCAACATTTGTTAATGTCGCTAACTGTGCCGCAGTGTCTTCATCACCTAAAACATGCGTTAATTGACGAAGCAAAGCAAGATGCTCATCGGAACGGGCAGCAATACCAATCACAACATAAGCAATATTGCCTTCTCCCCACTCAATACCTTGTGGAAATTGGAAAACTTGCACACCGGTTTTTTTCACCATCGAACGGGTTTCTAATGTACCGTGTGGAATCGCAATCCCATTGCCTAAAAAAGTGGAGGTTTGTTGTTCACGTCCAAGCATGCCCTGCAAATAGCCTTGTTCAACATTGCCAGCTTGCTCTAACGCACTTGCAGCCATTTCAATAGCTTGCAGCTTATTTGTTGCCGTAGCATTTAAATGAATGTTGCTTTCCGAAAGTTCTAACATTCTTGCTCCTTCACATTGATGATTTTAAAAAAGAAAAGCTGCTGATGGGATCGCTCATCAACAGCTCAAATTGATTATTGGCCGGTACAGGCTTTGAGTAGCATTTCGCTACCTTGGGAAATGTAAGCGTCATTTTCACCGCGCTCTTTGCCTTTTTGCAAATCACGCATTGCATCGTAGATCCCTTGTGTCACACTTGGTGAATCCACTTTTTGCCAACAATTCGCGCTTAAGCGGCTGAAGTTGGTTTGTAATGCTTCTGCATGCAACACACCACTGTAGTAAGCATACACATCAGAATCATGACCACCTGTGTAGAGTTTATCTTGAATTTGTTTGATTGGCACAACAATACGACCGAGATACCAGTCATTTGCACCACTTGCAAAATTATCCACAAAGAAATTTTTTGTTACGCGATCTTTATAGGTTGCCACAGTGGCTTCATAAGCTGCCGCGTAAGATTTTTGGTCGATTTTATCTTTATCTAAATCAATGACCTTTTTGTCTTTACCCATAAACGGAATGTAAGAGGTCATATCTGAAATCGAAGAACAACCTGCAAGCATTACTGCCACAAAGAATACCGAGATTTTTTTAAACATTAAATTTTCCTTATTTATAGGCGGTTAAAAACGCCGTTAATTATACTTAGAATGGGGAGTTAAGCAAGGTAACACCTAGTACTACGCTGATTCTTTGCTCACTCCGCTGTCTTTGACAATCGAAACTAAAATTTGATCAATTTTGAAGTTTTCGGTATCAATGACTTCAAATTTATATTTATCGTATACGACAAAATCGGTTTTTTTCGGGATTTTGCGTAACATATACATCATAAAGCCACTAATAGTCTCATAATTTTCTGAATCAGGGAAAGATTCAATATCCAAAACTCGCATCACATCTTCAAGCGGTGTTGCACCATCAATCAACCAAGAGTTTTCATCACGGCTGACAATTTGTTCTTCTTCGTTAGAAACCAATTCGCCCATCACAATACTCATCACATCGTTCAAGGTAATTAAGCCCATTACAAGCGCATATTCATTGACGATAATCGCAAAATCTTCCCCCGTAGATTTAAACAACTCCAATACTTCGTATAACGACAGCGTATCTGGGATAAATAACGCTTTGCGTAATAAACGGCTATCTGTTAAATCTACTACTTCTTGTTGAAGATAAAGCGTCAACAAAGTATGGGATTCCACATAACCTAAAATCTTGTCCAAACCATTATCACAGATCACTAATTTAGAATGAGAGTCAGCCGATAAGGTATTCAACACTTCCTGACGAGTAAAAGTGCGGTCTAAAAACACGATGTTTTCACGAGTCGTCATGGTTGAAGACACGGTACGCTCTTGCATTTCAAAGATGTTTTCAATCAAATAATGTTCTTGTGTTTTTAGTACGCCCGCTTCGGCACCAGCCTCCACAATCGCCACAATGTCTTCTGGAGTCATATTATCTTCGCGCTTAGTGGATATCCCCATTAAATGGAAGAAGATATTAGAAAGACCATCAAAAAACCATACAATGGGTTTCAATAAGAAAATAAAGGCTTGCATAATGCCAATAGTCCGCAGCGCAACACCTTCAGGATTAATCAGTGCGAGGCGTTTCGGAATTAAATCGGCTAATAAAACAAATGTTATGGTTACCATGAAAAAGGCAATCCAAGAGGAGGCTGGCTCAACCCATTCAGCCGTGGTGTATTCATATAAAAAACTCTGTAAGTGAAGACTAATAGTTGCTTCACCAATCACACCACCGAGTACGGCGACCATATTAAGTCCAATTTGTACTACAGTGATGAAACGCCCTGGCTGTTCCTGTAATTTTAAAACTTTCTCCGCTTTGATATTGCCTTCATTGGCCAACGTTTGTAGTTTAATGCGTCTTGCACCCGCGAGAGAAATCTCAGCTGATGACAAGATTGCACTGACAATAATTAATACGATTAAAATAAAAATCGCTGCAGATAAACTCATAATGTTCTCTTTATTGGTTTTAAAGTACGGTCAATTTACCGCTAGTTTTTAGGTTTGAAATGTTATTATTAAATTGTGAGGGCGTTCTATGACGCCCTATTTAAGAAACGCTAATTTTCGCTGTCGAACCAGCCGCGTACAAATTGTATAGAAAGGAAAAGGGTAACTAATAGGAATGCATAGAATACCCAAGATAAAATCGGATGGCTTGGTGTCACATCGCCACTGATTTCTTTCACCGCAACGGCATTGCGATATTCATCGAACATCGTCATCCGCCAACCGTAATACTTGATTTGCACTAATTTGTTTTCATTACCAAAGGCTTGAACTTGAGCCTGTAAGTTCGCTGAACCAAATTTAAAGTAGAACGGGAAACCCCAACGGGTATCTTCATTACGATACACCATGATTTTGCCATCATCATTTTGTGTATTGATAAAATACACATCGCGCGTTGGACCATCAGCCGGATTCGATTTTGTAATCGGGCCATCTTTATCCACACGTTTCACTTCTACACCCGTTACTCGCGTCACATCATAGTGTGGGAAAACGTAGTCCACCACAGCGAACATAAAGCCGTGGAAAACAAAGACCACTAAAAATAAAAAGTACTTAAAAAACTTACGCATAACACTCTCTCATTTAAATCGATGATTTATTGTACATTAATTTTAAATAAACGCTCGAAGTTTTGTGTACTAATTTGCGCAAATTCTTCCATAGACAGCCCTTTTAACGCTGCCACATATTCACACACCTCTCGCGTATAGGCAGGTTGGTTCTCTTTACCACGATAAGGCACGGGTGCTAAGTAAGGCGAATCCGTTTCAACTAACAAACGATCTGCCGGTACATAACGAATAGCTTCACGAATACTTTCCGCATTTTTAAAGGTTATAATGCCTGAACAAGAAATATAAAACCCTAAATCAAGTGCCTTCTTCGCAAAGTCCAAGGTTTCTGTAAAACAATGAATTAATCCACCGCACTTTTCTGCATGATGCTCACGCAACATGGCAATGGTATCTTCTGGCGCTGAACGAGTATGAATAATCACGGGTTTATCCACTTCATTAGCAATTCTGATTTGATCAGCAAAAACTGTTTGCTGCAATGCCTTATTATCTGCACTGTAATAATAATCCAAACCAATTTCGCCAATTGCGATCACTTTTTTATCTTGGGATAAACGTAATAAACGCTCAGCATCGTAAGGTTCTTCTTCAAGATCTAGTGGATGCACGCCGCAAGCTAAAGACACATTTGGAAATTTTGCTAACTCAGGGTAAGTTTTTTCAAAACGGCTTAATGTTACATCAATGGCGAGTAAATGCTTCACATCCCGTGCATTGGCTTTAGCCACTACATCAGCAATATCTTTGTGTAAATTTTTATAATCCAATGCATCTAAATGGCAATGGGAATCTACGATAAACATAATTTATTTAGTCCTTAAATACGTCGGTAATTAACTTCGTCAAACCATCTAATAACATTAATTCTGTGTTAACGCCGTTGATAGTGAGTAAATCCGAGCGTACTTTTTGCATAATTTTATTTGCGGTTAATAACCCAAGCGCTGTTTGCTCGTCTGCAAATTGAGTTACACCTGTTTTAAGATCAAGTATTTGCCAGCCACTTTGTATTTCGAGTTTGTATTTAATGGCATCGCTTAAAAACGCTAAAATCCAATCCACTTGCTGTACGGTGCGTTCTTTTTCAAAGAAAGGCAAAATTTCCAAAGGAGAACGACGACGATAAAACAGCCAAAATTGGCGTAGGAAATTCTTCCGTTGTTCAATTAATCCTTGCTGGAGGGTTTCCAATGCTAACAGTGGACGACCTAAATTCATCTCAAGTGCGGTTAATAATTCTGATGTTTCTGCCTGAAATTTAGAAGAAAGCCAAGTTAAGGCTTCTGCTTCCGTTGGCAAAGGAACATTCCACACCTGGCAACGGCTGTAAATAGTCGCTAACAATGAAGAGGATGGCTCTGTTTGCAACAAGAAATACGTGTTCGGACGCGGCTCTTCCAAAGTTTTGAGCAACGCATTCGCTGCCGCTTCCGTAAGACGTTCCGCATCTTGGATATACACTAATTTATTGCCGTTTTGTTGTGCGTGTTGGCTGACAACTTCATTAATCGCCCGTACCTGATCAACACCAATGTCTTTGCCTTCTTGAGAGGCTAAAACATGAAAATCAGGGTGGCTGTGCGCTGCCATTAAGTGACAAGCATGGCAATGGCCACAAGGTGCATTATCCGGTGTTTGACACATAATGCGTTTTGTTAAAGCCTCAAACAAACCTTCAGCACCGAGACCTTGATCAGCTTTAATCAATAATGCATGATGCCCCAAACCTTCGCTAAAAGTTTGGCTAATCTTATTATAAGTGGGCACTAACCAAGGATAAAGTTCGCTCATTTTGCTTGTGAAACCCACCAATTTTTGACCGCACTTTGAATGTCCGCTTGTACTTGTGCCAAAGGCTGGCCAGCATTAATAATGGCGGCTTTCGGATTGTTTTGCACCAATTCCAAATAACGTTGGCGAGTACGATGGAAGAAATCAAGCCCTTGTTGTTCAATACGGTCTAATTCGCCTCGTCCTCTAGCACGTGCAAGCCCCTCTGCAGGATCAATATCTAAATACAGTACAAAATCGGGTTCAAAATCACCTAACACCATATTTTTTAAATTTGCCATCAGCGTTTGGTCAAACTGACGCCCACCACCTTGATAGGCCTGAGAAGACATATCGTGACGATCGCCAAGCACAATTTTTCCTTCTGCCAATGCTGGCTTAATCACATTTTCTACCAATTGAATTCGTGCCGCATAAAGCATTAATAATTCCGCTTTATCGGTAACAGGCTCTTCTGTTTCATGTTTGATTAAATGGCGTAATTTCTCTGCTAACGGTGTACCGCCTGGCTCACGAGTAAACACGATATCATTTACACCAAGAGATTTTAATGTATCCACCACCGTTTGCATGGCGGTACTTTTACCTGCACCTTCCAGCCCTTCAATGACGATAAATTTGCCTTGCATTAGTTGGCTCCTTTTTGTTGGTTACGATACCAACGTAAATATTCTTGCACCGCTTTATTATGCTCGTTCAGATTGCGAGTAAATTTATGACCGCCACTTCCATCAGCAACAAAATAATAAAAGTCCGTTTTCGCTGGATGCGCCACAGCCTGTAAAGCGCTCTCACTCACCATCGCAATTGGTGTTGGTGGTAAACCCTCAATCATATAGGTATTGTACGGGGTCATCGTTTCCAAATCTTTCTTACGAATATTGCCGGTATAACTCTCACCCATTCCATAAATCACGGTTGGGTCAGTTTGCAGTTTCATATTGGCTTTTAAACGATTAATAAATACTGAAGCCACTTGTGGGCGCTCCGCCGCAATTCCTGTTTCTTTCTCCACAATAGAAGCTAAAATTAGCATCTGATATGGATCTGCTAATGGGAGATTTTCATCCCGTTCACTCCACGCTTTATCTAAAGCTTTTTGTAAGCGAGTAGCTGAACGTTTTAATAATTCAAGATCCGTCGAGTTAGGCGTGTAATTATAGGTATCTGGATACAACCACCCATCCATGTTATTCCATTCGTAAACGGCTTTTGCAACGGCTGGAATATCCAATAACACCATGATCTCTTTATCCGTTTTACCTTGCAAGGTTTGTTTTAAGTGAGGTGCGCTTTCAAGGTTTTTACGCCATTCCTTGAACGTTTTACCTTCAATAAACTTCACGCTAAATTGCGCTTCCTTGCCGGAATTGAGCATATCCAATAAATCTTGCAACGTTTTCACGCCCGTTAAAGAATAAGTCCCCGCTTTCACTTTGTTGAGCTGCGGTTGTAATTTCAATAACCAAGGCAATAAATCGGCATGTTCAAGAATTTTTTCTTGCTCTAATAAAGCGGCGAGTTTACTGCCAGTAGTGCCTCGCTCAATTGTAAGCAATTGATCCTGCGTGACATTCACCGGCGTATGAACAAACTCAGTTAATTTTTGATAACCCCAAAAACCAACACCACCAAGAATTAGCAAGAGAATCAGTAAAAAGACAAAAAATTTTTTCATGCGTCACTCATTTTATAAAAACGACAAAAGGGGCAAAAATGCCCCCTTATTCTAACGGTTTCTGTTACTTATCGAAATATTGAATATCAGCATTTTTACGTAATGCTTTCACCCAGTCTTTGGTTGCATCTTGTAATTGGCTATTCACGATTTGTTCGTAAGCTTTTTGACGATAGGCATCTTCTGTTTTATCGCCATCACGACTACCGGTTACTTCGAGAATATGCCAACCAAATTCAGATTTAAATGGAGCAGAAATAGTACCTTGTGGGGTTGTTTCAACCATTTTTGCAAATGGACCTACATAAGCTTCAGGGAAAGCATAGCCTAAACTTCCACCATTCGCACCTGATAAATAATCTTTAGAGTATTTTAATGCCGCATCAGCAAATGTCATTTTGCCCGAAATAATCTCGCTACGAATACGCTCTAATTCTGCTTTTGCTTGTGCATCATTCAGTAATGGGTTTAATTTTAATAAAATATGACGAACTTCATACTCTTTGCCCATCACTTTTTGCGCCGTGCCTTTTGCTTTTGCTTCATCGAGCATTTGTTTACCCAACGCATCCACTTGCTCACGAGTCACATCTACGCTGTTTTGAATAGCATGGTTGCGCACACCAGCCATTAACATTTGGCGAGAAATTTGTTGTTTAAATGCATTTAAGGAAATGCCTTGATAATCGAGCGCATCCAAGAATTGACCATAAGTTAAACCATTTTTTGCTGCAATATCTTCTACGATACGGTTTACTTCTGCTTGGTTGACTTTTACACCCGATTCTTTTATGGCCTTCTCTGTTAGCATGTCGTCAATAATTTTATCTAGCGCGGCACGTTGGCTACCTTTTTTGCCCATCACAGCATTCACTTGGCTTTGTAAAATTGGCGTACCATTTACAGTCGCCACTACACGTTCTTCTGCTTGTACTTGAGAAAAAGTAAACAGACCGATCATGGCAAATAAAAAAGATTTTAACATTGATTTTTTCATTTTAGTTATCTTAAAAAATAATAGGATAATGCTCGTTAGATTATCAATTTTATCAAAGGTTCACAATAGGCTGATCGTTATTTAGGCAATAATGCCACTTCATAACAACCATCATATTTTAATGTACGCACCTGAACTTGTTCATCACGGGAAGTCGGCACATTTTTACCTACATAGTCTGCCCGAATTGGTAATTCACGATGTCCACGATCTACAAAGATGACCAATTCAATTTTAGCTGCTCGTCCAAAATCTGTTAACGCATCCATCGCAGCACGAATGGTTCTTCCAGTGAATAATACATCATCAATCAAAATGACTTCTTTACCCTGAATATTCATATAACTGGAGGCACCGCTATACACAGGAGTTGGATTTTCAGGTTCAACATACTCTAAGTCATCACGGTAAAACGTGATATCCAATTCCATCATGGGAAGACTTACACCATTCAACTCTTCAATGCGACGTTGAATTAATTCAGCAATTTCTGCTCCGCGACGTTTTACCCCAACTAAAATCACATTATCGAAATCTTGGTGCTTTTCAATAATTTCATGGGAAATACGCGAAATAGTGCGTAAAAATCTGTCTGCATCAATAATGATTTTTTCCATTTTGTTTCTCGCTTTGTTTATATCGACTAAAGTGCGGTTAAAAACACTGATTTTTTGGCCGCACTTTTACTGGAATATTAACCGAATTCTAGCTCTACCGCATTTTCGCCGAGCAAATTCACCAATTCTGTTAGAATCTCATCCGTTGGCGTAATCGACCATTGAATCCCTAAACGCAATAACGCACGACCTTTTGCACTTTGATAATATACGTTAATAGGTAAAGTGCCGCCACTAACAGGCTCTAACATCTCTTTCAGTTTCTTAATAAAACTTGGGCTAATCTGCTCCTCAGACAAACTGATAGCCAAGGATTTCGCATAACGGGAACGTGCTTCATCCAAAGTCATCAAATCCCGTACCGACATTTTTAATCCGCCTGAAAAATCGTCAAAACTGACTTGGCCAGATACCACCACAACTGTATCTTTTTGCAGTTTTTCGCCGAATTGGTCTAAGCTTTCACCGAATAGGGTTAAATCCAAACGTCCAGAACGATCATCTATGGTTGCAATACCTATTCGATTACCTTTTTTCGTTGTAGCAAAGCGAGTTGATACTAACAAACCGGCTGCTGTGCTAATCTGTCCTCGGCGGTTTGGTGTGAGATCTTTTAATCGAGTGGAACTGTAATGAGAAAGCTCTTTTAAATAACGACTTACCGGATGGCTGCTTAAATACAAACCAAGGGTTTCACGTTCACCATCTAAAATTTGTTTTTCTGTGTAAGGTGGTGTGTGGGCGTAAGCATTTTCCACTTCTTCGTGTGTTTCTGTCAGCACACCGAACATATCGGCTTGCCCCATGGCCTCATCTTTTGCATGCTGATCTGAAGCTTTGAGTGCATCTTCTAGATTCTTAGATAGCGCCGCACGGTGTGGTCCTAGCTTATCAAATGCGCCCGACATAATCAGACTTTCAAAGGTACGACGGTTAATTTTCTTCAAATCAACGCGAGCACATAAATCAAATAAATCTCTGAAAATCCCACCTTCATTACGTGCGGTAATTAGGGCTTCAATCGGACCTTCACCCACACCTTTAATGGCGCCGATACCGTAAACAATTTCACCATTTTCATTCACGCTGAAATGATGTTTCCCTACATTGATATCCGGTGGCGTGACTTTTAAGCCCATACGTAAACATTCATCGTACAAGCCAACAATTTTATCGGTATTATCCATTTCCGAGGTCATTACCGCTGCCATAAATTCAGCTGGGAAATGGGTTTTCAGCCAAAGGGTTTGGTAAGATACCAATGCATAAGCAGCGGAGTGCGATTTATTAAAACCATATCCAGCAAATTTTTCCACCAAGTCAAAAATCTTCATGGAAAGCTCACCATCAACGCCATTTTTTTCCGCGCCTTCTTTAAACACAGAGCGCTGTTTCGCCATTTCCTCTGGCTTTTTCTTACCCATCGCACGACGTAATAAGTCCGCACCACCAAGAGTATAGCCCGCTAGCACCTGAGCAATTTGCATGACTTGCTCTTGGTACAAAATAATACCGTAAGTTGGCTCTAAAATCGGTTTAAGGCTTTCGTGTTGATAGTTTGCGTCAGGATAAGACACTTCTTCTCGACCATGTTTACGGTCAATAAAGTTATCCACCATGCCCGATTGTAATGGACCTGGTCGGAATAATGCCACCAACGCGATAATATCTTCAAAACAGTCTGGCTGAAGGCGTTTAATTAAATCTTTCATCCCACGCGATTCCAACTGGAATACAGCAGTCGTTTCAGATCGCTTCAACAACTCAAAAGATTCAGGATCATCTAATGGAATAGCAGCAATATCGACTGGTGGTTTGCCTTCACAAGCAAGGCGGGCATTAATCATATCTAGTGCCCATTTGATAATGGTGAGTGTACGCAAGCCTAAGAAGTCAAACTTCACTAAACCGGCATATTCCACATCATTTTTATCGAAGTGGGTAACAGGATGAAGTCCCTCGTTGTCGCAATAAAGTGGTGCAAAGTCTGTAATCAAGGAGGGCGAAATCACCACGCCACCTGCGTGTTTACCCGCATTTCGCGTTACCCCCTCTAGCTTACGCGCCATATCAATTAGGGCTTTGACTTCTTCATCTGAATCATATGCCACTTGTAACTGTGGTTCAGCCTCAAAAGCCTTAGCTAAAGTCATGCCGGGATCAGGGGGAATCATTTTCGAAATACGATCTACAAAGCCGTAAGGATGGCCTAATACGCGCCCTACGTCTCGAATTACTGCTTTCGCTGCCATGGTACCGAAAGTAATAATTTGTGATACCGCCCCACGACCATAGGTGTCTGCCACATGATCGATAACGCGATCGCGTCCATCCATACAGAAATCCACGTCGAAATCGGGCATGGAAACACGTTCTGGGTTTAAGAAACGTTCAAAAAGAAGATCGAATTCAAGGGGATCTAAATCAGTAATTTTTAGTGCATAAGCCACCAATGAACCTGCACCAGAACCCCGTCCAGGTCCTACCGGAATATCATTGTCTTTTGACCACTGGATAAACTCCATGACGATTAAGAAGTACCCCGGGAAACCCATTTGGTTGATCACATCGAGTTCAACTTGAAGGCGCTCATCATATTCTGGTCGTCTTTCTGCCCGCACTTTTTCATCAGGGAATAAAAACGCCAAACGCTCTTCCAACCCCTCTTTGGATTTCATCACCAAATAATCTTCCGTACTCAGTTCACCAGTTGGAAATTGAGGGAGGAAATATTGCCCTAAACGCAAAGTCACATTACAGCGTTGAGCAATTAATACGGTATTTTCAAGTGCAGAAGGAATGTCCGAAAATAAGTCACACATCTCTTCTTCCGAACGAAAATATTGTTGCTCGGTATAACGTTTTGGACGTTTTGGATCGTCAAGAGTATAGCCATCATGAATAGCGACTCGAATTTCGTGTGCCTCAAAATCATCAGGCGCGAGAAAGACAACATCATTGGTTGCGACAAGCGGTAAATCATGTTCCTCAGCTAATTTTAATGCAGCTTGAATATAACGTTCTTCATCTGGTCGGCCGGTTCTGGAAAGCGAAAGGTAAAAATGGTCAGAGAAAAATTCTTGATAAAAACTGACCGCACTTTCAGCTTCAGAGCTATTTTCTTTAAGGAGTTTTTTAGCAATATCGCCTTGTGTGCCACCCGATAAAATAATCACACCTTCACGGTGTTCAATCAACCACTCTTGGTCAATATAAGGAAGATCCACATAGCCGCGCTGATAGGCTTTTGAAAGCAGTAAAGTGATGTTTTTATAGCCTTCATTATTCTTAGCAAGTAAAGTGAGCGTGAATAATTCCTCGCCGCACAACTCGCTTTTAACATGAACATCTGCACCAATAATCGGTTTAATCCCCGAAGAAAGGGTTTCACCATAAAAACGTACCACACCACAAAAATTGGTGAAATCAGTTAATGCCAACGCGACCATGTTATCTGCTGCACACGCCTTGACTAATGGTTTCACTTTCGCGATTCCATCAATCATAGAAAAATCAGTGTGCGTACGGAGATGCACAAAACGCGGTTTGGCTGACATTCAAATTCCTTGTTAAGTAAAAGTGCGGTTAATTCTAACGGGATTTTGCAATTGGCTCAATAAAACAAAATGCGAGGCTAAACCCCGCATTTCCAACTTACATTTGTGATTATTTTCTTGCCAATGGTGGCACGAAAGTTAAACCTAAATCCCAAGGTTGTTCAATCCAAGTATTTTGTGGAATATCAATCACGTAATCATCCACTAACTCAGCACCTGCTGGTTTTGCGAATACTGTGACAAATTTTGCTTTCGGGTACATTTCACGAATTGCACGAGCAGTGTTGCCGGTATCCACTAAATCGTCTACCACAATCATTCCTTCGCCATCACCCTCAGCACGGTGTAATACTTTTAATGCACCTTGTTCATCGTGATCATAACTGGCAATACACACGGTTTCCACGAAACGAATATTTAATTCGCGAGCAAGTACCGCTGCTGGGAATAAACCACCACGGCTTACTGCGATGATACCTTTCCACTGAGTGGCAGGAAGTAAACGTTCCGCTAATTTGCGGGCATGCATTTGGAACATATCCCAAGTCACAACATATTTTTCGCTCATAACAAATACCTTAAACTTTGTCGCTAAATAAAAAAATTGCGGAATTTTAACCTGAAATGGTGTTTTATGCTATGATTTCCGCAAAAATTTTAATGAAAAAAGGAGTTCATTATGTCAGAAATTACCACATTACAACCGCAATTACTTTGGAAATGGTTTGATCAAATTTGTGCGATTCCACATCCATCTCATCACGAAGATGCACTCGCGACCTTTATTGTTAACTGGGCGAAAGAAAAACAATTTTTTGCTGAGCGTGATGAAGCCGGTAATGTATTAATCCGTAAACCCGCCACAGTAGGAATGGAAAACAGCCAACCCGTTGTCTTACAAGCACATTTAGATATGGTGCCACAAGCCAATGAAGGCAATCCGCATAATTTTACCCAAGACCCGATTCGCCCTTATATCGACGGTGATTGGGTAAAAGCACAAGGTACGACACTTGGCGCAGATAACGGTATCGGTTTAGCCTCTACCTTAGCGGTATTAGAAAGTACCGATATTGCACATCCACCACTTGAAGTGTTACTCACCATGACTGAAGAAACCGGCATGGATGGTGCTGTACACCTTCGCCGCAACTGGTTAAAATCGGAAATCTTAATTAATACCGATACCGAAGAAATCGGTGAAATCTATATTGGTTGTGCTGGTGGGGTAAATGCGAATGTTGAGTTACCTGTTCACCGTGAAAACAATTCATTTAGCCACGCCCTACAAATTAACTTAAAAGGTTTACGAGGCGGTCACTCTGGTTGTGATATTCACACCACACGTGCGAATGCAATTAAAGTATTAGCACGCTTATTAGCAAAACTTACACAAAATCAACCGCACTTTGCCCTTGCAGAAATTCGTGGTGGCTCAATTCGTAATGCGATTCCACGTGAAGCGGCTGCAACCATTTGCTTCAATCATGATGTTGAAAGCGTAAAAACCGCGGTCAAAAATTTTGAAGTTTTATTGAAAGAAGAGCTCGCTATTGCTGAACCTAACTTAACCTTAACCGCTGAACAAGTTGAAAATCCACAACAAACTTTCACGCTTGAAACCACCAAAAAAGTGATTAATTTGCTGAACGTCTTACCAAATGGTGTAATCCGCAACAGTGATGTAATCAAAAACGTGGTGGAAAGCTCGTTGAGCATTGGTGTATTAAAAAACCTTGAAGATAAAATCAAAGGCACGATTCTTATTCGCTCACTTATTGAAAGTGGTAAAGAGTATGTAGAAGAAACTTTAAGCTCACTCGCTGAACTCACTGGTGCAACGGTCGAATTCTCAGGTTCTTACCCTGGTTGGAAACCGGTAAACGACACGGCAATTTTAGCCTTAATGAAAAAACATTATGCAGAAGTGCTTGGCAAAGAGCCTGAGATTAAAGTGATTCATGCAGGGCTTGAATGTGGCTTGTTGAAAGAACATTATCCGAACATTGAGATGATTTCTGTGGGGCCTACTATTCGCAATGCACATTCACCAGATGAAAAAGTCCAAATTTCAACAGTACAAACATACTGGGAATTACTCACTAAAGTCTTAGCGGATATTAAATAATCTACAAATAAAAAGGGCTAAATATTAAATTTAGCCCTTTATTTTTTATCCTTTATAAACTACGTAATGCTTCGATACGTTTTTCAAGCGGTGGATGGCTCATAAAGAGTTCACTGCGTTTGCCGTTAATCATAAAGGCATTGAGTGAACCTTCCATCTCTTGCGGCTCATGAATTTGTTGTAAACGTTGCAATGCCGCAATCATTTTTTCTTTACCTACAAGGTGCGCAGAACCAGCATCTGCACGATATTCACGATAGCGTGAGAACCACATTGCGATAATGCTCGCTAAAATACCAAATACAATTTCTAACACCATTGAAACTAAGAAATAAATGCCTGAGCTGCGGCTTTCTTCATCACCATTACGAGAACTTGCTACCACATTAGCAATTACACGAGATAAGAAAATCACAAAGGTATTCAATACGCCTTGTAATAAGGTCATGGTCACCATATCGCCATTCGCGATGTGTGAGACCTCATGAGCCAATACCGCCTCAGCCTCTTCTTCCGTCATGGAGTTTAATAAACCCGTACTAATCGCCACTAAAGAATTGTTTTTGGTTGCACCGGTAGCAAAGGCATTCGCATCATTGGAATGATAAATCGCTACATCTGGCATCGGAATGCCGACCTGTTGCGCTTGACGGCGTACAGTTTCTACTAACCAACGCTCTGCCTGATTACGTGGTTCGGTAATCACTTCCGCCCCCACAGAGCGCAATGCCATGGTTTTTGATAAAAATAATGAAATCAACGAGCCAGCAAAACCGAAAAGCATCGCCATAATTAAAATGCCACCTGTACTATTTCCTGCAATACCGGTCACATTTAAAATAATCCCTAACACAAGCATTACAGCAAAGTTAGTAGCTAAAAATAAAAGGATTCGCATCATAATAAAGTTCCTCAATAAAATAGAAAGTAAACACTGCAATAATGGAGAATTTTTTACAAAATTCAAGGTTAAACAAATAATTTATTGTAAATCTTCTAAGGTATTAAAATTTACAAATCGTCCTTCTTGTTCGTCAAATTGGACAGCAACCGCCCCATTTTTGTTCATAAATTGTAATAAGCGACGTTCGCCCTTATTTAAATAGGCACGTAACTTCTCTTTAAGTTGAACAGACATCAAACAAAATGTCGGGTGTTCACGCGCTTTATCTTTTGCATAAGCCACTAAAGTGCGGTCATTTTTAACCGCACTTTTTAGTTTTTCTAATAAGTTTTGCGGAAAATATGGGCTATCACAAGGCACAAAAAGTACAAAATCTGTTTTAGCTTGTTCGAGTGATGTTAGCATACCACTCAACGGTCCCTGAAAATCAGGCAATTCATCTGAAAATACAGGGAAACCCCATTGTGCATATTCCTCATGGTGACGATTAGCATTAATCGAAATATCAATCACTTGAGGTTGTAAGCGCTCAATCACATGGCTAATTAACGGTTTATTTTTTAAAAGCTGTAAGCCTTTATCCGCTCCATTCATTCTCCGTGCTTTTCCACCAGCCAAAATAACCGCACTTATTGTATATTCCATATTTTCTTATTGCCTTATTTGAAGTATGATCTAGCCTTATTTTTCTCCATTTAAAAGGAAATAGCAATGAAATGTAAGCGTTTAAATGAAGTTTTGGAACTTTTACAACCTTACTGGTCTAAAGACCCAGATCTTAGCTTGCTACAAATTTTGCAAAAAATTGCTGATGAAGCAGGTTTCGATAAGCCCGTAGCAGAATTATCTGATGAAGTGATTATTTATCATTTAAAAATGCACGGTACAGATAAACTTGAGCCGATTCCAGGTATCAAAAAAGATTATGAAGAAGATTTTAAAACCGCATTGTTAAAAGCGCGCGGAATTATTAAATAAGGAAAACAAATGAAAAAAGTTTTATTTTTACTCGGTGCTTTATTTTCATTTAACGCATTCGCAGCTAATTTAGAAGAAGGCAAACAATACATTCAAGTGAGCCAAACCGCTTCTGCACAGCCTGAAGTGATTGAATTTTTCTCTTTCTACTGCCCGCATTGCTATGCCTTTGAAATGGAATACCACATTCCAAAACAAGTGGCAGAAAGCTTACCAAAAGGCACTGAATTTAAACAATATCACGTTAACTTCTTAGGTCGTCAATCTGAAAATCTCACTCGTGCATGGGCATTAGCGATGGCGCTTGACGCAGAAAACAAAGTAAAAGCGCCTTTATTTGAAGCCGCACAACAAGATAAATTAAGCTCAATGGATGATATTCGTAAAATCTTCATTGATAGCGGTGTAACTGCTGAACAATTTGATAACAACATCAACAGCTTTGCTGTAAACGGTTTAGTGAATAAACAAGTGAATGCGGTTGAGCAGTTTAAAGTACATGGCGTACCTGATTTCTATGTCAATGGCAAATATCGTGTAAACCCTGAAGGCTTAAATTACGATGATTTCGTCAAAGATTATGTAGAAACCGTGAAAGGTTTATTGCAAAAATAAAAAAAAATTGGTTTAATGCCTGCCGTTTTTAAATATAAAGAAGAGAGATGATTATGGCTGCTAGTTTCAGTGTTACTCGTCGTTTTTTTGACGACAAAAACTACCCACGCGGATTTTCCCGTCACGGTGATTATACAATCAAAGAATCCCAAGTATTAGAGCAATATGGTCAAGCGTTTAAAGCATTAGATTCAGGCGAACGCAAGCCAGCGACAAAAGAAGAAAAAGAATTTGTTGCTTTTTGCCGTGGTGAACGTGCACCAGAAACTTTCTTCGAAAAAACCTGGAATAAATATCGTACTCGCATTAACACAACAAAACGTGTTTACACCTTATCAGGAGATGTGAGCGAAGCGGCTTCTGGCGGCGAAGATTATTCTGGCGAATAATACACTTAAAAAGGCAGGCAGAAGCTTGCCTTTTGCTTTTTTACTCAATCCCCATGCTTGCCAAGGGCTGTGGGATATTTATCATTCAAACGTAAACATCAATGCAACTACCCATTTCCCAATATACCGAACTCCTGCAAAAAAAGACTGAAAAACTGACCGCACTTTTGCAGCCCTTTAACGCCCCAGAAATAGCCGTGTTTGATTCACCGACTAGCCATTATCGGATGCGTGCAGAATTTCGTATTTGGCATGATAAAGGCGATTTTTATCACATCATGTTTGATCAAAGCACCTTGCAGCGCTATCGAGTAGATGAATTCCCGATTGCCAGTGAACTGATAAATCGCATGATGAAAGCCTTACTACCGTTGTTAAAAACGCAGGAAGTATTGCATAAAAAACTGTTTCAAATTGATTATTTGAGCACGCTTAGCAATAAAATTATTGTAAGCCTGCTTTACCACAAGCAACTTACGGAAGAATGGCAAAATGCTGCCGAAAACTTGAAAGGCGAATTACAACAACTTGGTTTTGATGTGCAACTGATTGGTCGTGCGAGTAAACAAAAAATCTGTTTAGAGCAAGATTTTGTCGATGAAGTGTTACCGATAAAAGGACGCAATTATGTTTATCGCCAAGTAGAAAATAGTTTCACTCAGCCAAATGCAGCCGTGAATTGCAAGATGTTGGAATGGGCGATTGATTGCACTCAAGGTTCTCAGGGCGATTTATTAGAGCTGTACTGCGGCAACGGCAATTTCTCTATCGCCCTTGCACAAAACTTCCGTAAAGTCCTTGCTACCGAAATCGCCAAGCCATCTGTTGCAGCTGCACAATTTAATATTGCGGAAAATGGTATAGATAATCTGCAAATTATTCGTATGTCCGCAGAAGAATTTACCCAAGCCATGAATGGTGTACGTGAGTTTAATCGCTTAAAAGGCATTGATTTAAAAGCCTATCAATGCAATACAATTTTTGTTGATCCACCACGAGCAGGGCTTGACCCTGACACGGTAAAACTGGTGCAGAATTACGATCGTATTTTGTATATTTCCTGCAACCCACATACCCTTTGTGAGAATTTGCAAACCCTAAGCCAAACCCACCGCATTGAAAAAGCGGCGCTGTTTGATCAATTCCCTTATACAGATCATATGGAAAGCGGCGTATGGCTGGTGAAAAAATAAAAATTCAACTGCTTGCCGAAGCGGGAACATTGTCAGAATTGACCGCACTTTGCGCCCCTCTTGGTATCGAGCATTGTACTGAAAGCCCACTTGCATTGGTGCAAACTGAAACTCACCTAGCCCTACGCAAACTGGATGAACCCAAGTTGGGCGATGTGTTTGTAGATTTCGTAGCTGGTGCGATGGCGCATCGTCGTAAATTTGGTGGTGGACGTGGCGAAGCTATTGCCAAAGCTGTAGGTATTAAGGGTGCAGAATTGCCGAGCGTGATTGATGCCACAGCAGGACTTGGTCGAGATGCCTTTATTTTAGCTTCTATCGGTTGCCAAGTGCGTTTAGTGGAGCGTCATCCGGTAGTATATTTACTATTGCAGGATGGCCTCAACCGCGCTTATCAGGATGCAGAAATAGGTGAAATGATGCAACAAAATATACGCTTACTAAATGTTCATCATATTGCCGAACTTAATCCACAAATCGATAGTGCTGATGTGGTGTATTTGGATCCAATGTATCCGCACAAGCAAAAATCCGCCCTAGTCAAAAAAGAAATGCGTGTATTCCAACATTTGGTTGGTGCCGATTTGGATGCCGATGAACTCTTGACACCTGCGCTACAATTAGCCCGTAAACGCGTGGTGGTAAAACGTCCTGATTATGCGGAATTCTTAGCGCAAAAAGCGCCCCATGTTAGTCGTGAAACCAAAAATCACCGCTTTGATATTTATATGGGAGAAGCACGATGCTAAAAGAAAGTGCCATTGTGATGAGCTATGATGCAGAAACCGGTCTTGCTAAAGTGAAATGTCAGTCACAAAGCGCCTGTGGAGCTTGTTCGGCTAGAGAAGCCTGTGGAACAGCTTCTCTTTCTGAGCTTAACGGAAAACGAGGTGAACATATCTTTACGCTAGAAACCATCACGCCACTCCGTGCAGGCCAAATGGTAGAAATCGGTCTAGAAGAAAAATCCATGTTATTTTCTGCATTATTGATGTATATCGTACCGCTTTTCACTTTATTAGTTGCAACATTGCTTTCTAGCTATATCAGTGAAAATGAACTTATGCGTGCGATTTTAATCTTTATTTTGACCGCACTTTCCTTTGTCATGGTTAAACGTTACACCCGAAAACTCGGTCAACAAACGGAATTTCAGCCTGTATTGTTGAGAGTATTGTCCTAAATAAAAAGAACGGTTGAAAACAATTAAATTTTCAACCGCTCTTTTGTACTTAGCTTATTGCAACCTACCACTTGAAAGGCCTACATGAAAATGTAGGCTTTTCTTTTTTAATTAGCTTGTGATTTTTTAAGATCAAATTTGTAAGAAACAAAGCCATACAATGTCCAACCAATAAAGGTCACAATTGAACCATATAACATCGCTTGTTCACCCGCTGCATAAAGTGCATAGATACTATAGAGAGAACCAATAAAGGCAACAAAAACGGTTGTTTTATATTTTTGTGGCGCAACATTTTCCGCTTTCAATAACACTGCAAGAGCAGCCATTGAGAGCAAGTATGGAATGACGTTTGTGACCACTGCTAAGTCCACTAACACATTGAATTGTTTATTTAATGATGGGCTAATTGTCATTAGAGAAAGTAAAGTTTGTAACGCAGTAATAGTCACCATACCAACAATTGGTGCATCTTTACTGGTAACTTTTTTGAAGAATGCTGGGAAATAACCTTCTTCTGCTGAAGATTTGAATACTTGAGCAATAGTGAACTGCCAGCCTAATAATGAACCAAAGCAAGACATAACCATTAAGCCCATGATGACTTTACCGATTGTTTCATTAAACATATGAGCAAAGGCTAAACCAAATGGTGCTGTTGAGTTAGCAAGTTCAAGGTTAGGTACAATACCTGCGATCACGTTAGTTGAAACGATATAAATTACCGCTGCCCCTAAAGTACCACCAAGTACTGCGATTGGTACGTTTTTCTCTGGGTTTTCAACAGCATCTGCATTCGCACAAGCTGATTCTAATCCTAAGAACGCCCATAATGTCATTGAAATAGAGACGCCAATCGCTTCAAAGGTAGGCACATTGTGTGGGTTCCAAGAATTTATATACATCGTACCATCAAACCATTTCCAACCGATGATAGAAATACCGACCACAGGGATAATTACACCCCAAATAGTGAATGAACTGATGTTACCAGTGATTCTAGCACCACCAAAGTTAAGAATGGTCGCAAGCCACAGTGTAAAGATTGTCCATAATGCAATAGAAAGTGGAGAAAGGGTTGCACCAAGGAACTCGGAACCATAACCCACAGCAGAAATCGCGATTGCTGTATTCGCAATAACTAACGACACACCGTAAGTGTAGTTTGCCATGAAGTTACCGGCTTTGCCGAAAGAGTATTCCGCATAACCGCCCATACCACCAGATTTTTTACTGAACATACCACATTGTGCGAATGCGTAAGCTAAGGCTGTTGAACCAACGGCTGTTACAAGCCAAGAAACGATGGAGATAGTCCCAATTTCGGCTAATTTGGTCGGTAACATAATGATACCAGAACCCATCATATTAACCATGGTAAGAATGGTGAGTTGTACCACACCAATTTTATTACTTTTAGCACTCATAATTTATACTCCTACAAGTGCGGTCAAAAAATCAGATGTTTTTAACCGCACTTTTTTGTTTGTGCTGAGAGAGTTATGAAGAAGATCCTCACAATCTCTCTTTATTAATAGTCAGTTAAAACATAGCCATATGCACGAGTACGTCCATCAGGGTCTTTTTGTAAGTAAACCCCTTGGATTTCAGGTGCGAAACCAGGTAATGTATTGATCCCTTCTTCTAATGCAAGGAAATATTGTTGTGCTGTAGTGCTCCATTTTTCTCCTGGCACTACACATAACACACCTGGAGGGTAAGGTAACGCACCTTCCGCAGCCACACGACCAACAATATCAGTCAACGGAACGAGTTCAACTTTGTTACGCACTAACTCAATATTTGCATCATGTGGATTTAATACATATTCTGGTAATGTCGCTTTGCGGAACAAATCTTTTTGAAGTTGTTTTACATTGCGGCTTACATAAAGGTCATGCATTTCTTGGCATAATTGACGGATTGTGTAACCTTTGTAGCGGTCTTCGTTGTTTTTGTACACAGTTGGCAATACATCTTTTAATAAAGAGTCTTGTTTAATGTGTTTTTCAAACAAGGCGATTTGAGCAACCAAAGTTTGCATTTTGGTGAGGGTTTCTGCCGGAGTGAGCAAGAATAAAATTGAGTTCAAGTCACATTTTTCCGGAATAATACCGTTTTCACGTAAGTAGTTAGCAAGAATAGTTGCTGGTACACCAAATTTTTCATATTCACCGGTTTCTAAGCTAATACCTGGCGTGGTAAGCAAGAATTTACATGGGTCAACGAAGTATTGTTCATCAGCATAGCCTTCAAATTTATGCCATGTATCTGTTGGGTGGAATTTGAAGAATTCGAGATTAGTTGCAATTTCTTCTGTGTCATAATCTTGCCATTTTTTACCTTTAATTGTGGTTGGAATAAATGGACGAATTAATTCACAGTGATTTAATACTAATTTACGTGCTTCGATACCCACTTTCACACATTCATGCCATAAACGACGACCCGCTTCACTACCTTGAATTTTCGCATTCACATCTAATGCCGCAAATAATGGATAAAATGGACTGGTTGATGCATGTAACATAAAGGCATTATTGAAACGTTTGTGGTTTACATAACGATCTTGACCTTTAATGTGTTTATCTTTTTTGTGAATTTGTGAAGTTTGTGAGAAACCTGCTTGTTGTTTATGAACAGATTGAGTCACTAAAATACCAGGGTCATTTTCATTTAATTCAAGCAATAATGGCGAGCAGTCTTTCATCATTGGAATGAATTGTTCATAACCTACCCATGCAGAGTCGAATAAGATGTAGTCACAAAGATGACCAATTTTATCTACCACTTGACGTGCGTTATAAATTGTACCGTCATAAGTACCTAATTGGATAACCGCTAAACGGAATGGACGTTTTTGATTTAATTTTTCAGGTGCGACTTCTTTAATTAATGATTTCAAATAATCTTCTTCGAAACAGTGACTATCGATACCACCAATGAAACCAAATGGGTTACGTGCAGTTTCTAAGTAAATTGGAGTTGCACCCGCTTGAATTAATGCACCATGGTGGTTTGATTTATGGTTATTACGGTCAAATAATACTAAATCGCCCGGAGCAAGTACTGCGTTTAACGCAACTTTGTTTGAAGAAGATGTACCATTTAATACGAAGTAAGTTTTATCTGCATTGAATACTTGAGCCGCATATTTTTGTGCATCACAAGCTGCCCCTTCGTGAATTAACAAGTCACCTAATTTCACGTCAGCATTACAAATATCTGAACGGAAAATGTTTTCACCGTAGAAGTCATAAAGGAAACGACCTGCTGGATGTTTACGATAGTATTGACCACCTTGGTGTCCTGGACAGTCAAAAGCAATATTACCCATTTCCACATATTCACTTAACATTTTGAAGAATGGCGGTAACATTTTTTCTTCATAAAGTTTTGCTGCAGTTTCGATTTGACGACTATAAAGCTTAATGTCATAACCATTTAAATCTTGAATATGATAAATAGCATCATAAAATTTTGGATCAACTTGTTCTTCTTCTGTTTGAACAACAAATACTGGGATACCAAAGTTTGTTGCTTGAATACGTTCAAGGTATTCACCTACATCCCCCGATGTCAGCACAATAGCAGCAACATCAGTAAAGTCTGTTTTGGTAATTTCAACTAATTCTCTATTTGTAGAGAAATATTGTTCAACTTTTGGACTACATGCAATTTTTAAGTTTGACATAATAAACTCCTTTTATTTATTTTTTGACGTAAAGCTACCCTGCGTTATTAATTTTAATAACACAATAGATTTATTTAGAATAAAAAAACCTTCTCTAGTTTTTTATAAAAAAACTAAAGTAATAATTTTTTATTTTAAATTAAATAAGATTAAGTTAATTTCGAAAAAATATTTTTTGCCTATTTTAGGCAACACAAAAATATTCAGAAATTAATCTGTGGAGACTCTCTAAACAGAGAGAAAAACTCTGTTTAGAGAGTCGTATTGGATGGTTTGTTTTGAGAAGCGAATACTGAGTATGAAAAGCAAGAGCGATGAGACGGCATCATAATATGGCGTGTACGACGGATATGAGCCATCAAAGAGCGACCTTTTATCGGATTAAACCGTAAAAGTCTCAATACTTTCGTATGGACGTATCTGTGTATATATGTACGCAGTAGCATAGAAAAAATCCTTCTTTTTATCTAAACTAACCTTTGTTAGGTATATTCTCTTCTCATGCAAAGATTATGTCAATAATATTTTTCAAAAAATGTGATCGTTATCAAAAAATAAATTTAAATTTCATATAAAATAAAACCACAAAAACTACGGAAATAAATTATTATTAAAATTAGATGATGAATAACGTTATCAATTTAACGAGAGCTTTCCTAAGCTAAACTTGCCACCATTACCGCCTTAATGGTATGCATACGGTTTTCAGCTTGTTCAAATGCAATATTCATCGGAGACTCAAAAACATCTTCTGTGACTTCAATACCATTTGCTAATTCAGGATATTTTTCTGCAATTTGACGACCCATTTGGGTTTCACTGTTATGGAATGCAGGTAAACAATGCATGAATTTTACTTTTGGATTACCCGTACGCTTCATGAGTTCTGGCGTGACTTGATAAGGAAGCAATAACTTAATGCGCTCTGCCCAAGCGTCTAATGGTTCGCCCATTGAAACCCAAACATCGGTATGCACAAAATCAACACCTCTTACGGCTGTGTCGATATCTTCAGTGACAGTAATTTGCGCACCACTTTCTTTAGCAAAACCTTCACACATTTCAACAAAACCGGCTTCTGGCAATAAGGCTTTAGGACCGCAAATACGCACATCCATCCCAAGTTTAGACCCAATCAATAAAAGAGAATTCCCCATGTTATTACGCGCATCACCAATATACACATAACTAATTTGACGAAGTGGCTTGTCACAATGTTCAATCATCGTAAGAACATCCGCAAGCATTTGTGTTGGATGAAATTCATCCGTTAAACCATTAAACACAGGCACACCTGCATAATCCGCAAGTTCTTGAACAGTACTTTGTTTAAAGCCTCGATACTCAATCGCATCATACATTCGCCCAAGGACTCTCGCAGTGTCTTTCATACTTTCTTTATGCCCAATCTGAGATGAATTTGGATCAATGTAAGTCACTTGTGCACCTTGATCATGAGCCGCTACTTCAAAAGCACAACGGGTTCGCGTTGAGGTCTTTTCAAAAATCAGTGCGATATTTTTACCTTTAAGTTGTTGCTGCTCTGTTCCTGCATATTTAGCACATTTCAAATCACGTGATAAATCTAACAAGTAATTAATTTCTCGTTCTGAATGATGAACAAGACTCAATAGGTGTCTATTTTTAAGATTAAAAGCCATAGCTATCTCCTTATCGGATGCCATCAATAAATGCAGGCTACCTTACTGTGAATGACTTAATTTTTAGCGGATTGGATAGCCTATTTTTGTCCCAAACGTGAAGTTTTGCAACCGAATTCAATCCTTTATTTTGTGATGCTCATCACACTTCATTTCAGAACTTTATATTGCGCTTTCTTTATATGTAAAAGAGATTTAAAATCCCGTCAATTCTCACACAACAGGAGCACATATGATCAACAGAAGAGATTTCATCCAGCTTGGCGCAAGCAGCATTTTAGCCTTAAGTGCGAGCCGTTTTGCTTTTGCGAAAAGCGACACACAAGTCGATTTACGTATTGTAGCAACGACCGATATTCACAGTTTTTTGACTGACTTCGATTACTACAAAGATGCACCGACTGAGAAATTCGGTTTTATCCGTGCTGCAAGCTTGATTCGTCAAGCTCGTCAAGAGGTAAAAAACAGCGTTTTAGTTGATAACGGTGACTTAATCCAAGGTAACCCAATCGCTGACTATCAAGCGGCTAAAGGTTATAAAGAAGGCAAACCAAACCCAGCCGTAGATTGCTTAAATGCAATGCACTATGAAGTGGGCACATTAGGTAACCACGAGTTTAACTATGGCTTAGATTATTTAGCGGATGCGATTAAACAAGCTAAATTTCCTATCATCAATGCCAACGTAGTGAAAGTAGGCACTGAAGAGCCCTATTTCACACCTTATGTAATTCAAACGAAAGAAGTGGTGGATAGCCAAAGTAAAACGCACAAACTAAACATTGGTTATATCGGTTTTGTGCCACCACAAATTATGGTGTGGGATAAAGCAAATTTACAAGGCAAAGTTGAAACGCGCGATATCGTGAAAACCGCACAAAAATATGTGCCAGAAATGAAACAAAAAGGTGCCGATATTATTGTGGCACTTGCACACACTGGGCCATCTGACGAACCATATCAAGAAGGTGCAGAAAACTCAGCATTCTACCTTGCTGATGTACCACACATTGATGCGATTGTATTCGGTCATTCTCACCGTTTATTCCCGAATAAAGAGTTCGCCAAATCACCCAATGCGGATATTGCTAAAGGTACTGTGAAAGGCGTGCCTGAAAGTATGGCAGGTTACTGGGCAAACAACATCAGTGTGATTGACTTAACCCTTGCTCAACACAACGGCAAATGGTTAGTGGCTGATGGTAAAGCGGCTCTTCGTCCAATTTACGATGCAGAAAACAAAAAAGCGACCACAGAAAGTGATGCAGAATTGACCGCACTTTTAAAACCTGTGCATGAAGCCACCCGTGAATTCGTGGCACAGCCAATCGGTAAAGCGACCGATAACATGTATAGCTACTTAGCCCTAGTGCAAGATGACCCAACCATTCAAATTGTGAACCAAGCACAAAAAGCTTATGTGGAAAAGGTAGCACCAAGTGTTGCGGCAATGGCGGGCTTACCAATTTTAAGTGCGGGCGCACCATTTAAAGCCGGCGGACGTAAAAATGACCCTACTGGCTATACTGAAGTTAACAAAGGTGAATTAACCTTCCGTAATGCAGCAGATTTATACCTCTATCCAAATACCTTAGTTGTTGTCAAAGCAACAGGTGAAGAATTGAAAGAATGGTTAGAATGTAGCGCAGGGATGTTTAAACAAATCGATCCAACAAGTGACAAACCACAATCTTTACTTGATTGGGACGGTTTCCGTACTTATAACTACGATGTGATTGACGGCGTAAATTATGAATTCGACCTAACTCAACCACCGCGTTATGACGGCGAATGTAAATTGATTAACCCGAACTCACACCGCGTGGTGAATTTAACTTACCAAGGTAAACCGGTTGATCCAAAAGCAGAATTCTTAATTGCAACTAACAACTATCGTGCTTACGGTAATAAATTCCCAGGCACAGGCGATGCGCACATTGTTTACGCTTCTCCTGATGAAAACCGCCAAATTCTTGCGGATTATATCAAAGCAGAAAGCGAAAAAAATGGCCATGTAAACCCAAGTGCGGATAAAAACTGGCGTTTTGCAGCAATTAAAGGTAACGATAAATTAGACGTGCGTTTTGAAACCTCGCCAAGCGAACAAGCCGCGAAATTTATTCAAGACAATGCGCAATACCCAATGAAGAAAGTCGGCACTGACGAAGTTGGCTTTGCGGTATATCAAATCGATTTATCGAAATAACAAAAAAGGGCGTGCTCAGCACGCCCTACTTATATCAAAGTGCGGTCAATTTTGACCTTATTTTTCTTCTTTTGGAAGTCTGATTAAGGAAAAGATCAAGCCGCCCCAAATCACTAAAAGCGCCACAATCATCATTGTAATTGCAATACTTGTCATCTTTATTCTCCTTTTTCTTCAAGCTTGAAGTTGTCTTCATTTTTCCATTTTAAACGAGAAAGAATGAACGAAACGACTACAAGCAAAATTGCCATACCCCAACCAAAGGTATTTACGAACCAACTTGGATAACCCTCATAACCTTCTGTAAATACCTTCGCACCTTCACTCAATAACATAAAGGCAAGAATACCGGTGGTGATGACAATGCATAAACGCCATAGGAAACCGACTTTGAATGAAGAGCTTTGATTTAAGTGGTTGCCTAATAAGCCTAGTTTTTCATTTGCTACAATCACAATTAATGAAACAAATGCCACTGCTACAATACCGAAGTAGTTTACAAATTTATCCAACACATCAAGCATTGGTAAGCCAGTTGTCGTACCAAATAAAATGACTGATACCACCATCATTGGTAAACCAACAACAAAGGTCGCTTTTGCTCGACGTAAACGGAGTTTATCTTGAATCGCTGAAATAATTACTTCAATAACAGAGATAAATGAGGTTAATGCCGCAAAGGTTAATGAACCAAAGAACAATACCCCTAATACTTCACCGAATGGTGCTTTGTTAATAATAGTTGGGAATGCAAAGAAGGCTAAACCAATACCTCCTTTTGCCACTTCACTCACTTCTACACCTTGTGCAGTTGCGATGAAACCTAATGCCGCAAATACACCGATACCTGCAAGTACTTCAAAACTTGAGTTTGCAAAACCGACAACCAAGCCGCTACCTGTTAAATCAGAATCTTTTTTCAAGTACGATGCATACGTGATCATAATCCCGAAACAGATGGAAAGAGAGAAGAAGATTTGACCGTAAGCCGCAATCCACACGCTTGGGTTAGACAGTTTTGACCAATCTGGTGTAAATAACGCGTTCAAGCCTTTTTCTGCACCAGGTAAGAATAAAGAATAAACCACCAATGCCACAAACATTACGACTAAAACAGGCATTAAGATATCTGAAGATTTAGAAATTCCTTTTTGAATACCTAAAGAAAGCACGCCTAACGCCACTAACCATACAGCAATTAATGGGCCTGTCACCATGCCTACAAACTCAAAGCTCACACCGTTGCTGATCTCACCCATTTTTAAGAATTCGTGTAGGAAGAAATCAATCGGTTGGTCACCCCAAGCAGAATTAAGTGAGAAATAGGTATAGCTTGCCGCCCAACCTAATACTACTGCGTAGTAAAGACCGATGATGACGTTCACCATTACTTGCCACCAACCAAACACTTCAAAGTGTGGGTTAAAGCGACGATAAGAAAGCGGTGCACCACCACGATGGCGATGACCAATTGCATAATCTAAAAAAAGCAATGGAATACCGGCGGTTAAAAGTGCAATAAGGTAAGGGATAATAAATGCACCGCCTCCGTTTTCATAAGTGGTGTAAGGGAAACGCCAAATGTTTCCTAAACCAACAGCGGATCCAATCGCCGCCATAATAAATGCTTTCCGACCAGAGAAGGTCTCGCGCTTTGCGTTTGACTGCGTCATATTAAGTTCCTTTTGAATGAAGAAAGATTTCAATATAATGAATTCTAAAACCGAGTCAAGAACTTGGTTTAAAGAGAGGTTAAATTCAGTGAATTTTTTTTTAATTTTACTGTCTAAAAGCCGTATTTAACTACTGTCAACAAAACAACCAAAAGGAAACATTTATGGATCTTAACAGCATTTTAAACCAAGTTTTAGATGTCGCTAAAAACTCTGCAAGCAAACTTGAAACTGGCAATCAAACTATCGACTCTCTCACCAAAGTAGGTGGTGGTGCAGCGTTAGGCGGTATTTTATCGATGATTTTAGGCCGTAGTGGCGGTGCAAGCCTAGCTAAATTAGGTTCGCTTGCCGTTTTAGGTAACCTTGCTTATCAAGCTTACCAAAACTATCAAAAATCCCAACAAAGCAGCCAACCAAAAATCTCAGAAAATGCATTTGATGTATTAAACTCATCAAGCCATGTAGATGCAGGTGAATTAATTTTACGTACTATGATCGCCGCAGCGGCAGCAGATGGTGAAATTACTGAAGATGAAAAACAAACTATTGCAAACGAAGCAGGTAACAATCCTGAATTAGCACAATGGCTTGCACAAGAAATTCAAAATCCAATTTCTATCAATGAAATTGCTCGTCTTGTAGGCAACGATACTGCACTTGCAAGCAATGTATACTTAGCTGCTCGTTTAGTAAGTAAAGATTTATCTCGCAAAGAAATCATTTTCTTAGCAGATTTAGCGCAAGCGTTAGGTTTAGACGATGCGCTTGTCGAACAATTAGAAAAACAAGCCGGCTTCTAATTTTGCGTACAGAAAACATCGTATTTTCTGACCGCACTTCTCATCAAAAAACACGATAATCTTGGTTATCGTGTTTTTTTCATCTGTTTTTTCGCGAAAACCTAACCAAAGGCGAAAAATTCCGCTACAATGCAAAACTTCAATATTCATAAAATTATTTAATAATCATAAAAACGGGAAGCAACATGACAGGCGCACAACTCATTATCGAATGTTTAAAAGCGCACGGTGTAACCGATCTTTTCGGCTACCCAGGCGGGGCAATCATGCCAACCTATGATGCCATCTATGACTCAGGTCTTGACCATCTCCTTTGTCGTAATGAACAAGGTGCCGCAATAGCCGCGATTGGTTATGCTCGCTCTACGGGTAAAGTTGGCGTATGTGTCGCAACGTCAGGCCCAGGCGCAACCAACTTAGTAACAGGTTTAGGCGACGCCTTTGCTGATTCTGTACCTATCGTGGCATTTACTGGTCAAGTAGCAGCACCACTTATCGGTACAGATGCTTTCCAAGAAGCCGATGTTTTAGGTTTATCCCTTGCGTGTACCAAACACAGCTATATTGTTCAATCTGTTGAAGAACTTCCTGAAATTATTGCTTCCGCTTTTCAAATTGCACAAAGTGGCAGACCTGGCCCTGTTCTCATTGATGTGCCTCGCAACATCCAAGTAAGTGATGTGCCAGAACATATCAAACCTATAGTCAAACCGATCGTAAAACCAACCGCACTTTCAGAATTAAAATTAGCTGAAGCAAAAGCATTATTGGCGCAAGCGAAAAAACCGGTGCTTTATGTGGGTGGCGGTGTTGGTATGGCGAAAGCTACACAAACGGTCAAAAAATTCCTACAAATCACCCAAATGCCATCTGTTTCAACATTGAAAGGTTTAGGCTCAATTGACCCAACCGATCCCGTTTATATGGGTATGATTGGTATGCACGGTACAAGAGCTGCAAACGTTGCCGTGCAAGAATGTGATTTATTATTAGTATGCGGTGCACGTTTTGATGACCGTGTGACCGGTAAATTAGACAGTTTTGCTCCACATGCGAAAGTCATTCATTGTGATATTGATGCCGCGGAAATCAACAAACTTCGCATGGCAAATGTCGCCCTTCAAGGTGATTTAATTCAAGCCTTAGAGGCTTTAAGTATTCCGCTTGCAATTGATGATTGGCGAGCACACATCCAATCGTTAAAAGCCAAACTCGATTTCACTTATATCGATAATGAAGGTAATCGTCCTATTAACCCTTGGTCATTGCTTAACACACTTTCACAGCGTAAACCTCAAAATGCCGTGATTTGTACCGATGTGGGCCAACATCAAATGTGGTCTGCGCAACATATGCGTCATTTTGCACCAGAAAACTATATCACCTCCGCAGGCTTCGGCACAATGGGATTTGGTTTACCTGCAGCGGTAGGCGCGAAAAAAGCACGTCCTCATGATGAAGTGATTTTAGTGACAGGCGATGGCTCATTGATGATGAACATTCAAGAATTAGGCTCAATCAAACGCGGTAATTTGCCGGTAAAAATTTTGCTGTTAGATAACCAACGCCTTGGTATGGTGCGTCAATGGCAAGACCTTTTCTGGAATAAACGTCGTTCTGAAACTATTTTAGAAGATAACCCTGATTTCGTGATGTTAGCGAAAGCCTTTGATATTCCAGCTGAACGCATTGAACAAGCTGACGAAGTAGATAAAGCGCTTAATCGTTTATTAAATAGCGAAACCGCTTATTTGCTACAAGTATGTATTCCATCTGATGAATGTGTGTGGCCATTAGTCCCACCGGGTGCATGTAATGCTGATATGTTGGAGGAAATTTAAAATGAACCAATATACTTTTGAATTGACTGTTCAACATCGTCCTGAAGTTTTAGAACGTGTATTACGCGTTATTCGCTTGCGCGGTTTCACTGTGACTAATATGGAAATGGCACTAGTGGAAACACAAGTGCCATTAAAAATCACTGTAAAATCTGACCGCACTTTTGATCTGTTGGTAAATCAGTTAGCAAAATTGCCGGATGTGATTGAAATAAAGTAAAGGAATCAAAAATGAAAAAGCTATTATCATTCATAATGCTGTGTTCATTATTGTGTTTATCAGCATGTACGGTAGATAAAAATATACAGTCTAATGTAACATCAAGTAAAGAACCCATTGAGATGTTTATGTTTAGCCAAGATGGTGGACTTTTCGTCTTTACCAATAAGGAAAATTTTGAACTCCGAGGCCCCGCAATCTCTGATTTATCGAAATTTTTAAATAGCTCTTATACCAAAACAGTTGAAAAGGTGGAACCGGTCTTCCTTATTGATCAAGAAGACAAACAGGTTATTGCAACGTTAAGATTGTATGCACGGGTAGATAACTTAACGGAAAAACAACGCAGTGAATTATTAAAGACATTTATGTTCCAGCAGACAACAGAAGTACTCAAAAATAAATTGCAACAACGCTATGGCATTTCAGCTCAGTTTGATATTTATGATGTGATTTATGAGGCGAGAGGTGTTAGTCGACAATATGAAAATCGAGATGAATTGTTAGCAAAATATAAACTTGCAAAACCGATTATGGCAACGGTGGACCGATATTATGGTAGTAAAGTTAATACCTCTTCGTATTCTGATGATGATAAAACTATTAACCCACTGACTATTTTAACCGCACCATTATGGTTTCCGGTTGCTATGTTAACTTGTTTGGGTGACAAAGATTCAAGCACTGGATTCGGTACATTTTTTGATCCTTGCCCATTCCGTTAAATAGCAATAAAGTGCGGTTAAAAATCACTGTAAAATCTGACCGCACTTTTATTTTAATCGATAGGCTCTTTATCTGAATAATTACATTTATAAACTTAATTTTATCAAATAATTTCTTCGTATTATCTTCTGACAAATCTCCCCTACCCCTCTTTGCTAAAGAGGGGATTGAAATGAGATAAAATTAGATCTTAGCGTTTATGATTTAGCTAACTAAAATGAAAGTGAGAAAATTGTTGCTCATTAACTAAAGATTCCCCCCTCTTTAGCAAAGAGGGGTAGGGGAGATTTGGCAGTATTCATTAACGAAGAAATTAAACAACATAACGAACTTTAACAAAAATTTACTTGGAGAGATTATTTATGCCAAAACTACGTTCTGCGACCAGTACACAAGGTCGTAATATGGCAGGTGCACGTGCCTTATGGCGTGCAACAGGGATGAAAGAAAATGACTTCGGAAAACCCATTATTGCGGTAGTGAACTCCTTCACCCAATTCGTCCCGGGGCATGTGCATTTAAAAGACATGGGACAACTGGTCGCGGCGGAAATTGAAAAAGCAGGCGGCGTGGCAAAAGAATTCAATACCATTGCGGTGGATGATGGAATCGCAATGGGCCACGGCGGGATGCTTTATTCCTTACCAAGCCGTGATTTAATCGCGGACAGCGTAGAATATATGGTTAATGCTCACTGTGCTGATGCGATGGTATGTATTTCTAACTGTGACAAAATCACCCCGGGAATGTTAATGGCCGCAATGCGTTTAAACATTCCAGCAATCTTCGTTTCAGGCGGCCCAATGGAAGCGGGTAAAACGAAATTATCCGATCAACTTATTCGCTTAGATTTAGTGGATGCAATGATTGAAGCTGCAGATCCGAATGTAAGTGATGAGCGTATTGATGCGATTGAGCGCAGTGCTTGCCCTACCTGTGGTTCTTGCTCAGGGATGTTTACTGCTAATTCAATGAACTGCTTAACCGAAGCCTTAGGTTTATCTTTACCTGGCAATGGCTCGATGTTAGCGACCCATACTGACCGCAAAGAATTATTCTTAAAAGCTGGTCGTCAAATTGTTGAGCTTTGTAAACGTTATTACGAGCAAGACGATGAAAGTGTATTGCCACGTTCAATTGGCATCTTTGAAGCCTTTGAAAATGCCATGAGTTTAGATATTGCGATGGGTGGTTCAAGTAATACCGTTTTACACTTATTAGCGGCTGCTCAAGAAGCAGGCGTAGATTTCAAAATGGAAGATATTGACCGCTTATCACGCGTTGTACCTTGCTTAAGCAAAATCGCCCCAAACACCAATAAATACCACATGGAAGATGTACACCGTGCAGGTGGCATTATGGGCTTATTGGGTGAATTAGATCGCGCAGGATTAATCCACCGTAATACCAAAACCGTGTTAGGAACAACACTAGAAGAACAATTAAATCAATACGATATCATTCGTAATAAAGACGAAGAATTACACAAATTCTTCCGTGCCGGCCCTGCAGGTATTCGTACCACGCAAGCCTTCTCACAAGATTGTCGTTGGGATAGCGTAGATGATGACCGTGTAAGTGGATGTATCCGTAACAAAGAAAATGCGATTTCTCAAGAAGGCGGTCTAGCGGTATTGTTTGGTAACATCGCTAAAGACGGCTGTATCGTAAAAACGGCGGGTGTGGATGAGTCTATCTGGAAATTCACCGGTCGTGCAATCGTATTCGAAAGCCAAGAAGATGCGGTAGCTGGCATTTTAGGTGGTAAAGTTAAAGAAGGCCATGTAGTAGTCATCCGCTACGAAGGTCCAAAAGGCGGCCCTGGTATGCAAGAAATGTTGTATCCAACGAGCTACTTAAAATCAATGGGCCTAGGTAAAAAATGTGCCTTATTAACGGATGGTCGTTTCTCTGGTGGTACATCTGGTTTATCTATTGGTCACGCTTCTCCTGAAGCAGCTTCTGGTGGTGCCATCGGTTTAGTACATGATGACGATATTATCGAAATCGATATTCCAAATCGCGCGATTAATCTTAAAATCAGCGATGAAGAATTAGCAAAACGCCGTACCGAGCAAGATGCCAAAGGCTGGCAACCAGCTCACCGTGAACGTGAAGTGTCATTCGCCTTAAAAGTATTTGGCCACTTCGCGACATCTGCGGATAAAGGTGCTGTGCGTGATAAAAGCCTATTAAAATAATCTCTAATCATTCCTCCTCTCTTTTATGAGAGGAGGATAAAAATAAAGAAAAAATTAACCGCACTTCATCATAAACAACAAATATCATGAAAAACCTACTCACCAATCCTCAACCCTCTCAATCGGATTACATTAACGCGATTGTCAAACTTGGTTCCAGAGTATATGAAGCCGCTACCGTAACGCCGCTACAAAAAATGGGTAAATTGTCTGATCGCCTACATAATAATATTTGGATTAAGCGTGAAGACCGCCAACCAGTAAATAGCTTTAAGCTGCGTGGTGCCTATGCGATGATTTCTAGCCTTTCTGATGAACAAAAACAGGCTGGTGTCATTGCTGCTTCTGCGGGTAACCATGCACAGGGCGTTGCTTTATCCGCTAAACAACTTGGCTTAAAAGCATTAATTGTTATGCCACAAAATACACCGAGCATTAAAGTGGATGCAGTCCGCGGTTTTGGTGGTGAAGTGTTGTTACACGGAGCTAATTTTGATGAAGCTAAAGCCAAAGCCATTGAGCTTTCAAAATCTAAACAGATGACATTTATCCCCCCATTTGATCATCCATTGGTTATCGCGGGGCAAGGTACATTGGCGATGGAAATGCTACAACAGGTAGCTGATTTGGATTATGTCTTTGTGCAAGTCGGTGGTGGGGGTCTCGCCGCTGGCGTAGCCATTTTGCTCAAACAATTTATGCCGGAAATTAAAGTCATTGGTGTAGAGTCCAAAGATTCAGCTTGTTTGAATGCAGCCTTAGAAAAAGGTGAACCTACAGATTTAGCACATGTTGGCTTATTCGCTGATGGTGTAGCGGTAAAACGTATTGGTGACGAAACATTCCGTTTATGTCAAAAATATTTAGACGGTATGGTGCTGGTAGACAGCGATGAAGTTTGTGCAGCAATGAAAGATTTATTCGAAAACGTTCGTGCTGTCGCAGAACCATCTGGCGCCCTAGGTCTAGCTGGTTTAAAAAAATACGTAAAACAAAACAATCTAGAAGGTAAAAATATGGCAGCGATTTTATCCGGTGCCAACCTCAACTTTCATACATTACGTTATGTTTCAGAGCGTTGCGAAATTGGTGAAAACCGTGAAGCTTTATTGGCTGTAACTATGCCTGAACAACCTGGTAGTTTCTTGAAATTTGCTCATGTCATCGGTAATCGTGCAGTAACAGAATTCAGTTATCGTTATGCAGATAATCAAAAGGCCTGTATTTTTGTTGGTGTGCGCACGACCAATGAATCTGAAAAAGCGGAGATTATTGCTGACTTAACGAAAAATGGCTTTGATGTAGAAGATATGTCTAATGATGATATCGCCAAAACTCACGTGCGTTATTTAATAGGTGGACGAGTTTCTAATCATCATGAACGACTTTATAGCTTTGAATTTCCAGAGCAAAAAGGCGCTTTACTTAAATTCTTAGAAATATTGGGTAAACGTTGGAATATTTCATTGTTCCATTACCGTGCACATGGAGCCGATTACGGTAATATTCTTGCGGCTTTCCAATTAGGCGAAAAAGATAACGCAGAATTTGAACAAGCTTTAGCAGAACTCGGCTATGTTTATGAAGATGTTAGTGAAAGTAAAGCGTATCGATATTTCTTACGATAGAAAAACAAAAAGAGCGGTCAAAATAACCGCTCTTTTTTATTATCATTATCTTATCGTTTTGATTTAACGAGTTTTTCAGTAAGTTCGTAAGCACGAAGTTTCGCTAATTCTTTAGAAAGTTTAGCTACAAGTAAATCATGATCTACATCAACTGCGTGATTCACAATATTTTCTTCCGCCTTACGTTTCGCTTCACGAATACGATCTGCATCTAACTCGCTACCGCGAATTGCAACATCGGCAAGTACCGTTACTACTTTAGGTTGAACTTCTAAGAAGCCGCCCGAAACATAGATAACTTCTTCATTGCCATCTTCAAGGGTAAATTTAACAATCCCAGGCTTAATCGCCGTCATCAAAGGAGTGTGGTTTGGTAAAATACCTAGTTCACCTTCCACACCTGTTGCTTGGATTTGTTTCACAGCACCTTCAAAGATTTTTCGCTCTGCGCTGACTATTATTAGGTTAAATGTCGCCATTTTTGTTCTCCTTCAAATGACTTGAAGTGATTACATATTTTTGGCTTTTTCTAGCGCTTCGTCGATTGTACCGACCATGTAGAACGCTTGTTCTGGAATATGATCGTATTCGCCGTTTAAAATACCTTTAAAGCCGCGGATAGTTTCTTTTAAAGAAACGTATTTACCTGGAGTACCGTTGAATACCTCAGCAACGAAGAATGGTTGTGATAAGAAACGTTCAATTTTACGTGCACGTGCTACCACAAGTTTGTCATCTTCAGATAACTCGTCCATACCAAGAATTGCGATAATATCTTTCAATTCTTTATAACGTTGTAAGATACCTTGTACGCCACGCGCTACATCATAGTGCTCTTGACCAACAACGAGTGGGTCTAATTGGCGTGAAGTTGAATCTAATGGGTCAACCGCAGGATAAATACCTAAAGACGCAATTTGACGACTTAATACAACTGTTGAGTCTAAGTGCGCGAAGGTTGTTGCCGGAGATGGGTCAGTTAAGTCATCCGCAGGTACGTATACCGCTTGTACAGAGGTGATAGAACCTGTTTTGGTTGAAGTGATACGTTCTTGTAACACACCCATTTCTTCTGCTAATGTCGGTTGGT
This sequence comes from Haemophilus parainfluenzae, assembly GCF_003252755.1. Taxonomy (GTDB): domain Bacteria; phylum Pseudomonadota; class Gammaproteobacteria; order Enterobacterales; family Pasteurellaceae; genus Haemophilus_D; species Haemophilus_D parainfluenzae_N. The sequence continues at coordinate 39,297 of NZ_QEPT01000005.1, read as the reverse complement.
AACCTACCGCAGATGGCATACGACCTAATAACGCAGACACTTCAGTACCAGCAAGGGTATAACGGTAGATATTATCCACGAAGAATAATACATCACGACCTTCGTCACGGAATTTTTCAGCCATAGTTAAACCGGTTAACGCAACACGTAAACGGTTACCTGGTGGCTCATTCATTTGTCCGTAAACCAATGATACTTTATCTAATACGTTAGAATCTTTCATCTCATGATAGAAGTCGTTACCTTCACGAGTACGCTCACCCACACCCGCAAAAACAGAGTAACCTGAGTGTTCGATCGCGATATTACGGATTAATTCCATCATGTTAACGGTTTTACCTACACCCGCACCACCGAATAGACCCACTTTACCACCTTTTGCGAATGGACAAATTAAGTCGATAACTTTGATACCAGTTTCTAATAATTCCATACTATTAGATTGTTCTTCGTAGCTTGGTGCTGGACGATGGATAGCCCAATTTTCTTCCGCGCCAATTTCACCTTGCTCATCGATTGGTTCACCCAATACGTTCATAATACGGCCTAGCGTTTTAGTCCCTACTGGAACTTGAATTGGGTTACCCGTATTTTCTACTTTTAAGCCACGTTTTAAGCCGTCAGATGTACCTAATGCGATACAGCGAACTACACCGCCACCTAATTGTTGTTGAACTTCAAGGGTTAAACCTGATTCAACTTTTAATGCATCGTAAACTTTTGGTACTGCATCTTGTGGGAATTCAACGTCAATCACCGCACCGATGATTTGTACAATTTTTCCTGCTGACATTACCGTTCCTCTTTCATTAAATCGCTGCCGCGCCGGCGACGATTTCGTTTAATTCATTTGTAATACTTGCTTGACGGGCTTTATTGTAAACTAATCGCAAGTCATTGATTAAATTACCTGCATTATCAGTTGCCGCTTTCATTGCTACCATTCTAGCAGCTTGCTCGGAAGCAAGGTTATCTACCACAGATTGATACACTTGTGATTCCAAATAACGAGTAAGCAAACTGTCTAATAAGACTTTTGGCTCAGGCTCGTAAAGGTAATCCCAGGTGCTTTGTCTTTGCTCTAAATTATCGGTTTTTAATGCCGGTAATGGTATTAATTGTTGATAAACAGGTTTTTGTGCCATTGTATTAACGAATTTATTGTAGGCAATATAAATTGCATCTACTTCTTCGTCTTTATAGCTACCAAACATACCGTTTGCAACACCAATTAAGTCTTCCATTGTCGGATTATCACCCAAACCGGAAAGTTGTGCACGAACAGGTAATCCTAATGAACGGAAGAAACTAATGCCTTTTGAGCCAATTAAACCCAATTCAACATTAACTCCTTTATCTTTCCATTGTTTGATTTCTGTCATTACGGTTTTAAACAAGTTAATATTCAAACCACCACACATTCCGCGGTCAGTCGAGACCACTAAGATCCCGACTTTTTTCACTTCGCGTTGAATTAAAAATGGGTGTTTATAACCAACACTTGCTTTAGAGACGTGGCTGATAACATTTCGTATTGTTTCAGAATACGGACGAGAAGCTGACATACGATCCTGCGTTTTACGCATTTTCGAGGTCGCCACCATTTCCATTGCCTTTGTAATTTTTTGTGTACTTTGTACACTGGCAATTTTGGTTTTTATCTCTTTTGCACCTGCCATCTTATTTCTCCGTTACTTTTACCACGCGCTGTTGGCTTTAAAGTTATCCAAAATCGCTTTCAATGATGCTTTAACTTCATCATTGTAATTACCGGTTTTGGTCAATTCAGCCATAAACTCGCTGTGGTTACGGCGAGCGTAATCTAAAAGTGCGGCTTCAAAACTTGCAATTTTTTGCAATTCCACATCTTCTAAATAGCCAAACTCAACCGCGAAAAGCAACACAGATTGCTCTGCTACGCTAAGCGGTACATATTGTTTTTGTTTCAATAATTCAGTGACTTTTTCACCGTGAGAAAGTTGTTTGCGGGTAGCATCATCAAGGTCAGATGCGAACTGAGCAAACGCCGCTAATTCACGATATTGAGCTAATGCAGTACGGATACCACCAGCTAATTTTTTCACTACTTTAGTTTGTGCAGAACCACCCACACGAGATACCGAAATACCTGGGTTTACCGCTGGACGAATACCAGAGTTAAATAAGTTAGATTCTAAGAAAATCTGACCATCGGTAATCGAAATTACGTTGGTTGGAACGAATGCTGAAACGTCACCTGCTTGAGTTTCAATAATTGGAAGAGCGGTTAAAGAACCAGTTTTTCCTTTTACTGCACCTTGAGTGAATTTTTCTACGTATTCTTCATTTACACGTGCTGCACGTTCAAGTAAACGTGAGTGTAGATAGAATACATCACCTGGATAGGCTTCACGACCTGGTGGACGACGTAATAATAATGAAATTTGACGATAAGCAACGGCTTGTTTTGACAAGTCATCGTAAACGATTAACGCATCTTCACCGCGATCACGGAAATATTCACCCATTGCACAACCGGCATAAGGCGCTAAATATTGTAAAGCAGCTGATTCAGATGCAGATGCCGCAACAACGATTGTGTTTTCAAGCGCACCGTGCTCTTCTAATTTACGCACTACGTTTGCAATAGTCGACGCTTTTTGACCGATCGCGACATAGATACATTTAATACCTGAATCACGTTGGTTAATGATTGCGTCGATTGCTAATGCTGTTTTACCAGTTTGACGGTCACCGATGATTAACTCACGTTGACCACGACCGATTGGAACCATTGAGTCAACTGCTTTATAACCAGTCTGTACTGGTTGATCAACAGATTTACGATCAATAACACCTGGCGCAATAACTTCAACAGGAGAGAAACCATCGTTTTCAATTTCACCTTTACCATCGATTGGTTGACCAAGTGTATTAACCACACGACCTAATAAATCACGACCAACTGGTACTTCAAGAATACGGCCAGTACATTGTACTTCCATACCTTCCGCTAAATCTGCGTAAGGACCCATTACTACCGCACCAACAGAATCACGTTCAAGGTTAAGTGCCATTGCGTAACGGTTGCCTGGTAAGGCGATCATTTCGCCTTGCATCACATCGCTTAAGCCATGAATACGAATAATCCCGTCACTTACAGAAACAATTGTCCCTGTATTACGGGCTTCGCTCACCACGTCAAATTGAGCGATGCGTTTTTTAATCAATTCACTAATTTCAGTTGAATTTAGTTGCATCTTGTATTCCTCTTATAATTGCAACTCATTTGAGAGACGAGCAAGTTGTCCACGACTACTTCCGTCAATCACAAAATCTTCTGTACGAATCACTACACCGGCAATCAGTGAGCTATCTACATTGCAATTTAATTTCACTTTGCGAGCTAATCTTTTTTCCATTGCAGCTGCAATTTTTTCGATTTGTGTTGCATTCAATGGTTGTGCAGAAGTTACTTCAACTTCTGCAATAGCTTGATGTTCTTCCACATAATGTTTAAATTCTTCAAACACGGTAGGAATCGCACTCAAACGCTTATTTTCAGCCATTAACCGAATAAGATTTTGCCCATATTGATCCAATTGTTCGCCACAAATAGAAATTACTGTATTAGCTAATTTCTGTGCAGAAAGAGAACTACTTAAGTAAGCTTTTACCGCTTCATCTTCAGCTACGGCAGCAGCGAAACCTAACATTTCAGTCCATTTTTCGACCGCACTTTGTTCAATGGCAAAGTCGAATGCAGCTTTTGCATAAGGGCGAGCTATTGTAGTTAATTCTGACATAAGCTAAGCCTCTTATAACTCTGCAACTAATTTATCAATAATGTCATTGTTTGCCGCTTCGTCAATAGAACGACCCACAATTTTCTCAGCACCAGCCACTGCTAATGAAGCCACTTTAACACGTAATTCTTCTTGAACACGTTTACGTTCTGCTTCTACTTCAGCATAACCTTGAGCAATAATTTTTGCTTTCAGTTCTTCGGCTTCTGCCTTCACTTCGTCTAACACTTCATTGCGACGTTTATTCGCAGCATCTAAAATCTCTTGAGCTTGTACTTTTGCAGATAAAAGTTCTTGTTCCACAAGATTTTTAGTATCTGCTTGCTCTTTTTTCGCTGCTTCAGCTGACGCTAACGCGTTCGCAATTTGGCTCTGACGTTCCTCAATTGCTTTAATAATTGGTGGCCATACATATTTAACACAAAACCATACAAAGATGATAAATGCTATAGTTTGGCCAATTAATGTTGCATTAATATTCACAACATACCCCCTTCTTTAATAGGCTGTTTGTTGTTTATTAACCTAATAATGAGGCAAATGGGTTTGCAAATGCAAAGTACAAGCCGATACCAACTGCAATCATAGCAATCGCATCCAATAGACCTGCAACGATAAACATTTTTGTAAGTAGTGAGTTAGCTAATTCAGGTTGGCGAGCTGCAGATTCTAGGTATTTACCACCTAAAAGACCGAAGCCAATTGCAGTACCTAAAGCAGCAAAAGCAAGCATAATCGCAGATGCAATAATTGTTGCACTAATTACAGTTTCCATAAGATTTCTCCAAGTTGAGTTAAGGCTTTCGCCCGGTTTGTTAATAAAAAAGTTAATTAATGTTCGGCTTTGTTATAAGCGATACTGAGATAAACAACAGTTAACATCATGAAAACAAAGGCTTGCAACGTTATAACCAAAATATGGAATATAGCCCAAACTAAATGCAATGGCACTCCCATAGCAGCAACGAAAGCATTAGCTGAATACATCACTGCGATAAGAATGAAAATCAACTCACCAGCATACATATTACCGAACAAACGTAAAGCAAGAGAGACTGGTTTTGAAATTAAAGTAACAGACTCTAATAGTAAGTTTACGGGAATAAAAGCCCAATGATTAAAAGGATGTAACGTATATTCTTTAACCAATCCTGTAATACCTTTAGATTTCACGGTATAAAACAGAATTAGAATAAATACAGAAATAGACATTGCGAAGGTCATGTTCATATCTGTAGTAGGCACGGCACGTACAGGAATATGATGATCTCCGCTAATTAAAGCAAAAAGTTGAGGGATGTAATCAACAGGTACAAGGTCAATTGCATTCATGATAAACACCCAAACGAAGATAGTTAATGCTAATGGCGCAATAACCCCTCGTTTTCCATGATAGTTTTCACGAACGACACCATCTATCCATTCTACAGCCATTTCAACTGCACACTGCAATTTTCCTGGAACACCGGTTGTCGTTTTTTTAGCTACTTTATAAAAAATACCAATAAAAACTAAACCGCAAACGATAGAAAAGAAAAATGTATCTAAATTAAAGGCCCAAAATCCTTCCCCTGTGGTTAGGTAAGTCAAATGGTGCTGGATATACTCAATCGAGGTTTGTCCTGACATAATAAATACCCTGTATAAAAAATAATAAAATGGATGCTGTTTTATCTAAACAAAAAAGGAAGCAAATTATTCAATAATAATGCCACCATAAAACCGCTAAAAAACAGTAAAAAATTAGTAATTTCAAACCATTTAAAAAAGGTTATAACCAACAAAATAGTGAATAGAAACTTAACTACTTCAGCAAGATAAAATGCCTTTAATTTTGTTGAAAAATCTTGTTTGCGAAAAAAAACAATATAAGCAAAAGCACAAAATGGTACAAAAGCACTGATAAATCCTAAACTGAAATCTACCGCACTTTCACCTTGCCAAATTGCAAGGAATACCCCAAAAACAACAAGACAAACCGACTCAATGATTATCGCCTTTTGATATCGATTTTTAGCCTGTGTTAAAACCTTAGACATTATCTTATTTTTTTAAAATACAAAAACCATCTAATTATACCCGTGCTACAAAGAGTTTCAACTTTTAAACCACTAAAAAATGTTAAACAAATCACACTTTTAAAAAAATATTCACAAAATCGTCACAAAAAAAGTGTGTTTTATCGTAAAACGATTAAATGTCGTTCACCTACAAGCTCAGGAACATGTAAAGTTATTACGTCTTTTACTTCGAATTTTTTGTCTAATTCTTGAACTTCATCTTCGTGATAAATGCCTTTCAAGGCATAAAAATATCCATCTTTCTTTGGCAAATGATGACACCAATCTGTCATATCTTTTAACGAAGCAAATGCACGACTTAGTACACCGTCGAATTTTTGTTCAGGTTGGTATTCCTCAACGCGGCTAAGAACAGGTTCTACATTTGTTAGTCCTAACTCACGTACTGCATTTCGAATAAAGCTAATACGCTTACCTAAACTATCTAACAAGACAAATTGTTTGGTAGGATTAATAATGGCTAAAGGCAGACCTGGCAAGCCTGGACCGGTTCCTACATCAATAAAACGATCCCCTTGTAAATAAGGACTAACAACAATACTATCCAAGATATGTTTCACTAACATTTCCTGTGGATCACGCACAGAGGTTAAGTTATAGGCTTTATTCCATTTATTGAGTAATTGTACTAACTGAATCAGTTGATCTTTTTGTAGATCTGTTAATTGGATTTCTGCTTGAGTCAGTAAATTTTCGAGTTTTGCTTTCATTTTTCTATCTATCTTGTCTGTTTGTCGTCATTCTACTTGAAAATGCCTACCTTGAAACATTATTTCTTCTGGCTTGCCAAAATATTCCCTAAATTTGTTTCCAACCAATCCACTAACTCAAACATCTTATTAGAAGCCTCTGCTCCAAATTCTGTTAATGTGTAATCTACTTGTGGTGGCACAGTATTATAGGATTTACGAATTAACATTCCATCTGCTTCTAACTCTTGTAGTGTTTTTGTCAACATACGTTCGCTAACACCATCAATAGCACGACGGAGTTCACTAAAACGTTTTGTGCCAGAATTCAAAGTGACTAATACCAATGCTCCCCAGCGGCTTGTTAAATGCTGCAAAATTTGGCGAGATGGACAAGCTGAAGCTAATACATTGCCCCGATCAAAAATTTTTTCCATTTTTAATTCCTTATAAATCAATTAATTAAAAAATATTTTTAAACTTTTCTAAAACTTACATTTTTGTAAGTACTTCCTAAAAGTAAGTTTTAAAAATATAATACGCCACATCAAGCGAACAATCAAATTGTTCAAACACAACTTAAACTTAGCGAGAAGGAAAACCTTATGACAACTAAAACTATCGCAATTACTGGTGCAACAGGTCAATTCGGCGCAATCGCCCTAAACTTATTAAAAGCAAAACACTCAAACGTCATCGCTCTTGTGCGTAATCCTGCAAAAATTTCAGATGTAGAAGCCCGCAAATTTGATTATTCAAAAACAGAAGGGCAAGTAGAGGCATTACAAGGCGTGGATACGTTAATTTTGGTGTCAAGCAATGAAATCGGTCAGCGTTTTGTACAGCACAACAACGTGATTGAAGCGGCAAAAAAAGCAGGCGTGAAACACATTATTTACACCAGCTTACTCGGTGCCACTAACGACAATACGGTAAAATCCCTTGCCGGTGAATACGTTGAAACCGAAGCCGCATTAAAAGCCTCCGGTATCATTTACACCATTTTACGCAATGGCTGGTACACAGAGAACTATACCGCGTCCATCCCAGCAGCGTTGGCAAACAATGCTTTCTACGGTTCAGCAAAAAACGGCAAAATTTCGTCTGTACTCCGTGCAGAACTTGCTGAAGTAGCGGTAAATGTTGCATTAAGTGAAGGTCATGAAAACCAAACTTACGAGCTTGCCGGATCAACCAGCTGGACGTTAGCCGACCTTGCCGCAGAAATCAGCAAACAAACAGGTAAAGATATCCCTTACGTGGATATTCCTGCAGCAGATTATGCCGCAGCACTTGTGCAAGCAGGATTAAATGAAGGCTTTGCAGGCTTAATTGCACAATGGGATGTAGATGCGTCAAACGGTGCATTATTCTCAGAAGACAAAACCCTTGAGAAATTGCTTGGACGTCCAACAGCAGGATTGGATGTAGCAGTGAAACAAGCTCTCGATCACTAATAACTTTTTTAAGTTAAGCCTATAAAAAAAGTGCGGTCAAAATTAACCGCACTTTTCATTTCTAAACATTATTCACCGCGTTTTAGCATACCTTGTTTTTTCAAATTCACCAGAATAATTGAAATTGCCGCAGGAGTAATGCCTGAAATTCGGCTCGCTTGGCCAATTGAAACAGGACGATGTTGTTCTAACTTCGCACGTACTTCATTAGATAAACCAGACACTTTGCTGTAATCAAAGTTAGCCGGGATAGCTGTATTTTCGTGGCGTTTTTGTTTTTCAATTTCTTCTTGTTGATGCTCAATATAGCCTTGATACTTAATGGCAATTTCCACTTGTTCTACGGCCTCTCTATCTTCCATTGCAGGTTTGTATGGCGTTAAAGAAGTTAAAATATCGTAGGTCATTTCTGGACGGCGTAATAAATCTTCACCGTTGGCTTCACGCACAAGTGGACTGCCAAGTACTTTATTCGCTTCTTCTAAATATTCAGAACGCGGATGCAACCAAATGCTGCGTAAGCGTTGACGTTCTTGCTCAATATTTTCCATTTTTTGATTAAAGCGTGCCCAGCGAGCCTCATCAATCAAACCTAATTCATGGGCAATTGGCGTTAAACGAATGTCTGCATTGTCTTCACGTAATAACAAACGGTATTCTGCACGAGAAGTAAATACGCGATATGGTTCTTTGGTACCAAGCGTACAAAGGTCATCAACCAATACACCAGTATAGGATTGATCGCGACGTGGATACCATGCTTCTTTCTCTTGTACATAAAGACCTGCATTAATCCCCGCCAATAAGCCTTGTGCTGCTGCTTCTTCGTAACCGGTTGTACCATTAATCTGACCCGCAAAGAATAAACCCGAAATCGATTTAGTTTCTAACGTTGGTTTTAAGTCACGCGGATCAAAATAATCATATTCAATGGCATAACCTGGTTTGATAATACGCGCTTTTTCCAAACCTTTCATCGAATTCACAATGCCCAATTGCACGTCAAACGGTAAACTGGTAGAAATCCCGTTTGGATACACTTCATTACTGGTTAAGCCTTCTGGTTCCAAATAGATTTGATGTGAATTACGATCCGCAAAACGTATCACTTTATCTTCAATAGATGGACAATAACGCGGACCGATTCCTTCAATCACACCGGTATACATTGGACTACGATCCAAGTTATTACGGATCACTTCATGAGTTTGTTCATTAGTATGGGTGATATAACAAGGAATTTGTTGAGGGTGATCATCCACTGATCCCATAAAAGAGAACACAGGCAACACCTCATCACCATGCTGTTTAGCTAAAATATCAAAATTGATTGTACGTGCATCAATACGCGGTGGTGTACCGGTTTTTAAACGATCAACGCGTAAATTCAAATCACGTAAACGATGAGAAAGTGTAACGGATGCCGGATCACCAGCTCGACCGCCTTCATAATGTTCTAAACCAATATGGATCTTACCCGCTAAAAAAGTACCGGCAGTTAAAACCACCGATTTAGCACGGAATTTAAGCCCCATTTTGGTTTCCACACCACAAACGCAATCTTGCTCAACTAAAATATCGGTTACTTCTTGTTGGAAAATATCTAAATTAGGTTGATTCTCTAGTGCGATGCGTACAGCTTGACGGTATAACACGCGGTCAGCTTGAGCACGAGTTGCGCGTACAGCAGGCCCTTTACTGCTGTTTAAAGTACGAAATTGAATCCCCGCCTTATCTGCAGCATGCGCCATTAAACCGCCCATGGCATCCACTTCTTTCACTAAATGGCCTTTACCAATACCACCAATAGCGGGGTTACATGACATTTGTCCAAGGGTATCAACGTTATGTGTCAATAACAGGGTTTTTAATCCCATGCGTGCTGGTGCCAATGCGGCTTCTGTCCCAGCATGACCGCCACCAACAACGATCACATCATAATTTTCGGTGTAAAACATATCTCTCTCTTCGTCTTCAATTTGATCTTCGATCTAAAAATAGGCGCTATTCTACTGAAAATTCCGTGTGCTTGAAAGCAAGAATTCAATCTGTGATGAGAGAAGATCGAGAGATAATAAAGATAAGATCTATTTATATATAAAGATCTTATTATTGTTACTATTAGGATCCTTTTACACTGTGAATAAGATCCTTTTCCTTTTTTAAATGAAGACGTTTGATCATTTTAGACTGTGTTGAAATGTCATCAGTTTGACGTTTTTTTCTTGTGGATAACCTTCAATTTTATCCACAGTTAAAACAACCCTTATATTTATTCAGTGGAAAAGAACATGTTTTTGACAGGTTTTATTAAAGTTATCCACAGGTAATTTTTTTTGATAATGGATAAAGAAAAAGCGATAACTCAAATTATCGCTTTATTATGACTAAAGTGCATTTATAAATTGTGGCAGCCAATCTTCCGCAAATTGTTCTTGATCATCAACATGCAAGACATCTATTTTTAAACTCTCACAGATTTTGACCGCACTTTTTTTACTTAATTGTGTTTCGACTTTATTTACGGCATGACAGAATGTATCGTAATCTGAATTACCTAAGCCTACAACGGCAAAGCGGAGGGAAGATAAATCTTTATCTGATGCCGCAATTTGTTCAAAAAGTGGTTTTAAATTATCAGGTAATTCACCTGCACCATGTGTTGAAGTGACGATCAACCAAATATTTTCATCAATCACCTCATCAAGTTCTGGTCCGTGGAAAAGTGCGGTAGAAAAACCTTGAGTTTTTAGCACATCTTCTAAATGCTCCGCCACATATTCAGCGCCGCCTAAGGTGCTGCCTGAAATTACGCAAATATTCATATTGTTTCCTAATAATAAAAAAAAGGCTTAGATTTTCTAAGCCTTTATAGTCATTACACGTTGTCGAATTTACCCAACAATGAACGAATATGTTCTTGCCAGTTGCGGTGCTCATTTTTAAGTTGCTCATTTTCATTTCGCAAGGCTTCTACTGATTGTTGAGATTGATTTTTTTGTTCTTTTAACTCTTCTACTTCAAGTTGAAGTAATTGAATCGTTTCTACTGCTTGTTTAATTTTTTCTTCAAGCTGATCTAAAATTTCTAAAGACATAGTGATTTCCTTTTTTAAAATAAGTCCGAAATGGCTTTATTCTACCCACTTAATCCTATTTTTAAAAGCCTATTGTCAAAATTTATTATGCAAACGTTTGCTTAGTGATAAAATAACGAGACTTTTTGCATTGGGAGAGAAAAATGAATCGTGCATTAGCTATTGAATTTTCAAGAGTAACCGAAGCAGCTGCATTAGCGGCTTATACTTGGCTTGGACGTGGTAATAAAAATGCGGCGGATGATGTAGCAGTCAAAGCCATGCGTTATATGCTGAATTTAATCCATATGGACGGTGAAATTGTGATTGGTGAAGGGGAAATTGACGAAGCACCAATGCTTTATATTGGCGAAAAAGTAGGGTCAGGTAATGGTGAACTCGTTTCTATTGCGGTTGATCCAATTGATGGCACAAGAATGACCGCAATGGGCCAATCAAATGCCATTTCAGTATTGGCAGCTGGTGGTAAACGTACCTTCTTAAAAGCGCCTGATATGTATATGGAAAAATTAGTCGTCGGTCCTGAAGTGAAAGGCATGATTGATTTAAGTTTACCGATTGAACAAAATCTTCGTCGAGTGGCTTCTCGTTTAGGTAAATCTTTATCGGATTTAACCGTGATGGTGCTCGCTAAGCCACGTCACGATGAAATGATTAAACAAATGCATAATCTAGGTATTCGCGTGATGGCTATTCCAGATGGTGATGTGGCGGCTTCGGTTTTATGTTGTTTACCAGATGCTGAAGTGGATATGGTTTATGGCATTGGCGGTGCACCTGAAGGTGTGGCTGCAGCTGCCGCAATTCGTGCATTAGGTGGAGATATGCAAGCTCGTCTTATTCCACGCAATGAAGTGAAAGGTGATACAGAAGAAAACCGTAAAATTGCCACTGAAGAAGTTCAACGTTGTGAAGCATTAGGCGTGAAGGTTAATGAAATCTTAAAATTAGAAGATTTAGTACGTGATGATAACCTTGTTTTTGCTGCAACGGGAATTACGCACGGTGAATTGCTTAAAGGGATTTCTCGTCGTGGTAACTTGGCCACCACAGAAACTTTATTAATCCGTGGTAAATCACGCACTATTCGTAAAATCCAATCCATCCATTATCTCGATAGAAAAGATGCTGAAATCTATGAGATTTTAAGAAATTAGTGAAAATAAAAGAGCGGTCATAAAAAACAATGAATTTTTTGACAGCTCTTTTTTATTTCTTACAGCATTTTCTTCAATTGATACAAATAAGCTAAGGCTTGTTTTGGACTTAATTCATCTGGATCAAGCTGCTCAATGGCTTCGCGTAAAGCATCAGGCTCTGCCTCAAAAGCCAATTCACCTTGATGTTGATTTAACGCTCTTAAATGTTGAATTTGTTGATCACCATTTTGTGCCGACAATTTTTCTAACTGATGTAATTTTTGCTTCGCTAGTTTAATAACAGATTGAGGTACACCTGCCAGCGCTGCAACAGCAAGACCATAACTTTTACTTGCCGCACCGTCTTGAACGGCATGCATAAAGGCAATAGTATTATTGTGTTCTAATGCATCTAAATGAATATTGGCAATGCCTTCTATTTGTTCTGGCAGCGCAGTGAGTTCAAAATAATGGGTCGCAAATAACGTAAGCGAACGAGTTTTCTTCGCTAACCATTCAGCACAGGCCCAAGCTAAAGAAAGCCCATCATAAGTAGAGGTTCCGCGTCCAATTTCATCAATAAGAACCAAACTTTGTGAAGTAGCTTGATGAAGAATATTCGCCATTTCTGTCATTTCCACCATAAATGTAGAACGACCAGAGGCTAAATCATCAGAGGCACCAATTCGAGTAAAAATACGATCAATTTGCCCAATAACCGCGCTATCAGCTGGCACAAAACTGCCTATATAGGCCATTAACGTAATTAAAGCTGTTTGACGCATATAGGTACTTTTACCACCCATATTTGGGCCTGTAATAATCAGTAAATGACGTTGCTGATTGAGATTAACAGGGTTGGCAATAAAAGGGTCTTTTAAAACTTGCTCCACTACAGGATGTCGACCATTTTCAATTTTTACGCCAATTTCATCGCTAAATTGTGGTGCAACATAATTTAAGGTTTCTGCTCGTTCTGCGAGATTAACAAGTACATCCAATTCAGACAATGCCAAACTGGCTAATTGTAATTGACCTAAATGTGGCAATAATAAATCAAATAATTCATCATAAAGTTGCTTTTCTAAAGCAAGCGCCGCGCCTTTTGACTTTAAAACCTTATCTTCGTATTCTTTTAATTCAGGAATAATGTAACGTTCGGCATTTTTTAAAGTTTGACGGCGAACATAATGAATCGGTGCTTTATGGGCTTGTCCTTGGCTGATTTGAATATAATAGCCATGCACCGCATTAAAGCCAATTTTTAAGGTATCAATGCCCGTGCTTTCTCGTTCGCGTTGTTCTAAATTTTCTAAATATTGTGTTGCGCCAGCGGAAAGGGTTCGCCATTCATCTAATTCGGCATTATAGCCTTCAGCAATAACGCCACCATCGCGAATTAATAACGGAGGAGTTTCAATAATTGCTTTTTGAAGTAGCTCGATTTGCGCGGAAAAATCACCAATTTGCGTGGAAAGTGCGGTCAAATTTGATGATGTTTTTGTATGAATCAGCGATTTTATCGGTTCAATTTGTTCTAATGCGGTACGTAAACGTGTGAGATCGCGAGGACGTGCAGAACGCAGTGCTACACGGGCAAGAATCCGTTCCATATCGCCCACTTGTTGCAAATAAGGCTGCAATTCGTGATACAAATCTTGCTCAATAATTTCACCAATCGTTTTTTGGCGTTTTAATAGAATGTCTGTTTGACGGATAGGTTGATGAATCCAACGTTTTAACAAACGGCTGCCCATTGGCGTAACACATTTATCTAATACTGAAGCAAGCGTATTTTCTGTGCCACCTGCAAGATTTTGAGTGAGTTCTAAATTTCGGCGTGTTGCAGCATCTAATTGAATATTATCGTTATTTTGAATGACACTGATGCTTTGAATGTGTGGCAGAGAAGCACGTTGTGTTTCTTTTGCATATTGCAATAAACAGCCTGCTGCTGCCAAGCCAAGAGGTGATTTTTCTACACCAAATGCACGTAAATCTTTTGTACCAAATTGACGATTAAGTTCGGAAATCGCCGTACTAAGTTCAAATTCCCAAATAGGACGACGACGTAGGCCTTTATAATGTTCGATAATGGCCATTTCGGCAAAATCTTCACAATAAAGTAATTCTACGGGATTAATACGCTGTAATTCAGCTTGTAAGGCTTCTTTTGAATGAGGTTCACAAAGCTGAAAACGTCCAGATGTCATGTCTAATGTGGCTAGACCAAATTTTTCTTTTTCCTGATAAACGGCCACAATTAAGTTGTCTTGGCGTTCTGGTAAAAGGACTTCATCACTCACTGTACCTGGTGTCACAATTCGTACAATTTTGCGTTCAACCGGCCCTTTTGATGTGGCAGGATCACCCACTTGTTCACAAATGGCTACAGGTTCACCTAATTGCACTAATTTTGCTAAATAACCTTCTACCGCATGATAAGGCACGCCCGCCATGGGAATGGGATTACCTGCTGATTGTCCACGTTTAGTTAAAGAAATATCTAACAACGCTGCCGCTTTTTTTGCATCATCATAAAAAAGCTCATAAAAATCCCCCATTCGATAAAATAACAAAATGTCAGGATTTTCTGCTTTTAACTTGAGATATTGCTGCATCATCGGCGTATGTTGTTGGAAATTCTCTTCAAAAATCATCTATTTAATCCTTTTAATATATTGATTTTAAACAATATATATAAAATTTATTGTATCTAGTAGTTTCATTAGGTTTTATGAAGACTCACTAAATCCTATACTAAAATGTAGGTTTTTTTGTAGGTTTTTATAGCTTATAGTATAATATACATATAGCAAAAAATGGAATTTATCGGAATATTTTATGAGTAATGCTATGAAAAAGCCATTAACTACGAAAACTATTGAAATGATGAAGCCTAAAGATTTTGATAAAGCTGATATTGGTGAGTATTCAGGTCTAAGGGTAACTTGTGGTAAAACTGGTATAAAAACATTTTTTTATAGATATTCTAGCCCGATAACTAAAAAGCTAACTCAAGTAAAAATAGGCTCATTTCCTCAAACTAGCCTAGCAGAGGCAAGAAAGCAGCTAAAAGAGCTAAAACATATTCGTTTAGCTGGTCGCTGTCCTGCAACCGAATTAAAAGAATTTAAAAAAGAGCAAGCTCAAAAAGAAAGCCAGAAACTCTTTTATGTCAAAGATCTTGTTGAACTTTACTTATCGCAATATATTGAAGATCACTATAGTGAAAATGGTCGTTTAATAGTTGGAGCAAGAAAACCTAAAGGGCAAGATGAAGTTAGACGAACTTTATACAATGATGTAGTCATTCCATTTGGCGATAGATTAGCCTCTTCTATGACAAGAAAAGAAATCGCCGAACATATTACAAATATCGTGAACAATCGAGGTGCAAGCGTGCAAGCAGGAAGTGTTCTTAGAGAGTGGACTGCGGCATATCGTTTTGCTATTGGACTAGATAAATTTGATGAAAATTTTGTAAACCCTGCATTATTAGCAAAAGAAACGTTAAAAATGACAACCATTAAACTCACTAATAACAAAGGAACTAGAGCATTTGATCACCGTGAATTAGGGATATTCCTAAAATGGCTGAAAACATCAAGACTAACAGAAAAAATCCAAAACGTATTTCTACTTACATTACTCACAGGCTGTCGAACAGGGGAAATTTGCGCTATTGCTTGGGATGATATTGATTTAGAAATGAAGACAATTTTTCTTCGAGAAACTAAAACTGGCACATCTCGCTATGTTCAGCTATCTAATCAAACAGTAGATCTTCTTAAAACATTTGATCGTTCAACAAAATACTTATTTCAAATGCGATTACAAGAAAAGCCTATCCAACAAAAATACCTTACCGAAAGAACTTGGATACTTAGAAAAAGTGGGGCAATGTTAGACATTGAACATTGGTCGCCACACGATCTGCGTAGAACAGTTCGAACAGGTTTGGCGAGATTGGGGTGCCCGAATGAAGTTGGCGAGGCTATTCTAGGACATTCTAAGAAAGGAATTGAAGGCACTTATAATCTACATACTTACGATAAAGAATGTAAAATTTGGTTACAAAAATGGGCTGATTACCTAGATGATTTACTAACAGAGCAAAAATAGGCAGTTCCCTGCTTATTCTTTAATTTTCTGTTATGAGTAACTGCCGTTTTCCCAATTTTGATAGCTCAGATACAATACCTTCTGTTTCAAGCTGATCCATAATGTGAGCGGCTCGACTAAAGCTAAGGTTAAATTTGCGTTGAATTGCTGATATTGAAATAGTTTGAGTTTCAATTACCCATTTACGCACAATATCAAATAAGGGATCAAGCTCAGTCTTAACTGGCGAAAATACCTCTTCAGTGAAGATATTTTCTTGATATTGAGTTTGTCCGCACAGACGCCAAAAATCGGTTATCGCAACTATTTCTTCATCACTGATAAACGCACCGTGAATACGAGTTAAATCTGGAGAGCCTGATCCAGAATATAGCATATCACCTCGCCCTAACAATGTTTCCGCGCCACGCTGATCAAGAATAGTACAAGAATCTACCGCACTTGTCACGGTAAATGCAATACGACTAGGAATATTTGCCCGAATAACACCTGTAATAACATCGCTAGCAGGGCGTTGTGTGGCGAGAATTAAGTGAATCCCCACTGCTCTTGCTTTGTGTGCAATACGCACTATACATTCTTCCGTCTGCTGACCAGATGTCAGCATTAGATTGGCAAATTCATCAATAACGATCACAATATAAGGTAATGGACTAAATGTATCTTTAGCAATACCTTCCGCATTTAAACGGCAGATTTTCTGATTATAGCTTTCGATATTGCGCACTTCCCACAATGATAAAAGCTGATAGCGGCGTTCTATTTCATCTACGCACCATTTTAAGGCTTGCATGGCTTTTTTCATATCAGTGATAACAGGTGTAATGAGGTGAGGAATATCATTATAAGGTGATAATTCAACGATCTTCGGAGCAATTAATATCAATTTAAGTTGTTTTTCATCAAATCTTGATAATAGACTGATAAGAATAGTATTAATACAGACTGATTTTCCTGCTCCTGTACCTCCCCCAATCAAAAGATGAGGTGTCTTGGCTAAATCAATTACTACAGGATTGCCCTCTGGATTTACACCTAAAGCGATCGGTAACTTATCATTGCTATTAATAAAAACCTCGGAACCAATCACCTCTTTAAGTGAAATTGTATGGTGATTATTATGTGGAATTTCCAAAGATAGTATGCCAAATTCACTCGGAATCATTCTTACTGCACGAACATTCAATATTTTAGCCCATTTTGTCGGATCAGAAATTTGATTGATACTTTCCTTTTCTAAGCGATCAAATTCTAATTTGATATAGTAAGTTATTACCACCGGGCCAATAGAGTAGCTAATATTTGCATTTGTGATTCCAAACATAGATAACGCTTTCTTCATATCTGGCAATTTCACATTATAATGTCTATCCAATAAATCTGTCGGAAATAACAAATTATCTGAAAACATAAAAACCTCTGGGTTATTAATTAAAAGTCAAGATCGCTTTCATCAGGATCAACTTGATTGATATAGATCATTCGTTCAGCAATTCTATTGACTAATACACCATCAATCTTTTCTGTATAAGGATCATAAACTACTCCCTCAAAGTACCAATTTTCACCATCATTTATTATTTCTAACAACATTGATTCTTCTGTAACATTAGGTTTATTTGATCTTAGCTCTACTGAACAAGGATAAGTGAGCATATCTACTATGCCTTTAAACCAAACATAAGTATTAGGCTTTCCCTCTTGTTCATATTCAAACTTAATACTTAATTCTTTAGATTCACTTTCATACTTAATCCAGCAAGGTAGTGGTTCCCCCCATTCGGATTTATTACTACTATCTGAATATTCCATATATTCAGAAGTAATATTAAAATCATCTAATTGCATAGCTGGTTATTCCTCTTCATCTGAAACAATTTTAAGATCACCTAAATGCCAGTTTTCACCATCCCAAGAAATGACACTGTGCATACCTTGCTGAGCTACGTGAACATTTTTTCTTCTAAGTTCTTTATCTTTTGTAAACCAATAGTTGATTACTGTCATTGGTCGTGGTTTCAAAATACGATTTTTCTCATTTAATGGAGCTTGTAAATAATAGGTAAGTAAGCGCTCAGGCTCTTTCAAATAGGCTAAATAAGCTCCATTCATATGAGGGTAAGGTGTAGATTCAATAATCCCTAACCAAACCTCTCGCTCACTATCAATTTTCCAGTGTTTATGATGAGTTTTAAATCGGGATGCATAGGACTGTTCCGAAATACCGCAGTATTGAATTTGGCTCTCAGTCTCATCTTTTTGTTTTCCTGTAAACAAATAGAGCCCGCTCTCTTTTCCCCAATCTGATTCAATCACTTCAGAAAGCTCAAAAGGTCCATACCAATGAATAAGTGTAAAAGAATGCTTCATAACAAAATCCTTAAATAGGTGATATTCGTAAAATATACTATAACCGATATTTTTAAAGGAGTAAAACAGCTACAAAATAGCTATAAAAGATGATTTTAAGGCTAGATAATGTCGAAACTTTCAGTAACAGAAACCGATAGATTGATAGGAAAGCGGATTCAGCAAAAGCGTAAAGAGCTTGGATTAAGTGCCTCCGTGCTATCGGAGCAAATTGGTATCGCACAACAGCAACTTTCTCGTTATGAGCGAGGTGAAAATAAGATTAATGTTGCACATCTAGTCGAAATTGCCGCAGCATTGAATACCGAAATTAGCTGGTTTTTTATAGATTGCATATCAGATCAAAAAATTAATGATAAACAGAAATTTATTCCTGTTTCAGAAGATCGTATTAGAAATAGACTTTATGCTCATTTAGATAGGTTAAGTGCGGACAAAAAACGTGGTCTTTTAGTCTTCCTTGAGACTATTTTGTAGATGCTAAAAAATATGTTAAAATATTGATATATAAACATATTTTTATTTTGCATGAAAGCATTGCAACAGGGGGAATTAGACTGTTTATGCGGAATTTATAGCATAGTAAATGCAGTCTATTTCGTATCAAATAAGAAAATTAAGCGAAAACCATTATTTCACGAGCTACTTTTAGCTTATATGAATAACTGGGGTATTTATGATCTACTCACGAGTGGATTGGATCTTCACCAAATGAAGTATTTATTAAATCATACCGCTAAAATACATAAGCAAATAAGAATAGACTACCCTAACATAAGAAGACACTCAAAAATTCCCTTACTTATATCTTCTCATCTAGAAAGCCAATCTAACTCAATAGTATTATTCTCGACTAACTATCATTGGAGTTTGATAAAAAGTTACGATAACGAAAAATTAGTTCTTTTTGATAGTTGTGGTACAAATAGCGTAAAAATCTCTGAAATTTTACCTAGTTCACTATTTTTTATCTCTTTCATCCCTAAAGAATAAATAAGCAAGTAGGATTTCTCGATTCCATTTCTCTTTTTTCAGGGGAACATTTTTATCTAACAACTTAAGTAATTTATCTAAAGTCATATTTTCCTCACCTGCATATCTATAGATTTGACGCAATATTCTTAATTTTTCTTTTCTTGCGTGAATATAAATATAATAAGTAATAGCTAAAGATTTTACTTCCGCTTGTCTTATCTTTTCTCCTACTATTTCAAAGGCTTTTGCTATCTTCATCTGTCTTCTTGCTATTTTTTCATCAATATCCTCATAAGTATGGAATGTAACCGTCTTGGGAAAGCGTTCCTTGATTGATTTCCTTCTACGCTGTTGCTCTTCACAATTTCTCTTTTGCTTTCTTGTTTGTCCAATAAAATTCGTACTCACTTTTCTTCCTTAAATCAACTGACAGTCAGCAACTAAATTAATAAAACTGACAGTCAGTTATTTTAGGCTATTTATAACTGACTGTCAGCCAGTTTAAGAGCTAAATATTCACTTCTGTAAAGGAAACCTCGCAAAGGGTAATTCCGCCTTTTGGTAATAAATGAGGTTTTTATGAAACTAATCAAACTAAGCCAAGTAATGGCAAAAACAACGTTATCCAAATCAACTATATACCGACTAATCAAAACATCTGATTTTCCACCACCAAAGAAACTGTCATTGAGAGCTGTTGCGTGGTTAGAAACGGAAATTGATGAATGGATTGTAAATAGAGGATGTGCATGTAATTCAAGTTCCAATCACTCTATTAGCACGTTACAAGCATATTTATTAAATAATACAACAACTCAATAGGAAATTAGCTATGAAAAATACCATTCTTGTAAACAGAAATGCTATTTATAGAAAGAATAACTTTATCTGTGTAGGTACTTTCAAAAAATACCCTATTTATATGGGAATTGATAAGCTATCTTTTGTATCAAAAATAATACCAGCTGAAGAATTCTGGGGTGTATACAAAAAATTTGATAAGTTAAAGCAGGTTAGATCTGGAAAATATGAGATATGTAGTATAAAAGTTAAACATTACCGCTGTGGTATAAAAATTACTTCGATGAAAAATCCTGATTTTTATCTGCTATTATCTTACGATTTCCCAAGAAAACTTAATGAGCCTAGAGTTAGATTTGAGTTATCTCCACAATATGCAAAAAATAGAGACATACCTAATGTGATCAAATGGCTGAAGAAACATATTGGGGTAGAGGTTATTGATATGCTGTTACAAACTAGTAGAGTAACTCGAATCGATCTTACCCTTGATGTACACAGCAAGCGATTTCTAAGAAATTATTACTTCTCTATTCCTAATGCTAGAACAGGGCGGAATTTCTTAGGTAACGAAGATGATTGTAAGAACAATTATGCTATTGGTTCTCAACGTTCTAGTTCTTACCTTTTAGTATATGAGAAACTAAAATTTCAAGAAGTTGAAGATGTTTACCAAAATAACCTTATAGTTAAGAGAGAACATATTAAGCGGAGCATTACTCGCTTAGAATTAAGAATAAAACCGCCATATCAACAACCACTTTTTCTATCGGAGGTTTCAATGCTAGAAAACCCATTCAGTAGAATTCTCATTTATAGAAGAAATAAAATCGCCTCTCAATTTAAGGATTTCCTTCCTTATATAAAAGAGGAGAAAAGTATTCCTCTAGCGGTTAAATCGTATCTACAAGCTAAAGTAGATGATGATACAAAGGTGAATAGAAACTTAAGACTAAAAACGAATAGATGTCTTGAAAAGTGTAAAAGTAAGTTTATACTCAACATTGATTGGTCAAAATACCCAGATATCATAGACAATTCTATTGGGTATTTCACTCAAACATCTCTGAGATAATTTGCCCCCTCAGCTATAAAAGCTACATAAGTGTAGGTTATTATGTAGCTTTTCATTTCCAAAACGCGCGAACCCTTGCAAATAAACAAACATAGCCTTATGCATCAGGCGTATGCTGCTCGAAATTATCTTGTAAATTCATGACGTTATCCAATTTAACTATATGTTTAGCAAGTAGTTGTTTTATGATAGTGTTATATTGCGATCTGATTTAATTTTCTACATCCACACTCAGTACTTCATCTTCTGTTTTTAACAGCGTATAGACATCTTTTAGCATTTCATTATCAATGTTGTAGCATCTCACTTGCAAGCGAACTTCGCCACTCGCTTGGTCTTTTACTGAGATATTTTCAATGCGGTAATCATGTTTCAATAATAAATCTGTCACTTTGCTGATGCCGTTAGCAGAGCTCAGTTGAATAGCTAAACGAGTACGCTTTTTATAGGTTTTACGACGAACATAACGTTGCACAATCGGGCTGATACGGATGGCGATTAAAATCATTAAAGTGGCAATAATGGCATCAAAAATAAAACCAGCACCTGTTGCTACACCGATAGCCGCTGCAGCCCAGATAATTGCTGCAGTGGTTAAACCTGAAATCGCATCATTTTTCTTGTGCAAAATAACCCCTGCACCTAAGAAACCTATGCCACTGATTACTTGTGCGGCAAGTCGCATAGGGTCAGTTCGGATATTATCTGAAACTTGAGCATAATGTTCTGCGGCTTGAATGGAGACAATCGTCAGTACACAAGTTGTCACCGCAATAATGGCACAAGTTTTGACACCAACCGGTTTGTGTTTAAGTTCACGTTCTAAGCCAATAATCCCACCAAGTACAAGGCCGAGAAGCATTTTCCCTAGGATAAGTAAATAAGCCATCTGTTCAAGAGCGGTCGAAAAAAGAGAAGAATTTTCCATGTTAATAATGAATATGAGTAAATTAAAAAAACGGGCGTTATTCTACCTGAAAAAAGGACTTTAATGGGTAAATTTACAATCTATTTACCTTTAATTTATCGCCTTTCTGCTTGAAATTGAGTAAAATCCGAAGTTTTGAAAGATGATGATAGCTGAGAATAAATTTATGCAAAAATCAACGCCAAATATTGGCTTTGTAAGTTTAGGTTGTCCTAAAAATTTAGTAGATTCTGAACGAATTCTGACCGAATTACGTACAGATGGATATAACATTGTACCAAGTTACGAAAATGTGGACTTAGTCATTGTAAATACCTGTGGATTTATTGATAGTGCCGTGCAGGAATCCCTAGAAGCCATTGGAGAGGCGTTGGAAGAAAACGGACGCGTGATTGTGACCGGCTGTTTAGGGGCGAAAGAAGATCAAATTCGCCAAGTTCATCCGAAAGTTTTGGAAGTGAGCGGTCCGCACAGTTATGAAACAGTCATGGCACAAGTACATAAATATGTACCAAAACCAGAGCATAATCCTTACACCAGTCTTGTACCAAAACAAGGGGTGAAATTAACACCTAAACACTATGCTTATTTGAAAATATCAGAAGGCTGTGATCACCGTTGTACATTCTGTATAATCCCTTCATTACGTGGGGATTTGGAAAGCCGCTCTATCACGCAAGTATTGGATGAAGCAAAACGTCTTGCTGATGCGGGTGTGAAAGAATTGTTGGTCGTTTCACAAGATACCTCTGCTTATGCGATGGATACACAACGTAAAGAAGGTGGCGTGAAAACGGCTTTCTGGAATGGTATGCCAATTAAAAATGACTTAATGACCTTGTGTAAACAGCTTGGAAAATTAGGCATTTGGGTACGTTTACACTACGTTTATCCTTATCCTCACGTGGATGATTTAATTCCATTAATGGCGGAAGGTCTATTGTTGCCTTATTTGGATATTCCATTGCAACACGCGAGTCCAAAAATTTTAAAAGCGATGAAAAGACCAGGAAAAATTGACCGCACTTTAGAGCGTATCAAGCAATGGCGTGAGATTTGTCCAGATTTAACCCTACGCTCAACTTTCATTGTAGGCTTCCCAGGTGAAACAGAAGAAGACTTTCAAATGTTATTGGATTTCTTAAAAGAAGCACAACTTGATCGTGTGGGCTGTTTCAAATTTAGCCCAGTAGAAGGCGCACCGGCTACCGAAATGGCCGACCAAGTGCCTGAAGATGTAAAAGAAGAACGTTTTCACCGCTTTATGCAGTTACAACAAGAAATTTCGGCTGAACGATTAAAACAAAAAATTGGCCAAACGCTTGATGTAATCGTGGATGAAATTGATGAAGAAGGTATCATTGGCCGTACAAAAGCCGATGCACCCGAAGTTGATGGCTTAGTTTATATTGAAAATCTAAGTGGCGTGCCTGTGAAAGTGGGCGAATTTATTAAAGTAACCATTACCCATTCAGATGAATACGATCTGTGGGGAACCTGTTAATTATTAATCTTATTTATTTTTTACCAAAGGAATTTAGAAATGGCAGAAACACAAAAACAACCCAGTGTTATCCGTTTTGAACAAGAAGTTGCAGCAAAAAATTATGAAGCTGCTTGCGTAGAATTGCTCGACATTTTAAGCAAAATTGATACTAATTTTGGTGGCATTGAAGGCATTGAAATTGATTATCCTAGCCAATTAAATGATGAATTAGCACAAGAGAAGATCAAGCATTTTTGTACCCGTGTAGCAGTAGCAATGAGCGAGCTGTTTTCTGATCCTAAATTAGATATTTCGGAAGGCGGGGCACAGCGTTTCTTTACTTTACAACGTTGGATTAACATGATTTTTGCATCATCACCTTTTGTGAATGCGGATCATGTGTTGCAGACTTATAACCGCAATCCAGATAAAACCAATTTATCCGATTTTCATTTAGATAATGCGAGATCATCATTAATTAAATTCTGTATTTTCTATCTGCCAGAATCTAATGTGAATGTTAATCTTGATGCTTTATGGAATTTAGACCCTGAATTATGTGCATCACTTTGTTTTGCATTGCAATCACCCCGTTTTATCGGTACTGATCAAGCGTTTTCTAAGCGTGGTACGCTTTTACAATGGTTCCCTGAAAAATTAGCGACGATTAAAAACTTAAATAATGTGCCGAGTGCAATTTCACATGATGTGTATATGCATTGCAGCTACGATATTGCTGAAAATAAACACTGGGTGAAAAAAGCATTAAACCAAGTTATTCGCCGTCATTTATTGCAAGGTGGATGGACAGATCGCGATGTCACTAAATTAGGTGAGCGTAATGGTAAACCTGTGATGGTGGTGTTATTGGAGCATTTCCATTCATCTCATTCAATTTACCGTACGCATTCCACTTCAATGATTGCTGCGCGTGAGCGTTTTCATTTAATTGGTGTAGGTAATGATGCTGTAGATGCAGCAGGCCAAGCAGTGTTTGATGAATTCCATTTATTAAAAGGTGATAATATTTTTAGTAAATTGAATGAATTAAAAGAGATTTGTGAAAAAAATGGTGCAGCCGTTCTTTATATGCCAAGTATTGGGATGGATTTAACTACCATTTTTGCAAGTAATACGCGTCTTGCACCGGTTCAAGTGATTGCTTTAGGCCATCCAGCGACGACACATTCTGATTTTATTGAATATGTAATTGTAGAAGATGACTACGTTGGTTCTGAAAAATGCTTTAGTGAGCAATTATTGCGTTTACCTAAAGATGCCTTACCTTATGTGCCTTCAGCGCTTGCACCGCAACACGTAGAATATCGCTTACGTGAAAATCCTGAAGTGGTGAATATTGGTATTGCTTCTACCACAATGAAGCTTAACCCATATTTCTTAGCAGCATTAAAGGCTATTCGTGATCGTGCGAATGTTAAGGTTCATTTCCACTTTGCTTTAGGTCAATCCAGTGGTGTGACTCATCCTTATGTTGAGCGTTTTATTAAATCTTATTTAGGTAATGATGCGACAGCTCATCCACATGCGCCTTATGATCAATATCTTCGTATTTTGCATAACTGCGATATGATGGTGAATCCATTCCCATTCGGGAATACGAATGGCATTATTGATATGGTGACATTAGGTTTAGTAGGTATATGTAAAACCGGTGCAGAAGTCCATGAACATATTGATGAGGGGTTATTCAAACGTTTAGGTTTACCGGAATGGTTAATTGCAAATACGGTAGATGAATATGTTGAACGTGCAATTCGTTTAGCTGAAAATCATCAAGAGCGTTTAGAACTTCGCCGTCATATCATTGAAAATAATGGCTTACAAACCTTATTTACAGGCGATCCAAGCCCAATGGGTAAAGTGTTACTTGAAAAATTTGAGGAATGGAAAGCAGCAAATTTAGCTGAAAAGCCAAAGAAAAAAGTGACTAAATCGACAACCACAAAAGAGAAGGCTACAAAGTCTACTACGACAAAGAAAAGTGCGGTCAAATCTGAAGCTAAAACAGAGCCGAAAAAAACGGTAAAGAAAACTACGAAAAAAGCAGATAAATAATCAATAAATCCCCGAAAGGGGATTTTTTATTGAGAAAAATTAAACAAAGCCTCATTTTTTCTAAAAAAGCTTGATTTTGTAGCATAAAGCCTGTAATTAATAGACCCATTCAACACAACATAAAATAAGGAAAAACTCATGAAAAACGTCGGTTTTATCGGTTGGCGCGGAATGGTCGGTTCCGTATTAATGGATCGTATGGTGCAAGAGCAAGATTTTGCCAATATTAATCCAGTTTTCTTCACCACTTCTCAAGCAGGTCAAAAAGCCCCTGTATTTGCAGGTAAAGAAGCGGGTGAACTTAAAAGTGCATTCGACATTGAAGAACTTAAAAAATTAGACATTATCGTGACCTGTCAAGGTGGCGACTATACCAATGAAGTTTATCCAAAATTAAAAGCAACAGGTTGGGACGGTTATTGGGTTGATGCAGCGTCTGCACTACGTATGAAAGATGATGCGATTATCGTGCTTGATCCGGTAAACCAACACGTGATTTCTGAAGGCTTGAAAAAAGGCATTAAAACTTTCGTGGGCGGTAACTGTACAGTAAGTTTAATGCTTATGGCTATCGGTGGCTTATTTGAAAAAGATTTAGTGGAATGGGTATCTGTCGCAACTTACCAAGCGGCTTCAGGTGCAGGCGCAAAAAATATGCGTGAATTACTTTCACAAATGGGCTTATTAGAACAAGCGGTTTCAAGCGAATTAAAAGACCCTGCTTCGTCAATTTTAGATATTGAACGTAAAGTGACTGCAGAAATGCGTTCTGATAGCTTCCCAACGGATAACTTTGGTGCAGCATTAGGGGGCAGCTTAATCCCTTGGATTGACAAACTTCTTCCTGAAACAGGACAAACTAAAGAAGAATGGAAAGGCTATGCAGAAACCAACAAAATCTTAGGTTTAAGCGACAATCCAATTCCAGTAGATGGTTTATGCGTACGTATCGGTGCATTACGTTGTCATAGCCAAGCGTTCACCATCAAACTGAAAAAAGACTTACCGTTAGAAGAAATTGAACAAATTTTAGCGGCTCACAACGAATGGGTGAAAGTAATTCCAAACGACAAAGAAACCACATTACGTGAATTAACCCCAGCTAAAGTAACAGGCACATTAAGCGTACCAGTTGGTCGTTTACGTAAATTGGCAATGGGTCCAGAATACTTAGCGGCATTCACTGTAGGTGACCAATTATTATGGGGTGCTGCAGAGCCAGTTCGCCGTATCTTAAAACAATTGGTAGCATAAGTTTTATTTTCACGGCAAAGGGCGTATTCACTACGCCCTTTTCATTGGAAAATTATGATCAGAGAACCTCATTTTCATCAATTTGCTCTTACGGAGTTATTGCCTTTTTTTGAGCAATTTCCGACGCAATATCTTTCCGGTGAACGAAATATCAAATTGGCTTATCGTCATTTGGTTCAGCCTGAAAGTGCGGTCAGAAAATTGATTATTTTGGTCAATGGTCGAGCAGAAAATATGCTGAAATGGACTGAGTTGGCTTATGATTTTTACCAACAAGGTTATGATGTTTTGCTTTTCGATCATCGAGGACAAGGCTATTCACAGCGTATTATTCCTCAAAAAGGGCATTTAGATGAGTTTCGTTTTTATACCGATGATATGGCAAAAATCATTGAAAAAACGACCGCACTTTATGCTTATCAAGCGCAATATATTCTCGCCCACTCCCTAGGAGCTTTGATTTCCACCTATTATCTAGCCAATTACGATCATCATATTAAAAAGGCTGTGCTTTCTTCGCCTTTCTTTGGTGTTCCGATGAAACATCCATTACGAGATAAAGTCATCATTGCAACAATGATGGCATTTGGTCAAGGTCATCGCTATGTTTTTGGTAAAGGACATTACAAACCGGCAGATTTAAACCTTAATGAACTCAGCCATTCTAAAACGCGAATGAAATGGATGAACCGAATTAATCGAAAACGCGCTACTATTCACTTAGGCGGCCCGACTTTCCGTTGGGTACATTTGTGTTTAAATGCAATCAAAGCGCTCCCTAAAATCATTCCAAGAGTGGAAACACCAGTGCTTATCCTACAAGCGGAAAAAGAAAAGATTGTAGATAACAAAAATCTTGAAAAATTGACCGCACTTTTTCCGCATGCCGAATCTATGCTTGTACCTCAAGCAAAACATGAAATCCTTTTTGAAAAGGATAACGTGAGAAAAGTGGTACTTGAACGCGTGAATCAATTTCTTCATTCTTAAAGTTGTTTTTTAATCTGCATCAAGTTTCCATCAAATTTTATTAAAAACATCGCTTAAATCTTTACTCATACTAAATAAGTGGTATCTTTATACCCACTTATTTAATCGATTGCGTCACAGTCGTTATCCGTGATGAATTATTTTTTGTTCATTTATCTAGGAGTTATCCTATGGAAAGTAAAATTCCAGCAGTAGAAGTCAAACTTGGCTTTAAATGGCAGGGGCTGCTGATTGCCGTCATCGTTGGTTTAGGGATTTGGTTGATCCCGACACCAGAAGGTTTATCCGCAAAAGCATGGGGAATGCTAGCGCTGTTTGTGGCAACCATTGTGGCTATTATCGCTAAAGCGATGCCTATGGGAGCTGCAACGCTAGTTGCCTTGGTGATTAGTGGTTTGACAGGGCTTACGCCAATTTCGCCAAAACAAGGCGATGTCGGCATGTTATCCGGTTTTGCAAACGGCACAATTTGGTTGATTGCTATTGCCATGTTTTTATCTCGCGCGGTGATTAAAACCGGTTTAGGTAAACGTATCGCGCTGTACTTCGTTGGTCGTTTTGGTAAAAAAATGATGGGTGTGGCTTATGGTATGGCGTTGGCTGATGTTGTCATCGGTCCAGGGATTCCTTCGGCTTCTGCGCGTGGGGGCGGTATTATGTACCCAATTATGCAATCTATTGCTGATGCGTATGAGTCCAAACCGGGTCCAACTGCTCGTCGTGCAGGTGCATTCTTAGCGATTGCTGTTTCTCAAATCGATACCATTATTTGTACCATGTTCTTAACCGCCATGGCGGGTAACCCGTTAATTGCAGAACTTGCGAAAAGCCAAGGTGTAGAAATCACTTGGATGACATGGTTCTTAGGGGCAATCGTACCGGGTGTTGTGAGCTTAATCGTCTTACCTTATTTCGTATATTTAATTTATCCGCCAGAATTAAAAGATACGCCTAAAATGGCAGAAATGGCACGTGAAGAATTAAAAAGCATGGGCCCAATGAGCAAAGCGGAATGGATTCTTGCCCTAGACTTTATCCTTCTTTTATTCCTTTGGACGGTGGGTGATTTAGTCTTCCATATTCCTGCAACAATTTCAGCGTTTATCGGTTTAGTGATTTTATTATTAACCAATATTATGAGCTGGAAAAATATCGTGGCAGAAACCACCGCATGGGATACGATGTTCTGGTTTGCGGTATTGGTGATGATGGCGAATGCGCTTAATAAATACGGTGCAATCACTTGGATTTCCACCCACATTTCCGCATCTGTGGGCGATTTCAGCTGGCCAGTTGCCTTTACTATTTTAGTGTTGGTGTATTTCTATACCCGCTATTTCTTTGCTTCAGCCATGGCGCATATTTCCGCAATGTATCTCGCTTTCGTGGCAGCGGCTATTGCTGTGGGTACACCGCCAATCATTGCTGCAATTGGTTTAGGTTACACCTCAACTTTATCCATGAGTTTAACGCAATACGCAGGTGGTCCTGGTCCAGCACTATACGGTTCAGGTTATAACTCAACCGGTCAGTGGTGGGGCGTGAGCTTTATTGTTTCCATCCTTTCATTAGTGATTTGGTTTGGTGTAGGTGGATTATGGATGAAACTACTCGGTTGGTGGTAATCCTTATTAATTCATAAAAAAATCCCTAAAAAAACGACCGCACTTTGATTTGTATCTCAAAAGTGCGGTCATTTTTATCTGTATTTTGAATTAATCATCCCAGTCGTCATCCCAATCACGATGTCTTCTGTTGTGGTGATGTCTTTTATGTTTTTTATGATGGCGATATTCTCTGTCATCGTAGTCTCCGCCTTTATTCACTTGACTACCGATTACGCCACCTAATGCTGCGCCGCCGAGTGTTGTGGCAATATCACCACCTAATAAACCACCGGCTACACCGCCGATTGCTGCACCTGTTGCAGTATGACGTTGTTGTCTGTCCATTTCACAAGCGGTTAAGCTTCCTGCTAATGCAACAATCACTAACCCTTTCATCAATTTAGATTTCATAAATCTACTCCTCTATTTTTGTCGGGATTGCTTGCCTAAGCACTTATGCAATCCGGCGTGTAAAAGCATTCCTTTTACGATTGCTTTGACTATGTGGAAAATTAGTTAGTTCAAAAGGGTCGTTCAATTGGTTTAAGAATGAGCAATTTTTGGTATGATTGTTGAGAGGTTTAATAGGTGATTCAGTCAGATGTTGTAAAATCTATTTTCACTAATTGAAGTTAAATCTCAAGTAATAAAATAATGAGTAAGAAAATGAAAAAAAATATACTAATACCTTTATTTACACTACTGACTTCTTGTACTTCAGATGTCAATGATCCCATAGTTAGGTTCTGGAATGATGGTATTCGTCCTTCCGAATCTAAGATGAGTGCAATTAAAGAATGTCTTGATAAGGCTTATAAAATATATCCTAATGAAAAAGAAGGATATGATGATCGTATAGGATATGTAGATAGTTGCATGAAAGAAAAAGGATATTAATTTGTATATCATACACAGACTGTAATAAGGTCATAATTAAATGAGAAAAAGTGATTTTTTTAAAATTCTAAAATTAACATTATTAGCTTTAGTTTTTTTATATTTATATTCGCTATCGAAGTTCAATTTTAATTTTAATAAGATTGATTTGATATCAATAGTTAAATTATTTCCGGTTTTGTTTGTATTGTTTTTATTTTGCTTTTTTATAAATAAATTTATAGGTGGTAATAATAGTAAATAAGTATTTATATATTTAAAGAATCTATAGAATGATTGATACATCAATGATGTAGAGATATAAATAATGATATTGAAACTGATAAAATTTTATTTATTAATGGTTTTTTGTATTTTTTGCTATTACTATCGATAAATTTGTTGCTTGATTTTTTAGCCAATGGTGAGTTTTCTACAAGGGTTGTTTTTTCTTCAAAGACTGAGATATTGTTATCATTGTTGATTCCCATACCAGCGATTTTAGGCAGTTATCTTCTTACAGGAAGAAAATAAGGATATTTAATGAAATTTATTTTGGAAGTATTTAAATTATCTATTGTTGTTTTATCTGGCGTTATTATTTTATATATAACCGAGTGGGTTTGGTATGGGCGTGTAGAAAATTTTGTAGATTTTCTAGAAGATGTTTATCCTTATGCTTTTGTTGTTGCAGTGTTTGCGATTTTAGCAAAAGAGAAGATAGATCATTGAACTTAAATTAATAGATTTTTCAGAAAAAATTTTTACAAAGAGTCCTTGGTTTTTTATGTTTTTAGTTTTAATTTTGTATGACTATTTAATATATAAAAGGAATATGCGTTAGAGGAAAGGAGAAAGGTGGGGTATATACTTGCCATCTAAATAAATAATGATTTTAAAAATATTAAAATTTTTTATAGCTGTTGCATTCATATTTTTCTTGTTTATGGTGATAGTTCAGTTCGATATGGGAAGAAATAATTTGCAATATGTAGTTCTTATGAAAGAAGCTTTAATTATGTCTCTAAAATTTCAGGTGGTTGCTTTGCCGATATATCTTCTCTTTTTCAAACGAGATTAGATCGGTTGGAATGAAAAAATATTTTGGAGATAAAACATGAGTAAGATAAATCTCAGTATTTTTTTGCTTTGTAGTATTTTGACTGCATGTGTTTCTTCTGATAGTTATTTTGTTCGTTTCTGGAATGGGGATGTGATACCTAAAAGGACATATGAGGAACAAAAAACTTTTGAATCATGTTATGAGAAATATAAAAATCTTCCTGATAAGACAAATGAGGAACGAGAGGTCATAAGTTTGAAAGTTATGGATTGTATGCACACCATGAAAAAATGATAGTGTTCAAAATAACGTTAAAATGGTATGTGAATTTCTTTTTAAAGATAGCGTAAACCTATAAAGTGCGGTCAATTTTCAAAGAGTTTTAAAACCTCTCAAAAATTGACCGCACTTTTTGTATTTTTGATGCTTCTTTTGCCGAAATATCGTCCTCTCATAGCAATCCCGCCTGCAACACCATTCCTATGTTGTTCTATTGAGAAAACTGGTTAGTCCAACTCGCTTGTTTACTTGCTCTAATAATCAGAATGCTTATGATGTTTTGATATAAAATTATCAAATAAAAATATTTTTATATGAATTTGATAAAATTTTATCGATTTGTGACTTTGATCACAGTATTGCAGAAAAAAATTCAGTACTATGCCAGCAACTCGATGATAGATGTTTTTAGTAGCGGGTTAATAATCATGGACTTTAAACCTAACATAATAGGAGATTTATTATGGCATACTATCCAGCAGAACCGTTCCGTATTAAAAGTGTTGAACCTGTTTCAATCTTACCAAAAGCAGAACGTGAAAAAGCAATGAAAGCCGCAGGCTTCAATACCTTCTTACTTGATTCAAAAGATGTTTATATCGACCTTTTAACCGATAGTGGTACAAATGCAATGAGTGATCGTCAATGGGCCGGTATTATGATGGGTGATGAAGCTTATGCAGGTAGCCGCAACTTCTATCATTTACAAGAAACAGTTCAAGACTTATTTGGTTTCAAACATATTGTGCCAACTCACCAAGGACGTGGTGCTGAAAATATTCTTTCTCGTATCGCGATTAAACCGGGTCAATACGTACCAGGTAATATGTATTTCACTACTACACGTTTCCACCAAGAAGCCAATGGCGGTATTTTCTACGATATTATTCGTGATGAAGCACATGATGCGACATTAGATATCCCATTCAAAGGTGATATTGATGTTAAAAAATTAGAAAAATTAATTAACGAAAAAGGCGCTGAAAATATTGCTTATGTGTGCTTGGCGGTAACAGTAAACTTAGCGGGTGGTCAACCGGTTTCTATCGCAAACATGAAAGCTGTTCGTGAATTAACCGCAAAACACGGCATTAAAGTGTTCTACGATGCAACTCGTTGTATTGAAAATGCTTATTTCATTAAAGAACAAGAACCAGGCTATCAAGATCGCTCAATCAAATCTATCGTTCAAGAAATGTTCAGCTATGCAGATGGTTGTACAATGAGTGGTAAAAAAGACTGCTTAACCAATATCGGTGGTTTCTTATGTATGAATGATGAAGAATTGTTCATGAAAGCGAAAGAATTGGTTGTGGTGTTCGAAGGTATGCCGTCTTACGGTGGTATGGCTGGTCGTGATATGGAAGCGATGGCGATCGGTTTGAAAGAAGCAACTCAGGAAGAGTACATTGAACACCGTGTTAAACAAGTACGTTATCTCGGTGAAAAATTAAAAGCAGCGGGTGTACCGATTGTAGAACCAATTGGTGGTCATGCGGTGTTCTTAGATGCACGTCGTTTCTGTCCACATTTGAAACAAGAAGAAGACTTCCCAGCACAAGCATTAGCGGCAGCAATCTATGTTGAATGCGGTGTGCGTACAATGGAACGTGGTATTATTTCAGCTGGTCGTGATATCAAAACTGGCGAAAACCATCATCCAAAACTTGAAACTGTACGTATTACTATTCCTCGTCGTGTTTACACCTATGCGCACATGGATTTAGTTGCTGATGGTATTATCCACTTATTCAAACATAAAGAGGATATTAAAGGGCTTCGTTTCGTGTATGAACCAAAACAATTACGTTTCTTCACTGCACGTTTTGAACAAAAATAGGCCTACCGCCCTTACCTC
This sequence comes from Haemophilus parainfluenzae, assembly GCF_003252755.1. Lineage (GTDB taxonomy): Bacteria > Pseudomonadota > Gammaproteobacteria > Enterobacterales > Pasteurellaceae > Haemophilus_D > Haemophilus_D parainfluenzae_N. Next base: position 5,286 of record NZ_QEPT01000005.1, on the reverse strand, counting down.
AGTAACGGGGTAAGGGCTTTTTGTATCTAAAAAATATTTGGTTAATGAGAAAAATGCGAAAACATTCTAATGACATTGTAGTTTGATGTATTGTCAAATAAGGAAGTGACTAGCCTTTCTACGATAATCGGAAAGGAGAAAACTTATGAACAAAACATTGGGAAGTACCTTGATTACCTCAGGGACGATGATTGGGGCAGGGATGCTTGCCATGCCTCTCACCTCTGCAGGAATAGGTTTCACGTTTACAGTTGTTCTACTTGTTCTTTTATGGATTCTGCTCACCTATAGCGCATTATTATTTGTTGAGGTTTATCAAACTGCTGAACATGATGCCGGTATTGGCACCCTTGCCGCACAGTATTTTGGTCGACCAGGACGAATTGTCGCAACCAGCGTATTAATGATTTTCCTTTATGCATTACTTTCCGCCTATGTAACCGGTGGTGGTGCAATTCTTGCTTCAACTTTACCTGATTTTGCGACACCTGATTTCAAAATGAAAGGTTCTATCCTGGCATTTACGATCTTCTTTGGTATCTTCGTGGCAATTGGCACAAGCTTTGTGGATGCCTTAAATCGTTTCTTATTTATCGCGATGATTGCAGCGCTATTCATTGTGCTTGGATTGATGATCCCCGAAATTAAAATCGATAACTTAATGGCTATGCCAATTGATAAAGCGCTATTGATTTCGGCTAGCCCGGTTTTCTTTACCGCCTTTGGTTTCCACGGCTCAATTCCTTGCTTAAATAAATATTTAGAAGGTGATGTAAAAGCCTTAAGATTTTCTATTATTGTGGGCTCTGCAATCACATTAGTGGGTTATCTTTTATGGCAATTTTCTACTCACGGTGTGTTAAGCCAAAGCCGATTCTTAGAAATCCTTAATCAAGATCCAACATTAAATGGATTGATTGAGGCCGTTCGTGTGATTACAGGCAGCACCATTATTGCGGCTGTCGTGAAAATCTTCTCTGCCTTAGCACTGATTACCTCATTCTTAGGGGTAGCACTCGGTTTACTAGAATGTATTGACGACTTATTAAAACGTGCCTTCAATATTTCAGCAAACCGTTTAAGTTTAGGTTTCTTAACCTTCCTTCCGCCATTGCTCTTTGCATTCTTCTATCCAGAAGGCTTCATCCTTGCATTAGGCTATGCAGGACAAATGTTTGCTTTCTATGCAGTGGTATTGCCGGCAGCATTGGTTTGGAAAGCTCGTCATCAACATCCAAACTTACCTTATCGTGTGCCGGGTGGTTCAGGGGTCCTACTCTTTGTCTCAATTCTAGGGATTATTATCGTGAGTATCCCATTCCTAATTAAATTAGGTATATTGCCTGAAGTAGTGGGTTAATAATACGGATTAAAATAAAAAGAGCGGTTAAAAATCACTGTGTTTTTAACCGCTCTTTTATTTTATTATCAGTCTTGGGAAAGGTGTCATTTTACTATTGGTAGTGAAAAAATTTCGTTATTATATTGATAAAGATACTAAAGGAGTAACTAATGTTCACCCTAAATAACACCATTCCTAAGTACATTCCTATAGGAGCTTTCTATACACCTATTCTTAAAGAAGTTGTACATGAAAATGATAAAATAGAACTTACTATAAGTGGGTATATTGACAATGTATATTATGAGGGAGATTTTTTAAAATCTATCTATTCTGTTCTAGTAGAAAAAGATGGATTCTGTGAGGAGGGAGCTGCTTGCTATTACCCTGATATGAATAGCCCATTTTCAGAAGATCACTTTGAAGGGGTAAGGTTTGAGATTGGAGGCCTATGTGATCCTAGATACCAGATTCATGTATCTGAAGAAATCTGCTTTATGTATTTTAAAAAGGCATGCAAACGTTTTTTAGAATTACATCCTGAAAAAGAATATGTAGAGTTTATTTATGATATTTTAAACAACTGGGAAACATCAAAGATGAAATAAAAGTCAAAATTTGTGTCTATTTTTATAGGTAAATTAATAATATAAGAGTGCTAGAAAAAATAATGGATATATTTAATTTTTTTGAAAATGTTGTTTACCCTAGGGTAATTGAAAAATTCGGAGTTGTTCAAGTTGATTTTGAGAAAGAGGGAGATTTTGGTTATTTAACTAGATTTGACTTATATTCAAATAAAAAAACAGCAACTATTGAGCTCTGGAGTAGTCATTGGGTAGGGTTGGAAATATATAAATTAGAAAATAGAGATATAGATATTATATATAACAAAATGATTTCTCCTGATGAAGTATCGGAAAAAGATTTCTTTGAGTTTATGGAGGTTTTATTTAATGGTAATTAGCGAAAGTTTGCTTTTATAGCCTGGGATATAAAGTGCGGCCAAATTTCAAAGAGTTTTAAAACCTCTTGAAAATTGACCGCGCTTTTTTATGCTTTTTCCTTGATCGCTTTGAGATAGCGATATACGCTAGGTTCTGAGATTTTCAAATATTTCGCCACCATCGGAATGGCACCCTTGATATTGAAAATACCCTTATCAAATAAGACTTTAATTGCATTTTCCCGTTGTCTTAAGCTGAGTGGTTTATCGGAATGTAATAGGGTGAAATCAAGGTATTCACAAAGGATATCTTCGATGGAGTTTTCGAGTTTTTCTTTATTAATTATTTCGGCTTCTTCCACTTCAGCAAAGGCATCATCAATACCTAAAATATTGACGAAGTTTCCAAGGTTTTCCAGTGAAATTAATTTGGTCATCACATCAACCAACTCAGAGGTATCATGATTAATACAAAGGATGCCTTCTAATTTATCCCCATTTTTAATGAAATAAGTTGCACCTCGAATGACTTTTTCGGAATCTGCCACCGCTTTGTAGTTAAAGACAAAATCCTTATCTAAATATACTTTATCCTGCAACAAACTAGAACCAAAAGAACTAAGTGGAGAGGAAAGGGTCCGTCCGCTAACATGGCTATTCGCAATGGCTTCCATATGAGCCTTATTCTTATCAAAAGAATGAAATACGACTTCGTATTTAGGGCCGAGAACATTTCCCAAAAAATGGGTTAGGCCAATAAAATATTTCTTTTGTACATTGTTCATATCGAGCCAATCTCATTAATTACCATTTGCTTGTTGTGGCTATTTTATAGCACTTATTTTTTATAGCAAATATATTGTAAAAAACGGCAGGTTATCTGTGGTGTTTTACTTTAAGTGAATCCCATAATGCTTAATGGGATGTGGTTAGACAATACTTCTGTGATATTCTTTACTATTGAAATTTGTATCTTATTCAGTTGATGGTAAGCAATTTGAAAGAATCATGAAAAATACGCCAACAGGAAATTAATATGTTGTTTGAACTTTTGATGAAAATAGGAGGTAATAAAATGAGATACACCTCATTTCTTCTTTGTTTTATATTAAACGGATGTTGGTATTCAAACGGATGTTTTTATACTCCACAAATGGTTAATTGTGTTGATAAAGGCAAATTATGGCCAGCTATAGCACATTATCAAAAGCCTTATAGTATAGGTAAAACTGATCAGCAACAGCGTTGGAAAGATGCTGTTAGCTGCGGTAGTAAATATGGAGATCAAGAACTTCACTATATCAATAAAACTGGTAAATACAAAGAATTTCAATCTTGTATGGAAAGAAAGGGATATTACCGATACTGGCCAGCTGAATGTGGCTATCAAGATTCTAAGTGGGATAAGGGAAAATGTAATTTATAACGAATTGAATATAAAATATATTTGAATAAAAACAGTAGAGGTTAAGAATGTTCACTCAAGATGATTTTTCTTATATACCAATCAGATCTAAATCATATAATTTTTTTTATAAAGTAAATTTTGATGAAGATAATCCTGAAAGAACAGTAAAGCAATGTTTCTCTGTTTTATATGATTATGGTGTTTTCTTATATGCGGTTTATTTAGTGCTAGTAGATAAGGATGGTTATACACAAGAAGGTTGTTATTGGTATCATCCAGATATGAATAGCCCCGATCCAAGAGATCATTTTGAAGGAGTTTATTTTCAAGATGGATTTGATGATCCTGATTGGATAGCTATTGTAACAGAACGGGAAAATCTAGAATATACAGAAAAAGCTTGTGAAAGATTTCTAGAAATACATCCGGATAACAAATATAGAGAATTAATAGCCTATATGCTAGATTTTGCTAAAAAAGAGCTAAATGATCTAGGATTAAGTGAACATGAGTTTAAAAATGAATAAGACAGATCTTTTTAAGATATTTAAAATGACGATATTTGTATTAGCTATGACATATTTGTATGTATTATCAAAGTTTAATTTTAACTTTAGTAAAGTTAATATATTAAAAGTATTGGATTTTTTCCCTATAGTATTTATCTCTCTCTTCTTTTGTTTTTATTTAGGGCGAATACTGAAAGCTAAATGAATTAGCTAATCGTATTTTGGTCACCCAGAGGGATATTTGGTTTGGATAGCATAAAATATTTAAATATCTAGCTATAAAGTGCGGTCAATTTTCAAAGCGTTTTAAAACCTCTTAAAAACTGACCGCACTTTTTTATTGAGAATATGAGTTTATAGAATTTTAAAACAAGTTTTGATATCATATCGCAGATTTATCAATAACTTAATCTCTGATGTATAATGAAAAACTTATCTCGCTCTTTTCTTTCTAGTTTATTATTTATTTCCTCTTTCGCGTTGGCGGCGCCAAGCTCACCAAATGCAAATGTAGAAAAACAAATCGATGCCAAACAACAGAGGCAACAAGCTGAACAGGATGCGGCTATTTTAGCCCAGCAAACGCAATCCGCGAATGTGCGTTTAGAGGGGGAAAAAGAAGCCTCTCGTGGCTTTCCACAGAATGAAGCACAGTGTTTTCCTATCAATCAATTGGTGCTAACCGATTATCAAGCTGAAGAAGAAAATTCATCAGCTTCTTCTCTTAAATTAATCCAACCAAGCCAATTCTCTTGGGCATTGAAGTCTGTTTATGCTGAGCGTGATTTTGCGCTGCCGGCTTGTATAGGCTCGGAGGGGATTAACGTATTACTTCGCCGTATTCAAAATCGTTTAATTGATTTGGGATATGTCACTACCCGTGTGGTGGTAGAGCCACAGGATTTGCGTTCAGGCATGCTCGTACTCACTGTGATTCCAGGTAAAGTAGGTCGTATTCAATTACAAGACCAAAGTGCGATTCCGTTTGCCACCCGTGGTACCTTATGGTTTGCCATGCCAATGGCGCAGGGGGATATATTAAATATTCGCAATATTGAACAAGGTTTAGAAAACTTAAAAC
>NZ_QEPT01000004.1 GCF_003252755.1 Haemophilus parainfluenzae | reverse complement strand
TCTATTGCTGTTAAACGTAAAGGTGCAGTACGTAAAGCTAAACTTTACTACTTACGTGAACGTTCAGGTAAATCTGCTCGTATTAAAGAGCGTTTGGGCGAATAATTTCGCAAAGAAAAAGGCTTGGTTTTCCAAGCCTTTTTTGTTTTTAAGTGCGGTCAGAATTAAGACCGCTTCATAATTTCAAAAAACTCATCGTTGGTTTTCGCCACCATAAGTTTGTCGATAAGGAATTCCATCGCTTCCACTTCACCCATTGGGTTAAGGATTTTGCGAAGAATCCACATTTTTTGTAATTCATCTGGTGTGGTAAGTAAGTCTTCTTTACGCGTACCTGAACGGTTGAAGTCGATTGCTGGGAACACACGTTTTTCAGCGATTTTGCGAGAAAGATGTAATTCCATATTACCGGTACCTTTAAATTCTTCAAAGATAACCTCATCCATTTTTGACCCGGTATCTACAAGTGCAGTAGCAATAATGGTTAAACTACCACCTTCTTCTACGTTACGTGCAGCACCAAAGAAACGTTTTGGACGATGCAACGCATTTGCATCCACACCACCGGAAAGAATTTTACCGGATGCTGGTGTAACGGTGTTATAAGCACGTGCTAAACGCGTGATAGAGTCGAGTAAAATCACCACGTCTTTTTTGTGCTCAACAGAACGTTTTGCTTTCTCGATAACCATTTCAGCCACTTGAACATGACGAGCAGCAGGTTCATCAAAGGTAGAGGCAATCACTTCACCTTTTACTGAACGTTGCATTTCCGTTACTTCTTCTGGACGCTCATCGATTAAAAGCACAATAAGTTCACATTCAGGGTAGTTGTGCGTGATGCTTTGTGCAATATTTTGTAGCAACATGGTTTTACCAGCTTTTGGTGGAGCCACGATAAGACCACGCTGACCTTTACCAATCGGAGAGGCTAAATCCAAAATACGCGCAGTTAAGTCTTCGGTTGAACCATTACCACGTTCCATTCTTAAACGAGAATTTGCGTGTAATGGGGTTAAGTTTTCGAAAAGAATTTTGCTGCGAGAGACTTCAGGTTTGTCATCGTTGACTTGGTCGACTTTTAAAAGTGCAAAATAGCGTTCGCCTTCTTTTGGTGGACGGATTTTACCTTCGATTTTATCACCAGTTTGAAGATTGAAGCGACGAATTTGACTTGGAGAAACGTAGATGTCATCAGGACCAGCAAGGTAGGAACTGTCTGCGGAGCGTAAGAAACCGAAACCATCGGGTAAAATCTCCAACACGCCGCCGCCAAAAATATCTTCACCGCTCTTGGCGTGTTGTTTCAAAATAGCAAAAACAATATCTTGTTTACGTAAACGGGCAAGATTTTCCAAACCCATTTGTTCTTCGCCAAGTTTCACAAGATCAGAAACAGGCGTATTTTTAAGTTCTGTAAGATGCATAATTAATAATGTTGGAACGAATAAGAGTTGATAATACTGAAATGTTTGAATGGTGGGCAATGCCCTTAAGAATGGTGCGTAAATTACCACTAAAATTTAATACTGTCTAGTTTTTATTAGAAAAAACAGGGTAAAATAGCAAACTATGAAGAGATTATTATTGCATGTTGATTAATTATGCTTGATAATTGAATAATTAATCAATTTTAGTATTAAGAGAAGGATAACTTATGGCTCTCTGGGGTGGTCGTTTTACACAAGCGGCAGATAAACGTTTTAAAGATTTTAATGATAGCCTGCGTTTTGATTATCGCTTGGCAGAGCAAGATATTGAAGGCTCCATTGGCTGGTCTAAAGCTTTAGTCAATGTTGGTGTATTAAGTGCTGAAGAGCAACAACAGCTAGAAGTTGCCTTAAATGAATTATTAATCGAAGTGCGATCAAATCCACAAGCGATTTTACAAGATGATGCAGAAGATATTCATAGCTGGGTAGAAAGTAAGCTTATCGATAAAGTGGGTAATTTAGGTAAAAAATTACACACAGGTCGTAGTCGTAATGACCAAGTTGCACTCGATATCAAAATGTGGTGCAAACAGCGTGTAATCGAGTTACAAGAGTCTGTTCGTAATCTTCAACGCCACTTGGTACAAACGGCGGAAAATACGCAAGATGCAGTGATGCCGGGTTATACCCATTTACAACGAGCACAACCAATCACTTTTGCCCATTGGTGTATGGCTTATGTAGAAATGTTTGAGCGTGATTATTCACGTCTCGCCGATGCTTATAAACGCATGAATAGCTGTCCATTAGGCAGTGGCGCACTAGCGGGGACAGCCTATGCAGTCGATCGTGAACAATTAGCATCAGATTTAGGTTTTGCTTTTGCGACGCGTAATAGCTTGGATAGCGTCTCTGATCGTGACCATATTGTGGAATTACTTTCAACGGCGTCTTTAAGTATGGCGCACCTTTCTCGTTTCGCAGAAGATATGATCATTTTTAACAGTGGTGAAGCGAATTTTGTGGAATTGTCAGATCGTGTAACTTCAGGTTCCTCTTTAATGCCACAAAAGAAAAATCCAGATGCTTGTGAATTGATTCGTGGTAAAGCGGGCCGTGTAATGGGTGCATTAACCGGTATGTTGATGACCTTAAAAGGTTTACCGTTAGCGTATAACAAAGATATGCAAGAAGACAAAGAAGGGATCTTTGATGCGTTAGATACCTGGCAAGATTGCGTAGATATGGCGACTTTCGTGTTAGATGAGTTAAAAGTGAATACCGATCGTACTCGTGAAGCTGCTTTAAAAGGCTACTCAAATGCAACAGAGCTAGCAGATTATCTTGTGGCAAAAGGTGTACCATTCCGTGATTCTCACCATATTGTCGGTGAAACCGTGGTTTATGCCATTGAAAAAGGCAAAGCCTTGGAAGACTTAACTATTCCTGAATTCCGTCAATTCAGTGATGTGGTAGGGGATGATGTATATGACATTCTTTCGTTACAATCTTGCTTAGATAAACGTTGTGCGAAAGGTGGGGTTTCACCACTTCGTGTAGCAGAAGCGATTGCAGAAGCAAAAGCGAGATTTGCTTAATTGACATAAATAAAAAGAGCGGTCAAAAATGTTGTGTTTTTTGACCGCTCTTTCGTTTTTATGGTGTAGGTGGATCCATTAATTCAAGGATTTTATCGGTAGGCTCTTTTATATCGAAACTCGATTCCATTAATAGTGAAAAGGTATTACCATTTCGTTTACAAGCAGCATGAGAAATTCGCTTGCCTTTCTCATCACGCAAATCGATAGTAACTTGATTGATACCTGTTTTATCAGCCGCGTTCTCTTTTATTATCGTCCAAAAGTGATGACTTTTCGTTGGTGAAAGGAAAAGCGTCGCTTCTGTCGCATAAGATTGAAAGTATGCCTTATCGATTGTTTGAGAAACCATATTCGCATCATTTTTCATGTAAGTAAATGTTTTTAGATTATTTAGCGCGATCCAAAGTTTTTCCCCTTTAGTGCTTTCACATTTTACAACATCAATGACGCTATCACCGAGATTCATGGCATTCTCATTTGCGAACGAACATAGTGGAACGGCAGCCAAAAATACCCATAGATATTTTTTCATTAAATTAATCTCTAAAGTTATTAAATTGGAATGGTTGGCCTAATTCAGCGCCTTTCACTAATTGAATAACGGCTTGTAAATCATCACGAGATTTGCCGGTTACGCGCACTTGTTCACCTTGAATTTGAGTTTGAACTTTGATTTTTGAATCTTTCACTAATTTAGTGATTTTTTTCGCCATCTCTGTTTCAATCCCTTGTTTTAATTTGATTTCTTTGGTGTAAAGTTTACCGTGATGTTCACTTTCTGTTGGAATATCCAATGAGCTATGCTCAATGCCACGTTTTACAAACGCACCAATTAAGATTTCAATTAATTGCTCTAATTGGAAATCGGATTCGGTCGTCACTTTTACGGTTTCGCTTTTTTCATTTAATTCAATGACGGCTTCCACGCCACGGAAATCATAACGTGTACTTAATACGCGGTTTGCATTTTCAACCGCATTACGCACTTCGTGCATAGTAATTTCAGATACGATGTCAAAAGATGGCATAAATTTTCTCCCAAAATGAATTAAATTCGATCATTTGCGCTTAAAAGACATAAAAGTGCGGTTAAGTCAGCAAAGTTTACCACAATTTGCGCTTGTTGTTGCACCTTCGGTTTGGCATGGAATGCTACGCCCAATCCGGCGACATTCATCATCGCCAAATCATTGGCGCCATCACCAATGGCGAGGGTGTTTTTGCGTGGAATATGGTATTCTTCAGCGAGTTTTTGCAAGGTATTCGCTTTGTATTGTGCATCGACTACGCTACCTTTTACATTGCCGGTGAGCATGCCATCAATAATTTCAAATTGATTAGACGCCGCGAAGTCGAGGTTTAATAAACTTTTTAGGTAATCGGCGAAATAGGTAAAACCACCGGAGGCAATAGCGGTTTTCCAACCATGTTGTTGTAATGTCTTAATGGTTTCAATTAAGCCTGGCATTAATGGTAATTTTTCACGTACTTGCTGCAAAATACTTTCTGGTGCACCTTTAAGAGTTCCCACTCGACGACGCAAACTTTGTTCAAAATCGAGCTCGCCACGCATTGCGCTTTCAGTAATGGCAGAAACTAATTCACCCGTGCCAGCCAGTTTAGCGATCTCATCGATACATTCAATTTGAATGGCAGTAGAGTCCATATCCATCACCAATAAACCTTTTTCTGATAATTTTGCATCAAAATCCAGTTTAGCGATGTCTAATTGCAGGTCGTGAGCATGGGCAATAAAATCGGCTAGCCATTTGCCTTTTAAAAGGACAACGGTATTTTTTTCAACGTTCCATGCATCAAAACACTGGAAAGCTTGACCGCACTTTTGTTGAAATTCGAGTAATTTCGCTAAATTCAGCGTGGTGCCGTATAAAATAAACGCATGTGTTTCATCGGAATGAGGTAAATCAGACGAAAGTGCGGTGGGAAATTTGGGATATTTTTGGGTAATGCTTGCAAGGTTTTGAATTTGCATAGAAAATCCTGTAAATTGTGAATACTCATCTATTCTAGCCGATCTTGGCGAAAAAATGGAAAAACAACGTGCAATTAATTAAAGAAAAACTTCAAAAATCATTGATGTTTGGGCTCATCGTGCTGCTTTGTATCGGTGCCATGGCCGTGATTTTGTTTGGAGTGAAACAATTTAAGATTGGTTCACAGCTTTCAAGTGTGAATCAAGTGGCAAATTTATCGCATACTTTGGTTCGTCAACAGGCCAATTTATTTTCGGTTTTATTAACTAATAATGCGAAATCCGATCAGCTCGTCGAAAATCTTGATAATTTAGTTAAAGAAAACTTTGTGCTCGATGCGACCATTTATGATTATAACGGCAAGGAATTAGCACAAAGTACCAATACGGGTAATCTTCGTGAGCAACTTGGTCTAGAACATAAAAATGAAGGTGAGTTTTCAACACAACAAATTGTTGAGCCAATTTATTCTGCTTCCAATAATGCCGTTCGTGGCTTTTTGCGTGTGACATTTGACGCCCAATATGCTCAAACGACGCAGAGCAAAATCAATCAAGTTTTTCACCGCTTATATGGTGAAATTGTCGTGGTCTTTTTATTAGGCGCATTATTCGCCAGTTCCATTCATTATTTTTTAAGTCATTATCGTCGAACATATCGAAAACCAGTGGAAACTAAAACAGTCGTCAATTTACAAGGTAAATCAAGTAGCCAACGTTTCCATCAACGTCGTCGAAGAATTTGATCAAGGTAAATAAAATTGCAGATATTGCTCAAGTCAATCAGTAAATAAGGTAGAATACTCAGAATTATTTAGACAGGAGAAAAACATGGCAACTCGTAGACAACTCGCCAACGCAATTCGTGCGCTATCAATGGATGCAGTACAAAAAGCAAAATCAGGCCACCCTGGCGCACCAATGGGAATGGCGGATATCGCTGAGGTATTATGGCGCGATTTCTTAAAACACAATCCAAACAACCCTAAATGGGCTGATCGCGACCGTTTTGTGCTTTCTAACGGCCACGGTTCAATGTTGATTTATAGCTTATTACATTTAACAGGCTATAATCTTTCTATCGAAGATTTAAAACAATTCCGTCAATTACATTCTAAAACGCCTGGCCACCCAGAATATGGTTATGCACCAGGTGTTGAAACCACAACTGGTCCGTTAGGTCAAGGTATCACCAATGCTGTAGGGATGGCGATTGCTGAGAAAACCTTAGCGGGTCAATTTAACCGTGAAGGCCATGAAATCGTAGACCACCACACTTATGTGTTCTTAGGCGATGGCTGTTTAATGGAAGGGATTTCTCACGAAGCTTGCTCTTTAGCGGGAACATTAGGCCTTGGTAAATTAATCGCATTCTACGATGACAACAACATTTCGATTGATGGTCATGTAGATGGTTGGTTCAGTGATGATACCGCAGCACGTTTTGAAGCTTATGGCTGGCAAGTAATCCGCAATGTGGATGGCCATGATGCAGAACAAATTCGTGCCGCAACCATTCTTGCTCAGGCAGAAAAAGAAAAACCAACGTTAATTATTTGTAAAACCATCATTGGCTTCGGTTCACCAAATAAATCAGGCTCTCATGATTGCCACGGTGCGCCACTAGGTGATGAAGAAATCGCCTTAACTCGTAAAGCACTAGGCTGGGAATATGGTCCATTTGAAATTCCGGCTGAGTACTATGCTGAATGGTCTGCAAAAGAAAAAGGCGCTGTAGCAGAAAAATCGTGGGAAGAAAAATTTGCCGCTTATGCAAAAGCATACCCAGAACTTGCGGTGGAATTTACACGTCGTGTAAACGGTGAATTACCAGCAAATTGGGCAGCAGAATCTAAAGCGTTCATCGAAAAATTACAAGCGAACCCTGCGAGCATCGCAAGCCGTAAAGCATCACAAAATGCAATCGAAGCTTATGCACATGTATTACCTGAATTCTTAGGTGGCTCTGCAGACTTAGCAAGCTCTAACTTAACGTTATGGAGCGGTTCTAAACCAATTCGTGCACACGAAAACGTAGGTGGTAACTACCTTAACTATGGTGTGCGTGAGTTCGGTATGTCAGCGATTATGAATGGTATTGCTTTACACGGAGGGTTCATTCCTTACGGCGCAACCTTCTTAATGTTCTACGAATATGCACACAATGCGGTGCGTATGGCGGCATTAATGAAACAACGTGCTTTATTCGTTTATACTCATGACTCGATCGGTTTAGGCGAAGATGGTCCAACTCACCAACCGGTTGAGCAAACCACCTCATTACGCTTAATTCCAAATCTTGAAACATGGCGTCCTTGTGACCAAGTGGAGTCAGCTATCGCATGGCAACAAGCGGTTGAACGTCAAGATGGCCCAAGTGCGTTGATTTTTACCCGTCAAAACTTAGCACAAATGGACCGCACTTCTGCACAATTAGATGCAGTTAAACGTGGTGCTTATGTATTAAAAGACTGTGAGGGAACACCTGAGTTAATCTTCATTGCGACAGGTTCTGAAGTGGAATTAGCAGTGAAAGCAGCAGATGTATTGACTGCTGAAGGTAAAAAAGTACGTGTCGTTTCTATGCCAAGCACTAACCGTTTCGACAAACAAGATGCAGCGTACCGTGAAAGCGTATTACCTGCAGCGGTAACCAAACGTGTTGCGATTGAAGCGGGCATTGCGGACTTCTGGTATAAATACGTTGGCTTTGAAGGTCGTGTAGTGGGCATGAATAGCTTCGGCGAATCAGCACCTGCGGATCAATTATTCAAACTCTTTGGTTTCACCGTAGATAACGTGGTGGCAAAAGCAAAAGAGATTTTATAATTATAAAAATAGATAAGGGCAGGCCATTACCTGCCTTTCTTTTTTGATTTAAAAAAAGTGCGGTCAAAAAATAAGAAAATTTTTGACCGCACTTTGTTTTTATCTGCTTTCACCTTGTTATCTAAGCCTTTTTTCGTCAATCCATTGAGTTAGCCTTTCAAGTTTGCTAAAATTCGCAACACTTTTTGCGATAAAAAATAAAACGTAAAAAATGAGTTCGGAAGAAGGTAGCTGGAGAGTAGGGAATTGCCCCTACGCCGACGAGGTAAAATCTTTCAGGCGCAATTGCAAGATTGCAGGGACTGTTACTGGACGAACCCTTGGAGAGATCCATTGCATTTATTGATGTAAATGGACGCCGAAGGCGCAAAAGAGCGGTCGACTTTTCGATTGTTTTCCAAACGCTCAGGCAAAAGGACAGGGGCAAAAGACAATCCGTATTATCAAAAATATTTCTATCGGGATTCTTCTTGTCTCCTTGTCGAGTTTATTTGTATTTTAAGCGACGAGGAATCATCAATGTCATTACAGACAACCTTATCTGCGATTAGCAGCTTTGTGTGGGGACCACCCCTACTCATTCTATTGTCCGGAACCGGACTTTATCTCACCCTTCGTTTAGGTTTCTTACAAATTCGTTATTTGCCTCGTGCATTGGGCTATTTATTTGCTCGTGGTGCGAATAAAGGTAAGGGGGATGTGTCTTCTTTTGCGGCACTTTGTACGGCATTAGCGGCAACTATTGGTACAGGGAATATCGTGGGTGTAGCGACCGCAGTACAAGCAGGCGGACCTGGTGCGATTTTTTGGATGTGGCTAGTTGCATTATTAGGCATGGCAACTAAATACGCTGAATGTTTACTTGCCGTGAAATATCGTGTGCGAGATAAATACGGTTTTATGGCTGGTGGACCGATGTACTACATCGAACTCGGTCTTGGTATTAAATGGCTAGCCAAATTATTTGCGCTCTTTGGGGTATTGGTAGCCTTTTTCGGTATTGGTACCTTCCCTCAAATAAATGCTATTACGCATGCGATGCAAGACACATTCAATGTACCCGTTATTATTACGGCAACAGTGGTGACGGTATTGGTCGCTATGATTATTCTAGGTGGTGTAAGACGTATTGCAACAGCTTCTTCAGTGATTGTGCCTTTTATGGCAATCGGCTATGTGGCAACCTCAATTATCATCTTAGTAGTTAATTACGATAAACTGCCCGCTGCGATCGCATTAATTATTCACAGTGCATTTAATCCACAAGCGGCTTTGGGCGGAGCGGTTGGGTTTACAGTGATGAAAGCCATTCAATCAGGTGTTGCACGTGGTATTTTCTCAAATGAATCAGGTTTAGGAAGTGCACCAATCGCAGCCGCAGCAGCGCAAACGAAAGAGCCTGTTCGCCAAGGTTTAATTTCGATGACAGGGACATTTTTAGATACCATCATCGTATGTACGATGACGGGCTTAGTGCTTGTGATTACGGGAGCATGGAGTAATCCTGAGCTTTCTGGTGCAAGTGTGACCAACTACGCTTTTGCACAGGGCTTAGGCACATCAATTGGTGCAACTATTGTAACCGTTGGTTTATTATTCTTTGCTTTCACCACAATTTTAGGGTGGTGTTACTACGGTGAGCGTTGCTTCCTTTACTTAGTTGGTATCCGTGGTATTAAATTTTATCGTTTTGTCTTTATTGTTTTGGTTGGAGCAGGCTCATTCCTCACCTTAGATTTAATCTGGATCTTAGCGGATATTGTGAATGGTTTAATGGCCTTCCCGAACTTGATAGCATTAATTGGTTTGCGTAAAGAAATTATTTCAGAAACTAAGGATTACTTCGAACGTTTAAAAGCAACGCAACATGATCAAGATGAATTAGCCTAATTTATCTCATAAAAAGAAAAGGGAAGCCAAGTGCCTCCCTTTGTTGTTTACAGCTTTACATCATAACAAGTTTATACAGAAAGAAAATCATATTTTTGCAGAAATGAGATCACGATCATATTTTTGAACATTTGTTTTTTTATTTGCCTAAAAGCACTTGAAAAAGCAGTGTAAGGTCGATATGTTGTTATTAAAGATAAACTGAACTGAAGGGTTCATTTAACTAAAAGAGGTAAATGCTATGACACTCAATATCACAAGCAAACAAATGGAAATCACCCCAGCAATCCGTGAACATGTGGAGGGAAGACTTGCAAAATTAGAGAAATGGCACACTCAACTGATTAGCCCACACTTTGTTTTAAGTAAAGTGCCAAACGGCTTTTCTGTAGAGGCTTCAATTGGAACTCCATTAGGTAATCTGTTAGCCACTGCAACAGCTGATGATATGTATAAAGCGATCAATGAAGTCGAAGAAAAATTAGAACGCCAATTAAATAAACTTCAACATAAAGGCGAATCCCGCCGAGCAGATGAGCGTTTGAAAGATTCTTTTGAAAAATAAAGGATAATGAATAAATAAAAAGGGCGAACATGATGTTCGCCTTTTTTTAGATATCTTGAATCACTAATTGTAATGCATGGCGTTGGAACTGTTTTGCTTTACGATGTTTTAAGCGTCTTAAACGCAAGTTGCGTGAGGCAGAGATATCTCTTGATGTTTTTTTCTTTAAAAAAGTTTTTCTTTTTAACATCTTTTTCTCCTTGTTTTCTTTGAGTTCAATAAAACGTTGCTTTTTCTGACCGCACTTACTCTGTTGAAGCCGCTTGGTTTTCTTGAACGCGATGATAATTCACAATACTATTCATGTAACGGCGAATATTTTCGACATATTGATAGGCTTCATAACCGCGAGCGTAGCCATATTTTAAGTTTGAATAATGACGCTTTTCCGATAATAGTTGAAGATTATTTTTTACATCTAACCAATTATCTGGGTTGCCACCCAATTTTTTTGTTAAACGACGAGCATCTAAAATATGCCCTAATCCCATGTTGTATGCTGCTAAAGAATACCAAATTCGATCCTCTTCTGGAATACTGTCAGGTATTTGAGCGAGTAGCCAATGCAGGTATTCAGATCCCGCTTTAATACTTTGTTCAGCATCTGTACGATTGTTAATATTCATACGTGCAGCCGTATCTTTGGTAAGCATCATCATCCCGCGAACACCAGTTGGAGAGGTGGCATAAGGGTCCCAATGCGATTCTTGATAGGCTACAGCGGCTAATAATCGCCAGTCTAAATTCCCTTTATATTTTTCAAAGAGCGGTTGATATTGAGGGAGAATTTTTTCAACTGCCTCTAAATAAGCCTGAGTATCCACATAATCAAAGGCAGTAATATGGCGGAAATATTTCTCCTCAATGCGATCAATTAACCCTGTTTCAATGGCATTATTCATAAAATCTAACAAGCCTGCTTGTAGCTCATTATAGGATTTATTGGAAAGATACCAATGCACAGTCATTTCATCTGTTAGGTCAAATGCAATCGCTAAGTTAGGACGAATTTGTTGTGCCGCAGCCACGTCAATACTATTTGCAATGGTGTAAGGAATTTTCCCTTCTGCCACTTGAATCAGTAATTCTTCTTGAGTCAGCTGCTTATTGTTTTGCCATTTGAGTGCAGGGAGTTTTTTCTGTGCTTGGGATAATAATTTTTCTAAGTCTTCTCCCGCAGAAATAATAATTTCTTGCTGTACTTGCGCTAAATCTTTCGGACGATTTTCACCTTTTTTATACACAAGCTGCCAAGAGGCAGAAGTATAAGAGGGCCCTAACTGAAATTTTTCTGCACGTTGAGGCTGGAATAAAAGATTCGCAGCTGCAATATCAATATTGTTGTTCTCTAATTCGTTAAAAAGTTGATCGTTATTTTCTAAGGTTTTAATTTGTAAGCGAACCCCTAAGTAATCAGCAAAGTTTTTTGCTAATTCGTATTCCAAGCCAGATTCGCCCTCATTCCCAATAAAATAGTAAATGGGATTGTTAATGGTGCCGACAATCAGGCTACCGCGATTTTTGATCGCAGTGTAAGGGTTTTGCTCCGATTGCATAATTTTTTGCCAAGGGAAGACCATATCAATTGCCCAAAGTAATAATGCAAAAGCAGCAATAATACGTAAAAATAGACCTTTCAATAGATAAACCTTATAAATTGAGATAAGAGACGATTGTAACGAGAATTAAGACAATAAAAAAGCCCCTTTTACTTCAAGGGGCTGTTAAATAAGGATTAACGTTGGCGATCTCGGCGACCTCGTTCATTAAAAGTGCGGTCGTTTTTATCGTTAAATTTACGCTGACGACGTTCACCATTACGTTCACTACGGAAGCGATCTTGACCTCGGTCTCCACGTTCATTACGGCGACCTTTTCCACCAAAGTCATTGCCTCCACGTCTGTTGTCTGACTGCGCAGCACCCATAAAGCTCATTTGCATTTGTTTATTTAAAACGCGAGTTTTACCGAACTGTTGAAGCAATTCTTTTGGCATGCCTTGTGGTAATTCAACGGTAGAGTAGTCATCATAAAGTTTGATATGGCCAATATAACGGCTGTTAATATCACCTTCATTTGCGATAGCGCCTACGATATGACGCACTTCTACGCCATCTGCACGGCCAACTTCGATACGATATAAATCCATCGGTTGTGGTGTGCCATAGCCTTTACGTTCACCACGACGTTCAGCCGAACGTGGATTTTCACGGCGATCACCGCGATCATTACGGTCACGACGGCGTTTATCCACCGGAGGATCAGGTGGAAGAATGAGCTTTTGTTTACCTTGAAGCAACATCAACATGGCTGCTGCAATATCTTCTTGATCTTGATCTGCAGTGAATAAATCTTCCAATAGGCTACGATACATTTCGAGATCGTGATGTTCCAATTGTTTGGTAATCTTGTCTTGGAATTTCTTACGACGACAGGCTTGTAACACTTCATGATTTGGCAATTCAACTTCATTGATTGGTTTTTTCATCAAGTGTTCGATATTGCGAAGTAAACGGCGTTCACGTGGTTCAACGAATAATAATGCGCGACCAGAACGACCAGCACGACCGGTACGGCCGATACGGTGAACGTAAGACTCTGCATCAAGCGGTATGTCATAGTTCACTACAAGGCTTATTCGTTCAATATCAATACCGCGCGCAGCCACATCGGTTGCAACGACGATATCAAGACTGCCATTACGTAAGCGATCTAAGGTTTGCTCACGTAATTGTTGAGTCATATCACCGTTTAATGCCGCAGCACGGAAACCGTGTTTTTCTAATAATTCAGTCACATCAAGTGTGCCCGTTTTAGTGCGAGTAAAAATGATTGCCGCATCAAACTCTTCTACTTCCAAGAAACGTAATAACGCATCATTTTTACGGAAACCTTGAACATACCAACAATTTTGTTCAATATCAGGTGCATTATCGTTATTTACTTTGATTTTCACTTCTTGTGGATTATTCATGAAGCGTTTTGTGATGCGACGAATTGGCTCAGGCATAGTTGCTGAGAAAAGCGCAGTTTGGTGCTCTTCCGGTAATTCAGCCATAACGGTTTCTACATCATCAATAAAGCCCATACGAAGCATCTCATCGGCTTCATCAAGTACGATAGCTTTTAATTCAGATAGATTTAATGTGTTACGACGGATGTGATCCAAAATACGACCCGGTGTACCCACAACAACTTGTGCACCTTGTTTTAATGCACGTAATTGAATGTCATAACGTTGGCCACCATAAAGGGTCACGATATTGATGCCTTTGGCATATTTCATGAAGTGTTCGCAAGCATCGGCAACTTGAATTGCAAGTTCACGTGTTGGTGCCATCACCAATAATTGTGGATGTTTTGCGGCAGGATCAATTTTTGCCAAAATAGGTAAAGAGAATGCGGCAGTTTTACCACTACCGGTTTGCGCCATACCAAGTACATCTCTGCCTTCTAAAAGAGCAGGAATACAAGCTTGTTGGATTGGCGAAGGTGTTTCAAAACCAAGGTCAGAAACGGCTTTTAGAATGAATTCAGGCAAGCCTAAATCATTAAAAGTGATTTTGTCTGTCATTAAAATGCTCGAATATAAGTAAGGAAAGCTCAATTTCGCTTTCAGGTTTATTTGTTACAAAAGAAAGAGGCAAGTCTAAAAAACAGCAGTTTTTGTGACCGCACTTTTTTCTTCTTTTTCGTCTTCAGTTTGAGCCGGTTTCAATTTCATCAGCTCTAACACGGCAAAACGATACTCAACAAAGTTATACACCTGATTCGCAATAGCAAGTTTGAATAAAGCCGCAGCTTCATCAATTTGCCCCAAATTGAGTTTTTGTTTTGCTAGATAAAAGTAGGTTTCGGTTAATATTTCTGCATATTGTTGCGAGTTTTCTGCAAATTTGGTTGCCCGCTCTTGCAAGTCACTCACGGAAATATTACCTAAATAGTATTGAACGATATTTGTTCCCCAGAAGTCCTTAGATAGCCCTTTAGCTCGTTCAACAAGGTTGGCATGGGCTTCTTGTGGTTTTAATTTTTGTTCGTTCAAATAGAGCCAGAGTACGCGATAGGGATCTTTAGTATCGGCTTCGTAAAACTTCATCAAATCGTCTTCAGCAAGATTATAGCGTTCGACGTAATAAAAATTTAAACCACGATTAAGGTGGGTATAATCATAACTTGGGTCCAATTCAAACACCGCATTAAAGGTTTCTAATGCGCTGTCGTAATCTTCCTCAAGAAGTAAGTAAAGCCCTAAATAATTGTAAACGGAAGCCATCTTTGGCTGTAACGCGAGGGCTTGTGTAAAGTCATAACGTGCGAGACCCCATAAACCGAGGGAATCGTATAATACGCCACGTTCAAAGTGAAGCGTCGCCCGTTCTTCATTACTCATTTTACCAACTAATAAAACTTGGCTGATTCGGGTAATCATCACTTCTTGTTCGAAGTGTGTATTCGGAGTTTGATCCGCGAGTACGACTTTATTTGGTGCGACAAACACGTTTCCCGATTGTACACAACCGGAAATAAATAAAGTCAGACTTAGGCTAGATAATGAAACTAGAAAACGGAATAACCGAAAATATTGCATTGTTCTATAAGTTAGTTTGATAATCAAAACGGGTGTGTAAATCGAATTCACACACCCTGTGAGATTATTCTTGTTCTTCTGAAATGTCTTCTGCTGGTGCAGATTCTGCTTCAGTTTCTTGTTTTGGTGCAAGATCTTTCATGGTTAAGCGGATACGACCTTGACGATCGATTTCAACCACTTTAACAGTTACTTCTTGACCAACTTGAAGATAATCACTCACTTTCTCTACACGCTCTTCAGCGATTTGAGAAATATGAACTAAACCTTCTTTATTTCCTACGATAGCGACGAATGCACCGAAGTCAGCAAGACGAGTCACTTTACCTTTGTAAATTGCGCCTGCTTCAACTTCAGCAACGATTTCTTCAATACGTGCCATCACATTTTTCGCTGCACTGCTATCTACTGCAGCAATTTTCACTGTACCATCATCATCGATATCGATAGAAGTACCAGTTTCTTCAGTTAATGCACGGATAGTTGCACCACCTTTACCGATAACATCTTTGATTTTCTTCGGATCAATTTTCATGGTGTGAATACGCGGCGCGTAGTCAGAAATATCTGCACGTGGTGCAGGGATTGCTTGTTCCATTACGCCAAGAATGTGCATACGTGCACCTTTTGCTTGGTTTAATGCAATTTGCATAATTTCAGGGGTGATACCTTCAATTTTGATGTCCATTTGAAGTGCGGTGACACCTTCACGTGTACCTGCTACTTTAAAGTCCATATCACCTAAGTGGTCTTCATCACCTAAGATATCTGAAAGAACCACAAATTTTTCTTCTTCTTTCACTAAGCCCATTGCAATACCAGCAACAGCGGCTTTGATTGGAACGCCCGCATCCATTAATGCTAAAGACGCACCACATACAGAGGCCATAGAAGAAGAACCGTTAGATTCAGTGATTTCAGATACGACACGCACCACATACGGGAACTCTGCAAGGCTTGGCATAACCGCAGCGACACCGCGTTTTGCTAAACGACCGTGACCGATTTCACGACGTTTTGGCGAGCCGATCATACCGGTTTCACCTACAGAGTATGGAGGGAAGTTGTAGTGGAATAAGAAGTGATCTTGACGTTCACCTGTTAATTCATCAATGATTTGTGCATCACGTTCAGTCCCTAAAGTGGCAACAGCCAACGCTTGGGTTTCACCACGGGTGAAAATCGCAGAACCGTGAGTACGCGGTAATACGCCGGTGCAAATATCTAATGCACGAACGGTATCAACGGTACGGCCGTCAATACGTGGTTCACCTGCAATGATACGGCCACGAACGATTTGGCTTTCAAGTGCGGTGAAAATATCCACGATTTTACCTTCGCTGATTTCTTCATCTTCAGCAGTGATTTGTGCAATCACATCCGCTTTAATCGCATCAATTTGTTCGTAACGTGCTTGTTTTTCAGTAATACGGTATGCATCGCCTAAACGTGCTTCAGCAATCGCTTTTACTTTGTTGATTAAATCTGTATTTGGTTGTGGCGCAACCCAATCCCAACGTGGTTTGCCTGCTTCTTTTGCAAATTCTTTGATCGCTTCGATTACAACTTGTTGTTGTTGATGACCGAATACTACTGCCGCTAACATTTGTTCTTCAGTTAAAATGTCAGCTTCAGATTCAACCATTAATACGGCTTTGTCAGTACCTGCAACCACTAAGTCCAAACGGCTTTGTTTTTGCTCAGCCATAGTTGGGTTTAATACGAATTGGTTGTCGATAAAACCAACGCGCGCTGCACCGATAGGGCCATTGAAAGGCACGCCAGATAAGGTTAATGCTGCAGAAGCACCGATCATTGCCACTAAGTCAGGGCTAATTTGTGGGTTTACAGAAACTACAGTTGCCACAACTTGGATTTCGTTGAAGAAACCTTCAGGGAATAATGGGCGAATTGGACGGTCGATTAAACGAGCAATTAAGGTTTCGCCTTCAGATGGACGACCTTCACGCTTGAAGAAACCACCAGGGATTTTACCCGCCGCATAAGTACGCTCTTGGTAGTTTACGGTTAATGGGAAGAAGTCTTGACCTTCTTTCACATCTTTTTTAGCCACAACAGTCACGAATACCGTGGTATCGTCCATGCTTGCCATAACCGCAGCCGTTGCTTGACGTGCAATTGCGCCGGTTTCTAGAGTAACGGTATGTTGACCGTATTTAAATTGTTTAACAATTGGATTCACAATGTTTTCCTTCAAAATAATATTTAAAACAAAGCTTTATTTTCCAGATTGCGACTAGCAAAAGAAATCTTTCGAAAAAATGACCGCACTTTGGGCGTTTAAAAATCTCTTTTGATAGCCGCACGCTAATGCAGAAAATAAAGCTCGCTTATTATACAGAGTTTTAAATTTATTGGTAACTTTATTTAATATAAGCAACTTGTTATCATATTCTCATACAAATACATACGTAAGGAGACACTATGATTATCAGTGCATTAAATAACCCAAATTTCAAAGTGGGTTTACCAAAAGTTATCGCGGACATTTGCGATCATCTCAACACCTTAAATCTTGAAGCATTAGAAAATGGCCGTCATGATTTAAGTGATCAAGTTTATATGAATGTCATGGAGTTTGATACGGTTGACGCGGATAGCAAACAAGCTGAACTTCATCATAAATATCTAGATATTCAATTACTTATTCGTGGTGAAGAAAATGTTGAAGTAAGCGCAACTTATCCAAATCTCAGCTTATACGATGAATATCGTGATGCAGATGATTACCAACTTACTCCACAAATTGAAGATAAAAGCACCGTAACACTTTTACCAAAAATGTTCGCCGTCTTTTTCCCTTATGAACCCCATAAACCAGGTTGCACCGTAAACGGCAAATCAAGTTTTGTGAAAAAATTAGTGGTGAAAGTACCAGTCGAATTGATTTAATTATTTCGATTCATTAAAGCAAAAGTGCGGTCAGAAATTTATATATTTTTCTGACCGCACTTTTTTATTATTTAATTACGGTAATTGACCATTTCGCATCATCAATTTGCTCGAAGTTTGTCACTTCATAACCTTCTTCAGCCGCCCAAGCGGGAATGGCTTCAGTGGCTTGTGTGCAGTCGAATTCAATTTCTAGGCCATCGCCTTTGTTTAACTTAGCCATAGCTTCCTTTGCTTCAACGAGAGGAAATGGGCAAACAAGGCCGAGTGTTGGTAATTTAACGATCATATAAACTCCTTATGATGCTTTTGCTAGTTTTAAACGTTGTGGACGGATAATGGTGAAGTAGGCGGCCACCCAAGTGCCGAAAATCATCAATGGCAATGAGACCCAGCCTTGCCAAGAGAAAAAGGCAGTTTCGACTAAACCGTTACCGATAGAACAGCCACCTGCAAGGGTTGCGCCAATACCCATGAGAATACCGCCGAGTCCGCTGCGTAGAATCGTGGTGGCATCTGGTACGCGGACACGAAATTCATTGCTCGCTTTCGCACCGATGAATGACCCAATAAAAATCCCTAAAACTAAGAATACGCCCCAGTTAATAAATTTACCGTCGCCAGTAACGAGGAATTGCATGATATTGGCTGAGGGACCAGTGATCCCAAGTCCAAATTCACGACCTGTAGCGACACTGAGTGGCCAAGCCGCAAGCGCGATTAATCCGATTAACACAGCAGAGAAAAATGGGTGCCAGCGTTTTTCAAATAATAAATGAGCAAGCCCAGTTTTTTTCGGTTTTAATGCCGCGACTTTTACGCTTGGTTTGCTGAGATGTTTGTACACATAGAAAGCTGTCACTAAAGTTAATAATGCGACTAACCACCAAGGTGAGATACCGAATGTGTCGTAAATATTGCGTTGTTCAATATTGATGCTACGTAAAGTTTTATTGAATTCCCCTAATGGACCAGTACGCATGATGGCACTTAATAACATATAAGTGAATAATGCGACCCAACTGCCGACTAAGCCTTCCGCAGCACGGTACCACGTACCTGTCGCACAACCGCCAGCAAGAACAATACCGATGCCAAACACAAAGGCACCGATAATTACCGCTAAAAAGGCAAAATTTTCAGCCGGATCAACATTTAATACACCGATTTCTTTTAAGAGAAAGAAACCGATGGATTGCACGGTAATCGCCAATAAAAGGGCAACAAACATTTTGTTATTTTTGGTGACATACATATCGCGAAATGCGCCAGTAATACAAAAGCGCCCACGCTGCATCACAAATCCGAGTAAGATTCCGCAAAGTAATCCGGTTAAAAGCATAAATATTCCTTCTCTTTTAGAACTAAGTAGGTCGGTATTTTCTAAAAAAAGAAGAAGATAACGCCAATAACTTTTAGCTAGAAAATATGTTTTTTTGATATAAAAAAAGTGCGGTCAGAAATTTGTGTGTTTTTCTGACCGCACTTTATCGTAAGTTATTTCGATGTTAAGGGCAGGGTTTACTCACCATAATTTCAATCACTTGGCGATCGATGTGATGCATACTCTTAGAAGCAATTGAGCATAGATTGTCGATAGTGCGATCGAGATCGTGTTCAACGATACCTTCATTACCCGTAACATGGGTTTCATCCATTGCCATGAGAACTGATTTATAGCCGGAAGCCACACTGGTGGACACTTTCATTGCACAGCTATTGGATGCGCCATCGCAGATGATTCCGCTGATGTCACCAATCATGCTGCAAATCCCCATGCTCACGGTTTCGAATTTACCCGTAAGTAAATAGGCGATACCCGCACAGCTTCCCATCGATGCGGTTGTTACCGCACAAAGGGCTGACAGTTTGGGTAATTTACTGTGGATATAAATGGCCATTAAGTGTGATAAGAAGAGGGCACGGAGACGTTTTTCTTCACTCACGTTTAAATAATCGGCGACCACAACCACGGGCATAGTGGCGGCAATACCTTGGTTAGCTGAACCTGAATTACTCATCGCTGGTAATGTGGCTCCTCCCATACGCGCATCGGAGGCTGCGGTGGTTTCGATCATAATTTTGCTGAGCAAATCGTCTGACATTAAGCCACTACCAACTTGTTTGCGTAACGTTCTGCCAATATGTAAACCATAATTTTCGCGCAATCCTTCGTTAGACAGAGCGCGGTTGAGTGCGGCAGCTTGTCCTATAAAGCGGATTTTATCGAGTTCGACTTCACAAGAAAATTCAAAGATTTCACGTGCGCTCACCTGATTGAAAATATTATAAGGATCGCAATCAGTGCCTTCATCGTGTTCTTTCTCAAAAATAACTTCACCATTTTTTTCAATCAAAATGATGTTTGTGTGTTGATCTTGAATAGCGACTTTCACTCGGTCATTATCGGCAAGCAACACCGCTTCTGAATATAAAATATGCTCAGTTTGATGAATATCGACATTAACGAGTTTTTTATCAAGCATTGCCTTGGCTTGGGATACTTGTTCTGGTGTGATGTATTTTAATACTTCTAATTCCCCCTCAGGATCACCGCCTAAAGCACCAATTGCGGCAGCAATAGGCAAGCCCACCATGCCCGTTCCCGGTACTGCAACGCCCAATCCATTTTTCATTAAGTTTGGTGATACTTTAGCTTCAATGCGTTCAGGTGTTTTGCCTAAATATTTAGCCGCTGTTGCTGCTGCAAGCGCCAAAGAGATGGGTTCAGTACAGCCAAGTGCCGGAACCACATCGCGTTCTACAATTTGAATTAATGATTTTTCGATTTCGTTGAGTCTTTCTTGATTCATAAAATTCTTTTTAATCTGTTAAATGCTGTCTTCTTTCTCTATGACTAATATGCGCGCTTCACCTTGTGGATGAGCAACATGTTCGGTACCGATACCCGCATAAAAAATATCACCTGTATGGAGCAATACGGTTTTCTCTTGGCCATCTTCTTTGTAGCGCATTTCCACCGTACCATCCATGACAGCAAAGACTTCTTCACCGTCATTGATATGCCATTTGTAAGGCTTATCTGTCCAGTGAAGACGCACCGAAATACCATTCATATTGGTAATATCAAGTGCTCCCCAAGCACGTTCTGCTTTAAAGTGCTGACTTTGAATAACTTTATTCATGACTATATTCCTTAGTGAGCCTCATCCCAGTTAGTGCCTTGCCCCACATCTACAATCAATGGCACCACCAAATCAGCCGCGCTTTCCATTTGTGTTTTGATGAGCTCGCTATAAAACGCGATTTTTTCTGACCGCACTTCAAACACTAATTCATCGTGCACCTGCATAATCATCGCAATATCGGGATCGTTTTGTAGTTTTTGATCCAATTGAATCATGGCACGTTTGATAATGTCTGCGGCGGTGCCTTGCATTGGCGCATTGATTGCTACACGTTCGGCAGCTTTACGGCGCATACCATTAGAAGAGTTGATGTCCGGCAGATATAAACGACGGCCGAATAGGGTTTCCACATAGCCTTGGGCTTTGGCTTTTTCGCGAATATCGTGCATGAAGGTTTGTACGCCAGGATAGCGTTTGAAATACAAATCCATATAGTTCTGGGCATCGGCACGGCCAATACCAAGTTGGCGAGATAAGCCAAAAGCTGACATACCGTAAATTAAACCGAAGTTAATTGCCTTGGCATTGCGGCGTTGCTCGGAAGTTACTTCATCCAGTGCCACTCCAAAGATTTCAGCCGCGGTAGAGCGGTGAATATCTTTGCCTTGGGTAAAAGCATTAATTAAGCCCTGATCCTGCGATAGGTGTGCCATAATGCGTAGCTCGATTTGAGAATAGTCGGCTGCGACGACGGTAAAGCCTTCTCGCGCAATGAAGGCTTGACGAATACGGCGACCTTCTTCATTACGAATCGGAATGTTTTGCAGATTCGGATCACTTGATGAAAGACGACCGGTAGCTGTCACCGCTTGATGATAGGAAGTATGCACTCTACCCGTTTGCGGATTTACCATTTGTGGTAATTTGTCGGTGTAGGTGGATTTTAGTTTGCTGAGACCACGATGTTCTACCAACACTTTCGGTAATTCATGACTAAATGCGAGTTCTTCCAACACTTCCTCGTTAGTGGATGGTGCACCTTTTGGTGTTTTTTGAATGACTGGTAAACCTAATTTATCAAACAAAATTTCCTGTAATTGTTTGGTTGAGGCTAAATTAAATGGCTGCCCTGCCAAGACATAAGCTTGTTCTTCTAATTCACTTAAACGGTTAGCGATTTCATTAGATTGTAGGAATAGTGCATCGCTATCAATTAAGACACCACGACGTTCCATACGGGAAAGTACGCCTAACAATGGCAATTCCATTTCTTTAAAGAGTTTTTCAAGAGTGGGTTCTTTAGAGAGTTTTTCCCATAGTACTTGTTGCAGTTTCATTGTCACATCAGCATCTTCCGCAGCGTACTCGGCGGCTTGGTCTAATGGAATTTGGTTAAAGGTCAGCTGATTTTTACC
Source organism: Haemophilus parainfluenzae (assembly GCF_003252755.1). Classification (GTDB taxonomy): domain Bacteria; phylum Pseudomonadota; class Gammaproteobacteria; order Enterobacterales; family Pasteurellaceae; genus Haemophilus_D; species Haemophilus_D parainfluenzae_N. The sequence goes on along the minus strand of NZ_QEPT01000004.1, from coordinate 191,558 downwards.
TTTGCCTGCAATTTCTTCAAAACTAATGGTTTGATGCCCTAAATAACGTTTCGCTAGATCATCCATATTATGACGACCAGTGCTATTGAGCACATAGGACTCCAACATGGTATCGAAAGCCACACCTTGCACATCAATGCCATTACGGGCGAAAATAGTGAGGTCATATTTGAAGTTTTGCCCGACTTTTTGAATAGCGGGATTTTCTAAAACGGGTTTTAATAACGTAAGTGCGGTTGTTTTTTCAAGGGTTTTCGGTGCACCTAAATAATCTAATTGCAGCGGTAAGTAAGCTGCTTCACCGTTTTCTAACGCAAAGGAAATCCCCACTAAGTTGGCGGCCATATAATCTAAATTATCGGTTTCTGTATCTAGGGCAAAAAGTTTGGCCTGATTGAGTTTTTTCACCCAACGAGTTAAATCTGCTTCGGTGAGCAAGGTTTCATAACGGCTACGATCAATTTGAATTGCCGGCAATGCTTCATCGCTATTGTCTTGAGCAAGCGCAGGCGTGGCTTGATAGTGATTAATCTTAGTCGGTTGTTCATTATTATTGGTGATGGAATCAGCACCATTCATCACTTCATTGAGCCAACGTTTAAATTCATAACGGCCGAAATATTCAGTGAGTTGATCGTTATTGCTTGCACCAAGGGTGAGTTGCTCTGGCGTAATATCGAGGGCTACATCGGTTTTGATCGTAGCAAGACGATAGGATAAATCGGCCATTTCTTTTTCAGCCAATAATTTATTCCCTAATTTTTTTGCCCCACGAATTGGCAGTTCAGCCACTTTGTCTAAGTTGGCATAAATTTCTGCCATACTTCCGATACCCTGCAAGAGACCAAGTGCGGTTTTTTCACCGACACCCGCTACGCCTGGAATATTATCGGCGCTATCGCCCATTAGTGCTAAGTAATCAATGATGAGTTCCGGTGGAATACCGTATTTTTCAATCACGGCATCGCGATCCAATAAGGTATTATTCATGGTGTTGATCAACATAATGTTGTCGTCCACTAGCTGAGCCATGTCTTTATCGCCGGTGCTGATCAAGACTTTTTGATTCGCTTTGGAAGCCGCTACTGCTAAGGTACCAATGACATCGTCAGCCTCCACGCCTTCAATGACTAAAAGAGGAATGCCAAGGGCTCGGATAATATCGTGTAACGGCTGAATTTGTTTGCGCAGATCGTCGGGCATCGGTGGACGATGGGATTTATATTGTTCAAACATTTCATCACGGAAAGTTTTGCCCTTTGCATCAAAGACTACCGCAATATGGCTCGGTTGCACTTGCGAAATCAGGCTTTTGAGCATGTTTAATACACCGTACATGGCACCAGTCGGCTCGCCAGCAGAATTGGTGAGTGGCGGAAAAGCATGAAAAGCACGATATAAATAAGATGAACCGTCCACTAGGACTAATGGATTAGGAGCAATAGTTGGCATAAATATTCCGTTCAAAAATAATGAAAAGTGTCGCATTATAGCGTAAATTGCGAAATGGGGCGAACGGATAAAGTGCGGTCAATTAAACGTAAAAATTATGACGAAGGCATTTGGCTGTGGCATAATAGGAGCACTTGAGCATTCAACATAAGGGAATAACATGTCATTAAAACTGGTTGAAGTTGTTGTATTAGGGCAAGTGCTGCGCTTGAATGTCCCTGCCGAACAAGAAGAGATTTTGCGTCAAGCGGCGCGTAATTTAGATCTTCAAGTGTCTGAGATGAAAGAGCGTACAGGTTTATTGCAATTAGACCGTGTGCTTTCTATTGTTGCCTTGAATTTAAGTTTTGAATTAACCCAAGAAAAGAATAAAAATGCCCAGATTGAAAACGTGTTATGTACGCGAATTCAGCAGTTAGATCATTCTTTAGAGAATGCATTAGGTGGGCGTCTTATCGTCGATTAAATAAAAAAGAACCGCATGTTGAAAGTGCGGTTCTTTTTTTATGTATTTTTAATCGGGCGTGTAATAGAGTTGACCAATTTCAATTTTTTGTCGCCCTGTTTCTTCACGCCATTTATTGCTGTCTCGTAAAGAATAAACGCAGCCACAATATTCTTGCTGATAAAAACGTTCACGCTTACTGATTTCGATCATGCGTTGTGATCCGCCAGCTTTACGCCAGTTGTAATCCCAATAAATTACATCATCATATTTTTCAGCTGCACGGTGCCCACAACCATTAATTTGATCCATGTCTTTCCAGCGAGAAATACCAAGGCAACTAGTAAACACAGGGAAACCATGTTTATGAGCATATTCAGCGGCTTTTTCAAAACGCATATCAAAACACATAGTGCAACGGATGCCACGTTCAGGCTCCCACTCCATGCCTTTTGCGCGATCAAACCATTGTTGGCGATCGTAGTCAGCATCAATAAACGGAATCCCAAATTTTTGGGCAAAGCGGATATTTTCTTCTTTACGAATTAAATATTCTTTTAATGGATGAATATTCGGATTGTAAAAATAAATTGTAAACTCAATACCAGAGGCCAAAATGGCTTCCATCACTTCACCTGAGCAAGGCGCACAGCAGGAGTGGAGAAGTAACTTATTATGTCCTTCAGGTAATTCGAGTTTTTCACGAATAAAAGGCGCATTGGGATCCTTGCGTACTTTTTGTTTACGTGGTTTTTGCAATTTAGGTTGAGAATCGACCGCACTTTGCGGTTGAATTTGTTCTTCAGTCATATTAATAAGTTCGATCTACCGATAAATAAGCCAGTGAAATTAAGGCTTTTTTGTATTCGCTTTCTGGTAATAAGGCAATGGCATCAACTGCTTTTTTGGCTTCTTGTTTTGCACGATCCATTGCGTAATCGAGGGATTTATGTTCTGCCATAATCGCAAGCACTTCATCGATTGCATCACGTTTTCCGCCTTGTTCAATGGCTTCGCGAATAAGTGCGGCTTGTTGTGGATTACCATGACGCATTGCGTGTAATAAAGGAAGAGTCGGTTTACCTTCGGCGAGGTCATCACCCACATTTTTGCCTAATGCGGCAGCGTTAGCGCTGTAATCTAACACATCATCTACTAATTGGAATGCGGTACCGAGATAGCGACCATATTCTTGAAATGCTGTTTCAATTGATTTTTCAGCACCTGCAACAATCGCAACAGATTGTGCCGCCACTTCAAATAAGCGTGCTGTTTTACTATAAATCACACGCATATAGCTTTCTTCCGTGGTATCGGGATCGTTCACATTCATCAATTGTTGAACTTCACCTTCAGCCAATACGTTGGTGGCATCTGCCATAATGCGAAGAATATCTAGCGATTGTAACTGTGCCACTAACTGGAATGCACGAGTATAAATGAAGTCGCCTACTAATACGCTAGCCGCATTACCAAAGGCAGAGTTTGCCGTTGCGCGACCACGACGCATATCAGATTCATCTACCACATCATCATGTAATAAAGACGCGGTGTGAATAAATTCTACAAAGGTCGCACAAGTGGCTACTTTATCGCTTTCATAGCCTAATGCACGCGCAGCTAAGACCGCAATAAGTGGTCGAATACGTTTCCCGCCACCTTGTACAATATAAAAACCAAGTTGATTAACCATCGGCACATCGGAGTTAATTTGTGCTAGAATGGCTTGGTTGACTTTCTGCATATCCGCATCGGTTAATGCTTGGATTGCGTGCATATCCATTAAATCTTGTTTGTTCATCTTCATTTGGTTCGATGGTTGTGTATATAAAAGAAAGTGCGGTGAATTTTACCCGATTTTTCAAGGTTTCTGAAATTAAACTCGAGGAAAAGCGCTTTTTTTTATTTTATTGCAAATAAGTGCTTGCGATCGAGTTGTTTTTTCCGTAGAATTTGCGACCTATTTATATGAATTTTGAAGTGCGGACCGAAAATAGTAACGGAGAAGCACAATTTATAGCGGAGTATTTATGTACGCAGTTTTCCAAAGTGGCGGTAAACAACACCGTGTGAGCGAAGGTCAAGTAGTTCGTTTAGAAAAACTTGAACTTGCAACTGGCTCAACAGTTGAGTTCGACTCAGTGTTGATGGTCGTTAATGGTGAAGATGTTAAAATTGGTGCACCAGTAGTAGCTGGCGCAAAAGTAGTGGCTGAAGTTGTGGCACAAGGTCGTGGCGATAAAGTTAAAATCGTTAAGTTCCGTCGTCGTAAACACAGCCGTAAACAACAAGGTCATCGTCAGTGGTTCACAGAAGTGAAAATCACTGGGATTCAAGCATAATTTCAGAGGAGATCAAGTAGATGGCAACTAAAAAAGCTGGTGGTTCAACTCGTAACGGTCGTGATTCTGAAGCTAAACGCCTTGGTGTTAAACGTTTCGGTGGCGAATCTGTATTAGCAGGTAGCATCATTGTACGTCAACGTGGTACTAAATTCCACGCAGGTAACAACGTGGGTATGGGTCGTGACCACACCTTATTTGCTACCGCTGACGGTAAAGTAAAATTTGAAGTGAAAGGCGAGAAAAGCCGTAAATACGTAAGTATTGTAACTGAATAATTTTACATCTGATTTGATAAACGCCCCGCATTATCTGTGGGGCGTTTTCTTTGTTTTCTTACCTTTGATTTACAATCATTAATCAAATCTGTTATCTTGGCACTGTCATTCATTCTCTTCAATATTTCTTAGAATGAAATTTACCTGAATTCCTAACTGTGCTTTAGCCAAATAAAGGAAGACATCATGAAACAACAACCTCTTTTGGGATTTCTATTTGCTTTAATTACAGCGATGGCATGGGGATCTTTACCTATTGCGTTAAAACAGGTTCTATCAGTGATGACACCACAAACGATCGTCTGGTATCGATTTACGGTAGCTTCTCTTGCACTATTGATTTTGCTTGGTTACAAGAAAAAATTGCCACAAATTTTGAAAGGTGGTCGTTTCATTTGGCTTGTGCTTATTGGTGTTGCAGGATTAGCAGGTAATTTCTTTTTATTCAATAGCTCACTTAAGTTTATCGATCCTTCTTCAGCTCAAATTTTTATTCATTTTTCTTCTTTTGGCATGTTGATTTGCGGTCTTTTTGTCTTTAAAGAAAAGCTCGGATTGCATCAAAAGATTGGTTTAGGTTTGTTGTTGGCTGGATTAGTACTTTTCTTCAATGATAAGATTGACGTATTTAAAGGAGAGAGTGGCTATTTAACAGGTGTATTGTTAAGCCTAACGGCTTCATTAGTTTGGGTTGCTTATGGTATGGCGCAAAAGCTCATGCTTCGTCGTTTTAGTTCGCAACAGATTTTATTAATGATGTATTTCGGCTGCCTTTTAGTATTTACGCCTGTTGCTGAATTTTCACAAGTAAGAGAACTTAGCCTGTTAGCATTTGGTTGTTTAGCTTATTGTTGCTTAAATACCTTATTTGGTTATGGTGCCTATGCTGAAGCCCTTAATCGCTGGGAGGTTTCTAAAGTAAGCGTTGTGATAACCTTGGTGCCACTATTTACAATTTTCTTTGCTCATCTTGCGCATTATGTGAGCCCTGATAATTTTGCCGCGCCAGAATTAAATATGATTAGCTATATTGGGGCGTTTGTTGTAGTATGCGGAGCAATTTTGTCGGCAATCGGACATAAGTTATTACCGCAATCAAAGTAAAGTGCGGTTAAATATTGGAGAGTTTTTATGAAATTTATTGATGAAGCCCTGATTCGAGTGGAAGCAGGGGATGGCGGAAACGGTTGTGTGAGTTTCCGCCGTGAAAAATTTATCCCTAAAGGCGGCCCAGATGGCGGCGATGGCGGTGATGGCGGTGATGTTTATTTGGTTGCAGACGAAAACTTAAATACCTTAATCGATTATCGCTTTACGAAACGTTTCGCCGCAGAACGTGGTGAGAATGGCCACAGCTCAGATTGTACCGGTCGCCGCGGTAAAGATATTACGTTACGTGTGCCGGTGGGAACGCGTGCAATTGATAATGACACCAAAGAAGTACTTGGCGATTTAACGAAGCATGGTGCCAAAATGTTAGTGGCGAAAGGTGGTTATCATGGTTTAGGTAATACGCGTTTTAAATCTTCAGTGAACCGCGCACCTCGCCAAAAAACTATGGGTACTCCAGGTGAAAAACGCGATTTATTATTAGAATTAATGCTTCTTGCGGATGTCGGGATGCTTGGTTTACCGAATGCAGGTAAATCTACTTTTATCCGTGCGGTTTCAGCTGCAAAACCAAAAGTTGCAGATTATCCATTTACTACTTTAGTACCAAGTTTAGGCGTAGTGAAAGTGGATGAGAGCCATAGCTTTGTGGTGGCAGATATTCCTGGATTGATTGAAGGTGCATCGGATGGTGCGGGTTTAGGGATTCGTTTCTTAAAACACTTAGAACGTTGTCGTGTGTTAATTCATTTAGTAGATATTAACCCAATTGATGAATCCGATCCTGCTGATAATATTGCGATCATCGAGTCAGAATTATTCCAATATAGCGAAAAATTGGCAGATAAACCGCGTTGGTTAGTCTTCAACAAAATTGATACGATGACTGAAGAAGAGGCGCATGAACGAGCACAAGAGATTACCGAACGTCTTGGTTGGGAAGATGGCTATCACCTCATTTCTGCCGCAACCGGTAAAAATGTGCCACCACTTTGTCGTGATATTATGGATTTCATTGAAGCGAATCCACGAGATGCGGAAGTAGAAGAAAATAAACCAGAAGAAGTGAAATTCAAATGGGAAGACTACCATCAAGAACAGCTTGCTGAACATCAATTTGATGATGAAGATGATGACTGGGATGATTGGGACGAAGAAGATGAAGAAGGCGTTGAGTTTATTTACAAACCTTAATGCCTAAATGAAAAAAAGAGCGGAAATTTGACCGCTCTTTTTTATTTCCTTTAACCTTTCTTTTTTCCACCTTGGCGAGCTTTAAAGCGAGGGTTGGTTTTCGAAATGACATAGACGACACCGTGGCGGCGAACAATTTTGCAGCCAGGACGATTTTTTGCACTTTTTAGCGAAGATAATACTTTCATTGAATATTCCTATTTTGATTTAAATGCACCAAATTTACCATAGCGGTTTGCAAATTCACTTGCACGACCTTCATTCCCAATTTGACGGGTTTTACCGGTATAAAACGGGTGAGATGCAGATGAGGTATCACACATAAATACAGGGTATTCGTTACCATCTTCCCATTTCATGGTGTTGTTAGTTTTAGCGCAAGAACGGATGAGAAAGCCTTGTTTCGCATTGGAATCGTAAAATAAAACGGTACGATAATTTTCAGGATGAATGCCTTTTTTCATTAGAACTCCTTATATGACGGAAATAATTGGGTGAAGATACTAATTTAAAAGAGAATGATTATCAATATACTTTTATTCATAACCATGAGAATTTTTTTCATATTGAGAAAAAGAAAAATGCCTTTCGGTTGAAAGGCATTTTGTCTGTTTGGAGGGGGGAGTTATCCACGATGCGCGTTTTTCATAATACGCTCTTTCGCCACTTTCCATTCACGTTCTTTAATATCATCACGTTTATCATGTTGTTTTTTACCTTTCGCAAGACCGATTTTGATCTTCGCCCAAGGACCTTTCCAATAAAGAGAAAGGGCAACAATAGTAAAACCATCACGGCTTGATTTACCGAAAAGATTATCTAGTTCACGTTTATTCAATAAAAGCTTACGTGTACGCGTCGGATCGCAAACCACGTGAGTAGAGGCCAAGCTTAATGGTTGAATGGTCGCACCAAATAAATAGGCTTCACCGTTTTTAAAAATGATATAGCTGTCGCTGATATTGGCTTTACCTGCGCGCATTGATTTCACTTCCCAACCTTGTAATTCAAGGCCGGCTTCAATTTCATCTTCAATAAAATATTCATGTCGAGCTCGTTTGTTTAACGCAATGGTATTGGAGCCGACTTTGACTTTTTTCTTGGTCATTGTTATCCGTTGTTCATTAATCGTAAATTGGCGTTGATTTTACCGAATCTCGCCGTGGATAGCAAAAAACAAAAGGCTGATTTGACTCAGCCTTTTATTACTTAATGATAGATTACTCTTCTAATTCACCACAGAAACGATAGCCTTCACCATGCACGGTAGCAATGATTTCTGGTGTATTAGGATGATCTTCAAAATGCTTACGAATACGACGAATTGTTACATCTACAGTACGATCTTGTGGTTTTAATTCACGCCCTGTCATTTTTTGCAATAATTCTTCACGTGTTTGCAATTTGCCTGGGTTTTCACAGAAATGCAACATGGCACGAAATTCACTACGAGGCAATTTAAATTCAACGCCTTCTGGTGTAATTAAATTATGGCTATTTAAATCCAGCGTCCAACCATTAAAACGATAGTTCTCACGTTGTAAATGGGCTTCTTTACCATTTAATGTCATCGTGCGATGTAATAAATTTCGTGCACGAATAGTAAGTTCTCTAGGGTTAAATGGCTTTGTAAGATAATCATCGGCTCCGATTTCTAAACCTAAAATTTTATCGACCTCATTATCTCGTCCAGTGAGGAAAATCAAAGGGATAGGTGTTTTTTCACGTAATTCACGACCTAGTAATAAACCATTCTTACCAGGTAAGTTGATATCTAATACAATGAGATTAACCGTTTCTGAATTTAGCTGACGATACATTTCTGCACCATCTTGTGCTTGTAATACCTCATAACCTTCAGCTTCAAAAATTCCTTTTAATGTATTACGGGTTACCGCTTCATCTTCCACGATGAGGATTTTTGGGGTAGCCATTCATTGCTCCTTGTTATACTTTATTATGAGTATATTCTATAATTGTAACATTGCTGTAACAACAGAAAAGTATGGTCATTTTTTTAAATTACATTTAATTTTATGATCTAAGTCATAAATTCTTAACATTCTGTTCATCTATGCTAGAATTTTAACAGGAACAACAAATGGAACTTTATGATGAAACGAATTCTTCTTTTTTTATTTTTTATTTTTACCGCACTTTCCACTCAAGCTGGTCTTTTTGATAAAAAATCAGCTTTCTTACCTGTGGATGACGCTTTTCAATTTTCAGCTGCGAAAAGCGATAATCAAGAAAATGTGATCGTCAATTGGTCAATTGCAGAAGGGTATTATCTCTATCAAGAGAAAATTTCCGTGAAACTTAACCAAGCGGAAACCTCATCCTTTGATGTGCCGACATTTTCTATTTCACCTGAAGATTATAACGATCCTTATTTTGGCTTAATGAAGATTTTCAAAAAGCCGGTACAAGCTATTTTTAAAGCAAGCCAGCCGCCATTAAAAGCAGAAGATGTGATTGAAATTGCTTACCAAGGTTGTACTGAGGGCTTTTGTTATCCTCCTGAAGTGAAAGAAATTAAAGTGGCGGATTTGCCTATTGTCCAGGTTACCGATACTAAAAAAACATCGGAAAAATCGACCGCACTTTCAGAACAACCTAAAGCAGAGCAAGATCGTTTAGCGGAAAGTTTATTTAATAGCAAATATGCCGTATTTGGTTTTTTCTTATTGGGCTTAGGTTTGGCTTTTACCCCCTGTGTGCTGCCAATGCTACCGTTGCTTTCAGCAATAGTAATTGGTCAAAATCAACGCCCTAATATGTGGCGCGCTTTCGCATTAAGTTTTGTATATGTGCAAGGGATGGCGCTGACTTATACCTTACTAGGCTTGATAGTGGCAGCAATTGGTTTGCCATTCCAAGTCGCTTTACAACATCCTTATGTGATGATTGGCTTATCAATCATCTTTGTTTTGTTAGCTTTGTCGATGTTCGGGGTATTTACCTTACAGCTTCCAAGCTCATTACAAACAAAACTATCTTTACTTAGCCAACAGCAAAAAGCCGGTGCCTTTGGTGGCGTGTTTTTAATGGGGATGATTGCGGGACTTGTCGCTTCACCTTGTACATCAGCACCGCTTTCAGGAGCCTTGCTTTATGTGGCGCAGAGTGGCGATTTATTCACTGGTGCGATTACGCTTTATTTGCTTGCATTAGGGATGGGCGTACCACTTATTTTAATCACTTTATTCGGTAATAAAATCCTGCCTAAATCAGGTATGTGGATGGAAACGGTCAAAAAGCTCTTTGGCTTTGTGATGCTCGCATTACCGGTATTCTTAATTTCTCGTATTTTACCAGATGAATGGACACCAAGATTATGGGCGATGCTCGGTACTGCATTTTTCATTTGGTTTGCTTTCCAAATGCCGAAGAATGGTACAGGTTGGTTATTCCGAATTCTATTTTTAGTGGCAGCGATGATTAGTGTAAAACCGCTTCAAGCATGGGTTTGGGGTGAAGGCTCTGCACAAAGTGCAGTCGAAAATAAATTGGTTTCTCACGTTGAATTTAAACAAGTGAAAAGTGAAGCTGAATTGCAACAAGCACTGGCGGGAAATAACAAATCGCTGGTGATGCTCGATCTTTATGCGGATTGGTGTGTGGCTTGTAAAGAGTTTGAAAAAGAAACATTTAGCGATCCTCGTGTACAAAAAACCTTTGGCGATATGTTGCTCCTTCAAGTTGATATGACAAAAAACTCTGAAGAAAACCGTGCTTTAATGACAAAATATAAAGTGCTAGGTTTACCGACTATTTTGTTCTTTAATCAAGATGGAAAAGAAATCGAGGGGAGTCGTGTTAACGGATTCATGCCGCCTGTTGAGTTTCTACAATGGATTGAGAAAATCAGTAAACCATAAAATTATTTCTTAATCGTAAAAAGTCCTTTTCGATTTAAGGTATTGTTTAGTGTTAAGTTAATCATTAATATAAACCCGTTCTCAAATCACTTTTTATTTTTATGAGGTAAACTTTATGAAAAACTTAGAAAAATATTCTCCGTATGTTTTAGCTTTATTACGTATTATCGCTGCCTATATGTTTATCTTGCACGGTACAGCGAAATTCTGGGAATTCCCAGTGTCAATGACTGGTGGTAATGGTGCGGTGGGTGATCCACTAATGATCGTTGGTGGGATAATTGAGATTGTCGGTTCAATCTTATTAATTTTAGGTTTATTTGTTCGCCCAGCGGCATTTATCCTTTCAGGTCAAATGGCTTATGCATATTTCTTCATGCATGTAGCAGGTAAAGGGAATTTGTTCTTCCCAATCGCGAACGGTGGTGAACTTGCTTTATTTTATTCTTTAGTGTTCTTCTATTTTGTGTTTGCTGGTGCCGGCGCATTTTCTCTAGACAACCGCAAACGTTAATCAATAATCTCATTAATTTATTGCCCGCATTTTGCGGGCTTTTTTTAATCAATTAAATAAATCACACACTTTTAAGTGTGCTTACCAATAAAATTTTTTCTACATAAACGCAAACGTTTGCGTTATAATTCCCCGCGCTTATTTTTAACCATTTAATTAAAGGAAAATGTAATGACAGATCGTCCAATTCGTCAGGCTTTACTGAGTGTTTCTGATAAAACCGGTATCGTAGAATTTGCTCAAGGCTTAGTACAGCGTGGTGTAAAACTACTTTCCACAGGCGGTACTGCAAAATTGTTGGAGCAACATGGTTTGCCGGTGACTGAAGTGTCTGATTATACGGGGTTCCCAGAAATGATGGACGGTCGTGTGAAAACCTTGCATCCAAAAGTACATGGTGGGATTCTTGGTCGTCGTGGTACAGATGATGCGATCATGCAGCAACATGGCATTGAAGGCATTGATATGGTTGTCGTGAATTTATATCCGTTTGCAGCCACTGTGGCTAAACCAGATTGTACCTTGGCTGATGCGGTAGAAAATATCGATATCGGTGGCCCAACTATGGTGCGTTCTGCAGCGAAAAACCATAAGGATGTAGCGATCGTGGTAAATAATGGTGATTTCAATGCAATTCTTGCAGAGATGGATAAACATCAAAACAGCCTAACGCTTGAAACCCGTTTTGATCTTGCGATTAAAGCATTTGAACATACTGCTCAATATGACTCCATGATTGCCAACTACTTTGGACAAATGGTGAAACCATATCATGTGGCAGAGGAAGAAGATGCCAATGCGAAGTGCGGTCAATTCCCACGGACTTTAAACCTTAACTTCGTGCGTAAACAACCCATGCGTTACGGCGAAAACGCCCATCAAAATGCTGCCTTCTATGTTGATTTGAATGTGAAAGAGGCGAGCGTGGCTACGGCTAATCAACTCCAAGGTAAAGCCTTGTCTTACAATAATATTGCAGACACCGATGCGGCACTTGAATGCGTGAAAGAATTTGATGAGCCAGCTTGTGTGATTGTGAAACACGCTAATCCATGCGGTGTGGCTTTAGGTAAAGATATTTTAGACGCCTATAATCGTGCTTACCAAACCGATCCAACTTCTGCATTTGGCGGCATTATTGCGTTCAACCGTGAATTAGACGAAAAAACTGCGAATGAAATTGTGGAGCGCCAATTCGTTGAAGTGATTATTGCGCCGAAAGTTTCTGCTGAAGCACAAGAAGTCGTGAAACGTAAGAAAAATGTTCGTTTGCTTGAATGTGGTGAATGGACGTCACGTTCCGAACGTTTGGATTTCAAACGTGTAAACGGCGGTTTATTAGTACAAGATGCGGATTTAGGCATGGTTGGTTTGGGTGATTTAAAAGTAGTAAGTAAACGTCAGCCAACTGAACAAGAATTAAAAGACTTATTATTCTGCTGGAAAGTGGCAAAATTCGTGAAATCCAATGCGATTGTTTACGCCAAAGATAATCAAACCATCGGCATTGGTGCAGGTCAAATGAGCCGTGTGTATTCGGCCAAAATTGCAGGTATCAAAGCGCAGGACGAAGGCTTAACCGTAGCTGGTTGTGTAATGGCATCTGATGCATTCTTCCCATTCCGTGATGGTATTGATGCAGCGGCGAAAGTAGGGATCCAATGTGTGATCCATCCAGGTGGCTCAATGCGCGATCAAGAAGTCATTGATGCAGCGGATGAACATAATATGGTGATGGTATTAACAGGAATGAGACATTTCCGTCATTAATTTATCTAACCATCCCCCTCTTTCGTAAAGAGGGGACCTGGGGGAGATTTAAACGATGCTAATATACTATGAGGTTGAAATAATTTCTGCCAAATCTCCCCTCCCCTCTTTGCTAAAGAGGGGATTAAATTCAAAAAGATACAAGGAGCATTATGAATATCCTCATCATCGGAAATGGCGGGCGTGAACACGCCTTGGCTTGGAAAGCTGCACAATCTCCATTAGCGGACAAAGTTTTCGTCGCACCGGGCAATGCGGGGACAGCATTAGAACAAAAAGTTGAAAACGTAAACATTTCTGCGACTGATGTTCCCGCATTAGTGAAATTTGCTCAAGATAAGCAAATTGGATTAACCATTGTTGGCCCTGAAGCCCCGCTAGTAATTGGTGTGGTTGATGCATTTCGTGCGGCTGGATTAAAAATTTTTGGCCCAACTCAAGCGGCTGCACAATTGGAAGGTTCAAAAGCATTTACCAAAGATTTCCTCGCGCGTCATAAAATCCCAACGGCAGAATATCAAAACTTCACCGAAGTTGAGCCTGCATTAGCGTACTTGCGTGAGAAAGGCGCGCCAATTGTCGTTAAAGCGGATGGTTTAGCGGCGGGGAAAGGCGTAATCGTTGCAATGACATTGCAAGAAGCGGAAGACGCTGTACGTGATATGCTTTCGGGCAATGCCTTTGGCAAAGCGGGTAGCCGAGTGGTGATTGAAGAGTTTCTAGATGGTGAGGAAGCCAGTTTTATTGTCATCGTGGACGGTAAAAACGTTGAACCTATGGCTACCAGCCAAGATCATAAACGCGTGGGCGAAAATGATACAGGTTTGAATACTGGCGGTATGGGGGCTTATTCTCCTGCGCCAGTGGTGACACCAGAAATTCATGATCGCATTATGCGTGAAGTGATTTATCCAACCGTTAATGGTATGGCGGCAGAAGGCAATGTTTACACCGGTTTCTTGTATGCTGGATTAATGATTATGCCAAATGGTCAGCCGAAAGTGATTGAATTTAACTGTCGTTTCGGTGATCCGGAAACGCAGCCAATTATGCTTCGTCTTGAATCAGATCTCGTTGAGCTTTGTCTTAAAGCTTGCGAGGGAAAATTGGATGAAGTGAAATCCCAGTGGAATCCAAAAGCGTCCTTAGGCATTGTATTAGCCGCGGAAGGATATCCTGGAGATTATCGTAAAGGCGATGTGATTAGTGGTTTACCACAAAGTGCGGTCGAAAATGAGAAGGTTTTCTTAGCGGGTGTTTCAGAACAAGAAGGCAAATTAGTCACGAACGGCGGTCGCGTACTTTGTGCTACTGCATTAGGCGGAAGCGTATTGGAAGCACAACAAAAAGCCTTAAAACTCGCTGAGCAAATTCAATGGACTGGACGTTTTTATCGTCGAGATATTGGCTATCGTGCTGTTGAACGTGAGCAGCAAAAATAATTACATTTAATGTTAAGGAATCGTATGGATTATAAAAATAAGGAATTATGTCGCATTCGCACAATTAGTTTTTTTCTGACATTACATAAAGATAAAACTCAATGGGAAGCCGCTCTTCATTCGGTAAAACGTGATGTCGATTTATTATTGCCAGCAGTGCAGAAAGCCGGTTATACCTTGCAATCGATTCGAGTGATTACCAATCCTTTTGGTGAATATTTAGATTTAACCAATTTGCAGACAGCAAAAGCAGATTTGCAATATTTAACGGAGTTATTGAATAAATTTAATGAGAGTGGGATTCGTATTCGATTTGCAATTGGTGCGGCCAGAAATACAGAGGAAATTGCTTTATTGCCTGAGTTAATCGCGGCTTATGGCGATTTGTGTAATGCCTGTGTTAATGTGCCATTAGATGAAAATGGCGTGTTAGATAATGAACTTATTGAGCAATCTGTTTATGCCGTACAACAAATTGCGAACATCACACCTCGTGGCGAAGGTAATTTTAACTTTACTGTGAATTTTAACTGCAAGCCATTTATTCCTTATTTCCCGGCCGGTTATCATCTAAGTCATTTGCCGAACAGTTTTGTCATTGGTTTAGAAACACCGGATCTATTAGTCGAAGTATTAAAATCTGTACCAAAATCGCCTCATAATCAATTTTATGCTGATTGCTATCGAGCTATGTTGCAGGCTCTGCAATATCATGTAGATCAAGTATTAGATATGTTAAGTGCGGTCAAATTATCAGGTGAATTTGAATTTGCAGGCATTGATAGTTCGGCAGCGCCATCAAAAAATTGTTCATCTATGACAAAAGTTTATGAATTAATGGGATTGCCCTATTTTGGTGCGGCTGGTTCAGTAGAGGTTTCTGCTTTACTGACAAAAGTCTTTAAATCAATCAAGCGTGTACCATTGGTTGGATTTTCTGGATTAATGTTGGCGGTGACGGAAGATTTAGGTTTAGCCGAAGGGACACAAAAACAATATTTTGATATTCGCGCTTTACTGACTTATAGCGCCGTATGTGGTATCGGTTTAGATACGGTTCCTGTGGCGGGAAATGTTAAGGCTGAAACCATCGCAGCTATTATGCGTGATACTGGAACGATGGCATTTCGCTTAAATAAACCACTCACTGTGCGTTTATTCCCAATTCCGAATAAGGTTGCAGGTGAAATATCCGAATTTGAGAGTGATGATTTATGTAACTGCCGTCTTTTACATATTCCGGATTAAATAAAATTTTCCCTACTTTGTACTGATGAATGTTATCTCTACTGTCAATAAAAGGAATATCTCATGAGAAAATTAATATTGTGTGGTCTTGTTGCTGTATTATTCTCAGGGTGTACGGTAGCTCATCAGCAAACTGAACAAGAACAAGCCTTAGTCGGCGATTGGATTTGCCATGTAAAACCTGCAGCCAAATCCCCTTTACCTGTTGAGCATTTTGATTACGTCACTTATCGAGCGGATCAAACTGTGCTTCTACGCGGCATTTCACAGATTGATACAAAAGAAGGCTGGATGCGTTATTTATTGCAAGCTAAAGCCAAATGGCAGGCGAATGATGGTAAGTTAAGTTATGATTTTACCGATCGTCTATTTAAAACCGCCCATTCCCCACAAGTCGCGAAAATTATTGAACAATCTCCAGAATTTAAAGAATTAGATAAGGAATTTGTTTCACCTTGTAATAGCTGTGGTAATCATTTGGATATGAAGATTAAAATGAAAAGCCCAACAAGGATGGCCAATTTTAATACTTATACGAAAGAAACCAGCCAATGCCGTAAACTGGGTGTTGGCGAGAAAACAGAAGAAGTTAAACTAATTGAGAAATTAGTGAAAGAAAAAGGCTCGATTTAGATAAATGAATGTTTTTCATTGTAATAATGAAAAATATGATCGAAATTTTTGATTAAGTTTTTACTTGGAAACAGGTAAACTATACGCAAATAATTCAAACAACGAGGAAAACACAATGTTTAAAAAAAGTATGAACATCGCTGATTACGATCCGGTTCTATGGCAAGCCATTCAGGACGAAAATCGTCGTCAAGAAGAGCATATCGAGCTTATTGCATCTGAAAACTATGCGAGTCCACGCGTAATGGAGGCGCAAGGTTCACAGTTTACTAACAAGTATGCTGAAGGCTATCCTGGTAAACGTTACTACGGCGGTTGTGAGTACGCAGACATTGTGGAGCAGTTGGCAATTGATCGTGCTAAAGAGTTGTTTGGTGCTGATTATGTGAATGTACAACCACATTCAGGTTCACAAGCGAATGCGGCAGTATATGGTGCATTAATCAATGCTGGTGATACCATTTTAGGGATGGATTTAGCACATGGTGGTCACTTAACCCATGGGGCAAAAGTGAGTTTCTCCGGTAAAATCTATAATTCTGTACTTTATGGTATCACTGCTGATGGTTTAATCGACTATGAAGATGTGCGTCAAAAAGCATTAGAAAACAAACCAAAAATGATCGTGGCAGGTTTCTCTGCTTATTCTCAAGTGGTAGATTGGAAAAAAATGCGTGAAATCGCCGATGAAGTAGGCGCGTATTTATTTGTGGATATGGCTCACGTTGCAGGCTTAATTGCAGCAGGTTTATATCCAAACCCATTACCATACGCACACGTTGTGACAACGACCACTCATAAAACCTTAGGTGGTCCACGTGGTGGTTTAATCCTTTCTTCTTGCGGTGATGAAGAGCTTTATAAACGCTTACAATCTTCTGTTTTCCCTGCAAACCAAGGTGGTCCATTAGTTCACATTATTGCGGCGAAAGCGGTATGTTTCAAAGAAGCGTTAGAACCAGCTTATAAAGAATATCAAGCAAACGTGATTAAAAATGCGAAAGCAATGGTGGAAGTGTTTAAACAACGTGGTTATGACGTGGTTTCAAACGGCACTGAAAACCACTTATTCTTAGTAAGTTTCATCAAACAAGGCTTAACCGGTAAAGCAGCAGATGCCGCGTTAGGTAAAGCGAATATCACGGTGAATAAAAACTCCGTACCAAATGACCCACAAAAACCATTTGTGACCTCTGGTATTCGTGTTGGTACACCAGCGGTGACTCGTCGTGGTTTTAACGAACAAGACTGTCGTGAATTAGCTGGCTGGATGTGTGATGTATTAGATGCATTAGGCAAAGAAAACGAAGAGCAAGTGATTGCAGCAACCAAAGAAAAAGTATTGGCAATCTGCAAACGTCTTCCTGTTTACGCATAATGCTGATTCAGCTTTTATTTGTGATGTTAGCGGCGGTAAATATCGCCGCTTATTTTTTAATGTGGAAAGATAAAGTCCGCGCGGTTCGTCACGGCTGGCGGATTTCTGAAAATACTTTCTTTCTATTAAGCCTTCTTGGTGGGTTTATTGGCGTTTATTGCGGCATGAAACGATTTCGTCATAAAACCAAACACTTTAGTTTCAAATTTGTCGTTGTGTTTAGTGCGTTTATTTGGTTGATTTTAATGCCTTATTGGTATTTCTTTCTTGAGTAACGTTGAGCGCAGAATGACTTTCAGTAATAAAAAAGCCTAGAGGAATATCTCTAGGCTTTTTAGTATGTGATTAGACTACTTAAAAATAAGGCGTCGATTTCGACTTTTCTTCACTTGTGAAAGTGTAATAAATCCCAACACAATGACATAGACAGCAAAAATAAATACCAACCATTGCACCATCGTGATGCCGAAAAGTGACCATTGGCTTTCATTACAACTGCCTGTTGGATTGAAGACTGTTGGTAGCCATTTATGGAATGGTAACGTTTCCGGAAAGTTTGGTATAAATTCACATTGTTTCCACGGTGCAGGGTTCATTTGTAAATCAAGGTGACGGATAGATATCATTAATCCTTTAATTGCACTAAATAAACCCACAATAAGAGCAAGAATGCGGATAATAAGCGAACTTGGGGCTAGGGTGCCGATAAGACCAGCGACGAATAAACCCACAACAGCTAAACGTTCATAAACACAAAGTACGCAAGGTTGCAAACTCATGCCGTATTGAAAATAAAGTGCGGTCGATTCTAGGGCAAATGCGGTAAATGCCAAAAAGATCCACGCTGAACGTTTAAGGGATAATTGCTTAAAAAAGTCGAGCATTCTTTCTCCTTATGATTCACTAAATAGGAAGAATTAAGCCAAGGTTCGCAAGCAAAATTGTCATATCTGGTAAGATAAATTCGATAGCAAGGAAACCCACCACAGTTAATACGATGGTGTAAGGCAATGCCATATAGACCATTCTACCATAGGAAAGTTTAATTAACGGTGCAAGAGACGATGTTAGTAAGAACAAGAATGCAGCTTGACCGTTTGGCGTTGCTACAGAAGGTAAGTTTGTACCTGTATTGATTGCAACCGCAAGTAATTCAAATTGGTGTGGTGCAATTGATCCAGCTGTAAGCGCATTTTTCGCTTCATTGATGTAAACCGTTGCAACGAATACGTTATCAGAAATTGCAGAAAGTAAACCGTTGAAACCATAGAATAAGGCTAACTGAGTTTTCTCTTCTGCACTTAATACGAAGTGGATAATTGGACCAAAGAGTTTTTGATCAATAATTACCGCAACGATAGAGAAGAATACCACTAATAACGCAGTGAAAGGTAAGCTTTCTTGGAATGATTTACCAATCGCGTGTTCATCTGTAACGCCGGTAAAGGTAGTCGCAAGAATAATTACACTTAAACCGATTAAACCTACCGCAGCTAAATGGAAGGCTAGACCTAAGATTAACCAAATCGCGATAAGACCTTGAACAGAAAGACGTACTTTATCTTGTTTAGACATTTTTTGTGTATTTTCACGATCTAAATCAGCCAAGATTTTCCATACTTCTTCTGGTAATTTTTCGCCATAGCCGAATACTTTAAATTTTTCCACTAAAACACAAGTGAGTAATCCACAGATAAATACAGGGATGGTTACTGGCGCCATACGGAAGAAGAACTCAATGAAGTTCCATTTTGCTTGTTCTGCAATAATCAGGTTTTGTGGTTCACCCACCATGGTCATTACACCACCGAGTGCGGTACCTACACCAGCATGCATCATTAAGCTACGTAAGAAAGAGCGGAATTTTTCGAGAGTTTCATGATTTTTGATTTTGTTATCATCGGCAATATCAACCGCCTCCTGTAGATTTTTCCCTGATGCCACTTTGTGATAAACCCCATAGAAACCCATAGCTACGCTGATAATTACTGCAACAACAGTAAGTGCATCTAAGAAAGCTGAAAGAAATGCAGCACTAAAACAGAACGCGACAGAAAGGACGATTTTAGAACGGATACGGACTAATAATTTGGTGAACACATAAAGCAAAAGTTGCTTCATAAAGTAAATACCGGCCACCATAAAGATTAAAAGTAAAACGACTTCAAAGTTTGCCATGATCTCGGCTTTAACGTGCTCTGCATTCGTCATACCAATAGCAATAGCTTCAACGGCTAATAAACCACCCGGTTGAAGAGGATAGCATTTTAATGCCATAGCAAGGGTGAAAATAAACTCGGCGACGAGTACCCAGCCCGCCACAAATGGGCTTACCCAAAAGAATAAAATTGGGTTAATTACCAAGAAGGCAATAATAGTTAATTTATACCAATCAGGGCTCGAACCCAGAAAGTTTTTCATAAATGCTTGTGTGTAAGTCATATTGAACTCCGTTTTTTATAGTCCTGTCATTGTAATATATACTGCTTTAAAGGATAATAGACCAGTTAAAGATTTATTCAATAAATCACATTTTTTTGATCTTTTTAGGCTTTTTTATATTTATTTCATACTCATGCAAACAGATAATACCCTTTTACGGGCTCAAAGCCCAGCTGCGCTTGCCGAAGAATATATTGTTAGAAGTATTTGGGATGATGTATTTCCCGCCGGCACCAATCTTCCTTCTGAGCGTGATTTAGCTGATAAAATCGGCGTAACACGCACCACATTACGTGAAGTATTACAGCGTTTGGCTCGTGATGGCTGGCTTACCATTCAACACGGCAAGCCGACAAAAGTCAATGATATTTGGGATACAGCTGGTCCAAGCATCATTGAAACCTTAATTACCTTAGATCGCCAAAGTGCGCCGTTAATTATTGAAAATATGTTGTCATTGCGTAGTCGCATGTCAGAATCTTATATTTATGAGGCAGTAAAAAATTCACCTAAAGCTTCTGCAGCCTTGTTCAAAGGAATGGATGCTTTAGAAAATACCGCTGAAAGCTACATGGAATTTGACTATGCCTTATTTCGTCAGTTTACAGTAATGGCAAACAAACCTTTTTATCGTTTAATTTTCAATAGCTTACGTGGGGTTTATCATAAAATTGGTTTGCTATTCTTTAGTGACGAAAAACATCGCCAAGTGACTTATGATTTCTATGTCGAGTTGCGTGATATTTGTGAAAGCGGTCAATCCGATTTAGTGGTGGAATGTATTCGCAAGCATAAACAAGTCACCTCTGGTTACTGGCGATCCATTTTAGAAAGTTTGCCGAAAGATTTAACAACAGAATAATATTAAAAGTGCGGTTGAAAATGACCGCACTTTTTCCTTATATCAAGAACTCAATATTATGCGTATTCCAAGAATTTATCATCCAGAATCCCTTAAAAATCAATCTACTTGCCAACTTTCAGAGGATGCGGCTAATCACGTAGGACGTGTACTTCGCATGACTGAAGGTGAGCAAATTGAATTATTTGATGGTAGTAATCATATTTATCCAGCAAAAATTATTGAAGCGAGCAAAAAAGCCGTTAAAGTGGAAATTCTTGGTTGTGAATTGAGTGATAAGGAGTCGAATTTATCGATTCATTTAGGGCAGGTTATTTCACGTGGCGATCGAATGGAATTTACCATTCAAAAATCTGTGGAATTGGGCGTGAATGTGATTACACCATTATGGTCAGAACGCTGTGGCGTGAAGTTGGATGGTGAACGTATGGATAAGAAAATCCAACAATGGCAAAAAATTGCCATTGCGGCTTGTGAACAATGTGGCCGTAACGTTGTGCCAGAAATTCGTCCATTAATGAAATTACAAGATTGGTGTGCAGAAAATGATGGCGCGTTGAAATTGAATTTACATCCAAGAGCCCAATATTCAATTAAAACCTTGCCTTCTATTCCAAAAGAAGGTGTTCGTTTGCTTATTGGTTCAGAAGGCGGTTTATCACCTCAAGAAATCGCTCAAACTGAACAACAAGGATTTACTGAAATTTTATTAGGAAAGCGTGTGTTACGTACAGAAACAGCCTCTTTAGCGGCGATTAGTGCGTTGCAAATTTGTTTTGGAGATTTGGGATAATGATGGATTTACAAGGGCAATTTTTAATTGCGATGCCACAGTTGGAAGATTATTTCCAAAATACCGTGGTGTATATGTGTGAGCATAATGAGCAAGGTTCGATGGGTTTAGTGATTAATCAACCCACCGATTTAAGCATTGCTGAACTGTATTCAAAAATGAATTTTATGATGAAAAATGACCGCACTTTTAGCAATGAACTTGTGCTTGCGGGTGGTCCAGTACATTCTGAGCGTGGTTTTATTCTGCATAAGAAAACCGCGAAAGAATTTGAGCATAGTTATAAAATTACCGATGAGATGTTTCTGACCACTTCGGCAGATATTGTGGAAACCTTCGGTTCAGAGGATGCGCCCGAAAAATATCTTGTTGCTCTCGGTTGTGCAAGTTGGACAGCTGGACAGCTAGAACAAGAGATTGCAGATAATGCGTGGTTAGTGGCACCTGCTTCAGACACCATTTTATTTGAAACGATTTATGAAGATCGTTATCCTGCCGCGAATCAATTATTAGGGATTAATCCTCATAATTTTGTCTTTTCACAAGTAGGGCATAGTTAATGGGCATCACGGCAATTGCATTTGATTTCGGTACAAAAAGCATCGGTTGTGCAGTCGGGCAAAGTATCACGGGTACAGCGCAAGCATTACCTGCATTTAAAGCGCAAGATGGGATTCCAAATTGGGATGCTATTGAAAAATGCTTAAAAGACTGGAAACCTGATGTTATTGTGGTGGGATTGCCTTTAAATATGGATGGTACCGAGCAAGATTTAACACTTCGAGCGAAAAAATTTGCCAACCGCTTAAATGGTCGTTTCGGTATCAAAGTGGAATTGCAAGATGAGCGCTTAACGACGGTTTCTGCACGTGATGAAATTTTCCAGCGTGGCGGTTATCGCGCTCTCAATAAAGGCAAAGTAGATGGGATCTCTGCTTGTCTGATTTTAGAAAGTTGGTTCGAAAGTTATTCAGAATAAGCCAAAAATAAACCGCACTTTAAGGTGCGGTTTGTTGTATTTATGAGTTTATTTTTTTATCCAAATCAGACTCGCCATTCGGCCTGTTTTGCCATCTCGACGATAGGAAAAGAAGGTCTCTTTTTCAGTAAAGGTACAATGTTCACCACCGTAAATTTGGGTAATCCCTAATTTGTTGAGGCGTTGTGTGGCGATTTGATAAAGATTGCCGAAGTATTTTCCTGATTCATTTGGATCTGGTTGAAAAGCCGTTTCTGCAATCGGGTCAAACGCCATAAATTGCTCAATCACTTCTTTGCCCACTTGGAATGCATTAGGGCCGATAGCAGGCCCAAACCACGCAATAATCTCTTCGGGGGCAGATTGGAAGCATTTTACTGTTTCTTCTAATACACCATCACAGAGTCCACGCCAGCCCGCATGTGCCGCAGCCACTTCAGTACCTTTATTATTAGTGAATAAAACTGGCAAGCAATCAGCCGTCATGACCAAACAGACTTGGTTAGGTTGATTGGTGTAAACCGCATCAGCCTCTAAATTATTACCCTCATAAGGCACCGTGATTACACGAGTGCTGTGCGTTTGAGTTAAAAACAACGGGAAATGTGGCAGATTAAATTTTTCGACCAGTAAAGTGCGGTTAGTTTTGACCGCACTTTTATCATCTTCGACATGATCACCCAAATTGAAACTATCGAAAGGCGGCAGGCTTACGCCACCTTCTCTTGTAGTTGTAAACGCTTGGATATGTGGTGGAACATTCCAGTTTGGAACAATGGTTTTCATCTTAATAATCCAATTCGTCTTTATGTTCGAGGTAATCCGCTTTTAAGGCATGCAGTAATTCGACAAAGTCATCTGGCAATGGGGCATACCATTCCATCATTTCACCTGTGATAGGATGAGCTAAACGCAACATAACCGCATGTAATGCTTGGCGTTTAAAATTGCGTAGCACCTCAGTGAAGGCTTCGCTTGCGTTTTTAGGTGGACGAGGACGCCCTCCGTAAGTTTGATCACCTAATAATGGATGTGAAATATGCGCCATGTGCACACGAATTTGGTGAGTACGACCTGTTTCTAAACGTAAGCGTAAGCGGGTGTAATTACGGAAATTCTCCATAATGCGATAGTGCGTAACAGCCGGTTTACCCATTGGGTGAACCGCCATCAATGTGCGTTTTGTCGCGTGACGAGCCATTGGCTGATCTACGGTTCCACCTTTAGTCATAATGCCACTTGCGACGGCTTCGTATTCACGAGTGATTTTACGTTTTTGTAAGTCACGTACAAGTTTGGTTTGTGCTGGAATGGTTTTGGCAACAACCATGAGACCTGTCGTATCTTTATCTAAACGATGCACAATCCCCGCGCGCGGTACTTCGGCAATAGGTGGATAGTGATAGAGTAGCGCATTAAGTACCGTGCCATCCGGATTGCCTGCACCAGGGTGAACCACAAGATCTTTAGGTTTGTTAATCACGATAATATCGTCATCTTCATAAACGATATTGAGTGGAATATTTTGCGGCTCAAAACGGTTTTCATCTTCCACTTCTACCGAAATTTCAATTTGCTCTCCGCCATAAACTTTTGCACGGGGAATATCGGCAATTTCACCGTTCATTTTTACCTGTTTTGCTTCAATCCAGGTTTTTAAACGCGAACGGGAATATTCTGGGAACAACTCTGCAAGGGTTTGGTCTAAACGCTGTCCCATTTGTTCGGGCTGAACTTCAGCCGTTAAGGTCATTTGTGGCATAAAAAATCCATCTAAAAATTTAAAAAGTTGGCTTATTGTGTAATGTTCTATACAATATTCGTTAATTGTAACTTATTTATTGATTTTCGTAAAAATTAAGGAAAAAAGAATGCGTAAAATAAAATCTCTCGCGCTTATTGCTCTTACCTCATTCGCTATTGCAGCTTGTAGCAGTGGTAATAAAGAAGTGGAGCAAGCTTCTGTTGATGATCTTTATGCAAAAGGGGCAGCAGCATTGCAAGAAGGGAGCTATTCTGACTCGATTCGTTATTTAAAAGCAGCAACAGAGCGCTTCCCTGGTAGTACTTACCAAGAGCAAGCAATGCTTGATTTAATTTATGCAAACTATAAAACACAAGATTACACCGCAACGTTGGTCACTGTAGATAACTATTTACACCAATTCCCACAAAGTCCAAACCGTGACTATGCAGTGTATATGGCGGGTTTAACTAACTTGGCAACGGCTGATAACATGATTCAAGACTTCTTTGGTATCGATCGTGCAACGCGTGAAACAACTTCAATGAAAACGGCGTTTTCAAACTTCCAAAGCTTAGTGCGTGCGTTCCCAAATAGCCCATATTCACAAGATGCAGTAGCACGTATGGCATACATCAAAGATTCATTAGCTCGTCATGAATTAGAAATTGCAAAATTCTATGCAAAACGTGATGCATGGGTAGCGGTAGCAAACCGTGTAGTGGGTATGTTACAACAATATCCAGATGCCAAAGCGACTTACGAAGGTTTATTCTTAATGAAAGAAGCCTATGAAAAAATGGGTTTACAACAATTAGCGAGTCAAACTCAACAAGTCATCGACGCGAATAAAGATAAACAATTTGCGGACGTGAAAAAACCGGAAGAGTCTGATTTAATTCAACCGATTAAAAAATAATCCCGCCCCTTGTGGGACGTGCTTGAATAAGCAAAATTATTCAAATAAAGGCTAGTCAAACCAATCAAATTGAGCTAGTATAAATTTAAAAGATTTCCTGGGGTGTTCGTGGATGGGTTATGTCCCTGAGCCGATACTTAGAACTTTATAAATCGGTTTCCCGCCATTGGTGTGTAGGCTTGACCTTTGACTTTGTCATTGGACTAAAGAAACCTAAAAATGGCCTTACCGGTTTCCTTGGACCGTCGGGTTCAAGGACTACTACTCGTAGCGGCACTCTGGGACCTTTCTCTTAAATCCATTCTTTCCAATCGAATGAAATCAACACAGCAAACGCTTCGCAATCAGCTTCGTCAGCAAATTCGTAAAACACGAGCAAATTTGACCGCACTTCAGCAGCAACAAGCGGAAGACTCCATCACTCAACAAGCTCTCGCATTAATTGAAGAACGAAATGCGCAGCATATTGCCTTGTATGTTTCCTTTGATGGTGAAATTTCCACGGATAAACTTATCAAAACCCTTTGGGCACAAGATAAACACGTTTATTTACCGGTATTGCATCCTTTCAATCCCAACCACCTTTTGTTCTTACGTTATTTGCCAGATACACCAATGCTGAAAAATAAATTTGGCATTTGGGAGCCAAAACTCAATGTACAAAACGTATTGCCTTTGGATGAATTAGATATTCTTTTTACACCACTTGTTGCTTTTGATAAACAAGGGAATCGTCTTGGCATGGGTGGTGGTTTTTATGACCGAACCTTACAAAATTGGCAAAATTCTTCTTTTATTCCTGTGGGATTAGCCCATCAATGTCAGCAAGTCGAACAGCTTCCAACTGAAGCGTGGGACGTGCCTCTTCACCGAATTTTAGTTGCTTAAACCTATCAAGAAATAAAATTTGATAGAAAAAATTAAAAATTGTCGATTTTTTCTCTTGAAATACCAAAAAAGGGTCTTATCTAATAACTCGTAAAGGGGGATGACCCCAAGAATTTAATCAGGAGAAGATAAGCATATGAATATTGAAAAATTTACCACAAAATTTCAACAAGCACTCAGTGAAGCACAATCATTGGCGCTAGGTAAAGATAATCAGTTTATCGAACCAGTGCATTTATTGACCGCACTTTTAAATCAACAAGACGGTTCAATTGCACCAATTTTAACGACCAGTGGTGTGAATGTGGCGTTATTGCGTAATGAATTAAACGCCGAATTGAATAAATTGCCACAAGTGTCGGGTAATGGTGGTGATGTGCAAATTTCTCGTCAATTACTTAACTTATTGAATTTATGTGACAAATTAGCTCAGCAAAAACAAGATAAATTTATTTCCAGTGAATTGTTCTTATTAGCAGCGCTTGAAGAGCGAGGCGCATTAAATGACATTTTGAAAAAATGTGGTGCGAAAAAAGAACAAATTCTACAAGCGATCCAACATATTCGCGGAGGAGAAAGCGTGAACGATCAAAATGCAGAAGAAAGTAGACAAGCTCTTGAAAAATATACCATTGATTTAACAGCTCGTGCTGAAAGTGGTAAACTCGACCCGGTTATTGGTCGTGATGAAGAAATTCGTCGAGCTATTCAAGTATTGCAACGTCGTACCAAAAACAACCCAGTATTGATCGGTGAGCCCGGTGTAGGTAAAACTGCTATCGTGGAAGGTTTGGCACAACGTATTGTTAATGGTGAAGTGCCTGAAGGCTTAAAAAACAAACGTGTACTTTCTTTAGATATGGGTGCTTTGATTGCCGGTGCGAAATACCGCGGTGAATTTGAAGAACGTTTAAAAGCGGTATTAAATGAACTTGCAAAAGAAGAAGGTCGCGTGATCCTCTTTATTGATGAAATCCATACCATGGTTGGTGCAGGTAAAACTGACGGTGCGATGGATGCAGGTAACTTATTAAAACCAAGTTTAGCGCGCGGTGAATTGCACTGTGTAGGTGCAACAACACTAGACGAATATCGTCAATATATCGAGAAAGATGCCGCACTTGAGCGTCGTTTCCAAAAAGTCTTTGTGGATGAGCCAAGTGTCGAAGATACCATTGCGATCTTACGTGGTTTGAAAGAGCGTTATGAGATCCATCATCATGTAGATATTACTGACCCAGCAATCGTGGCAGCAGCAACGCTTTCACACCGTTATATTTCTGATCGTCAATTGCCAGATAAAGCCATTGACTTAATTGATGAAGCTGCTTCGAGCATCCGTATGGAAATTGACTCTAAACCAGAGCCGCTTGATCGTCTTGAACGCCGTATTATCCAATTAAAATTGGAACAACAGGCATTACAAAAAGAAGAAGATGAAGCAAGCCGTAAGCGTTTAGAGATGTTAGAAAAAGAGCTTGCTGATAAAGAACGTGAATACGCTGAACTTGAAGAAGTATGGAAGTCAGAAAAAGCAGCACTCTCTGGTTCTCAACACATCAAACAAGAGTTAGATGCAGCGAAAACTGAAATGGAGCAAGCGCGTCGTGCAGGCGATTTAAGTAAAATGTCTGAGCTTCAATACGGTCGTATTCCAGAATTGGAAAAACAACTTGCTGCCGCTGAAACTAGCGAAGGCAAAGAAATGACCTTATTGCGCTATCGTGTGACTGATGAAGAAATTGCGGAAGTGCTTTCTAAAGCAACAGGTATTCCTGTTTCTAAAATGATGGAAGGCGAGAAAGAAAAACTCTTACGCATGGAAGAAGAATTGCACAAACGTGTGATCGGTCAAGAAGAAGCAGTAGATGCCGTAGCGAACGCGATTCGTCGTAGCCGTGCAGGGCTTTCTGATCCTAACCGCCCAATTGGTTCATTCTTATTCTTAGGACCAACGGGTGTAGGTAAAACCGAGCTTTGCAAAACCTTGGCGAAATTCCTCTTTGACAGTGAAGATGCGATGGTTCGTATTGATATGTCAGAGTTTATGGAAAAACACAGCGTATCTCGTTTAGTGGGTGCGCCTCCAGGCTATGTCGGCTATGAAGAAGGTGGTTACTTAACGGAAGCGGTGCGCCGTCGTCCATATTCGGTGATTTTATTGGATGAAGTGGAAAAAGCACATGCGGACGTATTCAATATCTTATTACAAGTATTGGATGATGGTCGTTTAACTGATGGTCAAGGTCGTACAGTGGACTTCCGTAACACAGTGGTGATTATGACCTCTAACTTGGGTTCTGATTTAATCCAAGGTAGCAAAGACGAAAGCTATGGTGAAATGAAAGCCTTAGTGATGTCAGTGGTGAGCCAACATTTCCGTCCGGAATTCATCAACCGTATTGACGAAACGGTGGTCTTCCATCCACTTGGCAAAGACAATATCCGTGCGATTGCAAGCATTCAATTAGAACGTCTAGCAAAACGTATGGAAACTCGTGGCTATGAATTAGTGTTTACCGAAGCGTTATTAGATTTCATTGGTGAAGTCGGTTACGACCCAATTTATGGGGCGCGTCCATTAAAACGTGCAATCCAACAAGAGATCGAAAACAGCTTGGCTCAACAAGTTCTATCTGGTCAATTATTACCAGGTAAAGTGGTCACCGTGGATTATGTGGATGGCAAAGTTCAAGCCAGACAATAATTTGTAAAATGAAAAGCCATTTAGTGAAAGCTAAATGGCTTTTTTATGCTTTAGTAAAAGATAAAATAGGGTAGAATGACGCTGTTTATAGTGTATAAAAATGAGGAAGAAAATGACCGCACTTTTAAAAATTGGTTTGGTTTCAGTGTCAGACCGTGCATCAAGTGGTGTGTATCAAGATCAAGGGATTCCCGAATTACAACAATGGTTAGAACAAGCGTTGGTGGATCCTTTTGAAGTGGAAACTCGATTAATTCCAGATGAGCAGCCATTAATTGAACAAACACTGAAAGAATTAGTGGATGAGCACCATTGTCATTTAGTGCTTACAACAGGTGGTACCGGGCCAGCAAAACGTGATGTGACACCTGACGCAACGTTAGCGGTAGCCGATCGTGAAATGCCTGGATTTGGCGAGCAAATGCGCCAAGTGAGTTTACATTTTGTGCCGACAGCGATTTTATCTCGTCAAGTTGGTGTAATTCGTAAAAATAGCTTAATTTTGAATTTACCAGGACAGCCGAAAGCCATCAAAGAAACCTTAGAAGGCGTGAAAGATGAGCAAGGCAAAGTTTTAGTGAAAGGGATTTTTAGTGCGGTGCCTTATTGTTTGCAATTAATCGATGGTATTTATATTGATACCAAGCCTGAAGTAATTACAAGCTTCCGACCGAAAGCCGCACGCCGTGAAAATTTGGAGAAATAAGATGAAAAAAATTGAAGCCATTATTAAGCCATTTAAATTAGATGATGTGCGTGAAAATTTATCTGATATCGGCATTAGCGGAATGACCGTGACTGAAGTTCGTGGTTTTGGTCGCCAAAAAGGACATACAGAGCTTTATCGTGGTGCGGAATACATGGTAGATTTCTTGCCTAAAGTGAAAATCGAAATTGTCGTGCCAGATGATTTACTTGAACAATGCCTTGAAACCATTGTTGAAACTTGCCAAACAGGGAAAATCGGTGATGGGAAGATCTTTGTTTATAATGTAGAACGCGTGATTCGTGTTCGTACAGGCGAAGAAAATGAGGAAGCCATTTAGTGGAAAAAAACTTAAATTTTAACCGCACTGTAGTCGCGATGGCGGCTTTAGTGATTGTGTTTGCGGGAATTAAACTGGCTGCAGAGATTGTCGTGCCTTTTCTATTGGCATTATTTATCGCCATTATTTGTTCACCCATGATTAAAGCAATGACACAACGCAAAGTACCACATGGTATTGCGATTGCCTTGTTGTTTATTTTGATTTTAATTGTATTCTTTTTCCTCGCAGGATTAATTAACAGCAGTGTGCAAGAATTTACACGCTCTATTCCGCAATATAGAGTGCTGCTTTCGGAGCGTATAAATGACATCATGGCGTTAGCTCAAAAACTGAAATTGTCAATTGTGATTTCTCGTGAAGCCATTATGGAGCATTTTGATCCAAGTGTGATCATGAACTTTGTGAGCCGTTTATTATTAAACTTTTCTGGCGTCGTGACGAATGTTTTTGTGCTGATTTTAGCAGTGATTTTTATGCTGCTTGAAGCACCAACGATGAAGCATAAACTTGCTTTAGTGTTAAGTGACAATGAACATGATGTTGTCGCGGAAGAACATCACATTGATCGTATTTTAGATGGTGTGATTAGTTATCTTGGTGTGAAAACGGTGATTAGTTTGTTGACTGGTGTCATGACTTGGATTTTGTTGGACGTAGCGGGTGTGCAATATGCGATTTTATGGGCAACCTTAAGCTTCTTATTAAATTACATTCCGAATATTGGTTCGATTATTGCAGCAGTGCCTATTATTGTTCAAGCGTTATTGCTGAATGGATTTGGTGTAGGAATGGGCGTAACCGTCGGTATTATTACATTAAATATTGTGATCGGTAATATTATTGAGCCGAAGATGATGGGTAAAACCTTAGGCCTTTCCACCTTGGTCGTATTCTTTTCATTACTTTTCTGGGGATGGTTACTTGGTAATGTAGGTATGTTGCTTTCTGTACCGCTGACAATGGCGTTTAAAATTACCCTGGAAAGTTCCGAATCAACGAAGAAATATGCGGCTTTATTAGGTGATGTAAACGAATAAAGTGCGGTCATAAAATGACATTATTTTAGCAATAAAAAAGCCACCGCTATGGTGGCTTTCTTTTTATCTTGTGTTCGATAGGTTAAGGTAAATCATCGACTTCTTTATCCACTTTTGGTGGAATCATATGTTCGCGGCGTAGGCCGATATCATAAGCAATCGCAATCGCGATAAAGATTGATGAGTAAGTACCAAAACCGATACCAATTAATAACGCTAATGAGAAGTTATGAATTGATGGACCACCAAAGAAGAACAAGGCAATCACAACAAGAAGCGTTGTGAGAGATGTCATGATGGTTCTCGATAAGGTTTGCGTTAGGGAAATATCAATAATATCAATGGTTTCTACACGGCGAATTTTGCGGAAGTTTTCACGCACACGGTCGAATACCACGATACTATCGTTGATGGAATAACCTACAACGGAAAGAATTGCTGCCACGAAGGTTAAATCCATTTCGACTTGTAATGCAGAGAATACACCGAGTGTAATCACCACATCATGCGCAAGTGAGGCAATACCACCAAAACCTAAACGCCATTCAAAACGTGAGCCAACGTAAATTAACATCATTGCCAAAGTCGCAAGGGTCGCATAAACAGCACCTTGAGCCAGTTCTTCACCGACGTTTGGACCCACAAATTCAATACTGTTAATATGAATATTTGGATCAATCGTTTGAAGCATGCTTTTAACGTGATCACCAATGGCAGAATCGTTATTGTCAGCTGGTAATCGGATCATCACGTCTTGTACAGAACCGGTTGTTTGTACAATCGGGCTTGCAATACCATTTTGATTTAATGTGCCACGGATTTTCTCTAAATCAGCCGGTTGTGAGAAGTGAGTATCAAATACCACACCACCGGTAAAATCCAAGCCCCAGTTGAAGCCTTTTGTCACAATGAAGAAGAGGGAAATCGCCATTAAAATCGCAGAAAATGCGTATCCCACAAATCTCACTTTCATAAATTCAGTGAGAGGGAATGGCAATTTAATCCCATTCACTTCACGGATAAAATGTCCGTTTTTATCTTTTGCAAATAATCTCATCTTATCCTACCTAAATTGATAATTTTTCAAGACGTTTACCGCCGTATAGGAAGTTCACGATAGCACGTGTTCCGGTAATTGCTGTAAACATTGAAATTGCCACACCTAATGCAAGAGTTACCGCAAAGCCTTGAATTGGGCCAGTACCCACAGCATAAAGAATGATTGCCGTTAAAATTGTAGTTAAGTTTGCATCGAAGATGGAGGTGAATGCACCGTTATAACCTTCGTTAATGGCTTGCTGGATTGGACGACCATTACGAATCTCCTCTTTGATACGCTCAAAAATAAGTACGTTGGCGTCCACCGACATCCCCAGGGTTAATACGATACCCGCAATCCCCGGCATAGTGAGTGTTGCACCTGGTAGGATAGACATCAAACCAACTAATAAAACGATATTAATCACCAAGGCAAAGCTTGCGATAATACCGAAGATTTTATAGTAAATCAGCATGAAGACAATGACGGCAATTAAGCCCCAGAAGCTTGCATCAATACCTTGTTCTACGTTTTGTGCACCAAGAGAAGGTCCGATTGTACGTTCTTCAACAATTTGCACTGGCGCGATTAAAGCACCTGATTTTAATAACATAGAAAGGTTTTGTGCTTCCGCAGAGCTGCTTACACCCGTAATTTGGAAGTTAGAACTAAAGCGACCTTGAATGGTTGCGACGTTAATGATTTCTTCATTTTTCTCTAAAATGGTTTTGCCATTTTCGTCTTTTTTACCGTTGTCTTTGTATTCTACATACAAGGTTGCCATTGGTTTTTTGTAGTATTTCTTGGTGGTTTGCGACATGATTTCGCCGCCTTCACTATCCAAGGTTACACTTACTTGTGGCGTACTGGTGTTTTGGTCTAAACCCGAGCTTGAGTTGATGATGTGTTCACCACCCAATACCGCACGTTTGTAAAGTGCAACAGGTCTACCTTGACGGTCATATTTGATTTCTGTGTCAGAAGGTAACATACCACGCGCTGCTGATTCTGGGTTCACCAACGAATTCACAATGCGGAATTCAAGTGTTGCGGTTGCCCCTAAGATTTCTTTTGCACGCGCAGTATCTTGAACACCCGGTAATTCGATTACGATACGTTCTGCACCTTGACGTTGGATAACCGCTTCAGCTACGCCTAATTCAGCAACACGTTTACGTAAAATCGTTAAGTTTTGCTCGATCGCTAAGTTACGTGATTCTGTTAATGCCGCTTCAGAAAGGGCAAGGTTTAAGGTGTTGTCACCAATATTAGACACTTCTAATGTTGGGTGTAACTGACGAATAATACGCGCTGCTTTTGACATTTGGTCAGCGTTTTCTAATGTGACCGTTGTACCAAATTTGTCGCTATTTTTAATGGCGGTAAACTGAATTTTTTCTTTACGTAATTCGTTGCGTAATGTGTCTTGTAACTGTTCTTGACGTTTAGCAAGTGCAGAATTCATGTCCACTTCCATCAAGAAACGTACACCACCACGTAAGTCCAAACCCCATTTCATCGGGTTAGCACCAATGCTGCTTAACCAAGCCGGTGTTGCCGGTGCAAGGTTTAATGCCGTGGTGTAGTTGTTGCCAAGTTTTTCTGCAATTTTATCTTTGGCAAGAAGTTGGTCATCTGTGTTGGTGAAACGGGCAAGAATGGAGCCATTTTCAAGAACGATAGATTTGGTTGGAAGGTTATTTTCTTTCAGTACATTTTGTACTTCAGTTAATGCGGTGGTGTCTGCTTGTTGTCCGCGAGTACCAGAAATTTGCACCGCAGGATCTTCACCATAGATATTTGGAAGAGAGTATAAAGCACCAATGGCGACCACAAGGATCACCATTAGATTCTTCCATAATGGGTAACGATTTAACATAGTTTTCCCTTTAGGAATTTAAATTAGAGAGATTTTACAGAACCTTTCGGTAATACTGAAACGATGTAGTTACGGTTAATCGTGATTTCAGTGGTATCGTTTAAAGCGATAACAATTTCAGTACCTTCGGTTACTTTGGTGATTTTACCAATCAAACCACCAGCGGTTAATACTTCAGTGCCTTTCGCTAATTCAGACATTAATTTTTTGTGTTCTTTATTACGTTTCGCTTGTGGACGGTAAATCATAAAATAAAAAATTAAACCGAAGATCACGAAAATAAATAACGTGGACATTGGGCTTTGTGCTTCCATTGTGTTTTCCTTATAAATGAAAAGTTAAAAGTGTGCGTAAAATACCATAAAACGGCATTCAGTAAAAGCCGATGAAGGCAATAACAACTAGAATTTTAGGATTAATTGATTTTTTTCAAGCAAACCTCGAAGATTTGTTCGGAAAGCCAATGTTGATCCACTAATTCACATTGATTTTCTTCACAAAAAACAACAAAATTTTCTACCGCACTTTGACGATTTAATTGCAAAATTAATTCATCATTTGGTGCTAAATTTGCCAAAGCCTTCTTCGCGGTTAAAAGCGGAATCGGGCAGGAAAGTGCGGTCAAATTTAATTCATATTTCATGATTTAAGCTTGGCGACGAGCAAACATAATTTTGCCCATATCCGTGAGTTGTTCTGCTGATAAATATTGTTTACCAAGCTCAAATAGCGGCTCTTCAAGGGCAATGTGTCTATCATAGCTCGCCACAAACAGCGTAATCAGCCTTTCATCTACATCAGTGCGTTTCTCTGCAATCAATTCTTCTAGCTGCTCGGAAAGCTTTGCCCAATTTTCATGCAAGGTAACGTGTTGTCGTTCTAATTCATCCACCGACTCTTTCGCTTGAGGTGCTTTTTCAATTAAAGCCGGGAAAAAGTCTTTTTCTTCATCATCATGATGAAGTGGTGCCGCGTGATTAAAATACTGCAAAATGGTTTTCACATCATTTAATACGGCTTGATTCACGCCATTTTTTTCTAAGTAGCCAGGAAGAATCGTAAGTTGCTTGCAAAAGCGTTTCACCTTGCTATGACAGGCGTAAAGCATATCAATCGGTTCATTCCAAGTGGCAAATTGTTGAGGTTCGAGGATTTGCATAAGGTTTCCTTTGTTAAAAAGTGCGGTCAAAAAACGCTTCATTTTTCTACCGCACTTTCAGCAATTATGAGTTATCCGCTAATTGTAATGGTGGAACAGGTTTGCCCATGCGAGCATAGAATTCCACGACAAAATCATCAAAACGATCGTCTTCGATAGCTTGACGAATTTCCGCCATTAAACGTTGATAATAGCGTAAATTGTGAATGGTATTTAAGCGTGCACCTAAAATTTCACCGCATTTATCTAAATGATATAAATAGGCTTTGGTGTAGTTTTTACAGGTGTAGCAATCACATTCAGGATCCAATGGGCTCGTATCATCGCGATATTTTGCATTACGGATTTTAACAATGCCGTCTGTCACGAATAAATGACCGTTACGTGCATTACGGGTTGGCATTACGCAGTCAAACATATCAATACCACGACGTACACCTTCCACTAAATCTTCAGGTTTACCCACGCCCATTAAATAACGAGGTTTGTCAGCTGGGATTTGTGGGCAGATGTATTCTAAAATGCGGTGCATGTCTTCTTTTGGTTCGCCTACCGCTAAACCGCCCACCGCATAACCGTCAAAGCCAATATTCACTAAGCTTTCTAGTGATACTTTGCGTAATTCTTCAAATACGCCGCCCTGAATAATACCGAATAGCGCATTTTTATTGCCTAATTCATCAAAGCGATCACGGCTGCGTTTTGCCCAACGAAGAGACATTTCCATGGATTTTTTCGCATAATCAAAAGTTGCTGGATAAGGCGTACATTCATCGAAAATCATCACGATGTCAGACCCTAAATCATATTGAATTTCCATGGATTTTTCAGGTGAAAGGAAAATGCGCTCACCGTTAATTGGGTTTTGGAATTTCACGCCTTCTTCGGTGATTTTACGTAATTTACCTAAACTAAATACTTGGAAACCGCCACTGTCAGTCAAAATCGGGCGATGCCATTGCATAAAATCGTGCAAATCACCGTGTTTACGCATCACTTCCTGTCCAGGACGAAGCCATAAATGGAAGGTGTTACCAAGCAAAATTTCTGCACCTGTCGCACGCACTTCTTCTGGTGTCATGCCTTTTACGGTGCCATAAGTGCCCACTGGCATAAATGCAGGGGTTTCTACGCTGAACGTGCCTTGTGGACGTTCAAATACCAAGCGACCACGACGCGCACTGCC
The DNA here is from genome assembly GCF_003252755.1 of Haemophilus parainfluenzae. Classification (GTDB taxonomy): domain Bacteria; phylum Pseudomonadota; class Gammaproteobacteria; order Enterobacterales; family Pasteurellaceae; genus Haemophilus_D; species Haemophilus_D parainfluenzae_N. Next base: position 155,188 of record NZ_QEPT01000004.1, on the reverse strand, counting down.
GCTGGTTTTATCTAATTCATATTTCATTTTTTTTCCTCAACGAATAAACAGTTCGTAGGTTGTTGTTCAATAAAAAAGCCTGTTAGTACAGGCTTCTTGATAGGTATTTTATGAGTTGGTTGAAAATAAGTCAAACCACTTATTCTAACCCTTTTACGTTTGGATTTTTAGTAATGAACATCGCATCGCCATAACTGAAAAAACGGTAGCGATTTTCGACCGCACTTTTATAGGCGTTCATGGTGTGGCTAAAGCCTGCAAAGGCAGACACCAACATAATCAATGTGCTTTCCGGTAAGTGGAAGTTGGTAATCAACGCATCCACCACACGGAATGATTTGCCCGGGTAAATAAAAATGGACGTATCAGAAAAATAAGGTTCAATTAAATCTGGGTTGCCATTTTCTTCTGCAGATAGAGCAGCGGTTTCTACAGAACGTACTGATGTTGTACCCACTGCAATGATACGTTTGCCCTCCTTTTTCGTTTCAATAATAGCATTGCAGACTTCTTGAGAAAGCTCTACATATTCCGCGTGCATAATATGATCTTCGATATTTTCAACCCGTACCGGTTGGAATGTACCTGCGCCCACGTGCAAAGTCACAAATTCAAAATTGATACCTTTTTCGTGTAGCTTTTGTAACAGTTCATCATCAAAATGCAAGCCTGCCGTTGGCGCAGCCACTGCACCTGGCACTTTGTTATACACGGTTTGATAGCATTCTTGATCCGCCTCTTCATCAGGGCGATCAATATAAGGCGGCAAAGGCATATGACCAATTTCTTGTAACACATCAAGTACATTGCGAGTTTTATCCGCTAATTCCACTTCAAAAAGGGCATCTTGACGACCGACCATAATCGCTTTTACGCCATTATTTTCACCGAGCTTATCTTCGCCTAAAAATAATTCTGCACCTTCTTTCGGGGCTTTTGATGAGCGAATATGCGCTAAGAAATGATGTACACTTAAAACACGTTCCACCAACACTTCAATTTTTCCGCCACTGGCTTTACGACCAAACATACGAGCTGGGATTACACGCGTATTGTTAAAAATCAACAGATCACCTTCATCGATTAAATCTAATACATCGGTAAAAGTGCGGTGAGAAATTTCCCCGTTTTCGCCATTGAGTTGTAGCAAACGGCAAGAAGAGCGATCTTCTTTAGGATAACGAGCAACCAGCTCATCAGGTAAGTCAAAATGAAAGTCAGAAACACGCATAATTGTAAATAATGAAAGCTAAAAATGGCGAATAGTCTAGAGCGAATAAGGGGGAAATACAAGGGGGAATGTTGTTGGGCATGAATTGGCTTGAGAGATAGAGGGCGGCAAATATTATACTATTTAAATTTATTAAGTTTTATTGCAACGTAAAACCGCCTGGAGGCGCAGCCTATTTAGATGTGAAAAATTTTCCTTTCTCCATGTTTCAACACACAGCCGCCCGAAGGCGGCTGCTTCGGTCGTATCTTGACGGCTTGCGGAGATCAACGAGTTTCAACACACAGCCGCCCGAAGGCGGCTGCGTTCTGGGTTTATTAAAGAATATGGGTATTACGAAGTTTCAACACACAGCCGCCCGAAGGCGGCTGCAGCAATTTCACTTTATACTTTATTCAGAACTTTGAGTTTCAACACACAGCCGCCCGAAGGCGGCTGCGACCTTTTACGAATTGTGCGGTCATTCCCGCTCGGTTTCAACACACAGCCGCCCGAAGGCGGCTGCAAAGGATTACCATATTTATCCATTGCTGACAGAGTTTCAACACACAGCCGCCCGAAGGCGGCTGCTAGCACCTCAACCAACAACAAAACTAGCATTAGAGTTTCAACACACAGCCGCCCGAAGGCGGCTGCGTTTTATATCTATGACTGTCATAGTGTAGATATGGAGTTTCAACACACAGCCGCCCGAAGGCGGCTGCAAGAAATCGAACAAATGCCTGAAAAACATTTTCAGGTTTCAACACACAGCCGCCCGAAGGCGGCTGCTTGTGGGTCTAAAATTGATACCAAACATTTTAAGTTTCAACACACAGCCGCCCGAAGGCGGCTGCTGCCGGCGGAAAATATGTTGCACCTTGCGTTTAAAGTTTCAACACACAGCCGCCCGAAGGCGGCTGCTCCCTACTTAAAAAAGCAAGAAAAATCAGTGTATTAAACACCGTATTTCGCTAACTGATTTTATGATAAGGAGTTTGGTAAGTATAACGGCCACATTGTCGTTATACAAATAGATTAATTCATCCAAATTGTTAAAGAAAATAAGGATCGCTATCCCATCAGGGTTTTTAATGAGAACAACAGGTTAGCGAACTAAATAACAAGCACGTCTTTAAATACATCTACTGCCGGTTTTGCCCCATGATGCTCCACTTTATTACGCCACTTACTGCCCAAGTGGTAAAAACGCAGACTGTCACACGTGGGGTCGTAAGTTTCCAACAGTTTGTTTTTCAACATAACCCACTGGTCAGGTGTGACATCACATTCAAATACTGAATATTGTGCTCGCACGCCGTAATCTAAGCAATGTTTTGCGATACGGCGCAATCGCGCTTGCCCGTTTGGATCGTCAAAAGAAATATCATAAGTAATCAGCATTAACATGACTTATCTCATCAAAAACGGTGGATATTCCGCCAAATCCCCACGCAAGTGCCGCGCCAATAGCATGGCCTGAATATACGGCAACAGTCCGATTTCCACTTCTTCGTCTAAAAACGGATGAACAATTTTTTCCTGTTTTTTCGCCTGCAAGGCTTGGAACAAGAGCTTACGTGCATCGGCTTTCAAACTCACCGCGCCGCTTGCCTCGGCAACAAAATCCTGCGGTTTGATTTGCCCTCGGTTAATCAGCGACAACACCAACCTGTCCGCCCACCACGAGCGGAATTCTTCCAAAATATCCTGCGCCAAACTGTCGCGCCCCGGTCGGTCGGCGTGCAAAAAGCCCACCTGTGGATCCAGCCCCACGCCTTGCAGCGTGCCGCTGATGTCCTTGCCCAACAGACTGTACACAAACGACAACAGCGCATTCACCCCGTCTCTGGGCGGACGGCGGTTGCGCCCGTCAAAAGAAAAACCGCTTTTTTCGCTCAAAAGCTGCCCGAACACGCCGAAATAACGCGCCGCCGCATCGCCTTCAATGCCGCGCACCACGTCCAGCTCCGCCGCGCCCTTCAACTGCCGCAGCGAAATGTTCAAAGAATCGACCGCACTTTGAATCGCCGCATTCTCGCCGTAATTGCGAATCTGCCGCTGAAGCACCCGCTTACTCGCCTGAATCTTCGCCGCAATGATATTGCGCGCAATCGGCACGGGATTTTGCTCCGACACCCGATACTGCGCCCGACGCAGCAGCACATTACCGCTCTGCCGCCCCTGAAGCCGCCCCAAGAAACGTCCGTTTTCGGTAAAAAACGCCAAATTCACATTATTTTCGCCGCAAAACCCCAACAAAAACGGCGACACCAGCACATTCCCAAAGCAGAAAATATGCCCGATGGAATGCACCGGCAACTGCGCCACCTTCTTGCGCTCCTGCTCCACCACCAGCGTCTCCCGCTCCTTATGCAGATAACTGCCTTGGGTGGTGATGTAGAGCGTGTTTTGCAGTTTGCGCATGGGGGAAACTCCTTCAGACATTATTTATATATAAATTTGCCATCTTTATGTTAAAATATTATTGTTTTTAATTTAAATTAACAACCTTAATCCAAGGAAATTATATGAAAAAAAGATTTTTATTTAAAAACCAAGGTCCAGATGATGAAGTGCTAATTAAGGCTCTTCGTTATGCTGTTGAGGTTTCTTCTCAAAGTAACGATAAAAATATTCATTTCGTATTCCCTAAAAAATCTAATTTTGAATCAACTAATCTTGGTAAAATAATTGACCAGGTATTTGGCGTCGGCTCAGCCAAGAAATTGTGTAAAGGCGAAAGTATAGGAAATTTAGATTTTATACTGCCATCAAAAGTTAGCTTTAATAATTCTTCTGGAACGATTTTAGCAATTTATTGCACACCTGATGATATGAATAAAATTGACTCAAACTCTTCTGCAAATGTAATCATATTTGTATCATGGCTCTTAGAAGAGGCTGATATTTGGGAAAGTACTTGGCATAACAATGGGCTTAACATTGCTCATGGGGAACCCTCTCAACAACTTGAAATTTTACCAGAAGAAATCACATTAGCATTAAAACGGTTAACTTCTATTGTTAATTTATCTACTGGCTTAACTCACCCTTCAGATAAAAAGCATGCTCAACGTATTTTCCACGAATTACAGGAAAAAGGATGTAAAGCTGATGAACAAGCAGTAGCAAATTGGGCTATAGTTAACGGCTGGAATGCTCGCCATTTAGACGATCTCAAAAAACTAACCAAAAGATACCTTTCATAATTTCTATTTATATAACTAAACACTAGATGACTTTTTTAGAATGTTTTAAAAAGTCATCTAAATTATAATTTATAGACAGATTAATTTGTCGTACTTTTGAATCTAAAATTTTCATTCACCCAATAATAAATCTAATCTATATAAATATTTTTATCAACTTAGAAAATATTTAGTTAATATTTTACTTATACCCAACATATCTGAAATAAAGACAATTTCAAGCACAAGCATGGATAATGGAATAATGTATGAGAATAATTCTACAAATATGATTGACAGCCTTTTATACAATCTAGGAAATCCTGTTACTGTATAATCTCTTCTCATTTCTAGTGTAGCTGCTAAATAATCTGTTCTAGTATGATTTTCAGTGTCTGATATAAGATGAGAGTATTTTTTTTCCAACTCTTTAATATGTTCAACATCACTTTCTTTCAGACTATCCAGCTCACGGCTTAAATCTTTCAGATTATCTCCGCATTGCGTCAGTTTATCCGCCCTCGCTTCATATCTGGCAGTTCCAATAACCACTGAATAAACAAGCACTGCTACTGCCAAAAATATTGACATCGTATTTAGTACATTTGTGGAAAATGCCAATTTAATACCGGAATTCTGCATCAACGGGATAAAAATTAATCCTAAAGATAAAATCGTAGTAGTGAAAAAAGCAAATTTCCCTTGTCTCTTTAATCGTTCAGCAGCATTAAATCTACATTTAGCTGTTGCTCGAATGCTCATTTGAAATTTTTCTTTTGCATTTTTTTTTGGTCTAACTATTTCACCACGAGAACATAACCAGTTCCATACGCAAGAAATCTTTTTAGTTATAAAAATATATTTTTTAATACAAGAAATACTTTTAGCCATAACAATCAATCTTCTAAAACTTATATTTTTTCCTAATCAAACAACCCCACCACATACCTCACACTCCTATCCCGTTTCCCCAGCAATTCCGGCTGGCAAATTTCCACCAACGAGCAGGCTTTGCAGCGTTTGCCGTAGTCAGGCGGAGGAGTTTGACCGCTGTTTAGAAGTTCGCGCACGGCGGCGATGGTGGCGAGAGTTTTGGCGCGCAGGTCGTCTGAAAATAGGACGGGAACGCGGTGGCGGGTTTGCATATACCATAGTGCGCCCTCAGAGACGGTTTGCCCCGTCATTTCTTACAAACACAAGCCTTGGGCGCAAAGCTGGATTTCGTCCATCGGATTGGGTTTGGGCTTGCCGCGTTTGTATTCCACAGGTTTCAGACGACCTGTTTTCGTATCCACTTCTACCAAATCCAACACGCCGCTGATGCCCAGTTTCTCCGCCGACACATGCACCGTCCGCTCAAAGCGCACACCCTTGCGCGTTTCCGGTTCGCCTGAATCCACCCGTTCATGCAGCGCCTTACCCTGCGCGGTCAAATAGTTCTCCGCCCACGCCTGCTCGTTATGAATCAAGGCGCATTGGCGCGGACAGAAGGCGTAGTGTTGCAGGGCGGAAAGAGGAATCAGGCGTGTGTCCTGATTTTCCCCTTGGGTTTTGGTTAAAAGTGCGGTCACAAAAAACTCCGTTTTTTGAACGTTGGCTATGCCAACGGCTCCGAAGGAGCGAATAAATCACATAAGTGATTTATGAGTATCTTTTTAAGTGTTTTTAAAGCAACTCTTCCACACTCACGCCATTCAGGCCGTCTGAAACCACGCTGATTTTGTAATCACCGAAACCACTTGCGGGCGTACCTGATTCGCCGTTTACGCGTTCGACTTTCACGGCATCAAACAATTTATGTGCAGGCTGGCTGCCGAGCGCGCTGTCGTGTTTAAAAACAATCAATTTACGCGCTGCCATTTCGCCACGGGCGGCGGAGCGGTCGTGTTCAAACATTACTTGTAGGGCTTGCCAGAGTTTGGCTAAGTCGTCGTCTGAAAAACCGGTTTTGACGGCAAGGTTGGCGGAGATAAAGCCGTGCACACGGTAGAGCGCGTAAGGAACGATGTATTTTCGCCCCATAGTGCGTTCTTTTTCCAAGTCTTTTTCGTTGGTTACCGCCATGCGGGTGATGGAAACTTCCAGCGGTACAATCGGGTCGATGGATTGGGCAAACGCCAATTGCACCGGACCGCGCACTTGTCCGCTGTTGACTTCGGTGGTCATCACGGCGCCGAAGGTGCGGATGTCGAAGAAGTTTTTGCACATCCAAGCGGTAATGTCGCGGGCTTTGGCTTCGTCTTTTGGCAGTTTTTTTGCTTCCGATTCAATGCCAAGTGCTTCATAAGCGCGTTTGTTTTGCAGGTTTAACACGCTTTTTTCTTTGACGTAGATTTCATAACCGGCTTCGTTTTCGCTGCTGATTTCGACAAAATTACGGATTTTGCGTTTCAGGCAGACATCGGTTACCAAGCCTTTGCTGGATTCGGGATCAAGACGCGGCATATTGCCCGCATCGGGGTCGCCGTTAGGGTTGCCGTTGGTTACATCAAAAAAGTAAACAAATTCATAGCGGTTTTGAATGGCAGACATTTTCTGGCTCCTTAGTTTTCAATAGTTTCAGCGGTTTCTTTTTTAGCAAAATAGCTTTGTTTTTGGTGGTAATAGCCGATGGCGAAGCGGCCTTGCTCGTCAATGCTCAAATGGCGCGGAAAGGTCTCGGGCAGTTTGGCAATGATTTCGCCCAAATCTTTATCCAAATTCACCGCCATGCCGACTTTGTCTTTACGCAAGCGCGACAAATGGTGTTTTGCACCCGACAAAAGGCGCGGAAAAACCGAAAACGGCACGGCGGAGGCAGAACCGTAATAGCGGTCGGCAATGCCGGCGTTTAATTCGCCCAACGCCTGATATTGAATGCGCTCCAACACGGCAAACAGCCGCCCTAAAAGATAGGCGCGATTCGGGCTTTCATTGTTCAAACTCATAGGAACTCCTTCTTCGATAAAACCTTTTCTAAAACGCCGCTCTAATACGGCTTTCATCATTGCCACGCGCAGGCCGTTCACGTCGCCGTCGGCGCGGATTCGGGTAATCAGTTGTGACAGTAAACTCAAGGGGTACGGCGTGCCGCAAATCACGGCGCGGGTCATTTCACCAGCCAACACGGGCGAGATGTTTTCGCTTTTGCCTAGCACGGCAGTTTGCAATAAGAGTCGCCAAATAGACGGCGGCGTTTTCCATGCGCAAGGCTCAATGGCTAAATCTTGCCAATGCTGTGCCAAATTTTCCGCCAACTGCCCAAACGTGGTATCCAGCCAAAACCGAACAGAAATCCGCGCGGCATTAGGGGCAAGCCCTAAGATATAAAAACGGGTATTGGGAGAGAGTTCGGGTGCAATTTCTTGCAGCGGACGACCTTTGCCAATTTGTTCCAATACGTTGAAAACTTTGGCGCTTTCTTGTTCGTCATCCGGCGGCGTGAATACTTGCGCGAAAAATCCTTCGGCAGTCTGCGCCGTCGCGTTATCGTCCGCTTCCGCCCAAAAGACCGTGCTGGCATCGCCGATAGTCAGACAGTGATTGTTTTCGCGGCGCAACAGATAGTTCAGCGCGGTGGTGTAGGCAAAGGCGGATTGTTCGGAAACGGGTGCATTTGCGCCTTGCTCCTTGCCGAACGAGGCGAAGGCTTCTTTGTTGAACGAAATAATCGAACCGCCGGAACTTTGCCCGCCAAATACGCCTTTAATCGCAGGATGCAGCCGCGCAATCGGGGCTGTATCGCCGCTAATCAGGCACAAGCCTTCGAGCGCTTCGTCGCTTTTCAGGCAGCCTGCCCACAAAGTTTGCGCGGCTTCGCGTTTATGGATAAGTGCGGTCGGTTTTTCAAGAGAAAATGCGATGTTGGCATCGAGCATTTCGGCAGGCAGATTTTCGGCAGCAAAATGTGCAGGCTGCCAGTTTTGCAGAAAACGGCATAAGGCTTGTAAACCTTCGTCTTCGCTGTTTTTCAGTAAATCGAGATGGTATTGCTTGAAGGCGTCAAAAGTTTTTTCAGACGACGTAAACGGTTTTTCTTTGGCTTCGGCTTTGTTTTTATTGGCTTCCACGCCAAGCGCGTAGGCGGTTTTATCCCACAAAAAATTCGGTTTGATACCCGACGTGCGTTTTTCAGGGCGCGGCACGCTCATCAGCTTCGGCTGCGGCTTTTTATCGGCAGTCAGATTCGGCACAGCAGTTTTCAGACGACCTTCTTTATCCAACACCAAAATCCAGCCGATTTTTTCCTCGCTAAAGCCATAAGGCGGCACTTTCGGGTTGCCCATTTCATCGGTTTTCGCTGCCAAACGGCGGTAATAACGGGCCAGGGACGCAAGAATCATGCTTTCACCTCCTCGGCGTAAAACGGTGGCACATCAATCACGCCGTCTTTCATTTGTGCGCGGAAAAAATGCGGCGTGTTGCCGTGGTCAAAATCAATATCGTGCAGCATCCAACCCAAATCGCGGTTTGCCTCGTTTTCCGATAATGCCGACAGCGGCAGCGGCTCGCCTTCATCAATCAACGCAAAATCGGCAGGAAATTCACGCACGCCCAAACACGGCTGCTGGAAACATTGCCCCTTTTTCGCACGGCGTTTGAACATCTCAATATGCTTGGTAACGGTCTCATCCGCCCCCGCTTTTGCCGTCAGCACCGCATGGGCTTCAATTACATACGCCACGTCTTTAAGCACCGTCGCCGCGCGCTGCTGGCGGTCGTCTTCAATCAGCGTATATAAATCGGCAACGCTCTTGCGCTTCATCGCCCCGCTGACCTTACCCGCCGAAATCTTGCCGCCCAACTCATTGCGCCACACCGACTCAAACCGAATCGGTTTCAACACATAAATCCGGTCAATCACCCACCGAATCGCAGGCTTCCAATGCACCGCCGCTAAAATCCCGCGCGCCGCCGACGGCGTGATGACATCATAAGACACCCGCTCCACCTTCATCTCCGGACGGGTAAAACAGGCATAATCGCCCCAAACGTGTAGGCGGATTTGGTTTGCCATACAAACTCCTTAACACACAGCCGCCCGAAGGCGGCTGATTTTTTTAATACTGATAACCTATCAGCTTTAGTTTCAATACACGTATTTTAAGAATACGATACTATAAATTATTTTCGATAAACCATATTTAAACGCTAAAAAATATAAGATTATAATATAGTTATGTTCTTTCACTTAATATCTTCTGATATTCAGTTTTAATCATTGTTCTAATTTTCTCTGATATATCATTTTCAATATTCTTTCTGCTCGAAGCAGTTGGCTGATTTTCATAGTTAGATCCTGTTATCACAAAAGTAAGTTCAGCATCTTTATCAAATGATAATTTTTTTCTTGACGATGAACTAAAGAAAAAACATATTTTCAAGATTCCTGAATTTGAAGAACCAGAATACTTATAGGTTACAAGCATATTATGAATATAGTAATATTTATAATATATTTCATCTGACATCAAAAAAATATCATGTAGCCTATTTCCATCAATTTTCATTAATGTAACTGTGTTATTCATCCAAGAGACTTTAGGATCATTAGGTAATGGGGTTTTCGAACCTTCCCTACTAATAACTATTTCATTCACATTATCTAATTTTAAATATTCACCTAATCCACCTGTTAATCTTTTGAAAAACCTAACTCTCTCTATATCTTTAAAACTATCAAAAGTAATTCTCTCTTCTACATCACTCTTAGTAACACCGGATTGTTTTAGTTTTTTCGCGATCGCAACTCCAAGCCTACGGTTTATGAGCTCGGTCTCACTAGATGTATGAGTATAAATAGATTCTAAGCTAATTCCATCATCTTGCTTTTCAATAATAATTTCTCCAGAAAAATCAAGCTCTCTATTCAAAAAATCTTTGCTAAAATCTTTTCTCTTTATCTCGTATTGAATTTTAGCTTTATTATCTCCAATAAATGTAAGTTTTGGTTTAGTATTTATTTCAATATTAGGAATATCTTGAAAAATATCAAAATCAGAAGAAAATAAGTTTTTTAAAGGTTCCTTCCAATTTGCACCTTCATTAGACAACTCTAATTTTGAAATTTTACTTTTAGGCTTTAAATTTCTTGCCATTGATTTATCAATAATATTAGAGTATTCATTTGATGTTAACAGTGTAGCGACAAGAAGGGGAACAGAAAAAGTTTTATCGCTATTCCCACAAAATACACCTTTATTTTTTAAGGTATTATTTATTTCACCTTCAGAAATATGTTTGCTATTGAGAAGAACTCGTAATTCATTTCCAGATGGAATCAAACCTTTTAGATCTAATTTATTTTCCATTGTTTACTCCTGAAGCAAATCTAAAATTGAACTATTGTAAGAAAAAGGAATGATCTCTTCTCTTCTATCTTTAAATGAAGAACGAATCATTTTAGCCATATCTTTATTGATGACCGAATTGTAATCAGGAAATCCAATATAAATTTTTGAAACTAAGCCAGCAGAAAAATTTAAAGCATAGGCCATAAGATTTTTATACACTATATCGCTGAAACTTTCCCTACTATATAAGTAAAATTGATTTTGACTATCTACTGAAACAATAGCTGGTATAATATCTGAAACAATTAACTCTATAGGTAAAAAATGACCTTTTCTATCTGATTCAACTGAAATAGAAGTTCCGATCTTAGGATAATAAAATTGATATTCTCCTTTATTAGATCGTTTTTCTAAATCATTTATTACTTTTAAAAGAAAGCTTGCTCTAGCGCCATCTATAATATAATAGGGGGTATCGCCCTTTAAATCTGGTCTAGACTTTGCAATAATAGGCAAAATGCTTCGATCAATTTCCTTTTTATTACTATGTAACCATATCAGTATCCCAATATCTTTTCGATTTTTTTTGATGGTAGTCAATCCAATCAATGAATTGAACCCTTCATCATACTTTGCACATGCAATAATTTCCTCAAGCCCTTTAATATGATTCCTGAATTCGCTAGTAACAGCAGACTCACTAGTTCCATATCCTTCCATTTTATGTTTAACAGAAATATGAGCTATAACCGTTGTATCATCATGAAATGGAGTATCATATAAATATATTATATCCTCTCCATGACTTTTCTTTTGATTTCCTGAACTATTGACGTGATTATCATCAGAGCATGCAATCGAAATATTATGAATTTGTTCTTTCCATCCTATTTTCTCTAACAATTTTTCAGCAATCTTCTCACCAATATCACCAGATTTTTTTGAAATTTCACCTGCCATATTATTTTCCTTCTTTAATATCAACGATTGCTTTAAAGCCAAAATCAGTCTTTTGAACTTCAAATGACATAATCTTTGTATTAGGATTTGAAATCAAAATATCTACACCATCTAATAACGGAATTTTCTTTGATATTACTTTGATATATTTTGATAGCCTTGATTTATCGACTAAAAAATTCACATCTAAATCAATCCCATGTTTAACACCAAATCCATCCACAATAGAATTAATATCTTCTTCATGAAGAAAATTACTAGATATTTTTTTTAATTGATTAATTGAGAATGAATCTTCATTTGCTAAAGATTCTGAAAATTTCAACATACTTTCTGGAGTCGTAATTTTCTTGGAAATTGCAGCGCTAATGCCACCGATTATCTGTGTATATTTTTTAGGGGTATTTTTAGGAGTGGCTTTTATAAATGACTCTAACCAATATTTGGTTTTCTTTCCTAAGCTATCAATAATAAAAGTAGTATCTTCAATAGATAAAATTACAGCGCCTTTTTGAATAGAATCGATAGCAATACCATCTCGTTTAATAATCTCAATGATTCCATTGTGATTTTCAACATCTAAATAACTGTTTTTGGTCTCAATTCTAAATAAGCCAATAGCCTGAATATATTGTTCAGCATATTTTATTCCAGTAAATAATATTTCAATAAATTCGCCTCCGCCAATATTTGGATGAGATGAGCAAATATATAAATGTTTTGCTATAGCCAAAGAAGCATTAAAGAAATTTTCATTATCTTCAAATATCAGCGATGTATAATGCTTAACTAAATTAAGATTGATATTAGATTCATGAGTTAGAGTATATTCATTTTCACTCCTTAAAACAGGAAGAAGAAAATGTTTTAATAAAAGTTCATCTAACGCTGAGTGGCTTTCTAGTTCAGCATCTGATAACTGCATACCTTCATCTCTGAACTGATTCCCTATTTTATGAACAATTACTTTTTCAACTTTTGCTTCACTTAAATCAAATTTCTCAGTCATTATCTTATCTCCACCAATCACTCGTAATTTTCATTACGAGTCAATTATCTCCCTACTTTTAGGAGAATGCAATATTTTTTTCTAAAGATGTTAAGTTAATTAAAACACCAAACTCTCTCCCTTCAAAAACTCTGTATCATCCCAAGAAAGCCCCGCCACTTCATCATACAAATCCAGCCCGATCAGCGTATAAAACTGTTTGCCGAAGTTTTTCTCGTTAATCGGTTCGATACGCCCTGCTTTATACAAGGCGGCGAGGGCTTTTTCGGGGATTTGGACGGTATAGGGTTGCAGTTTGCGTAAGAGTCCGCCGATGTGGTCGGCGTGGTGCAGGCTGCTAATGAGGCTTTCGGCTTCACCATCAAACGGAATAATCAGCGGCTGCATATGGCTTTCGATCATGCGGAATTTGTCGGCGATGGTTTGGAATGGGAAATCGAGGCTTTGCCCTGTATCGTTGTGCATTTTCAGAATTTTTTTATTGTCCAGTTCGCTGCCTTTTAATTGATAAAGCTCGGCGAAATAGGCGGCGACGGCTTGGGTGGATAAGAGGTCGTCTGAAAAGCTGTCGGCGGCCAGGCGCATAACGGCGGCTTGGGTAGCGAGTTCGGGCGGGACTTTCCATTTGTCTTCGGGCGCGAATATCCAGACAAAACTGTTTTCAGACGGCCTTTTGCCTTCGCGGTTGCAGCGTCCGGCGGCTTGGGCAACGCTGTCTAAACCTGCTTCGGCGCGCATTACCAGTGGAAAATCCACATCAACGCCGGCTTCGATTAAGGAGGTGGCGATGACGCGGCAAGGTTCGCCGTTTTCAGACGGCCTCGGATCTCATCAAGCTTTTGACTGCGGTGTTTGGCGCACATTAAGGTGGTCAGGTGGAACGTGCCATCAAGGTGTTTGGCTTGGTCGTACAAGCTGCGGGCGTGGCGGCGGTTATTGACGATAACGAGCATTTGCGGGTGTTCGCCAAGTTTGGCTAGCAAGTCGGAGTAGGTTTGTGTGCCGATGTGTTGCACGGTGGTGCGGCGCAGTTTGTCGAAAAGTGCGGTCGGTTTTGGGGCTATTTCACGCACGTTTTCAAAGCCTCGATAGAAGCCGTTTTCGGCTTGCACGGCTGGCTGGGTGGCGGTGCACATGACGATGCTGCAGCGGTAGTTTTGCGCCAATTCTTTGATGGCTTGCATGATGGGCAGTAAAAGATTGAGCGGCAACATTTGTGCTTCGTCGAGGATGATGACGGAGCCTGCGATGTTGTGCAGCTTGCGGCAGCGCGAGGAGCGATCGGCAAAGAGGGATTCGAAGAATTGCACGGCGGTGGTCACGACAATCGGCGCGTCCCAGTTTTCCGAGGCAAGGCGCAATTTGTCTTTGGTGGCGTCGTCTTGCAGTTTGCCGTCGTCGAAGGTGCTGTGGTGTTCCAACACGGCTTGTTCGCCCAATTCGCCAAAGGCTTTGCGAAACTCAGCGGCGTTTTGCTCGATGATGCTGGTGAACGGAATCACGTAAATTACGCGCCGCATTCCGTGTCGTTTGGCGTGTTCCAGCGCAAATGCCATGGAAGTGAAGATTTTACCGCCGCCCGTCGGCACAGTGAGAGTGAACAGCCCTTGCGGTTGTGCCGCTTGTTCTACGACGTAATCGAGAATTTCGCTGCGCAGGCGGTTTAAGGCGGCATTGCGTTTTTCGGCTTCGGTTTGCGCTGGAGCTTGGGCGACACGTCGTCTGAACTTGTTGATAAATTGATTGAAATTGTGTTGTAAGGCGTTTAAATCGGGATAACCGCCTCGCTCGACGGCTTTGTTTTCTAGCTTTAGATAAAAGGCTTCGGTGTCGAGATAATCGGCATCCACCAAGCAGGAATAGAGCATTCGGGTGAAGAAGGCGTAGGAGAAAAAAGGATGATGCGCGTCGGCTTTGAGTGGCGGTGCAGACAGGTTTTGAGGGAGTTTGATTTCTTGTTGCCACAGGTTATCGAGAACGGGAATATCTTCGCCAAATTTCAAAGCCAAACGCTGCTTTAATGTGCGGCGGTTATCACCTTCGCCGTTTCCATTTGCCAACCCGGCATGATGCCCCGCAATGCAAAATGCCATTAGCTTGCCGATTACATTTCCCCAACGCTCGACGGCAATTTTGGCTCCGGCGGTAGCGTGATCAACTGATGGGCCACCATGCAATCGGCGGTCAAAGGGTTCCGAATATTTCCCTAAGTCATGAAGCTGTCCCGTCTGGCAGGCAATTTCCTGCGCACCGAATACCCGAGCAAACTCCGCCGCCATTTCGCCAACATTTACCGAATGGCTTTGTAAGGTTTGCCAATGTTCGTAAGGTAAGAGATTGCCGAGTTCGTCTTGGGCGGAATGGGCGTAGTAGGAGAGCTTCGCAAACATAAAATAATCCTTTATATTTATGATTACTTTTAATGATTATTGCTTAATGTACTCCTAACTTTATTTTAATGTCAATGTTCATTAATTTATATATTTTTTCATAAATAATATGAAGTTAATTAATTTTAAGAATGGAGTGTTTTATATGAGTTTGGAGCGTGTTTTTAAGGTATAAAAAAAGCCCTTTCAAAAAAGTGAAAGGGCAAAATATTTGGAGTCATACTATGAGTTGTTGAATTAACAAATCAGGTATGGGATGTATTATAGTACACTCTTTAACAAACGCAACAATTTTTTAACAAATTAATTGTGTGGATTGCGTGTGTTGGTATTGACCAAATTACGCATCAACAAGGCATAATTAAGTTGGATGTCTTGTGGTACATCTAAAAAGACAAAATGGCCATCGCCGAGTGCGGCTTCCACATTTTCGTTTTTGCGATTGAGCATTTTTTCAATTTTAAAAACGATGTTGCCTTGTGGGGTCATCATTTCCACTTCATCACCAAGCAAGAATTTGTTTTTCACTGCGACTTCGGCCATACCTTGTTCATTACGTTTACCGGTAAATTCACCGACAAATTGTTGGCGTTCAGAGATAGAGTAGCCGTATTCGTAATTTTGGTATTCATCGTGCGTATGACGACGTAAGAAACCTTCGGTATAACCACGATGCGCAAGGGATTCCAATGTATCCATTAAGCTTTCATCAAATGGTTTGCCCGCAGCCGCATCATCAATGGCTTTGCGGTAAACTTGAGCGGTTCTTGCGCAGTAATAGAATGATTTAGTGCGACCTTCGATTTTTAGAGAGTGCACACCAAGTGCGGTCAATTTTTCCACGTGTTGTACGGCACGCAGATCTTTTGAGTTCATAAAGTAGGTGCCGTGCTCATCTTCAAACGCCGTCATTTGTTCATCTGGTTTTTGTGATTCGGTATAAAGGAAGACTTTATCTGTTACTGCACCTTCGCCTAAAGTTGGCGCCACATTTTTCACTTCGATTTGTTGAGCGGGATCGATTTTCGGCACAATGTTGCCCACTTCATCCGTGGTGCCTTCTTCCATTTTGTATTCCCAACGGCAAGCATTCGTGCAAGTACCTTGGTTTGGGTCACGTTTGTTGATATAGCCAGAAAGTAAACAGCGGCCAGAATACGCCATACATAACGCACCGTGTACGAAGATTTCGAGTTCGATATCGGGCACATGTTGGCGAATTTCAGCGATCTCTTCAATGGATAATTCGCGCGATAAAATCACACGAGTTAACCCCATTTGTTTCCAGAATTTTACCGTTGCCCAGTTTACCGCATTCGCTTGTACAGAAAGGTGAATATCAATATCCGGGAAGTTTTCACGCACCAACATAATTAAGCCTGGGTCAGACATAATTAAGGCATCTGGGCTCATGTCGATCACAGGTTGTAAATCTTTGATAAAGGTTTTGAGTTTGGAATTATGCGGTGCAATGTTCACGACCACATAGAATTTTTTGCCAAGCGCATGGGCTTCATCGATCCCGATTTTTAAATTGGCGTGATTGAATTCATTGTTACGTACACGTAAGCTATAACGTGGTTGGCCTGCATAAACGGCATCTGCGCCATACGCAAAGGCGTAGCGCATGTTTTTGAGGGAGCCCGCAGGGGAGAGTAATTCAGGTTTAAATGGGGTTGTCATAATATTCTCTTGTCTGATTTCAGGTCAGTAGCTTGCTTTTGGCAAGCCGTATTAAAGGCCTGTATTTTAGGCGGATTTAGGGATTTGTAAAGTAAAAGTGCGGTTGGTTTTTCGATTGTTTTTAAGGCTAGAAATAAAAAAGGCGAACTATTGTTCGCCTTATCAAAATTGTATTTAATTAAATCGCCCAGCCGCCAGCATAGAATGCGACAAGGACAATGGCGATGATAATTGTACCGATGTTGAGTTTTTTCACATCACCACTCACGATTCGACCAATCACTAATGCCGCAAAGCCAAGCATGATACCGGTTACGATGTTTGCCGTTAGCACGATGAATACCGCACAAACTAAGCCGCTCATTGCGCCCACGAAATCATTGAAGTCTAATTTGCTCACATTGCTTAGCATTAATAAGCCCACATACATTAACGCCGGTGCAGTTGCATAACCAGGCACTAAGAATGCAAGTGGTTGGAAGAATAACATTAATAAGAATAATACGCCGACCACGATAGCGGTGATACCAGTTTTACCGCCTGCGGCTGTCCCTGCTGCTGATTCGATATAAACGGCTGCTGGCGCAGTACCGAATAAACCTGAGAATAAGCTACTTACGGAGTCAGAGGTTAAGGCTTTACCACCGTTGATGATTTGTCCGTCTTTGTCTAATAAGTCCGCTTGACCTGCCACAGCACGAATAGTACCTGTTGCATCAAATACCGCTGTCATCACTAAAGCAAAAACAATCGGTAAAATGGCAGGTTGTAATGCACCTTGGAGATCTAATTGTAAGAAAAGTGAGTTTTCACCAAAGGTTGGCATTTTGAAGATTTGGCCATTGAATGTTACGTTTGGATCGAAGATTAAACCGACGATAGTAATCGCGATGATGACCCATAAAATCCCGCCTTTTACTTTCATTTTTTCTAAGCCGATAATGAATGCAAGACCGATTAAGGACATCATTACAGGGAATGAGGTGAAGTCACCTAATTTAACCGGTAAACCCGCTTGGTTGCCGACCACTAAGCCTACGCCGTTTGCGGCGATTAAAAGTAAGAATAAGCCGATCCCGATCCCTGCACCGTGCGCGATGCTTGATGGCAGGTTACGTAGGATCCATGAGCGAATACCTGTTGCAGAAATTAAGGTGAACACCAAACCCATAAGGAATACAGCACCTAATGCCACAGGAATAGAAACATGTTGACCAATGACTAAGCTAAATGCGGTGAAGGCAGTTAATGAAATCGCACAGCCGATCGCCATTGGCGCATTTGCCCAAAAGCCGATTAAGATCGAACCAAGACCTGCCACTAAACAGGTTGCGATAAACACTGATTCAGCCGGAAAGCCTGCATCACCAAGCATTTTAGGCACAACAATCACGGAATACACCATGGCTAAGAAGGTGGTTAAACCCGCAATGATTTCTTGACGAACCGTTGAACCGCGTTTGCTGAGTTCAAAGGTTTTTTCTAAACTTGACATAAAGTCCCCTAGGTTAATAATCAAAAAAAGACGTGCTATTTTATAGCAAATTACTTAAAAGTAAACGTTTGCGTAATCGTTTTTTGTCAGTCTGGCGGGAAAGTGCGGTCAGTTTTGAGGATGTTTTTCGCGTATTTTTTTATCGACTAAAAACTGCTATACTCTGAAAGTTTTTAACGTAATCAAAAAAAGGAAAAACAATGGCTGATTTTAATCAAATTTTAACGCCAGGCGATGTAGATGCCGGCATTATCAACGTGGTAAATGAAATTCCAGAAGGTAGCTGCCACAAAATCGAATGGAACCGTAAAGTTGCAGCGTTCCAATTAGACCGTGTTGAGCCAGCGATCTTCGCAAAACCAACTAACTATGGTTTCATTCCACAAACTTTAGACGAAGATGGTGATGAGTTAGACGTTTTATTATTAACTCGCCAACCACTTGCAACAGGTGTATTCCTCGAAGCAAAAGTAATCGGTGTGATGAAATTCGTTGATGATGGCGAAGTGGACGATAAAATCGTTTGTGTGCCAGCAGATGACCGCGATACCGGCAATGCATACAACAGCCTTGCAGATGTACCTGCACAATTAATCAAACAAATTGAATTCCACTTCAACAACTACAAAGCATTAAAAAAACCAGGTTCAACGAAAGTGACTCACTGGGGTGATGTAGAAGAAGCGAAAGAAGTGATTCGTGAATCAATCAAACGTTGGAATGAACGTTAATTTTTCATGTTAATAAATTGAAAAGGCATCAGATTGATGCCTTTTGTTTTTATAGATGAATAAAAGTACAATAAAAATGAGCTACATACACTCCTAGAATCAGAATGTTTTTAACTATACTCGTAATAAGATTGAACTGAAATGCAAAATCTCATTGTGAGAAAGATTATGGTTATGTAGATATCCGGTCTAAATGAAAAGATTAAATGTCTTATCTCTTAATAAATGGGAAATGTTGGGTATACTATGATACATAGAATTGTAAAAATTATATTACTCCTGATGTAGGTGATTATAATTTTTTCGATGGATGGAAAATGATGGATTGGAGAGAAAATCGACAAGGTACTTATGATAAATATTTGAATAGATTTAAGGATTAATTTATGTTCGGTATTTTTTTTGAAGATGAGAATAGCCCTTTTGATAATGGTTACGGAAAACATCTTTTAGCTAGAATTCGGTTAGGAGAGTATTCTGAAGAACTACATATTCCAGTAGGTTATTGGTCTTCTGATGAGTATAAAAGAAATTGGAAAAAATCTTTAGCAACAGGATTGGAAAAAAGAGATCATTCTTTGTTGATAACATCAATGCATGATCCCGTCAATTTAAATTTTTTTTCATCATGGGTTATCTACTATGACAAGGAAAATTCGTTTGTGCAGAATAAAATAATTTTTTTAGAAGATTTTCCTAAATTTGATTTATCTATGATTGAGAATTACATAGGTATTCATGAAATAATAAATGAAGATGGTTTTAGAATATCTGAATGGATGGTTAAAACTGAGGATGTGATTAGTTTTTATAATGAATTATAAAAATTAGGTGTAAAATCTGAATCAAATGAAATTGATTTTTAAGTATGAGTAGAAAAGTCGAACTATCGCGAGGTTAAAAAATTGATGTCTTCAAGCATTAGTTAAGTAGCAGAAAATATTTATAACATCGAAGATAAATTAGTTAAGGGATCAAAAATGAAAGCAAGTAAGATTATTAGAGCTGTTATAGTTTTGATATTGTCTTTCGGTTTTATATATTATAGAGATAGCTGTAATGAGAAAGAGGGAGGTAAATAATGAAGAATATTATTTTAACTTTACTATCTTTCTTTGGAGCCGTTATTTTATTTTTTATTGTATTGTTCTATGCTCAAATGGATGTGGGGATAAAATATATCCATTATGATTTATTAATTGAGGAAGCTTTTATGATGTCTCTAAAACTGCATTTTATCATTTTGCCTATACATTTTTTAATATCTAGGAGGAAGTAAGAGATATATTTCAAAAAAATATCAAGATCTTAGTCTTTGGGGTATAGACGCTTTTAGTTGTTTGAAAGGCATATAATTTAAAACATCTAATACAAAGTGCAGTCAATTTTCAAAGGGTTTTAAAACCTCTCAAAAACTGACCGCACTTTTGTCTTATTGAATATCGTTAAAACGAGAAACGTAATTCTGCATTAACATTATTCGCTTTCGTATCATGGTTATAAGCACCTTGATAGCCGACTTTTACGCTAAATGCTGGTGTAAATTGAGCTTGTAATGCGACACCTGTCGTGACAACATTTTTCAATTCTTTACCATAAAGATTCGCTACACCTTGATTATTGATAACCAAGCTGCCTTCAGCGGCTTTATCTTTATGGAAACGATGATAAGCCACATCACCTAATAGATTTAATTGAACGCCACCAATTGCAAATGGAATGGATGGACGTAAACCTACAGAGGTGACGATTAAATCACGATTGTTGTCTTTTAACTGCACTTCGTCTTTAGTCACACCTTTATTTTTGATGTGCATATAGCTTACGCCAGCATAAGGTTCAATCGCAAAATGTTCCCCTTTTAAGCCTGTGTAGGCAAGTTCAGCAAAGACATTTTGTGTTTGGCTATGAGTTTTCACACCTTGCGCAAATTCTGCACGTTGTTCGTGTTTCCCCCAGCTTTGAATAAAGCCAATTTTCGGTGTTAATACGTTGAAACGATGTTCAGCTGTTAAGCCTAAATGTACGGCACGATCTTTCGAAGTGCGGTCAATTTTGTGACTATTTTGTGTTGAACCAACAAATACACCTAAATGTTTGTTTGTATCAATGGTTGCATCAATACCCACAAGTTGATTGTACGCATGGCTGCTTAAACTATCCGTGCTGAAGTGGGTGAAGGTGCCACTTGTCCAAATTTGTGTACCTGCATTAAGTTGAGCTCTGACCGCACTTGGTTGGGCAAGTTGTTGACGAAGCAATAAGCCATTTAACACATTGTGTTGTTGAGCTGCGAGATCTTCATCATAGCTTAGACGAGCAAAAGTTTGGCGAGCATTCTCTTTTGTTCCCCAAATGAGGCTTTGGTAAGCCGCACTGTTTGTTGCTGCATCTAATGCATTGGCGATAGCCACTTCATTTTCAGTGGTGGCTGCAGATGAAAGGGCTTTTTTCTGAACAGTTACTTTCAGCGTATTTGCATTACTTTCATTTTTAACGGCAAAGAAATCATAAGTGCGAGGTGTTTCAACTACCGCATTTTCAGCTCCCACAAATGAGCCAGTACCCTGCACAGATACCGCTTTTTGTGGATCTTTTTGTAATTGAGGCAGAATTTCTTCATCAAATTTATTTGGTACTAAAATAGAACCGTCTGCAAAGGTTGCATTGACGTTAGCAATACCATTATTCAATAACAAACGACTACCTTTTTCCACGGTTGCGGTGACCGTTTTCGCGGTGCTGGTTAAGGTTTCGGTGACAAATCCATTCTCACTTGGTTTAGTAACTTCCGCTTTCGGTAACACTTCCAATGTTGCACCTTGTTTTACGATGACTTGTTGTGCCGAACCAAGGGATTGATTTAACCCTGAAAGTTGACCTTCATTTACAGTAATTGCACCGGTGAAGCTGTTATTACCTGTGAGCGTTAAGGTACCTGAACCATTTTTAGTTAATGTGCCGACATAGCCTTGTGCGGCACGTTCATTACGAGCCACTTCACGTGCTAAACCGACTTGATATTCTGCTTTTTCTTCTGCTGTTGCGCCCGCACGATTTTGCATTAACGCTTGTAATTCTGCTTTGCGTGTTGTCCAAGTGGCGGCTTCAGCTTGATCTTCGACTTGACGTGCTTTAATGGCTTTATCGCTAATATCATTTGACCAAACATCATTTTGATTGAGGTTGATTTTCATGTTTCCTAAGAATTGACCCGGGCCAAACATCGCTTTGCCAAGATCTAAAATCCCCCAACCCCAAACGTTACTTGGTACACCTTGTTCAGTTTCCCAACGTTCTAATGGTTTACCTTCAAGCCCTTTGCGAAGTGTGGTTTGTCTCGCAGTAGTGAGCATAACATAGCGCGCTTGATCGGTTGTCATGTATGGATAGCGAGAAAAGATGACACCTAATGCACCACTTACATGTGGGGCAGCCATTGAAGTACCACCAGCTGATTTGTAAATAGGGTCACCATAAGTATTGTTGTCTTGTAATTGAATGTAGGAGGAATAGATGTTGGCGGATGGCGCTGCAATCGTCCACCATTTTGAATGGCCGGCGAGGTTAAATTCTTGAATATCTGCGCCTGCTTTTTCATCACTCACATCGTCATTTGAGTCATTCGGATAGCCTTCACCACCGACTTGCCCCGTGACGTTTACCCAGTATTTTTCTGCATCAGGTCTGAAATAAGGCAACATGGCACGCGTAAAAGATTCAGCCATCATGCTACGGTTACCCGCCGTGAAGACTTGAATCACTTTTCTATTTTTAGCCACTTCATAAGCCGCATCAACAAAGTTTTTTTCACCGCTCGTGACAAATTGATAATAAGCTTTTTCAGCTTCGCCTAAGTTACTTAAATAAATATGTGCCGCAGGACTAGAAATTGGCTCAGGTGCTTTTGGTACATCATAATATTGCACGCCATATTCAGGCACATTACGCCAATCATATTTGGGTTTATAGCCTAAGGCACCCGCAAAGGATGAATTAACACGACGGTTTGAACCCCAACTGTTATTAATTACTTTGGCACCGACATCCGCTAGGGCAGAGTAGCCTTGTAAGAAGAAATCATAGTCTTGGTTTGGACCATAGGTCATGTTGTCGTTACCACCAGTATTGGCAGAATAGAGGTTAGCACCGAAAGCCACACCGTGCATTTCATTGCCGTCACGGCTTGCCGCCATTGTCCCGCCAACATGCGTACCGTGCGCATCATTGGTATATTTATGCCATGCTCCGTCAATATTGAAGGCTTCACTTTTAGTGAAGATGCCATTATCTGTTTTATCGAAATTGCGTTTACCGTTTTTTACTGGTTCATTTTTATTAATTGGACCATTTCCCACCGATGCATCGGGATAACGCATGCCATCTTTACTATAAGTCCCTTCCGTTTTTACAACGTGGATTCGACCGTCTTGAAATTCAGGGTGGTTTAATAGCACACCTGAGTCCATCACACCGATTTTTACGCCTGAACCATTAAAGCCAAGAGCATAAGCCGTGGAGGCATTCATTGAGGTTAAGCCCCAGTCTTTGAGGTATTCAGCGCTTTCCCAACTTTTGGTATTACCGGCTTGGCCTTGTTCAGAATAAGCGGCTGCATTCGCAGCATACCAACCAACAAGTAGTGCGAGTGCGGTTTTTTGAAGTGTTTGAGGTTTCATATTGTCTTCCTTTATCTTTTTGATTTTAGGAGACTATTATTCGCCTCATCGAGAGGTGCTTCAATGACTCAAATCAAAATTCTAGAGAAAAATGTTTATTCTGTGACAACGATCACACCAAAGTGCGGTCAAAAGAGGGGATAAATTTATGTATCGTAGAAATCAATGTTATAATTTACGAACAAAAATAATTAAGGAGTAACTCATGGCTATTTTAGTAACGGGTGGCGCAGGCTATATCGGTTCACACACTGTAGTGGAATTATTAAATGCAAATAAAGAAGTGGTGGTATTGGATAATTTATGCAATTCATCCCCAAAATCTTTAGAACGCGTAAAAGAAATCACGGGCAAAGACGTGAAATTTTATGAGGGCGATATTTTAGATCGTGCTTTATTACAAAAAATCTTTGCCGAAAACAGCATTCAATCGGTAATCCATTTTGCAGGTTTAAAAGCCGTGGGAGAAAGTGTCCAAAAACCGGCTGAATACTACATGAATAACGTCGCAGGTACGATTGTTCTCATTCAAGAAATGAAAAAAGCAGGTGTGTGGAACTTTGTATTTAGTTCATCTGCAACGGTTTATGGTGATCCGGAAATTATTCCAATTACAGAAGATTGCAAAGTGGGCGGTACAACCAACCCTTACGGTACCTCTAAATACATGGTGGAACAAATTCTGACCGATGTTGCGAAAGCTGAACCACAATTTAGTATGACGATCTTACGTTATTTCAACCCAGTGGGCGCTCACGCAAGCGGCTTGATTGGTGAAGATCCAAATGGTATTCCAAATAACCTATTACCTTACATCAGCCAAGTTGCGATCGGTAAATTACCGCAACTTTCCGTGTTTGGTAGCGATTATGATACTCATGACGGCACAGGTGTACGTGATTATATTCACGTAGTGGATTTAGCGATTGGTCACTTAAAAGCATTAAATCGCCATGAAAATGACGCAGGTTTACACATTTATAACTTAGGTACAGGTACCGGTTATTCTGTGCTGGATATGGTGAAAGCGTTCGAGCAAGCGAACAATATTAAAATTCCATATCGTCTTGTGGCACGTCGTCCGGGTGATATTGCAACCTGCTATTCCGATCCAAGTCTTGCAGCAAAAGAGTTAAATTGGACAGCAGAACGTGGTCTTGAGCAAATGATGAAAGACACCTGGAATTGGCAAAAAAATAATCCGAAAGGATACCGAGATTAATCTCACTCTTGTTGGGCGGAGTATCATTCCGCCCTTAATATTTCAATCAGATAAAACACGCTCAAAAATAACCGCACTTTATGTCAGAACAATCCCTTTCTAGTCAAATATTTACCCGCAAAATGCTGATCTGTGTTTTCACTGGATTTAGTTCGGGCTTACCACTTTTCGTGTTATTGCAAATGTTGCCAGTGTGGCTGACAGATAAGAAACTTTCCGTTGAATTAATCGGTGCATTGACAGGGGTGATGGTGCCATATGGTTTGAAGTTTTTATGGGCACCGTTATTAGACCGCTATTTCCCGCATTTTTTAGGGCGTCGTCGTAGTTGGTTATTGATTTCTCAAGTGATTTTGCTGATTTCACTTTATGTGATTAGTCAGTTTGATCCCGTAGCAGAGTTAAGTACAGTGGCTAAAATTGCCACATTTATTGCCTTTTTCTCTGCGACACAAGATATTGTACTCGATGCTTATCGTCGTGAAATTTTAACGGATAATGAATTAGGATTGGGGAACACCATCCATATTAATGCTTATCGTGTTGCAGGTTTAATTCCTGGTGGGCTCTCGCTTTATTTAGCGACAATTTATCCATGGGAAACCGTCTTTTTATTGACTGCACTTTGTATGCTAGCGGGCATATTTATGACGCTCTTTTTAGCAAAAGAACCGCAGATTGCACAGGTTGATCGTGATCAACCTTTCTATATGGTGTTTTGGATACCTTTGAAAGAGTTCTTCCAACGCAAAGGTGTCGCCCAAGCCATCGGTTTTTTACTCTTTTTATTCTTGTATAAATTTGGCGATTCATTTGCCACTACGTTACAAACGAAATTCGTCTATGACATGGGCTTTGAAAAAGAGCATATTGCGTTGGTGGTAAAAAGTACCTCACTTTGGGCGAGTATCTCTGCTGGTCTCGTGGGCGGTGTGATCATGCTGCGTTTAGGGATTAACCGCGCATTATGGGTATTTGGTTTTATCCAATTAATCACTATTGGTGGATTTATTTGGTTAGCGGCA
This sequence comes from Haemophilus parainfluenzae, assembly GCF_003252755.1. Taxonomy (GTDB): domain Bacteria; phylum Pseudomonadota; class Gammaproteobacteria; order Enterobacterales; family Pasteurellaceae; genus Haemophilus_D; species Haemophilus_D parainfluenzae_N. Next base: position 129,321 of record NZ_QEPT01000004.1, on the reverse strand, counting down.
TTTGGGCATTTTGACCAAATTGGCGCCGCAGAACTTTGGAAATTAGGTTTCGTGATTGCGGGGGAATATATTGGTGTCGGTCTGGGTACTGCTGCCTTTGTCGCCTTTATGGCCCGTGAAACCAATCCACTTTATACTGCTACTCAGTTAGCCTTATTTACCAGTCTTTCTGCTTTACCGAGTAAAGGGCTTGGTATGTTATCGGGTTACTTGGTTAAGGCAGTAGGCTACTATCATTTTTTCTGGATTTGTTTATTCCTCGCTATCCCAGGAATGATTTGTTTATTCTGGGTGGCTCCATGGAATGAAAAAGGAACTGAAAAAGCTTAAAATAAAATAAAGTACAGTCAAAATTAACAGCAAAATCATTTGACCAAACAAGGCTTTAACGGTATTTTAAACAGGTTTATTATTTATTGGAGATTCGTATGAAAATTATTCTTTTAGGTGCTCCTGGTGCAGGAAAAGGCACGCAAGCACAATTTATTATGAACAAATTTGGCATTCCACAAATTTCAACAGGGGATATGTTCCGTGCAGCGATTAAAGCGGGTACAGAATTAGGCAAACAAGCAAAAGCATTAATGGATGAAGGAAAATTAGTACCGGATGAATTAACCGTGGCGCTAGTAAAAGATCGTATTTCTCAACCAGATTGTGCAAATGGTTTCTTATTAGATGGTTTCCCACGTACAATTCCACAAGCGGATGCATTAAAAGATTCTGGCGTGAAAATTGATTACGTTTTAGAGTTTGATGTACCGGATGAAGTGATCGTTGAACGTATGAGTGGTCGTCGTGTTCACCAAGCATCGGGTCGTTCTTATCACATCGTTTACAACCCACCAAAAGTGGAAGGTAAAGATGATGTAACGGGTGAAGATTTAATTATCCGTGCAGATGATAAACCAGAAACTGTGTTAGATCGTTTAGCGGTTTACCACAAACAAACCAGCCCATTAATTGATTATTACCAAGCTGAAGCAAAAGCAGGTAATACGCAATATTTCCGTTTAGATGGTACTCAAAAAGTGGAAGCTGTAAGCCAAGAGTTAGATAAAATCTTAGGTTAAAATAGACTGGAAACTGACCGCACTTTGAAGATTAAAGTGCGGTTAATTTTTCAAAAGGATTTTGAGATCGTAAATTGAGATCGTATTTGGGGACATTATGAGCAAGAAAAGAACAATAGCATTGACGATTTCGGCTATCGCAGTGGCACTTGGGATCGGCGCACAATTTTACACCAATCATAAAATCGATCAGGTATTAAAAAATTTCCCTTATTCTTTGGATAACCAAGCAACATTAAATGTGACACAAACTGCGAAAAACTTTTTTATTCGAGAGTTAATCTTTAGTGTAAAAGATAGCGATGCGAAAAGCACAAATGTGATTTCAACTAAGCTCACCGCACTGCCTTTCTTCATTACAGCGGAGTCTCAGTTATCTGATCAATTAGTTCGTCAATTAAATAAAACATTAAATATCACGATTGATAAAAACACGATTAATAGTAAATTTTCGCCGGTAGGGGATTATTTACAGTCTGATATTTTGACGGAATTCCGTGATTTTGCGAATAAGTCCCAAAACCTTTCTATTGGTCTTCATTTCTTAAAAAATAAAGAAGTTGAGCTAAAAACAAACTTAAGTGGTTTTAATTACGATAAAGACACGAAACTTGAAGAAATTGATGGTGAAGCTCGCCTTGTGCCTGTTGGAGCAAATCAATATGACCTATCAAGTATTGACTTAACCGCGAAAAATGCCGAAGTGGCGTTGTTAAATGGGGAAAATACACATGTTTATTTTAAAAATGCCACTTATCATTTTGATGTGAAACCTGGGGAATCAGATAAACGTGATCTAAGTACAAAATTTAGTAGTGATATTTTACGCATTGCCAATAAAAGCCGTACGACAGAAGAAAGCCAAGCAACAGCAGGTGGTTTGAATTTATTAATTAAACAAAATGGCGTGCCAAGTGCGGTCAATTTTCATCATGAATTTAAAAAATTAAGTGATGGCTCATTAGATATTAAAGACGGCGTCAATTTGTTAACGAAAATTTTTACACAAAATGATCGTTTTGATAGCTCGTTATCCGTGCTTTCTGTCAATGTGCCTAAAAATAATCAACCTTACTTTAACTTACAAAATGCCGGTCTTGAACTTAAGTTGGCGAATACAGATTTAACTAAAGCCAATGTGGATTTCAAATTAAATGTTGAAAGTGTGAAACAAACTCCTGCCGATGAAGAGCGTAAATGGGAAGCTAAAGGCGGTAAAGTTAATATTCAGTTAGATGATTACAACGTGGCAAACGAATTGGCGTTTGTACCGTTTTTATTAGATGCTTTTGCTGAGAAAGAGGCACCGTCAAAAGACAATAAAGACTTCTTGAATGCCAAAGATAAATGGGTAAAAGAATTTAGTGGCAAAACCAATATTGAGGCAGCCTTAAAATCATTTAATATGGCCGATTTAGTGCTTGATGACGTATCAGCCAGTGATAAGACGGAAACACTAGACAATGATCAATATAATGAACATATCACATTGTCTGCGAATAAAGCGAGTTACCCAAGTGCAGGGTTCCAATTTGAAAAATTAGCGGTTGATGCACCATTTAAAATTAATCACAGCAAAGCACATTTATCAGCAAGATTTTGCTCAGCACCGTTTTATGGGGCCTTATGCAGCACGCATTTAACGTCAGCCACATTTGATAAATACATCAAAAACTCATGGAAAGAGCTTGATTTAATCGTTGATAATGCAACGTTGAATTTAAATCTAAATACTTATCCAGAGACCAATGCTTATCCAGTTAAATTGGAAGTGAGTGGTATTGTGCCTCAAGTGCCCGAAGATGATTCATCAGACATGATTCCAGATAATATTGAAGGCACATTTAATCTGACATTAAGTAAAATGTTGTTTGATGATCAAAATGAAAAAGCCTTAGCCATTAAGGAAAATTCATACTTTTGGCAATATTTAAGTAGCTTTGTGAAACATGATGGAAAACTTCACCGAGAATTTGTGGAAGAAGGTGATAATTACGTTTCTAGAGTGGAAAAAACGGAAAATGGCTACTTAATTAATGGTCGCACCCTTGAAGATCTTCGTCAAGAAAGCATGATGGAGACTGATGAGGGCGAAGAAGATAAGCCAGCAGCAACTGACTAGTTGAAAGGATAATATAAAAATGACCGCACTTGAGATTCAAAGTGCGGTCATTTTTTTATCTGTTTTTGATTACTTCACTAATCCACCACTTGCTTGTAAATCAGCATGGTAGGAAGAGCGAACAAATGGGCCACAGGCTGCGTGTTCAAAGCCCATTGCGTTGGCTTTATCACGGAACTCATCAAATTCTGCTGGTGGCACATAGCGCGCAACCGGTAAGTGATGGCGACTAGGTTGAAGATATTGACCCAGTGTAAGCATGGTGACGCCGTTTGCACGTAAGTCTTCCATCACTTGAAGAATTTCCTCATTGGTTTCACCCAATCCAACCATTAAACCTGATTTAGTTGGGATGTTTGGGAACATTTCTTTGAAATCATGAAGTAATTTTAAAGACCACAGATAATCAGCACCAGGACGAATTTCTTTATATAAGCGTGGCACATTTTCCAAGTTGTGGTTGAACACATCTGGTGGATTATCTTTTAATTTTTCTAAGGCTTGAGTAATCCGACCACGGAAATCAGGCACTAAAATCTCAATTTTAATGCCAGGGTTTAATGCACGCACTTCTTTTACACATTCTGCAAAATGGCCTGCACCACGATCAGGCAAATCATCACGGTCAACAGAGGTAATCACCACATATTTCAACTTCATATCTTGGATGGTTTCAGCTAATTTACGTGGTTCATCCGGATCGGGTGGTAAGGGTTTACCATGTGCAACATCACAGAAAGGGCAACGACGAGTACAAATTGCCCCTAGAATCATAAAGGTTGCCGTACCATGGTTAAAACACTCGTGTAAATTTGGACAAGATGCTTCTTCGCATACAGAATGTAGGCCATGACGACGCATCCCGTTTTTGATGGTCTCGATCTTTAATGAGCTAGATGGCAATTTGATTTTCATCCATTCCGGCTTTTTCAATAATTCTTGATTAGGATCGATGTTTTTAACAGGGATGATTGATGTTTTGGCTGCATCGCGGTATTTTACGCCGCGTTCCATTTTAAAAGGCGTTGACATTGTTCTTTCCTAAAGAAAAATGCCTGATTCAGGCATTTTTTATGTGTTATAAAGTGAATGTTATAAATTTGTAACATTATAGCCCAAAAGTTCGGCAAAGTGTTTAATTAATTTTGGGGAAACCTTGTTAAGTGTAGCCTCTTCTTTACCGATAAAATCAGCAAGCTGACACATTTCAAGCCCTGCATAGCCGCAAGGATTAATGCAATGGAAGGGATTGAGATCCATATTGATATTAAACGCTAAACCATGGAAAGAACAGCCTTTGCGGATACGTAAACCTAATGAACAGATTTTTTTGCCGTCGATATATACGCCTGGTGCATCAGGTTTGGGATAACCTTCAATACCATAGTCTGCTAGGGTTTTTAAAACGGATTGTTCAAGTGCTGTCACTAATTGGCGAACATTTAAATGTTCATGACGTTTAATATCAATGAGCACATACATGACCTGCTGACCAGGACCATGATAGGTAATTTGACCACCGCGATCCGATTGTACAACAGGAATTTCACTGCGTTGTAATAAGTGTTCCGGTTTGCCAGCTTGGCCTTGTGTGAAAACAGGATGATGCTCAACTAGCCAAATTTCATCGGTGGTTTCTGCATTTCTATTATCCGTGAATTCCTGCATTTTATGCCAGATTTCCTGATAGTCTTGTAATCCTAATTCACGGACAATTAAATCTGTTTTATTCATCTTAGATAACCATTTTGACGCCTTCAACTTTTGCGAGTTCTTTGTAAAGGGTTTCTACTTGCTCAAAGTTTTGCGCCACAATATCAATTGAAACAGAATTATAGGTACCTTTGCTGCTACGTTTTTCTTTTGGAATATAATCACCTGGTAAATATTTTTGTACCACAGCGATTAGATCTTGAGCTAAATTTTCACGGTTAACGCCAGCCACTTTAAATGTCATGGTAGCGGGGAATTCCATTACTTCTTTCAATTTTTCATAATCATTTTCAGTTGTCATGTTGTTTCCTTAATTTAAGAATAAGGTGCGTGAATCAGCTAAATTCACACACCTTACGAATTTATTGATGTAATATAAATGGGGAAGTGCGGTTAATTTTCAAGGTGTTTAGTCAAATAATCCTTTAACTGTTAACACTAACCAGTCCCAACCTTTACCCAAGAAGCCGCCTTCTTGTACATCTTCTAATGCTTGAAGATTCACGGTAGCGACATCTTTGCCATCTAATTGATAAACGATTTTACCTACCACTTGCCCTTTTGCTAAAGGAGCTTGTAAGTATTTGTTATCTAATTCATAACGTGCTTTTAAGTCAGTTTGTTTACCTTTTGGCACAGTAATAAATCCATCTTGTAATACACCGACTTTCACTTCACCTTTATCACCGTAGTAAACCGATTGTTTTGAAATTTCTTCATTGGCTTTGTAGGTTTTTAAGGTTTCAAAGTTAGCAAAACCCCATTGTAAGAGTTTTTTACTTTCAATCTCACGACCTTTATAGGTTGGCACGCCCATGACAACAGAAATCAAACGCATATTGTTTGGACTTGTTGCTGATGCGACAAGATTATAACCAGCTTGGCTTGTGTGACCGGTTTTCATACCATCAACGTTAATGGTTTTATCCCATAATAAGCCATTACGGTTAGGTTGTTTGATTTTGTTGAACGTAAAGTCTTTTTCTGCGTAGATTTTATATTCTTCCGGTAAATCACGAATAATATGCGCACCAATAATCGCCATATCACGTGCAGTTGAATATTGGTTTGGATCGTCTAAACCATGTGGTGTGGTGAAGTTAGTATTTTTTAAGCCAAATTGTTGAACGTATTTATTCATGGTATCAACGAAGTTAGCCACGGTACCCGAAATATGTTCAGCTACTGCAACACAGGCATCATTACCAGAAACAATGATAATCCCTTTGTTTAAATCACCTACAGACACTTGTTGATTTAAATTTAAGAACATTTTTGATGAATCAGGGAAATTTCTACCCCAAGCGCTTTCGCTAATCGTCACCATATCTTCATTATGGATTTTACCTTGTTTTAATGCCGCACCAACCACATAGCTGGTCATCATTTTCGTTAATGAAGCAGGGTATTGGCGTTGATCAGGGTTAAGTGATGCCAGTACCGCACCAGAATTGTAATCCATTAAAACATAAGTTTGTGCATTCACTTCCGGTACTGCGATACCATATTGAATGTCTTCAGATGCGGCAAATGTTGATGCTGCCATTAATCCCGAGCATAGTACAATTTTTTTCAATTTTGCAGATTGTTTTAACATAGCATTTCCTTTAATAGCTTATTAGTTTTTATAAGTATAAACGATTACGGGTTGCCCATTGATCGTTTTTTGTAATTTTGTTTTTAATTGATTAATATCCGCTTGCTCCGTTAATGGACCAAAATGGATTTCGTAGTTTTGCCTATTTTGATTAATTTCAGTTTTGATGTCGTCTAGTGCGAGTTTTGTGATGATGCTTTCTGCTTGATTTTTTGACGATAGAGCGAGTAGTTTTAGCTTGAAGACAGTTTTTGCATCGTTTGTTCTTTCTAAGTTTTGATTTTTTTTTTCGTTATTTTTATTGATAACTAAACGGTCACTGGCTTCTTGCGTTTTAGCATGCTTAGCGAGTGTTTTTGCTCCTGCACCTGAAATTTGACCTTCATGATCCACGTGTAAGGCTTCAATTCTTACTTGTCCTGTACCACGAGCAATAAGGCCTAATTCTTTCGCAGCCGAATGGGATAAGTCAATGATACGTTTCTCACTGAATGGGCCGCGATCATTAATTCGCACAATCACTTTACGATTGTTATGCAAGTTTGTGACAACTGCATAAGAGTTTAACGGCAACGTTTTATGGGCTGCAGTGAAAAGAGCCGAATTATAGCGTTCACCATTAGCTGTTTTACGACCATTAAATTTATGGTGGTAATAACTTGCTGTCCCTTCTTTTGAATAGGACTTTGCCTCATCACCTTGTGTTGTGTATGTTTTACCATTCACTTCATAGCTTTGTGGCGCTTGAACGGTCGTAGTAATCGACAGTGAATCTCCTTGAATACCATACATTTTTTGCGTATCGGCAAAAGCAGAAAAACTTGAGCTGCTTATCAAGGTAAAAAGTGCGGTCGTTTTTAAGATGTTTTTTAATGTCATACTTATTACTTTCAAGATTATCGGTGCTCTTCATAAGAAAGCCAAAAGGGAAATTAGTTCCCTTTCATAAAGCGAGGTTTGTGAGTATGAATGGACATCACTAAACCAAAGCTTGCCATGATGGCGACATATGAGGTACCGCCGTAGCTAAAGAGTGGTAAAGGCACCCCTACAACAGGCAAAATGCCACTCACCATACCAATATTCACGAAGACATAAACGAAGAATATCAGTGTGGTTGCGCCCGCAAGAATACGCCCGAAAGAGGTTTCTGCATTTACCGCAATTATTAAGCCACGGATAATAATAAACAAATAAATTGCCATCAGAATAAGAAAACCGACCATTCCATGTTCTTCACTCATCACGGCAAAAATAAAATCAGTGTGTGGTTCAGGCAAAAATTCTAATTGGGATTGTGTCCCTTGCATCCATCCTTTGCCAGATATACCGCCTGAACCGATGGCAATTTTGGATTGCAAAATATGGTAACCCGCCCCAAGGGGATCTTTCTCGGGGTCAAGTAAGGTTAATACACGCATGCGTTGGTAGTCATGCATTAAATACATCCACATGATAGGAATAAATGCCGCTAATCCAACTACAGCAGCAAGAATAAGCCACCAACTCATCCCTGCTAAGAATACCACGAATAAGCCCGATGCACTAACCAGAATTGATGTACCTAAGTCTGGTTGAATAGCCACAAGTAAAGTTGGCACAATAATCATGGCGATAGCAATAAAGGTTTCGCTCATTTTCGGTGGTAATGGACGGTTACCTAAATATACCGCTACCATTAATGGTACCGCGAGTTTGACAATTTCAGAAGGCTGAAAGCGAATAAATCCCAGATCTAGCCAACGTTGTGCTCCTTTACTGGTTGTTCCGATAGCATCAACCAAGATCAGCATGATAAAACCCACCAAATATAAGTAAGGAGCGAGTCGCTGATAAAATTTAGGGGGAAGTTGCGCCATAATCATCATGACAGTAAAACCTAATATGATCTGAATGATACGATTTTGGAACATCACTTCACTGGCACCAGATGCACTATAAAGCACAAGCATGCCATAGGCTGTAATAGCGGCTAATCCAATAAATAATAAAAAATCAATATGTAAGCGTTGCCATAATCGCAAGCATAGAGGCACTTTTTCTTCCATTATTCATTCTCACTTGGTTGAGATTCTAGTGCTGGCGCATCTAAATCAGTTTGGTTCGTCTTTTTCTCTTTTTCAGCATTTTCTAGACGTTCAATTTGCGGCAAGCGTTTATTCAAGTAGAAATCCATAATTTGCCGTACAATTGGCGCCGCATTACTTGAACCACCGCCCGCGTTTTCTAAAATAATGGTGACAACTAATTTTGGATCTTCATAAGGCGCATAAGCCGTGAACCAAGCATGGTCATGTAGTTCTTTTTTTAACCCAGCGGCATTATATTTTTGGTTTTCCTTTAAGCTGAACACTTGTGCTGTGCCGGATTTCCCTGCTACATGGTAATTCGTGCCGATAAAAGCTTTTCGCCCTGTCCCTGCACCTGAATTTACTACATTGAACATCCCGCGCTTAGCGGCATCCCAATAAGCTTGTTTTGGATCGGTAATATCTTCATATAAAAGCGGGTCTTGATACGGTTCAATGGTGGCACCTTCAACTGATTTCATTAAATGTGGCGTATGAATTTTACCGTTATTGACCACAATAGAGGTCGCTTTTGCCACTTGTAATGGTGTCGCTGTCCAATACCCCTGCCCAATACCCACTGAGATTGTATCGCCCTGTACCCAAGGTTTTTTGTAACGTTTTTGTTTCCATTCTTTACTCGGCATATTGGCCGTGGCTTCTTCTTGAATTTCGATACCAGTAGGCATACCAAACCCAAAACGCTTCATCCACATGGAAAAACGATCAATACCTAAATTAAAGGCGGTTTGATAGAAGAAGGTATCCGATGATTCAGTAATGGCTTTGTTTAAATCCGTATAGCCATGCCCTGTTTTTTTCCAATCTCGGAAACGTTTTGTTGAGTTTGGTAATGTCCAGTAGCCTGGGTCAAAAATCGTGGTATTAGGTGTAATCACCCCTTCAGTTAATGCGGCAACAGCAACGAATGGTTTTACCGTAGAGGCCGGTGGATACACCCCTTGCGTCGCACGACTGTAAAGCGGTCGAGTAGGGTCTTCGAGTAAACGTTTATAATCACTAGAAGAAATGCCATCGACGAATAAATTATTGTCATAACTTGGTGTTGAAACCATCGCTAATACACTGTTATCTTTCGGGTCAAGCACAACAACAGCGCCTTTTTGACCTGAAAGAAGCGACATAATAAAGCGCTGAAGGGTAAAATCGATGGTCAGATGAATACTTTTACCCGCGGTGGCTGGTTGCTCACGTAATTTACGAATAACTTTACCACGGTTATTAATTTCAACCTCTTCAAAACCGGTTGTACCATGGAGTTGTTCTTCGTAATAACGCTCAATACCCAGTTTTCCCATGTCCGTAGAGCCGGAATAGTTAGCAAATTTTTCTTCTTTTTTCAGGCGTTCAACATCTCGGTCATTAATGCGTCCCACATAACCTAAAATGTGAGTCATGGCTTCGCCATATAGGTAATTTCGTTTGAAATAAGGGCGAACATCAAGACTTGGATATTTATACTGGTTTACTGCAAAACGGGCAATTTGTTCTTCCGTTAAACTTGGTTTGAGTAAAATCGGCGTATAACGTGTACCGCGACGACGTTCTTTTTTGAAATGCTCAATGTCTTCATCAGTTAACCCTACAACATAGCGCAATTCTTCAAAAGTGCGGTCTAAATTTTCTGTTTTTTCCGGCACGATATATAAACCGAAAAAGGTGAGGTTTTCTGCCAGTAATTCGCCGTAACGGTCGTAAATTAATCCACGAGTAGGAGGAAGCGGAAGTAATTTAATACGGTTACCATTAGAGCGAGTTTGATACATGTCGTAATTCACCACCTGTAGATGGTAAATATTGGCAAATAGCACGCCACTTAGGGCTAAAATACCGATGAATGCTACCAATGTTCGACGTGCAAACAAGTTCCGTTCTGCTTTTTTATCGCGGATCGGTTCATTAGTTGGTGCAGAAAAGAATTTTTTTAAATTCATCGGTAATGTAATACGTTATTCTCTGTGATAAGGATGGTTTGTTGTCAGTGACCACGCGCGGTATAAACTTTCTGCCACGATAACTCGCACTAATGGATGGGGCAGTGTGAGTGGTGACAGTGACCAACTTTGTTCTGCTGCCGCTTTGCATTCAGGGGATAAGCCTTCTGGCCCGCCAATAAGCAAGCACACATCACGACCATCATTTTTCCAACCTTCTAATTGCTCAGCAAGTTGTGGTGTTGTCCAAGGTTTGCCTGGGATATCTAATGTGACTACTTTGCCTTTTCCGCAAGCAGCGAGCATTGCTTTGCCTTCTTGCTCTAAGATGCGTTTAATATCCGCATTTTTTCCACGCTTTCCCGCAGGGATTTCAATGAGTTCAAAAGGCATGTCTTTGGGAAAACGACGTTGATATTCTTCAAATCCGGTGGTAACCCAAGCCGGCATTTTTGTGCCCACTGCAATTAATGTGATTTTCATCCTTTTCCCTTTTAAAACACCGTCAAAATTGACCGCACTTTATGCCCAAAGTTTTTCTAATTGATACATTTCACGTGCATCGCGCTGCATAATGTGAACGATGGTTTGACCGAGATCAACCACGATCCAATCCGCTGTATTACGACCTTCTTCACCAAAGGTTTCATAACCGGCTTTTTTACATTCTGCAATAAGGTTATCGGCCATAGCTGCGACTTGGCGGCTAGATGTGCCGGTACAAATAATCATATTTTCAGTAATCGATGATTTGCCTTTTACATCAAAATGCACAATTTCAGTGCCTTTTAAATCATCGAGTTTATCAATTACAAATTCAACTAATGACATTTCTTTTCCTATCTAAATAAAGCGATGAATTCTATCATTGAATGAAGGAAAGGGGTAGGCTTGGGGCCGATTTTATTTGAATTGTTTTATGGTCGTAATGCTGCTTAGTAATAAAACTTGGGGCAGCTATTCTGCCCCAAGTTTGAAGGAGTTAAACCCATAATAGAATGGCTAATAATTGCGGTGAAATAATTCGCAAGAACATTGTGAGCGGATAGACTGTCGCATAGGAGAGTGCTGCGGCACCGCTTCCTTCTTTTAGTTCGTTTGCGAAAGCGAGCGCTGGAGGATCAGTCATCGACCCCGCCAATAAACCACAAAGAGAAAGATAATTTAATTTCGCATATAATCGGGCAATCACACCGACAATGATTAATGGAATAAGCGTAATAAAAATACCATATCCCATCCATTCAAGACCAGAACCATGAGTGAGTGTGTCAACAAAGCTACCGCCAGATTTTAAACCGACTACAGCGAGGAAGAGCACTATACCAATTTCTCGCAATGCCAAGTTCGCACTCGGTGGCATAAACCAATAGAGTTTGCCTATAGAACCAATTCGAGCCAAGATTAACGCGACAACTAATGGCCCGCCCGCTAGCCCTAATTTCAATGCCACAGGGAAGCCTGGAATATAGAAAGGAATGGAACCGAGTAATACCCCTAAGCCAATCCCAATAAATACTGGCAACATTTGTACTTGTAACAGTTTCTGTTTGGCGTTCCCGATCACTGAAATTGCTTGGTTGAGAATATCAGTTTTACCCACCATGTGTAATACATCACCAAATTGAAGTGTTGTATGTGCAGTTGGTACTAATTCGACACCTGCTCGGTTTAAACGTGAAATGACTACACCGTATTTTTGATGAATGCCGAGATGACGAATTTGTTTTCCGAGCACTTTTTCATTTGTCACGACCACTCGCTCAGAACGAATTTCTCCACTTAAGCTTGCGACTGGAACATCAACTTCTTCCCCGATAATCAGATGCATTTTTTTCAAGCCTTCAGGGTTACCAACTAAATGTAAAATATCATCAAGCTGAACATTGGTATCCGCTTTCGGCACAATAACAAGCTCACCTCGTTTCAATCGAGAGCAGACGACATCTTCATCATCAAAACCTGGAATTTCAATCAAATGGATACCGTTGAGATTGGTATTGGTGACTCTTAGAGATAGGCTTTTGAGCGCTTCTTTATCGTTACCTGTTTCTTTTTCAAAATTTGCTGCTTCTTCATCCACTTTAATTTTAAAGAAAAGACGAATAAGCCACATAGAAAGCAAAATGCCACAAATCCCAAAAGGATAGGCCATCGCATAGGCCATCCCCATATTAGACGTCGTTTGCGACATCCCTAATTCAGAAAGAATTTGCTGACCCGCACCGAGAGATGGCGTATTGGTGACAGCACCAGAGTAAATACCAAGCGTCACATCAAGAGGAATATCTACAAGCTTATAAATGAGAGTCGTCACGAGTGCACCGAGTGCAACGATTAAGATCCCTAATCCATTTAAAGTTAAGCCTGATTTTCGTAAGGATGCAAAAAATCCGGGACCGACTTGAATACCTATCGTATAAACAAACAGAATTAACCCGAATTCTTGTACGAAATGTAACGTATGGCTATCCAGTTTTATGCCATATTGCGTGGTAAAATGGGCAACGAAAATACCACCGAATAGCACGCCACCAATACCTAGCCCTACACCTTTAATTTTAAAATGCCCGATCCATAGACCAATGATGGCAACTAAGGCAAGTAAACCAATGGTAATCGCAGTTTCACTCATGTCGACCTCTAATTTATTAAAAATTTAACTATTTTGGATTATATCAACTTGATTTTTTACCCGCTTGTGACAAAGTCAAAAAATGTTATCTTCATCACATTTTTTCTTGCTTAAAAATAAACACCGCCTAAAATGACCGCACTTTTTAAATTTTATAGGTTGATTATGGATTACGCTCAAGAAGCCATTAATTCACTTTTATGGATAGTAAAAACATTAGCGATGACGGCTGTTGTGTTTAGCTTTGGTATTTTCTTATTAGTCCGTTTTACCCATTGGGGAAAACAATTTTGGCAATTTGCTGGTGGGTATCTTTCACCACGCCGAAGTATTAAACCTTTGCTATTTTTCTTATTAATTGTGGCGATGACATTGGTTAGCGTGCGTATTAGCTTGGTGCATTCCGAGTGGTATAACAATATGTACACATCCTTGCAGGAATTTAATGAACCTGTATTTTGGGATCAAATGGTACTGTTTTGTGTGATTGCGACAAGTTCAGTGATTGCCGCATTACTTAGCTACTATTTAGAACAACGTTTTTCTATTGATTGGATTGAATGGCTAAACGGTCAGTTAGTGGATAAATGGATGGGGGACCGCGCGTACTATAAAACCCAGTATGTGTCTGCCAACTTAGATAACCCCGATCAACGTATTCAACAAGATGTGCAATCCTATGTTAGAACCACGCTTTCTTTAAGTACAGGAGTGATTGATGCCGTCACCTCCATGATTTCTTATACGATCTTATTGTGGGGATTAGCGGGGTCAATGATGGTATTTGGTACTGAAATTCCACGCATGATGGTGTTCTTGGTCTTCGCTTATGTGATTATTACTACCGCGATAGCATTCCGTTTGGGACGTCCGTTAATTATGTTGAATTTCGTCAACGAACGTTTAAACGCTAACTATCGTTATTCTTTAATTCGTATCAAGGAATATGCGGAAAGTGTGGCATTTTATGCCGGTGAGAAAGTTGAGCGTAGTCAGCTTTATAAACAATTTAGTGCGGTGATCAATAACATGTGGGATATTGTTTATCGAACTTTAAAATTCTCTGGTTTTAACTTAGTAGTTAGCCAAGTTTCTGTTGTGTTTCCTTTGCTTATTCAAGTCGGTCGCTATTTTGAGAAGCAAATTAAACTTGGTGATCTGATGCAAACGCTACAAGTATTTGGTAAGTTGCATTCCAATCTTTCGTTCTTCCGTAATTCTTACGATGGTTTTGCCGGATACAAAGCCACATTGGATCGTTTGACCGGCTTTGGTTATGCGATTGATATGGCGAATCGTCAATCTACGTCGCATTTACACGAACATGAAACTGACGTGATCTTTAAGGATTTAAGCATCAGTAATCCATTTGGAAAAACCTTAATTGAGAATTTAAATTTGACGCTGCCACAAGGTTCAACCCTATTAATTCAAGGTAATTCAGGCGTGGGTAAAACCACGTTGTTGAGAACTGTGGCAGGGCTTTGGGCATATTCTGAAGGAGATGTGTATTGTCCAACTCACCAACTTTTCTTATCGCAAAAGCCTTATTTACCGCAAGGTAGTTTGTTAACGGCACTGGCTTATCCGAATGAAGAAAAGACCTTTAATCGTGATGAGATGATTGAGGTATTAAAACGAGTGTCTTTAGGCCATTTACAAGATCGTTTAGAGCAAGAGCAAGATTGGACACGTATTCTATCACTTGGTGAGCAACAACGTTTGGCTTTTGCTCGTTTGCTGTTACACAAACCGAAAGTCGCATTCCTAGACGAAGCCACGGCGAGTATGGATGAAGGCTTAGAAGATACGATGTATCATCTATTAAAAGAACGCTTACCTTATACAACCGTTATTAGCGTGGGACATCATTCAACCTTACAAGCTTTCCATCAGCAGCAATTGATGATTTTAGGTAACGGCAAGTGGCAATTCACTGACCGAAATCTCGTATAAAATACAACTAGAATTGACCTCACTTACCTTGCTTGAAAAAATAGTAGGGGAAGTGTGGGCGATCAAATTAAAAAATCCTGTTATCAAACTCGATTTTTTGATACATTTAGCACAATTTTTTTCTATGCTCAGAAATGAGTAATTTTTCACCAAACTAATGACGGAATTCTTATGTTATTCAAAAAAATTCGTGGTTTATTTTCAAATGATCTTTCTATCGATCTAGGTACAGCAAATACATTAATTTACGTGAAAGGCCAAGGTATCGTACTTGATGAGCCTTCAGTAGTGGCAATTCGTCAAGACCGTATGGGTGCATATAAAAGCATTGCGGCAGTAGGTAAAGAAGCAAAACAAATGCTTGGTCGTACACCAAAAAGCATTGTGGCAATTCGTCCGATGAAAGATGGTGTAATTGCCGATTTCTCTGTGACTGAAAAAATGTTGCAATATTTTATTAAACAAGTACATAGCGGTAACTTTATGCGTCCTAGCCCGCGCGTGCTTGTTTGTGTACCGGCTGGTGCAACTCAAGTTGAACGTCGTGCAATCAAAGAATCGGCATTAGGTGCAGGTGCTCGTGAAGTGTATTTAATTGAAGAGCCAATGGCTGCTGCAATCGGTGCAAATTTGCCGGTTTCTACAGCGATCGGTTCAATGGTGATTGATATCGGTGGTGGTACCACTGAAGTGGCGGTGATTTCTTTAAACGGTATCGTGTACTCATCCTCTGTTCGTATTGGTGGTGACCGTTTTGATGAAGCGATCATCTCTTATGTTCGTCGCACTTTTGGTTCTGTGATTGGTGAACCAACTGCAGAGCGTATCAAACACGAAATTGGTACAGCTTACATTCAAGAAGGCGATGAAATTTTAGAAATGGAAGTGCACGGTCACAATCTTGCTGAAGGTGCGCCTCGTTCATTTAAATTAACCTCTCGTGATGTACAAGAGGCTCTTCAACAACCATTAAATGGTATTGTTGCAGCTGTGCGTACAGCGCTTGAAGAATGTCAACCAGAACACGCCGCAGATATTTTCGAACGCGGTATGGTATTAACGGGTGGTGGTGCTTTATTACGCAACATTGATGTATTGTTATCAAAAGAATGTGGCGTACCAGCAATCATCGCAGAAGAACCATTAACTTGCGTAGCTCGTGGTGGTGGTGAGGCAATCGAAATGATTGATATGCACGGCGGCGATATTTTCAGCGACGAAATTTAATCTCTAAAAGTGCGGTTAGAAAAATCGGCGTTTTAATTTGTCTGATTTTTTGACCGCACTTTTCCTTTCAACCCTAGGACAGTGAATGAAACCCATTTTTGGTAAAGCACCACCATTAGGTATCCGACTCACATTAGCGGTGATTGCTTCGATGACACTCATTTTAGTTGATGGGCAAACCTCATCAATGACGAAGGCGCGTAGTGTCATGGAAACTGCCGTGGGGGGCTTGTATTACCTTGCGAATGGGCCAAGAACAGTTCTAGATGGTGTATCAAGTAACTTGGTGGATACCAACAAACTGCTTATTGAAAATAAAGTATTGCGTGAGCAGTTGCGTGAGAAAAATGCCGATCTTTTATTATTGGACCAACTCAAGGTAGAAAACCAACGTCTTCGTTTACTTCTTAATTCGCCTTTACGTACCGATGAATATAAAAAGATTGCAGAAGTGCTTACAGCTGAAACCGATGTATATCGTCAACAAGTGGTGATTAATCAAGGAGAGCGAGATGGTGCTTATGTCGGTCAACCCGTAATTGATGAAAAAGGGATGATTGGACAGATTATATCTGTGGGCGAAAATACGAGCCGAGTATTGCTTTTAACGGATGTGACTCATTCAATTCCAGTACAAGTTTTACGTAATGATGTTCGTGTGATTGCGAGTGGTACAGGACACTCTGATGAGCTTACCTTAGATAATGTACCTCGTTCCGTGGATATTGAAAAAGGCGATTTATTAGTAACTTCGGGTTTGGGCGGACGTTTTGTAGAAGGCTATCCTGTGGCAGTCGTACAAAGCGTGTCTCGTGATGGCTCAAATTACTTTGCAACGGTGAAAGCGAAACCTTTGGCTGAGTTAGATCGTTTACGTTATCTGCTTTTACTTTGGCCGAGCAATCTTGATATGTCGAAAGTCAAATCTATGTCACCGGAAGAAGTGCGTCGTCTTGTACAGCAGCGTTTGGAAAGCCAAGCTCATGAAGCAAAACATTCTGTGAGAAAAACCAAAATTATGGATGATCAATCGGATAGCTCTCAACCACATACAGGAAAAGAAATCGTGGATCCTGAAATTCCGACCACAATGCCTCAACAAGAGGAACCGGTTTCTCCAGAGCAACAAGAACATAGGGATGAAGACTAATGCAAGGGCGTTTTATTTTTCAATGGGCGACCATTTTATGCTTTTTTGTTGTGGCATTAGTGATGGAGTTAGCGCCATGGCCAGCAGGCTTTCAAGCCTTTAAACCTTCTTGGTTGATTTTAGTCTTGCTTTACTGGACCCTTGCTTTACCTGATAGAGTAAGCATTGGTTTGGCATTTTTACTCGGAGTTTTATGGGATATTGTGCTAGGCTCTATTTTAGGCGTGCATGCGCTGGTACTTTCTATTACCTTCTATTTTGTTTCTAAATATTACTTAATGTTGCGTAACCTTTCCTTGTGGTTTCAAAGCTTATTAGTACTTCTTTTCGTTTTTGTCATTCGAGTGGCTATTTTCTTGGTTGAATTTTCTTTGCATGGTGCATTTTTTAATTGGCAGGAAATCTTTGGTGCTGTTGCATCTGGCATCTTATGGCCTTGGGTATTCTTATTGATGCGTACTGCGCGTCGAAGAGTTGGATTGCATTAATCATAAAAAAGCTGATGAAGAAGTTCATCAGCTTTTCTTTTTAGTTTTTACGACGATAGTTTGTTTTTCTCGTCGAAGTATTTCTCGTTTGGGACGTAGAATGGTGCTTTAAACGATAAGGTTTTGGAATATCACTAATCAATGAATTCGGGTCATATTGACTGACAGGAATAGAATGACTAATGTATTCTTCAATTGCCGGTAAATTCATCGCATATTCTTCACAAGCAAAGCTGATAGACACACCACTTTCACCTGCTCGACCAGTACGACCAATACGGTGAACGTAATCTTCTCGATCATCGGGTAAATCAAAGTTGAAGACATGAGTCACGTCTGAAATATGCAATCCACGCGCCGCAACATCAGTTGCCACGAGAATATCGAGCTCACCATCTGTAAATTGTTTGAGCAATGAAAGACGTTTTTTCTGTGCCACATCACCCGTGAGTAATCCAACACGATGGCCATCTGCTGCTAAATAGCCCCAAATTTCTTCACATTTATGTTTAGTGTTCGCAAAAACAATACAACGCTCCGGCCATTCCTCTTCCATTAATGTCAGTAAGAGAGGGATTTTGTCTTCATTTGACGGATAGAAAAGTTCCTCTTTAATTCGATGTCCCGTTTTTTGTTCTGGTTCAATTTCAATGTATTCTGGGGAATTCATATCTTCAAAGGCAAGTTCGCGCACTTTGTAAGAGAGTGTAGCAGAAAAGAGCATGGTGAGGCGTTCTTGCGGAGAAGGACACTTGCGTAATAAATAACGAATATCACGAATGAATCCTAAATCAAACATACGATCCGCTTCGTCCAATACCACGACTTGAATGTCATCTAAACGAATAATGCCTTGTTTAACATAATCAATCACACGACCAGTAGTGCCAATTAAAATATCTACACCGGCTTCGATAGCTTTGAGCTGTTTATCATAGCCATCTCCACCATAAGCAAGTGCGGTTCGTAATCCACTTGTTTTAGCTAATAATTCTGCATCATTATTAATTTGCACAGCCAGTTCACGGGTTGGTGCAAGAATTAATGCGCGAGGTTGAGAGGTGGCAAAATCAGGTTGATGTGTTAATAAGTGATGAAAGGTTGCCGTTAAAAATGCCATGGTTTTACCCGTGCCGGTTTGCGCTTGGCCGGCAACATCTTTTCCTTGTAACGTGATAGGTAATGATAATGCTTGAATCGGGGTACAATATTCAAACCCCTTGTCTTGTAGGGCTTTTTGTACGATAGGATGTAATGGAAGATCAGCAAATCGCTGCTGGCTTAAATAATTTTCTTGCATGATAAATAATGGTTCTCAGAAATAAATAGGGCTAAGGATAGCACGAAGTCGGAAAAATATCCTTAAAAATGACGAGCTTATTAATAAGATTAAGCTTGTGATTGAGCTGATTGGGTTCGTTCCCATTTTCTTGCGATATAGCTACAAGTTGGGTGCAATGTCAGCTTTTTAGCTTGGATAAAATGAATTAAGGCTTGATAGAGTTTGTCCGCCACACCTTGTCCTCGAAGAGAATCATCAACAAACGTGTGATTAGCATTAATGGTATCGGGTGTTTCATAAAAATAGGTGAGTTTTGCGATTTTCTTGCCTTGTTCATCGAGTAAGAAAAACTCGCCCTGTTTACCATTATCATGATGCTGAAGACTCATTTGATACTCCATTCATCACTGAGATTGGGATCCATGGCAAAATCAGCAGTATCACTTGGAATGGCTTTTTCTTCTGCAGCCCATTCGCCTAAATCAATGAGTTGGCAGCGTTTGCTGCAAAAAGGGCGAAATTGACTTTCCTGCGTCCAAGGCACTGGCTTTTGACATGTTGGGCAGGGTACTTCAAAAATTTCATCTGACATCTTTCTTTCTCGATTCACTTAAATAAAATTGGTGCAATTCTAGCACTTTTTGTTTTAAGTGCGGTAAGTTTTCTGGCAATTTTGCATCATTTGAAATGATATCATCCGCCCATTTTAATCTTTCTTCTCGGCTGACTTGTGCATTCATAATAGCTTGAATTTGCTGAATATTATTATGATCTCTCGATGATGCACGAGCGAGTTGAGTCTCAGGTTTAACATCGATAACAAGTATGCGATCGCAAAGCGTGGTGAGCTTGTTTTCAATAAGCAGTGGAACGACAAACAAGGTATAAGGAGCGGTCTGAGCATTTAACTGTGCTAACATTCTTTCTCGAATAGCAGGATGTAATAAATGATTGAGCCAGTTTTTCTCATTTTCGTCTGCA
The DNA here is from genome assembly GCF_003252755.1 of Haemophilus parainfluenzae. Taxonomy (GTDB): domain Bacteria; phylum Pseudomonadota; class Gammaproteobacteria; order Enterobacterales; family Pasteurellaceae; genus Haemophilus_D; species Haemophilus_D parainfluenzae_N. The sequence continues at coordinate 109,073 of NZ_QEPT01000004.1, read as the reverse complement.
AATACTTTTTTTCGTAGCTCAGCTCGATTTAATTCGCCTTCTTCAGTCAAAATCGATTTTCCAAAGTGCTCAGCAATTTGAGCAAGTAGCGGCGAGCCTTTTTCAACCACTTCTCTTGCCACAATATCGGCATCAACAATAGGGACACCAAGTTCAACAAAAAGATTTGCAATTGTGCTTTTTCCACTACCGATGCCGCCAGTGAGGCCCACAATATAAGTCATAAGATTCCTTGCTACTTGATTTAGAGGGGATGTTTCGCATCTATCCTTTAAATATAATATTTTCCAATGTTGCCAATATATTACATTTATAAGGTTATTGCACTGGTGACGATTAACGATATGCAAAGAAAGGGCGCAAAAGGTAAAACAGGTTTACGAGAAATCCAATAGACTATTATGCCTAATAGACAGGCAATGAATAAGAAAAGTGGTAAGTATTCGATGGTGAGATAAGTGCCGATTCCCAAAGCGAGCCAATAATCGCCACGACCTAACGCTTCCTTCTTATAAAACCATTTAGACAAATGATAGATGATATAAAAAACACTGAAAAAACTAACCGCACTTTCTAAACTTTGAGAAAGCGTCAGAATTGAAAATTCTTGATGTGCGCCGAATAGCCCCAGGAAAAATAAAAATAGGCAAGGTGTTGGTGAAATCAGTTGATAATGCCAGTCTAGCCAACTGATAACAAAGATGAGACTAAGCGTAATCGCGAGCCATAAAGTAAACAATTCATCCTGAAGAAAATAATCGAGTACAGCAAAACAGAGTCCGAATCCTAAAAAATAACGAAAAATATGACCACACTTTTGAGATTGAATCAATGCTTTTTCGCTATGGAAAATAGGCCTGTTTTCGGGATAAAGTTCGACATAGTTCTGATAAATTTCTTGTTGAAGGTTAGGAATAAAACGATCAATATAAAACCAAGCAAAGATGCCCGCTAAACCACCCAATAAGAAAAAGGCGAATGTCATCATTGGATTACCGAACCCATATTAAAAATTGGCAGATACATCCCCATCATTATGATACCAATTAAACTACCAATAATGAGCATCATTAATGGCTCTAAAAGTTGGGAAAGTAAATCAATTTGATGATTAAGCTTTTCTTGATAGTTGTCAGCAATATGGCGCAACATCAACGCAAGTTTTCCACTTTTTTCGCCAATTTGTAGCATTTGCTGCGCTTCCATTGGGAAAAGATGGCTACTGACGCTTTCTGAAAATGGATAACCTTGAGAAACCCACTGTAAAATTGACCGCACTTCTTGTTGTAGCAGGATATCGCCTTTTAAAGTACGTTGTGTTTGCCAGGTTTGCTGTTTGGGAAGAAAACTATTTAACGCAGGCGTTAAGGCTACACCGGATTGAAGCATTAATTGCAGATTATGGCTAAAACTGATTAAACGAGAAAGGCAAATGATATTGCCCCAAATTGGCATGCGACTAATCAGTGCATTCTTTTTTTGATTTAGCCAAAGAGAATGTTTTAATGCCATCTTTAGCATAAAAATAGCGAAAATACAGACAATCATCAAGGCGATAAAATGATGTTGTAGGAATTGAGACATGGCTAATAACACAGCAGTTAATGTAGGCAGTTCAGCGGAGTTTTCACCATACATTTCAGCAAATTGTGGTACAACGAAGAGTAATAAAATCAACGTAAGTGAAAGCGAAATACCTAATACCATGGCGGGATAAAGCATAATTTTTTGTAATTTTCGTTGAAGCGTTAATGATTGCGTTCGACGTTCTGCAATTTTAGTACATACCTCCGCCAGTTTTCCTGTCATTTCCCCCACTTGAATGAGCTGAATTTCTTGAAAATTTAAATACTTTCCTTGTATTTCCAAGCTTTGTGAAAACGGAAGACCACTTTCAATTAACTCAATTAAGGCACCAAGCCACTGATGCAAACCCAATTGTGTGCAGTTGTCTTGCAAAATATGTAATGCATTTTTTAATGGAATGGCGGAACTGAGTAATGTAGCCAGTTGATTCAATAAAGCACTAATTTCTGCATTTTTAGGTTTTTGATTAAGTTGCCAATCTTGTTGCAAGCGAATGTGGCTAAAACCTTTTGCAATTAACAGAAATTGTGCAGCTTGTTTAGATTGTGCAACAAGACTGCCTTTTTGCCATTGTTGCCGCTGATCATAGGCTTGAAAATAAAAGAGTTTTTGCTTTGCCATAAAGATTCCTATTTTTTGCCTAACACGCGTTGAATTTCGGCGAGATCGGTGATGCGATCTTTTACTTTTTCTAATGCGCTTTGATAAAGTGAGTCAAAATCAGTTTGGTAACGGTTATTTTCGCATTGTAAAAATTGATACACCCCAATACGCCCTCGATATCCCTGATGACAATCGCAAGAATCACTAAAATGTTCACCGCATTTTAAGCAACATTTACGCACCAATCTCTGTGCGATAACTAATAAGAGACTGTTTTCAATTTCATGAGATTGAATGCCTAATTGTTGTAAGCGTGAAATCGCTGAGATGGCATCGTTGGTATGTAAGGTAGAAAGTACTAGATGGCCGGTTTGAGCGGCTCTTAATGCCATTAATGCACTTTCTTCGTCTCGAATTTCACCAAGCATTATAATGTCGGGGTCTTGTCGTAAAAATGTACGAAGTAATCGACTAAAATCTAAACCGATTTGCGGATTTACTTGAGTTTGAATGATGCCTTCTAATTCAATTTCAACAGGATCCTCTGCCGTCATAATGTGTTTATCTGATGTGTTGAGCCATTGAAGTGCGGTATAAAGCGAGATACTTTTTCCACTTCCTGTTGGTCCAGTTACAAGAATTAAACCTTGAGGTTGGCTGAGCGCGTGTTGAAATTGGATTTGTTGCTTTTGTGTCATGCCAAGTTCAGCAAAACTTAACTGAACTGGTTTATTTTGTTGTAATCGTAATACCGCTTTTTCTCCCCAATGTGTGGGCAAGGTAGAAAGGCGGAAATCTAAAATATCGGAGAACGTGGTTTTGAATTGAAAGCGGCCATCTTGTGGTAGCCGAGTTTCACTGATATCCAGTTTAGCTAAGAGTTTTAAACGAGAAATCACACGATTGGCGAACGCTTTACTGATTACCGGCTGTGGCTGTAGTACGCCATCAATACGCAAACGAATTAAGAGTCCACTTGGCTGAGTTTCTAAATGAATATCGGAGGCATTTTTTTGTAGGGCTGTTTCAAAAATACTATTTAATAATTGAATAACGGGTTCATCTTCATTAGATAAATTAGCAGCGTTTTCGTCTTCAGAATGATGATAAAACGTTGTTTGGTCTTCTACTTGATTGGCTTTAGGGGCAAGGGATTGTAAAAGTTGTTTGAGTTGAGTCGTTTCAAATAAAATCGGTTCAACTAATTTTCCACTTAAAAAAGCAAAGGTTTCACAAGCTGCAAGATTATTTAGCGAATCCACCGCAAGCCATAAATGGTGTTCGTCTTCTTTAAGAGGGAGAGCAAAGTAACGCAACAGTAAAGCTTGTTGCTGTTGGTTTTGTTGCCAATATTGTGGCGAGATATGATAAATCTCGCCATTTTTTGCGATTGCTTGATGGGCCATGTTTCGCTATTTGGTAGGAGAGCAGAAACCCGCAGGGAATAAATCCGCATTGCTTGGGCAAGCGGTTGTCCAGGTAACACCTGATGAGGTTGAGCCTGTCGCCGTTAAAGAATAACTGATCCCATCTAATGCACCATTTCCTGTTACCGTAATCACACCCGATTTCGTGGTAATGGATTTAACATAACCTTTTGCAGTAGTGATGTCTGCTGCAATGCCATTTGAACCACCAGAACAGTTTGTCGGGGCATTGGTGCTATAGACACATAACTCCACATCAGATTTATAAGGTGCCGAAGCTTGTAACAATTCGGAGATAGCCGCTTTTTTGGTATAATTTTGATAAGACGGAATGGCGATCGTCGCGAGAATAGCAATAATCGCAATCACGATCATCAATTCAATTAACGTAAAACCTTTATGTAAAGGTTTAGAAAAAGTCAGTTTCATTAAATTAAATTTCCTTTTGGTTGAATAAAAAAATGCCAGGATTGGCTGCAACATTGTGTAAAAGGGAAAAATGAAAGTGAAACTGACCGCACTTCTTTTGCGATCTCGATCGCAAAAATAAAATTTAATCGCAGAAAAACAGATGAATAAGATAAAAAATGGCTGGTTAAGCCAGGCAAGAAAAGTGATTTCACCACATTTTGATGAACGTCCTGATGTAGAGGATATTTCATTACTCGTCATTCATTACATCAGTTTGCCGCCAGAACAATTTGGTGGGGGATATGTAGATGATTTTTTCCAAGGTAAACTCGATCCAACCATCCATCCCTATTTTGAGGAAATTTATCAATTTCGCGTGTCTGCCCATTGTTTAATTGAACGGGATGGTAAGGTGACACAATATGTCAGTTTCGATGACAGAGCATGGCATGCAGGGCTTTCTTGCTTTGAAGGACGCGATAAATGTAATGATTTTGCGATTGGGATTGAGCTAGAGGGCAGTAATGAACAACCTTTTACAGCGGAGCAATATCAGGCACTTGCTGAATTAACACGAGATATCATGCAGGCGTACCCGAAAATAACGCTCGATCGTATCGTTGGGCATTGCGATATTTCGCCTGGTCGTAAGATCGATCCTGGTCAATATTTTGAATGGGAACGCTATTTAGCGTTAGTCAAAAAAGGCTTGGATGAAAAATAACCACTAAAATTTTTACTTGAATGTGAATAAGATGATTTCTGTGAATAAGCGTTATCTTCATGAAATTAAAGATAAAATTTCTTCTCAAAAATCGATGGTAAAATGCTAAGAAGAGTTATGCAACAGTCACCATTTGCTCAATCACAATTTTATCCACAGAAATATTGAATAACTCACAGCTGTTATTTTTTCATCAGACAAGATATGTTTAAATTAAAAAATGGCTGAATTTTTGACCGCACTTTGATGAGAAAAAGTGCGGTCATTTTTTTCGAGAAATTTTTGAGCAAATATTATTTAAAAATGAAAAAAGTGAAGTGAGAAAAGCTGTTTTTGATCTTTATACACAGTTAAATTTAGACTATCCAAGCGTTACCCACAGAGTTATCCACAATAGGGTAAATATGCCCATTCGGTTGATAAAAAAGCGAATTTATGAAACAATCTGCAAATTATTTTTGTACAAAATTTAAGGTGAACGATAGTGATCGATTTTGATGGCTACCGTCCAAATGTAGGCATTGTCATTTGTAATCGCAAAGGGCAGGTGCTTTGGGCTAAACGATACGGGCAGAATTCGTGGCAATTCCCGCAAGGTGGAATTAACGATAATGAAAGTGCCGAACAAGCCATGTATCGTGAATTATATGAAGAGGTTGGTTTGCAACCCAAAGATGTGAAGGTGCTTTACGCGTCTAAACATTGGTTGCGTTATAAGCTGCCGAAAAGATTGCTGCGTTATGACAGCAAACCCGTGTGTATTGGGCAAAAACAACGTTGGTTTTTGTTGCAATTAGTGGGTGATGAAAAAAATATCAATATGAACACGACAAAATCACCCGAATTTGATGGTTGGCGTTGGGTGAGTTTTTGGTATCCCGTACGTCAGGTTGTGTCCTTTAAGAAAGATGTTTATCGCAAAGCGATGAAAGAGTTTGCTCAAGTGATGTTTGGCAACGAAAAAACATTGCTTGAAAATACGCAAGAGCATGAGACAAATAAACCTTATCATGCGCCGCGTAAAAATGGTTTTTCTAAATATCAAAAACGTTCATCTTATAAATCAAGGGGGCAATAATGCTCACTTTTATTCTACTTTGTTTACTTGTCGGGTCTGTTGTTGGTTTTCTTGCGGGATTATTTGGCATTGGTGGTGGGTTAATTATCGTCCCTACCTTGGTTTATTTATTGCCGATGGTAGGCGTACCTGAACCCTTGCTGATGTCCACCGCATTAGGGACTTCATTTGCAACTATTGTGATTACCGGATTTTCTTCTGCACAGCGTCATCATAAACTAGGCAATATAGTTTGGAGTGCAGTTAAAGTATTGGCACCGATGATCATGATTTCGGTCTTTATCTCTGGTTTGTTTATTGGCAAACTTGATCGTGATGTATCAGCCAAAATCTTTGCCTGTTTAGTCGTATATTTAGCGGCAAAAATGGTGATTTCTATTAAGAAAAACACAGGGAAAACCAAACCTTTAACAACACAAGCATCTGTTATCGGTGGTATTTTAATTGGGATGGCATCAAGTGCAGCAGGCGTTGGCGGTGGTGGTTTTATCGTGCCATTTTTAAATTCCCGCGGGATTGATATGAAAAAATCTATCGGTTCTTCCGCATTCTGTGGCGCGCTTCTTGGTTTATCTGGCATGTTTAGTTTTATGGTGAGTGGTTGGGGTAATCCTTCCATGCCAGATTATTCCCTAGGTTATGTTTATTTGCCTGCCGTGCTTGGTATTACGGGCACTTCATTCTTCACTTCTAAACTAGGGGCAACCGCAACCTCCAAGCTCCCTGTCCCAACCTTGAAAAAAGGCTTTGCCTTACTATTAGTTGCGATTGCAGTTGATATGTTTATGAAATAAGGAATGTTATGAATTCAGAATTTTTGATGCTTCCGCATTTTGATCCGACTATTTTTACTTTTGGTAATAGCAATATAGGGCTGCGTTGGTATGGTTTAATGTATTTATTAGGCTTTATCTTTGCTCGTTGGCTAGCGGTTCGTCGTGCCAATCAACCAAATAGTGGTTGGACAGTCGATCAAGTGGATACGTTACTTTTTAATGGCTTTATGGGCGTGTTCTTAGGTGGTCGCATTGGGGATGTTTTCTTCTATAATTTCGATCATTTTGTGCAAGATCCGCTGTATTTATTTCGTGTTTGGGAAGGGGGAATGTCATTCCATGGTGGATTAATTGGGGTGATTATCTCAATGATTTGGACCTCTTATTCTCAAAAAAGAAGCTTTTGGCAAACGGCAGATTTTGTGGCGCCCTTGATTCCATTTGGCTTAGGGATGGGACGAATTGGTAACTTCATCAATTTAGAACTTTGGGGACGAGAAACTGAAGTCCCTTGGGCTATGATTTTCCCAAATGATCCATTGTTGCTGCCTCGCCATCCTTCACAGCTTTATGAAGCATTCTTAGAAGGTTTCGTGTTGTTTATTATTCTGAATGTCTTTATTAAAAAGCCTCGTCCTGTGGGTTCGGTGGCTGGATTATTCCTTGTTGGTTACGGGATTTTCCGTTTTATTGTTGAATATGTTCGTGAGCCCGAAGTAGAGTCTTTCTTAGGCATCATGACACGTGGACAAGCGCTTTGTTTGCCGATGATTATTGGCGGTGGGTTAATTATGGCATGGGCATACAATCGCTCGAAAAGTGCGGTTCATTAGTAAGGAGTTTTTTATGAAACAATATTTAGATCTTTGCCGACGTATTGTAAATGAGGGTGAGTGGATTGCTAATGAGCGTACTGGTAAGCGTTGCCTTACAGTGATTAATGCGGATTTAGAATATGATGTTGCTAATAATCAATTCCCCTTAATTACCACGCGAAAAAGCTATTGGAAAGCGGCAATTGCGGAGTTTTTAGGTTATATTCGTGGTTATGATAATGCGGCAGATTTCCGTAAACTTGGCACCAAAACATGGGATGCCAATGCCAATGAAAATGCCGCTTGGCTTGCCAATCCACATCGTAAAGGCACCGATGATATGGGCCGCGTCTATGGTGTACAAGGTAGAGCATGGCGTAAACCGAATGGCGAAACCATCGATCAACTTCGTAAAATTGTGAATAATTTAAGTCGAGGTATTGATGATCGTGGCGAAATCCTGACTTTCTTCAATCCAGGCGAATTTGATTTGGGTTGTTTGCGTCCTTGTATGCACACTCACACATTTTCCTTAGTGGGCGATACATTGCACTTAACCAGTTATCAGCGTTCTTGTGATGTGCCACTTGGCTTAAACTTCAATCAAATTCAAGTTTTTACTTTCCTTGCATTAATGGCGCAAATTACTGGTAATAAACCGGGTAAGGCATATCATAAAATTGTAAATGCGCATATTTATGAAGACCAACTAGAGTTAATGCGTGATGTGCAATTAAAACGTGAACCATTCCCGTCACCACAATTAGAAATTAATCCTGATATTAAAACCCTTGAAGATCTTGAAACTTGGGTAACAATGGATGATTTCAAGGTGGTGGGCTATCAATCTCACGAACCAATCAAATATCCTTTCTCTGTTTAGGCGTTTAACGTGCGGTCAGATTTAGACGAGAAATTTATGCAACACGCTCTGATGCTTGCCGATCGTGCAGAAGCACTCGGTGAGATTCCTGTCGGGGCGGTGTTGGTGGATGATGAAGGAAATATTCTCGGTGAAGGCTGGAATTTATCTATCATTGAAAATGATCCGACCGCTCACGCTGAAATTGTAGCCTTACGCAATGCAGCAAAAAATATTCAAAATTATCGTCTGCTCAATACCACACTCTATATCACCCTTGAGCCTTGTACCATGTGTGCTGGCGCGATTTTGCATAGCCGTATTAAACGTTTAGTCTTCGGTGCATCAGATTATAAAACGGGGGCTGTAGGTTCTCGCTTTCACTTCTTTGATGATTATAAAATGAATCATACGTTAGAAATTACCTCTGGCGTGCTGGCAGAAAAGTGCGGTCAGAAATTGAGTGATTTTTTTAAAAAAAGACGAGAGCAGAAAAAGGAAGAAAAGCGGGAAAAGAATCTCCCGCTTGATGTTGAATCACAATCTTAAACTTGCCAATCAATTTCAGTTAAACTATTTTGCTTTAAATATTCGTTAGTTTTAGAAAAATGATGACATCCTAAAAAACCACGATGTGCAGAAAGTGGAGAAGGATGCGTGGCAGTTAAAACATAATGACGATTGCGATCAATAAATTGCCCTTTTTTCTGCGCATGACTTCCCCAAAGTAAAAACACTATTTTTTCACGGTGTTCATTAAGTGCTGCAATTACTTGGTCTGTAAAGATTTCCCAACCAAATTTAGCGTGTGAATGTGCCATGCCACGTTCTACGGTCAGCACGGTGTTAAGTAGCAGCACACCTTGCTCCGCCCATTTCACCAAGTAGCCATGATTTGGCATTTGAAAACCAGGAATATCGTTAGCCAATTCTTTATACATATTCAGTAGAGAAGGGGGAATTGTAACCTCAGGTTTCACCGAAAAAGCTAAACCGTGCGCTTGATTTGGGCCATGATAGGGATCCTGTCCTAAAATGACGACTTTCACTTCATCAAATGCCGTATATTTAAAGGCATTAAACACTTCGTCTTGTGGTGGGTAAATGGTTTTTCCGGCTAGTCGTTCTTGATGCACTTGCTGTAGAATGTGTTTAAAGTAAGGTTTTTCTTTCTCTTTACCGATAACATCTGTCCAGGTTTTCATTCTGTATTTCCTTATTGGATAAGCTTTGACATATTATAAATGAAATTGCTTAGAAAGGCTTTACCTAAGAGTGATGTTAATATCTTGTTAAATTAGAAGGTGTATTGAGGCCTTATTTCGAGAGAAATATTAATCTAGATCAATTTTTAAAAATTAGTCAGAAAAAAGAACCTGTTTTAGGTCAAAATTAATTGAATTCTTCAAATAGTTTGATAAAATTTGCACAGTTTAATAAATATACAACCGCCAAATTAGGAGGCACTTTATGATCAAAGGTATTCAAATTACTCAAGCAGCAAATGACAATCTTTTAAACTCATTCTGGTTATTAGACAGCGAAAAAAATGAAGCTCGTTGTTTATGTGCAAAAGCTGAATTCGCAGAAGACCAAGTAGTAGCAGTAAGCGAATTAGGCCAAATCGAATACCGTGAATTACCGGTAAACGTAGCACCAACTGTTAAAGTTGAAGGTGGTCAACACTTAAACGTGAACGTATTACGTCGTGAAACGTTAGAAGATGCAGTAAACAACCCGGATAAATACCCACAATTAACTATCCGTGTTTCTGGTTACGCAGTACGTTTCAACTCTTTAACACCAGAACAACAACGCGACGTTATTACTCGTACTTTCACTGAAAGCCTATAATTTCAGTTTGAATGAAAAAAGAAACCCCGAAGTAATTCGGGGTTTTGTTTTATCTAAAAGGTTTGAAAATTTGACCGCACTTTTCCCTTTCATCCCTAGCGATTTTCGCGCTTTTCAGGTACAATCCGCCAGTTAAATTTAATGATTTTTGAGAAAACTAATCTATTTATGAAGAATATTCGCAACTTTTCTATTATTGCCCATATTGACCACGGTAAATCGACCCTTTCTGACCGATTAATTCAGACCTGTGGGGGGCTTTCTGATCGTGAAATGGAAGCGCAGGTATTGGATTCCATGGATCTTGAGCGTGAGCGTGGCATTACCATTAAAGCGCAAAGTGTAACCTTAAATTATCAAGCGAAAGACGGTGAAACTTACCAATTAAACTTTATCGATACACCAGGGCACGTGGACTTCTCTTATGAAGTGTCGCGTTCTCTTGCGGCTTGTGAAGGGGCATTGTTAGTTGTAGATGCAGGACAAGGCGTAGAAGCACAAACCTTGGCAAACTGCTACACCGCCATTGAAATGGATCTAGAAGTTGTGCCGATTTTAAATAAAATCGATTTACCGGCAGCGGATCCTGAACGAGTCGCAGAAGAAATTGAAGACATTGTGGGTATTGATGCGATGGAAGCCGTACGTTGTTCGGCGAAAACCGGTGTGGGTATTGAAGATGTATTAGAAGAAATTGTTGCGAAAATTCCTGCGCCAGAAGGTGATCCTGATGCACCGTTACAAGCCTTGATTATTGACTCTTGGTTCGATAACTATTTAGGCGTGGTGTCATTAGCTCGTATTAAAAATGGCGTATTGCGTAAAGGCGATAAAATCAAAGTAATGTCTACTGGACAGGCTTACAACGTTGATCGTTTAGGGATTTTCACGCCAAAACAAGTGGATACGACGGTATTAAATACTGGAGAAGTAGGTTGGGTTGTTTGTGCGATTAAAGATATTTTAGGTGCACCAGTAGGGGATACCTTAACCCATCAACACAATCCTGCAAGCCATGTATTGCCAGGCTTTAAGAAAGTAAAACCGCAGGTTTATGCTGGTTTATTCCCAGTTAGTTCAGACGATTATGAAGCTTTCCGTGATGCGTTAGGTAAATTAAGCTTAAACGATGCGTCGCTTTTCTATGAGCCAGAAAATTCGACGGCTTTAGGTTTTGGTTTCCGCTGTGGATTCTTAGGGCTTTTACACATGGAGATCATTCAAGAGCGTTTAGAGCGTGAATATGATCTTGATTTGATTACCACCGCACCAACTGTAATTTATGAAGTCGAAATGACCAATGGTGAAGTCGTTTATGTTGATAGCCCATCGAAACTGCCACCGTTAAATAATATTGCGGAAATTCGTGAGCCAATTGCAGAGTGTAATATGCTCGTGCCACAAGAATTCTTAGGAAATGTCATTACCCTTTGCGTGGAAAAACGTGGCGTACAAACCAATATGGTGTATCACGGTAACCAAATTGCGTTGACTTATGAAATTCCAATGGGTGAAGTAGTATTAGATTTCTTCGACCGCTTAAAATCAACATCGCGTGGTTATGCGTCTTTGGATTATGGTTTCAAACGTTTCCAAGCAGCAGACATGGTACGCGTGGATATCATGATCAATGGTGATCGCGTTGATGCGTTAGCGTTAATTGTTCATAAAGATAATGCACCTTACCGTGGTCGTGAATTAGTTGAAAAAATGCGTGAACTGATTCCACGTCAACAATTTGATATCGCGATTCAAGCCGCGATTGGTAACCACATTATTGCGCGTTCAACCGTAAAACAATTGCGTAAAAACGTATTAGCAAAATGTTATGGTGGTGACGTGAGCCGTAAGAAAAAACTCTTACAGAAACAGAAAGAAGGTAAAAAACGAATGAAATCTTTAGGTAACGTGGAAGTGCCGCAAGAAGCGTTTTTAGCGATCTTACATGTAGGTAAAGATAAATAGGAAAGTAGAGCAATGTCGAATGTATTTTTTATTCTGTTGTTAGCCGTAGGCTTTGCCGGTTGGAAAGCGTTAGATTATTTCCAACTGCCTAACACATTCAGTATTTTGTTGCTGATTTTGACCGCACTTTCCGGCATTTTATGGTGTTATCACCGCTTTGCTGTGATGCCGAGACGTCGTCGTCAAATCGCACGCGCAGAACAGCGCTCAGGCAAAGCATTAACGGATGAAGAAAAAGCGAAAATTGAGCCTATTTCAGAAGGTTCAGAATTTATTTCTTCGCTTTTCCCTGTGTTATCCGTGGTATTCCTTGTACGTTCATTTATTTTTGAGCCGTTTCAAATTCCATCAGGATCAATGGAAGCGACGTTGCGCGTAGGGGATTTCCTCGTTGTTAATAAATATACTTATGGTATTAAAGACCCTATTTTCCAAAATACGATTATTGAAGGCAATAAACCAGAACGTGGTGATGTGATCGTGTTTAAAGCGCCGGAACAAGCATTACTTCGTACAAGTTTAGGGGCAACGCGAGCGGCTTATGCTGAAAATCTTGCGTTAACATCTAAAAACAATATGTCAGGTGTGGATTACATCAAACGTATTGTGGGTAAAGGCGGTGACCGTATTATCCTTGATGTTGAAAAAAGTGCTTTAACGCTGGTTTATGGTAAAGATGGCAAACCTTGTGAAGTAGATTGTCAAACTAAAGCGTTTGAATATAAACAAGAACCCACAAATCCAGCATTCCCAACGCAAGTGGAATATTTGGAAATCGGTGACGTGACACACAGTATTTTAGTGGAGCCAATGCGCCGTTATTCGGGTATTGAATTCTATCCACAAGAAGGCTTGCCTACAGCAGAATGGATTGTGCCTGAAGGGCAATATTTTGTAATGGGCGATAACCGTGATCATAGTGATGACAGTCGTTTTTGGGGATTTGTACCAGAAAAAAATATCGTGGGTAAAGCCACTTATATTTGGATGAGTTTAGAAAAAGAACCAAATGAGTGGCCAACAGGCTTCCGTTTAGACCGTTTCTTTACAAAAATTAATTAATATGAATCATCTAGATCGACTAGAACGAAAAATTGGTTATCAATTTTCCGATCTAAAAAACTTAAAATTGGCACTGACACACCGCAGTGCCTCCACTCAACATAATGAACGCCTAGAATTTCTAGGTGATTCTATTCTCAATTATGTCATTGCGGATGCGCTTTATCATCAATTCCCTCGTTGTAATGAAGGTGAACTAAGCAGAATGCGTGCAACATTAGTTAGAGAGCCAACTCTGGCAATGCTCGCCCGCAATTTTGAGCTTGGAGATTATATGTCCTTAGGTTCAGGGGAATTGAAAAGTGGAGGCTTTCGTCGAGAATCTATTTTGGCAGATTGTGTGGAAGCGGTAATTGGCGCAATGGCATTGGATTCAAGCTTTGATAAAGCGGCAGATATTGTGCGTAGCTGGTATAAAACTTTACTCGCTGAAATTAAGCCGGGTGATAACCAAAAAGATGCCAAAACACGTTTGCAAGAATATTTACAAGGTAAGCATTTCGCTTTACCAACCTATGAAGTAATAAAAATTGAAGGCGAAGCACATTGCCAAACCTTCACCGTAGAATGTACGGTAAAAAACGTACCAAATATTGACCGCACTTTTATTGCGAAAGGTTCTAGCCGCCGTAAAGCAGAACAAGCGGCCGCAGAACAAATTTTAAAAATATTGGAAATAAAATGACCGAATTAAATCAAGACCAAGAAACCTATTGTGGTTTTATCGCCATTGTAGGCCGCCCAAATGTAGGGAAATCCACCCTGTTAAACAAGATTTTGGGACAAAAAATCTCGATTACTTCTCGCAAGGCGCAAACCACGCGTCACCGTATTGTGGGAATTAAAACAGAAGGCATCTACCAAGAAATTTACGTAGATACGCCGGGACTTCATATCGAAGAAAAACGAGCCATTAACCGTTTAATGAACCGTGCAGCAAGCTCGGCAATCGGGGATGTGGATCTCATTATTTTTGTTGTGGATGGTACACATTGGAATGCCGATGATGAAATGGTGTTAAACAAATTACGTAATGCCAAGGCGCCTGTTGTACTCGCCATCAATAAAGTTGATAACGTCAAGAATAAAGATGATTTGTTGCCATTTATTACTGATTTAGGCAGTAAATTTGACTTTGCTCACATTGTGCCGATTTCTGCGCAACGTGGTAATAATGTGCATCAATTAGAGAAAATTGTTCGTCAGTCATTACGTAAAGGCGTTCACCACTTCCCTGAGGATTATGTAACAGATCGTTCGCAGCGTTTTATGGCGTCGGAAATTATCCGTGAAAAGTTAATGCGTTTCACTGGGGAAGAGCTACCTTATTCGGTAACGGTTGAAATTGAACAATTTAAAGTGAATGAGCGTGGTACTTATGAGATCAATGGCTTGATTTTAGTTGAGCGCGAAGGCCAAAAGAAAATGGTGATCGGTGCTCAAGGACAAAAAATTAAAACCATTGGTATGGAAGCGCGAGCTGACATGGAACGCTTATTTGATAATAAAGTACATCTTGAACTTTGGGTTAAAGTGAAGTCAGGTTGGGCGGATGATGAACGCGCCTTAAGAAGCCTAGGTTATATGGACGAATAAAAAACTTGAGTAGTACTCTATACTATTCTATTATTAGCGAAATTTTTATGTTTACTAATAAAAACAAGGAAATGGTAGATGAGTATCTATGCCTTAAAACCCAAATTTCAGAATTTACTTAGGCCTTTAGTTAGGCAATTAGCAGCAAAAGGCGTAACAGCAAATCAAGTTACGCTAATTGCCTGCTTACTTTCTATTTTATTAGGTGTGGTTCTCGCACTGTTTCCGACATTTTCTTCTCTTTTCTTCCTTATCCCTATTTGGTTGTTTTTGCGTATGGCGTTGAATGCTATTGATGGTATGCTCGCCCGTGAATTCAATCAAAAAAGTCGATTAGGCGGCTATCTTAATGAGATTACTGATGTTGTCTCTGATGCAGCACTTTATCTTCCTTTTGCTTTTGTCGCGCCTTTTGATGGTATTCAAATCTCAAGTATTATTTGGCTTGCGGCGTTGAGTGAATTGTGTGGCATTTTAGGGCAAGTTCAAGGTAAAACGCGCCGTTATGATGGCCCAATGGGGAAAAGCGATCGTGCGTTTGTGTTTGGTGTACTCGGTTTGCTCTATGCGGTGAATGGTAGCTTGCATTCACTTTTCTGGTGGGTAGCCAATATCGTGATTATCTTGCTCATTGTGACTTGTATTAAGCGAGTAAAAAATGGCTTGGCGGAAGTGACTGCGTAATAGGAGCAACTATGTTAGCAAGATTAATCGATTTTTTATTGTGTCGTTTTGCTTCTTTTATTACAGGCGTTCGACCACAAGCCGCAATTGCGGAACAATCTTCAGAAGGGCATCGTGTTTATTTTGCCAATCATAATAGTCATGGGGATTTTATCTTACTTTGGATTTCATTGCCTTATGAAGTGAGAAAGCAAACCCGTCCTGTTGCGGGCAAAGATTATTGGACGAAAGGCGCAATTCGTCGATTTTTAGCCTATAAAGTTTTCAATATGTTACTCATTGAGCGTAATAGCCAAGATCCAAAAGCCGCCATACGACAAATGAGCGAAGCATTAGTCAATGATTCACTGATTATCTTCCCTGAAGGAACTCGCAAGATGGATGATGATTTACCACTTCAGCCGTTTAAAAGCGGATTGTTCTATTTCGCAAAAGAAAATCCCGATTGCGAATTTGTGCCCGTTTGGATTAGCAATATGAATAATGTTTTACCAAAAGGTTTTATTTTACCAATACCATTGTTATGTGATCTTTATGTTGGCGAACCATTAAAGATTGAGAACGGAGAGGCTAAAGAGGGCTTTTTAACACGCACTCAATCGGCATTATTAAGTTTAAATGTCAGTGAAAAAGGCAAATCTTAGGAGCAAATGATGACAGAAATATGGCAACTCTTCGGTGGTTTATTTATCGCCTTAATTTTTGCTTCCTCAGTGGGATATATTTTAAAACGCAGAGCTGGCGTGGATACACCGAATAGCGTTATTGATAACCTGAATGCTCGCATCAATGCTTGGTGGGTGATGATTGGGATTATCTTTATTGCGAGTTTGTTGGGCTTTTATGGCGTAATAGGGCTCTTTTTGATTATTTCATTTATGGGATTGCGTGAGTTTCTTTCTCTATTGAATATTCGTCGAGGCGATCATCTTGCGCTAGCCGCTTGTTTTTATGTGATCTTGCCATTGCAATATTTTTTAGTCGCCATTGATTGGTTTAGCATGTTCACGATTTTCATTCCCGTGTATGGCTTTTTATTTTTACCGATTCTTTCGGCATTACTGGGTGACCCAGCGAATTTCTTAGATCGTTCTACGAAAATTCAGTGGGCATTGATGATTAGTGTCTTCTGTATTTCACATATTCCGGCTTTACTGACACTTAGTATTTCAGGTTATGAAGGAAAAAATCTTTTATTAATGATCTTCTTAATCTTGGTAGTACAGTCAAGTGATGTGTTGCAATACGTTTGGGGTAAACTTTTTGGTAAGCACAAAATTGCACCAACTTTATCGCCATCTAAAACGGTAGAAGGTTTTGTTGGTGGGGTATTAAGCGCAAGTTTATTAGGTATGTTGCTTCATTGGCTGACACCATTTAACGCATGGCAGGCCTTTTTAATGAGTTTGTTAATTTGCTTAATGGGATTCTTAGGAGGACTTGTGATGTCTGCAATGAAACGCAGTATGGGCGTGAAAGACTGGGGAAATATGATCAGTGGCCATGGCGGGATTTTAGATCGTATGGATTCGCTTTGTTTCTCTGCACCAATTTTTTTCCATGTGGTGCGCTATTTTTGGGCTTAGTTATGAATCATGAAATAAAAAAGAGCGGTTAATTAACCGCTCTTTTTTATTATTGACGATAAGTTTCTAAGAATCGTGCCAATTTACCAATGGCTTCTTCTAATTGGCCAGTATAAGGAAGTGTCACGACACGGAAGTGATCCGGTGAATGCCAGTTAAACCCTTTACCATGCACGAGAAGTACTTTCTCTTTACGTAATAAATCGAGCACAAATTTTTCATCACTATGAATGTTGAATTTTTGGATATCGAGTTTCGGGAACATATACATCGCCCCCATTGGTTTTACGCAACTAATACCCGGGATTTGAGTCAGTAACTCATAGGCTTTATTGCGTTGTTCCAGCAAACGACCACCAGGTTGAACAAATTCATTAATACTTTGATAGCCACCTAATGCGGTTTGAATGGCGTGCTGCATTGGTACGTTTGCACATAAACGCATAGATGCCAGCATATCTAAGCCTTCAATATAGCCTTTGGCATGTTGTTTTGGCCCATTTAAAATCATCCAACCTTGGCGGAAACCTGCGACACGATACGCTTTTGATAAACCATTGAATGTAATCGTTAATACATCTGGTGCAAGGGCGGCAATATGATGGTGAACAGCACCATCGTAGAGAATTTTGTCATAAATTTCATCCGCAAAAATAATCAGATTATTTTCACGTGCAACTTGGATAATTTCTTTGAGTAACTCTTTGCTATAAACCGCACCTGTCGGGTTGTTAGGGTTGATCACGACGATCGCTTTAGTTTTGGCATTGACTTTCGCGCGAATATCATCAATAGCAGGGAACCAGCCCGCTTCTTCATCACATAAATAATGTACTGCTTTTCCGCCAGCAAGCGTCACAGCCGCTGTCCATAATGGATAATCTGGCATTGGGACTAATACCTCATCGCCATCATTAAGAAGGGCTTGCATTGACATGGTAATTAATTCAGATACACCATTCCCGATGTATACATCATTTACTGTCGCATCATGAATACCTTTAGATTGATAGTATTGCACGATAGCTTTACGTGCAGAATACAAACCTTTGGAATCGCAATAACCTTGTGCAGATGGTAGGTTGCGGATCACATCGACTAAAATTTCATCTGGCGCTTCAAAGCCAAATGGGGCAGGGTTACCGATATTTAGTTTTAAGATTTTGTTACCTTCTTCTTCTAGGCGTAAAGCTTCTTTGTGAACCGGTCCGCGAATATCGTAGCAAACGTGTTCTAATTTGTCTGATTTCGGAAAAGATCTCATTAATAACATCCTATGATAATTAGATTTTCATTCAAAAATTACGTCTAATTTACGCTTAAATTCTTATCTTGAAAAGATTTAATAAAAAAATTTTTTGAATGTATTAAAGTGCGGTAGAATATGGGCTAATTTTTTGTGTGTTTTATTATTTTTCATGGGCCCTTTAGAACAAGCTAAATCTGAGCTAATTCGCCAGTTTGAAACCTTGGTGACAACTGATCAGCAATCCGCTATTGCACGTCTTCAGACGAAGATGAAATTGGGTGTTGATCTTTTGGCATGGATGAAGGGGCAACTTGTTTATCCACAATTTTATTTACGTTTTCGTGATGAAGATAAAACCGTCGCAGCGGTGGGGAAAGTGCGGTCATTTTCAGATGTGAATTTGGCACAGCAATTTATCCAAGAACACGATTTCCCTTTAGTCGGTGGTTTACAGTTTCAAGGTGAAAGCCAGTTTATTTTGCCTCAAGTTTTAATTGAACAACAACATGGCGAGACTGAGATTTCAGTTTTTGTTGAAACAAATGAGCTTAATCTGGCAAAAGCGGTATTGAATTCATTCGAAAAAACGACCGCACTTTTACCACTTAATCAATTAACCATCGAAAGCATGGTGCCAAAAGCAAACCAAGAAACGTGGTGCGATTGGGTCAATCAAGCACTCAGTCGAATTCGACAAGGGGAATTAACCAAGCTTGTTTTGGCGAATGAAACCGTGTTTGGTCTTCAGGGTGAGTTAAACGGAAAAGATTTTCTTGCAGCAAGCCAAGCAAAAAATAGTGGTTGTTACCATTTTTTATGGGCAGATAATGCTGAACACTGTTTTGTAGGTTCGACGCCTGAACGCTTATTCGCACGAGATGATCGTCAGTTATTTACGGAGGCGCTTGCGGGCACAGCACCTGTTAGTGATAATCCAAGTGAAAACGATGAACGTGCGAATTGGCTGTTAAATGATGAAAAAAACCTCAATGAAAACTGGTTGGTAGTTGAGGATATTTCACAAAATATCAGTCACTTAGTGGAACAAATTACCGTTGATGATGTCGCATTAAAGTCATTACGCAAAGTGCAGCATTTGATTCGAAAAATGCAAGCAAAATTGACCGCACTTTGTACGGATGCCGATTTACTGAAGGCGATTCATCCAACGGCAGCAGTATCAGGTTTACCACAGCAACAAGCGAAGAAAGCTTTGGCTGAAATAGAAACTTTTGATCGTCGTTGGTATGCTGGAACATTAGGTGTGATGAGTCAACATCTCTCAGAATTTTGTGTCACCATTCGTTCGGCTTTTATTGAAGAAAACCAAGTACGTGTATTTGCTGGCGCGGGGATTGTGGAAGGCTCACAACCTGTAGAAGAGTGGTTAGAAATTGAACGTAAAGCGGCAGGGCTGATTTCCCTGTTTGCAGAGAATAACGGAGAATAAGAAGAATGTCTGTAAGCGTATTTAATCGTTGTTGGTCAAAGGTGATCTTAGAAACCTTGGTTCGCCAAGGCGTGAGTCACTTTTGTATTGCGCCAGGTTCACGCTCAACACCTTTAACGCTAGAAGCTGTGCGTTTACAAAATGCTTCTCGTGCAACGTGCCATAGTCACTTTGATGAACGTGGTTTAGGCTTTTTTGCGTTGGGGATTGCAAAATCTACTCAAGCGCCTGTTGCCGTGATTGTCACCTCGGGTACTGCAGCAGCAAATTTATATCCTGCGATTATTGAAGCTCGTCAAACAGGCGTGAATTTAATTATTCTTACCGCTGATCGCCCACCTGAATTATGGGAGTGTGGGGCGAATCAAGCTATCGTGCAACAAAATATGTTTGCCGATTACCCAGTGGCAAGTGTCAATCTACCGAAACCTCAGGCAGATTATGCGGCAAAATGGTTAATTTCTACGTTAGAACAAGCTTGCTATAAACAAAAACAACAACCAGGCGTGGTGCATATCAATGTGCCTTTTGCAGAGCCACTTTATAATGCGCAAGAACAAGAAATTGACAGTCATCCTTGGTTAATGCCAATTCAACGTTGGTTAAGTCAGCCTAAAAATTGGGTCGATCATCAACCATTACAGCAAGAAGTGTTAATGCACGAGAATTGGGATACTTGGCGTACAAAACGTGGTGTGATTGTGGCAGGACAATTGACACCTGAACAAGCGATGGGCATTAACTCATGGGCAAATACCATGGGCTGGATTTTGCTTACGGATATTCAATCAGGTGTAGAACCTCTCATGCCTTATGCAGATATTTGGCTAGCAAACCAAACGGTGAAGCAAAAATTACTTCAAGCTGATATCGTGATTCAATTTGGTTCTCGTTTTATCAGTAAACGGATTAACCAATTCTTAGCGGAATTCCAAGGCGAATTTTGGGTGGTGGAGCAAAGTCAAAATGCAGTTGATCCAAACCACCATACGCAAACTCGCTTTAACGCCAAAGCTCATCATTGGTTGCGTGCACACCCGCCATTGCGTCAAAAGCCTTGGTTGCTCGAACCTCTGGCACTTTCAAAATTCTGTGCAACCTTTATCGAACAACAAGTCGGTGGCAATCTTAATGAAGCCTCATTAGCACATCATATTGAGCGTGTTTTACCTTACAACGGTATTTTGTTCTTAGGAAACAGTCTTTTTGTGCGTTTGGTTGATGCGTTAACCAAATTACCTGAAGGGTATCCGATTTATACCAACCGTGGTGCAAGTGGAATTGATGGCTTATTAGCCACGGCTGCAGGTATCGGTATCGGTGCCGATCAACCTGTGGTGGCCATGATTGGCGATACGTCTGCGCTTTATGATTTGAACTCTTTAGCCTTATTTAAGAATGTCACTCAACCAACTATTATTTTTGTGATCAACAATAATGGTGGCGCAATCTTTGATATGTTGCCAGTGGATGAAGAGGTGAAAGAGCAGTTCTATCGCTTGCCACATAATGGTGATTTCTCTCAAGTCGCCGCAATGTTTGGTTTAAAATATGCTTTACCTTACACTTGGGCAGATTTAAGCTCCGTGTTAAAACAAGCTTATACTCGCCGCCGTGCGACATTAATTGAAATCAAAACAAATCCAAGTGATGGCAGCGCAACCTATAAGCGCTTGATTGAACAAATCAGCCACGCGGTGATTGGTGAATAATTTTTTTCCCCTCTTATATAGAGGGGATTTCTTTATATGGCATTATTATGATGAATCTTGTTTTTCTCCATGGCTTATTAGGTACGAAATCAGATTGGCAAAAAGTCATCGAAAATCTACCGCACTTTCGTTGTCTCTCTCTCGATTTACCGTTTCACGGTGAGAATAAAGCTGTTGCCGTTGAAGATTTTGAGCAAACCGCTCAGTGCCTTGAAGAACAAATTCAACATCTCATAAAAAATGAGCCTTATATTTTAATCGGTTATTCACTTGGTGGACGAGTCGCACAATATTATGCACTGCACGCGAAAGTGAAAATAGGGCATTTAAAGGCAGTCATTTTAGAAGGGGCGAATTTAGGTTTACAATCTGAACAAGAAAAACAAAGCCGTCTAGTCAATGACAACATGTGGGCTGAGCGTTTTTTCCATGAAAAGCCTGAAACCGTGCTCGAAGATTGGTATCAACAACCTGTTTTTTCTCATTTAAATGAACAGCAACGTAAGGCATTAATTGAAAAGCGAAAAGCCAATTGTGGGGCAAATATTGGTCATATGTTATTAGCCACTAGTCTTGCTAAACAGCCTGATTTTCGCGAGAAAGTGCGGTCAAGTTTGCTGCTATTTTTTTATTTTTGTGGTGAACGAGATCAGAAGTTTCGTCAAATGGCAGAGGCTAATCAACTCAATTTAACGGTTATTCCTGATGCAGGCCATAATGCCCATTTAGAAAATCCAATATATTTTGCTAAAAAAATCGAAAATATTGTATTAAAAATTGCTCAATCTTAGGGGAAATGCTAGGATTTAACCCTTTCATTTTATTTAACTCTTAAGGAAGCAAAATGTCCTCACAACTTCGTAATGATCCATTTAAGGTTGCTTTGGCATCCATGGTGGGTACTGCAATTGAATTCTTCGATTATTATATCTATGCAGCGGCTGCAGTATTAGTTTTTAACACGCAATTCTTCCATAGCGGTGATCCGCTTTCAGATGATTTACTTTCTCTTTCCACATTAGCCTTAGCGTTCTTTGCTCGTCCAATTGGCTCCGCTTTATTTGGGCACTTTGGTGATAAGATTGGTCGTAAGAAAACCTTGGTCGCCTCTTTGGTTTTAATGGGCGGCTCTACGGTCGTTATCGGTTTATTGCCGACTTATTCTCAAATTGGTATTTGGGCACCGATTTTGTTATGTATTTGCCGTGTCGGTCAAGGTATTGGTCTTGGTGGTGAATGGGGTGGTGCCGCTTTAGTGGCAACAGAAAATGCGCCAGAAGGAAAACGTGCTTGGTATGGCACATTCCCTCAATTAGGTGCACCAATTGGTTTATTTGTGGCTAATGCAACCTTCTTCTTAGTGAGCTATTTCTGGGGGCAACAAGCCCTTGTTGAGTGGGCATGGCGTATCCCGTTTGTTTCTTCTTTAGCCTTAGTTTTAGTTGGGTTGTATGTTCGTTTAACTTTACATGAGAGCCATGTCTTCGTTGAAGCGGAAGAAAAAGGGAAAAAATTAAAAGCACCGGTGAGTGTGGTATTTACTAAACACTTTAAACCGATGGTGATTGGTACCTTTATTATGGTGGCGACTTATTCCTTGTTCTATATTATGACTGCCTTTGCTCAAGCGTATTCTCGTACACCGGCAACCCTTTCAGAAGCGGGCTATCCTATGGGGTTAGGCATTCCTGCCAATACCTTCACGGGATTACTTTTAATGAGTGCGATCGTTTTTGCGATTTTTATCAGTATTTCAGGTCTTTATGCAGATAAAATCGGTCGTCGCAAATGGTTAATTTGGACAACGGTCAGCATTTTAATTTTTGCATTATGTATGCCATTATTCCTTGGAAACGGTACACCAGCTTCTGTATTTGCTTTCTTAGTAATTGGTATGGCATTAATGGGTATGACATTTGGTCCAATGGCGGCGTTATTACCTGAATTATTCCCAACGGAAGTACGTTATTCTGGCGCTTCTTTAGCCTACAATATTGCATCCATTATCGGGGCAACCATTGCGGCAATGATTTCATTAAAAATCAATGCACTTTATGGCTTAATGGGCGTGGGGATTTATTTAGCCATTAATGCATTCTTAACCTTGTTAGCGTTATTAGCCTCAAAAGAAACGAAAAACGTTGATTTAACGCAAATCTAGTGACAAATTGATAATGAAAAGCTGATGTGAATAACATCAGCTTTTTTATTTATTGAAAGGAAGTAATAAAAAAGAGCGTATTGCTACGCTCTCAGATTACAAAAGTGCGGTTAAAAAACAGTATGTTTTTATGAAATGAATTAATCTTCACCCCATACTTCTTTAGCAATTTCTTCAACGTAACGGACTTTTGCCCATTGCTGTGCTTCCGTCATGATATTCCCTTCTTCGGTTGACGCAAAACCACATTGTGGGCTTAAGCAAAGCTGTTCAAGTGGAACATATTGAGTCGCTTCTTCAATGCGAGCTTTAATAGCCGCTTTATCTTCTAATTCAGGGAATTTTGAACTGATTAAACCTAATACAACACGGCCTTTGTGTGGATTATTGGCAAAGTGTTTTAATGGTTCAAACCCACCAGAACGTTCGTCATCATATTCAAGGAAGTAGCCATCGTATTGGGTTTGGCCGAATAACGCATCCGCAATAGGATCGTATGCTCCGGTTAATAAATAAGTTGAACGGAAATTGCCACGACAAACATGCGTTGTGATAACCATATCTGCTGGTTTAGCAGCTAATACAACTTGAATATTTTCAAGCGCTTGTGCTTTATCCGCTTCAAATTCTGGTTTTAAGTGATTGTTACAGAGTGAGCCCCAATACACATCATCAAATTGTAAATAACGACAGCCAGCATCATAGAAGGCTTTAATTGCATCTTTATACGCTTGTTGAACATCTTTGGCAAATTCTGCACGTGTCGCATAAACGCCTGTATCCCATTGGATTGGATACATTAATTGATTAGGACTAGGGATGGTATATTTTACGATGCCACGATCCCCAACAATGTCTTTTAATTTTTTGAAATGTTGGATAAATGGATGGTTTGGATTCCAAGATACTTTACCGCAGCAGCGAGTATTGTAAGGTTTGGTTTCCACGCCATTAAATTTATAACCATGTTCAGGGTGATAACCTTCGATGCCATTTAGGTTTTCTAAGAAATCAATATGCCAAAATGCACGGCGATATTCCCCATCTGTGATCACTTGAATACCGGCATCTAACTGTGCTTGTACTAATTTAGCAATTTCTTGATCTTCAACTTCCGTTAATTGTTCACGCGAAAGTTCGCCTGCTGCAAATTTTGCACGGGCTTCTTTTAAAGGTTGAGAACGTAAGTATGAGCCCACAGTATCAGCGTGGAAGGGAAGTGTTTTTGATGTCATGTTTATATCCTTTTTTAATTTTAGTATGGTGATTTTAACGTAAGGATATTTCATGATCAAAGTAATGATTTTTTCATTCATGATGAAAATAATTAATGCAGAGAGAGATTAGCTTTCAGCAATTCCCATCGCACAAACGGCAGCCGAACTCCATGCCCATTGAAAGTTATAACCACCTAACCAGCCGACGACATCTAGCACCTCACCGATAAAATAGAGACCTTTAATCTTTGTCGCTTCCATGGTTTTGGATGAAATCTCATGGGTATCAACACCGCCCATCGTGACTTCAGCCGTGCGGTACCCCTCAGTGCCATTAGGAATGAATTGCCAGTTGTGGATTAAATTCTCTAAATTTTCTAACCGCACTTTACTTAAATTTGCGATCACTTCATCTTTAATCAAACCTTGCTCTAGCCAAAGTTCGACTAATTTCTTCGGCAATAAGCGACTTAATACAGTCTTTAACTGCAATTTAGGTGAAGATTGACGCATCTCATCCAGGTGATGACGAATATTGTTATAAGGCAATAAATCTAAATGAATGCTTTCACCCGGTTGCCAATAATTGGATATTTGCAAAATGGCAGGACCAGATAAACCGCGATGGGTGAATAGCATTTGATGAGTAAAGGTTTTGTTTTGATTCGTTGCAGCTACATCTAATGAAACGCCAGAGAGTGCCGAGTAGAATTTGTCACTTTCTCGCCATGTGAATGGGACAAGGCTTGCACGTGGAGGAATCACATTTAACCCAAATTGTTCTGCAATTTGATAGCCAAAAGGCGAAGCGCCTAAGCCAGGCATGGAGAGCCCACCTGTGGCGATAATTAAATTCTGGCATTGCCATTCAACCGCATTTACCTTTAATTTGAACCGCACTTTAGGGTCGTTTTCAACGGCTTCGACATCACTCACTTCGCTGCGTAGTTGAATATGAACACCGTATTTGTCACATTCCGTTCCGAGCATCTTCACGATATCTTCTGCACCGTTATCACAAAATAACTGACCTAATTCTTTTTCGTGGTAAGGAATGCCGTACTCAGCAACTAAAGCAATAAAATCC
This sequence comes from Haemophilus parainfluenzae, assembly GCF_003252755.1. Lineage (GTDB taxonomy): Bacteria > Pseudomonadota > Gammaproteobacteria > Enterobacterales > Pasteurellaceae > Haemophilus_D > Haemophilus_D parainfluenzae_N. The sequence continues at coordinate 83,167 of NZ_QEPT01000004.1, read as the reverse complement.
CATTGTGTATAACGTTTTAAGGCGGATTTGACGAAGTGTTTGTTTTGGCTGATATAACGGCCAGATGTGATTTCCATATTGGTAAAATTACAGAATCCGCCACCAGACATTAAAATTTTTCGGCCAATTTTCTTACCGTTATCAAAAATGGTGGCTTGTTTGCCCAGCTTTCCTAACTGTGCGGCACAAAATAAGCCGGCAGCACCGGCTCCAATAATGATATTTTCTGAATAATGAGACATAGCTTATTGTGAGGTTTGTCCTTTTTCAAAATAGTCTATCATTTTGATTCGTTGGATAACAGTACGACGATCCACGGCTGCATTACCCGAGTCTAATAATTGCTGCCAATAAGCTTTGGCTTTTTCAGCTTCATGATTTTTAAAAGCTTCAGTCGCCAATAATGTGATTACCGAGATTTCATGTTTATCTTGTTTTAACGCCTCATCCATTATTTGCTGGATTTGTGGTGTGATATTTTGACCTGCTTGATAATAAAGTGCGGTCGCTTTTAAGCCTAAAATAGCCGGGGTTGTGCCTGAAATTTTTTCTGCATTACTATAGGCGATGAGCGCATGATCAAATTCATCATTTTGCATATAAGCATCACCTAGCTGAGCCCAAAGCTCAGGGTTATTCACATCTTCTCGAATTTTATTTTGAATTTTGAGCACCATATCTTCTTTTTGATGTACCATTGATGTATCTGCTTTTTTATTAGCAAGCTCAATCATCTCTTTTTCGCCTTGTTGAACGCGCTCAAAACGATCAAGGGAGAAGTAATAACTTAAAGGAAGAATTAATAAAATAGCAAAGACCCAAATGGCGGATTTGGTTTCAAATTTGACCGCACTTTTTTCTTCTTTATGGGCTGTATGAGGTTGATTTTCGAATTGTTTTCGCTCACCTTCTGATTTTTTAGTAGAAAATAAAATTAACGCAAAAGCCCCGATTAATAACAAAATAGGCAATAGCCAGAGTAGTGCCGTATTCCATTGGAAAGGGGGCTTATAGTTCACGAAATTACCGAAACGAGCTGTCATCGTGTCGATAATTTGCTGATTCGATTTTCCTTCATCTACCATTTTATAGACTTCAATACGTAAGTCATAAGCAATTGGCGAATTGGACTCAACTAGGTTCTGATTCTGACATTGTGGGCAACGTAAGGATTTTGCCAGTTCAACAGCACGAGTACGATCGGCTTGGTTTTTAAACGCATAGGTATCCACCATTTCTGCGTGAGCAAAAAGGGTGAAAGTCAGTAAAAGTGCGGTCAAAAATCGGGTTAATTTTTTCATTTTACTTTTTAGTTAATTCATCAAGTTTTGGTTTGATTTCGGTAAGCCACGTTTCACGATCCATATAGCCAGAATGACGATAACGGATCATGCCGTGTTCATCGACAATATAGGTCTCTGGTGCACCATCTACGCCTAATTGAATCGCAAATTCACCACGGCTATCGTCAATAGTGAGTATAAATGGATTACCCATACGTTCGAGCATCGCAATGCCATTTTGAGGCTTGTCACGATAGTCGATGCCAACGATGGGCACTTCTTTTGAAATTTCCATCAAAAGAGGGTGTTCTTGTTGGCAATAGCCACACCAACTTCCCCACACATTAAGCAGAAAAGGCTTTTTGGGGAAATCTCTTGGGCTGACGATTTGACTCGGTTCAAGTAGATTTGCTTGATAGAATTCCGGCACGGGCTTATTAATGAGAGCAGAGGCAATTTGTTTTGGATCTTTATGTAAACCAACAAAAAGCAGTAAGCAAACGCTCAATAATAAAATCAGTGGTAAAAACAAAATAAATTTTTTATTCATTGCGTTTTCTCTTCAAATTGATGGCTGAACATAATGCGCCAAGTGCCATTAAAATGCCTCCGAGCCATAACCAGCGAATAAGTGGTTTGTAATGTAAGCGGAACGTGAATTCGCCCTTGCCTAAGTTATCGCCCATCACAATATATAAATCGCCCCAAAAGCCAGCGTCTAACCCTACTTCACTCATGGTCATGGTGCGAACATCATAATAGCGGCGTTCAGGTACAATTTCAGCGTAAGGTTTGCCTTGTTTTGACACACTAAAGAAAGCAACTTCGGCGGTAAAGTTTGGTCCAATTTCATTGGAAAAACGATCATAATGGAATTCAAATTGGCCTAATTGTTGGCTTTGTTGTGGTGCAAGTCTAACACCTAATTCACTACCAAAGTAACTACTCATTACGGCACCCATTGTGGCAATCGCCACGCCGCAGTGTGCAAGAATCATCCCGAAATAGGCAAGTCTTACTTTTGTCCAATTTTGCCATAAGGTGACGAATAATACCCAAATAGCGAGGGTGAGTAATACATAAGCAAAGAAATGGAAACGTAATGCGTCATCATTTTGCAACGCGTTCCAAATCATGCCATAAGCAATTACTGCAGCGGGAATAAGTAATAACAGACGTTTGAAAAAGCGTTTTTTGTCTGATTTAAACCAGCTTAAGCAAAGCGTCGCCGCCATCGCAAAAAGCACTAACGTGAGCAATGGCAAGAAAATACTATTAAAGTAAGGGGCCCCCACAGAAATACTTCCCCAATTCATGGCTTGGAATAGCATCGGATAGAAGGTGCCTAAGAAGGTACTGACGGTGGCGACGGCCAATACGATGTTTAAACCTAAAATAGCCCCAGTTTTAGAAATGAGTGGAAATTTGACCGCACTTTCATTGGTATTTGTGCGTAGGGCAAATAAACTGAGTGAGCCGACAGTCAATAAGAAGAAAATAAGTAATAGTACATAACCACGGGAGCTATCTAAAGAAAAAGCATGAACAGAGGTTAATGCACCTGAACGGACAATAAATGTGCCTAATACACTAAATGCAAAAGCGAGTAGGGAAAAGAGTGTTGTCCAGTAGCTAAACATGCCTTGTCTTTCAGTCACCATTAAGCTGTGTAAAAGTGCAAGTCCTAATAACCATGGCATAAGTGAGGCGTTTTCTACAGGGTCCCAGAACCACCAGCCACCCCAGCCTAATTCGTAATATGCCCACCAGGCACCGAGCACGATCCCTAACGTTAAGAATAACCAAGAAACGAGAACCCAAGCTCGCATCGCACGCGCAATTACTTGTGCAGAACGATTAAAGATTAAGGCAGAAATTGACATGGCAAAGTTAACAGCAAAGCCCACATAACCCACATATAAAAGCGGCGGATGGAAAATTAAGCCAATATCTTGCAGCATTGGATTGAGATCTCGCCCTTCTGCAGGGGCAGGAAAAGCACGTCCAAATGGATTGGAGTAGAATAAAATGAAAATAGCAAACCCAAGACAAATTAAGCCGAGTAAAGAAAGGGTTTGTGCAGAAAAAGTGCGGTCATTTTTGCGAGAGAAAAAGGCAAAAGCCACTAACCAAAGACTTAATGTGAAAAGCCAAAATAAAATTGAGCCTTCATGTCCCCCCCAGGTGGCGGCGACTTTGAAAAATGTTGGTAGTTGAGAATTGGAGTGCGCTGCCACGTATTCCAAAGTGAAGTCATCCGTCGCAAAAGAGTAGGCAAGAATACCGATTGAAACGCTCGTAAAAATACCGAAGCAATAACTTAATCCCCAAGCTGTGTTGGTGAGAGAGGGTTTATTTCGCCAAATACCAATTTGCGGCACGATAGAAAGTAAGAGCGCTGCGGTAGTAGCGAAGAGTAGTGATAGAAATCCGAATTCGGGGAGCATAGTATTCTTCAGTATTAATAGTTGCATTTGACAAAATAAGGTTAATTTTAAGTATGAAAAACATACGCAAAATTAACCGCACTTTAGTCTTTTAAATAAACAAAAGGCGTATTGTATACGCCTTTTGATTAAATAAGAAGTTTATCCTTACGCAACGGTAAGTTGTCCTGCATACAAGATGAAGTAACGTAAGCAGAGAACCCCGATTAAGTCGAAGATTGACACAAGGATAATAAAGTTCTTGTTGTATTTTAAGTTGTCTTTTACTGCAAGGTTCGCAAGTAGAGGAATTAAGATACCAATTAAGAATACCCCAATCCAGAACACTGCACCCCAGAAGCCGGAAAGTGCATTGTGTAATGCAACCACTTTCTGACCACCACCGAAGTGTAGACCAACAAAGAAACAGATTAATAAACCAAGTTCAGTCACCATAATTGGCACTTCAAATTTATGAATGAAGTGTGATTCATGGCTATCACCTTTTAATTTACCTGCAATGAGGATAAATAAGAAGGTTGCTGCGATACCTGAAGAGGTACCAGAAGCCAGGAATAACGCTGGTAGAACAGGGTTATTCAACATTGGGTAACTGATCAATGCTGAAAGTAAGAAACCAGTATAAGCCCCTAGCACAGCGGCTAAGATGAAGAGAATAACTTCTACAGGACCAGTTAAACGTTCTAATACATTGATAATTTTACCGACGAAGCCAAGTTTTGGCATAAAACGTTGAATGAACGCCATGATATCTTCTTTGAAGATAACCGCACACCAACATACCAAGAACAGCATATAAACTTGGAATAACATTACCCCCATAGACATTACAGAGTTGAATTGATAGTTAAACATCAATTTCCAGAATGTCCAAGGACGTGCCAAGTGGAAAATTAACAGGGTTAAACCAATTAATGTTGGCACAGAACCTAAAACGGCGGCCGCTCGGATAATCCAGTTTTTGCTAGGATTTTCTAATTTGTGACTACGTTTATAAGCAATCGCTAATTGTACCGCACCGGAAGAAATACCAAGTAAGAATAAATAGATAGCGATTGTTGAATCCCACACCAAATTAGGTGTGTGAAACGGAACAGGATAATCTAATGTCATCTTCTTGGCTCCCCGTGTTGGAATGGAATATGGTAAAGATTTGGTTGAGTACCTAATTCCACTTTCGTGCGATAAACCGGTTTTTCTTTCACTTTGCGGGAAACTGCACTGCTTGGGTCATTCATATCACCAAAGGTTAATGCTTTGGTTGGGCAAGCTTCTACACAAGCAGGTTGTTTGCCAGCTGCTAAGTTTGTATCGCGACAGAAGTTACATTTATCCGCAGTACGGTGTACTGGGTGAATGAAACGTACGCGGTAAGGACAAACTGCAATACAGTATTGGCAACCTACACAAAGATCTTTATGCACATCTACGATACCTGTTTCAGGATCAATAAATGATGCACCGGTCGGACAAACTGCCACGCAAGGGGCGTTTGTACAGTGTTGGCAAGATTGACGGAAAAACTCGTATTCTTGATTTGGGAATTCGCCGTAAGGTTCACTACGGAGAATTTCCAAACGTGAAACGCCTTCAGGAACGTGGTTTGTTTCACGACAAGCATCCATACAAGCGGTACAGCCTATACAAGCTGTTTCGTCGTGTACCATTGCATAGCGTTTCGGTTTATCCGCCTTTTCCTCTTTCGCTAAAGAGGTAACTGATGTCCCCGTCATAAGGATTAATGCCCCCATGCCGGAAACAAAGTTTCGGCGTGAACAAGCTGTCATTATTTATCCTTTTGTTCGGTTGATTGCGTTTGTGATTGTGCGTCTTTTGCCGCTTTGCGTTTTTGTTGTTCGCCGTGGCAATCTACACAAAGTTTCACACGATTTTTCGGTTGAATACCTTTCATCGCATCATCTTTCGGGTGTAATGTGTGGCAGCTTGCACAAGGCAATTTCATTGCGTGAACATCGTGCGCCCAAAGTTTTTCACGAAGTTTTGCAGGTTGGTGACAAGCAAAACAAACTTGGTTTTGTTCTTGCGCGGTATACATTGGTTTTTTATCACCAAAGATATCGCCATCAAAACGCATCACATCTTTTGCACCACGACGGTGATCTTCCGAAATATTACCGTGACAGTTTACACAGTTAATCGGTTTACCGGTGTTAGGGCTTTTTTGATTTAAGTGTGTGCCGTGGAATTTACCAAAGTGTAATTCACCACCAGATTGATCTAAAGTTTGGTTTTTATCAACTTGGTCAAATTTGTGACATTTCGCACAATATTGGTTTGGATCTCGTTGGTTATCCAATTGTGGCTCATAAGTGATTTGAGAGGCCGGTGTTTTTGCCATCTCTTCCGCACTTGCAGCCATTGGCATTGCCGCAAGCATTGCAAGCAATGCAAGGGATTTAGCCGATTTGCTGATTAAAGAAGTTAAATTCATTCTGATTACCTCAAATATATGGTTAAAAATGACCGCACTTCGACACTTTAGTTACAAAGTGCGGTTCTTTTTTTATTGTTTTGTTGCGGTATCTTCAGCTAATTTGCCATTGGCTTTCGCTTCTTTTACCCATTGAGGTACAACAGTTTCTAAGAATTCTTTTTTCGCTTTACGTTCTTTCTCGATATCAATACCCATTACTTTCCATGCTTTATCAGCTGTAGAAATATCTGGTACTTCAACCGGAGTTTTCACGCCATGTTTAGTTAAGATTGCTGCAAGTTTAGCACGTGCATCCGCTGCTTTGTCGATACCAGAACCTAATACGCGAAGCATTACATCCGGTGCGTGCATGTGACCACCGTGGCTTGCTGCTGCGTAGTCCCAACGCCATTGAGCGTGACGGATATCCATTAAAGCAGGTTCCATTTCTTCTTTAGTTGCACCAGCATCCCATGCTGCTTTCGCTTCAAAGTGAGCACGAACAACTTGATCTTCTAAACGACCCATTACATCTTTCACTTCTTTTTTACGTGAAGCAACGATGTCTTTAAGTTTTTCTTTGCTTTGATCGTGACAGTTTGCACATGTGGTATCAAATGCATCGAATGGGTTTTGGATTTGGTGGTCGGTGTAAACTTTACCATCTTTACCTTGTACTTTAGGCATGTGACAGTCGATACAAGTTACGCCGTTTTTACCGTGCATACCTAAAGACCAAATTTCAAAGTCAGGGTGTTGCGCTTTTAACATTGGTGCTTTAGAAAGCGAGTGAGTCCAGTCACTGAAGCCGATATCATCGTAGTATTTTTCGATGTCATCAACAGTTTGACCGTTGTTCCACGGGAAGGTTACTTGTTTTAAGTCGCCTGCGAAGTAGTATTCAACGTGACAGTTTGCACAGATTTCAGCACGTTTTTCAGTGCGAGCAGCTGTGTTAAAGCTTAAGTTAGCTTGTTCTTTACCTTCAGCTTTTGCTTTTGCTTGAAGTGCATTATTTAAGTGATCTAATGCACGAAGAACGTGTGGACGAGCAATACGTAATGCAGGTTTGCCTTCAGCAAAGTCTTTAGAGGTCGTATCGTGACAGTCAGCACAACCGATCGAGTTGACAATTTCTGGTCCACCTTTAGCCCATTTGGCACCAAAGTAACCATCTTCACCCCATTCTGCAATTAAACGAGGAACGTCTGGACCTTTACAAGTCCAACATGCCATTGGTTGTGGGCCATCATTTGCATTTTTGGGCGCACCAGTACGTAAAATATTACGTACATCTTCTACTGCATAAACGTGACCACGAGGTGCGTTATATTCTTTTGCAAAAGAATAGCCGCCCCATAACACGATTAAACGAGGATCTTGTTCGTCGGCGTAGATAATTTTGTCACCTTTTTCAGTCGCTTTCCACGAATTGAATTGGCTAGGATATTTCTCAGCAAATTTTTCATTCACTGCTTCGATTTTTAAATTAGGGTTTGGTGCTTCCACAGGTTGGTCAACAGGCTTATATACCATTTCAGCCATCGCTGAGTTGTATACACCTAAAGCTGCGAAAGAAGTCGCCAAAACGAGGCTTTTTCTCAATGCGTTCACGATAATCACTCCATTAGGAAAGAATAAAAAACAATTTAAAATGCGAACAATTCCTATTAAGCTTTTGAATTCGCTCATAAAAATGGCTCAACGCAAGCATAAGATACCAAAAAGTAGTAGTTTTTCTAAGGTTTTTTTTCAAAAGTTTGAGGTTGATCAACATTTCCAAATAAAATACCTCTAAGGGGGTATGTTTTGATGTGGGGGAGAATTTTTTGTTTAATTATTACCTAACGATGTCTTGCTATTAAGTTTAATTACCTTATAATACGAATATTTATTTTTGTTGAAAATTTATACATATATTCAATTTCCTCCTTTAACTCTATTTGGTGATTTTTTATGAACAAAGTTTTTAAAATTATTTGGAATAATGTGACTCAATCTTTTGTAGTGGTTTCTGAACTCGCAAGGAATAGAGGAAAACTCAGCTCAGAAGTGAAAAAGTCAAACGTGGTAAACCTTTTTAAATTATCTATTTTGACCATGTGTATGATGGGGGGCGCTTCCCAAGTACAAGCTAAATTTGCTCAGGGAGGCATTCCTGATTCAAATGTTAACGCTACCTCTATTGCTATAGCTGACGCTAATTCTACAGCAACTGCTGCTAACTCAATTACCATGGGTAATTCAGCTAAAAACCCTTATCAAGCAGGTATTGTGCTTGGGAACTGGGCTGGCGCAAAAGGTTCTACTTCCGGTGGTTATAATGTGATTATTGGAGGAAATGCTCAGGTTGGTACTCAATCTGAAGCCGTGAATCAATCAATTGCAATTGGTGCAGGTGGTGGGGAAAACCGTAGTAACATAATTAATGGTGCTTGGGCAAAAGGTGACCAATCTATTGCAATAGGGGGAAATACTCGTTCAGATGGTAACTCTTCAATTGCAATTGGTGGAGATGATCTTGATCGTGCGGGTAGTAAAAATTATACGGGTACAGATAAATTTATTGATTATGATAAGAATGGAAATAAAACGGGTGAATATACTTTAAAAAATAAAGCTCTCCGTGATATTTATAATAAGATGACGGGAGATAGCTTTCCAAGTGGGGTGTATCCTAACACCGTATCTGGAGAGGCCTCAGTTGCAATTGGTGCTCAAGCTGTAGCTGATGCTGATTTATCTACTGCTTTAGGGACTAAATCAAAAGCTAATGCATTTGGTTCAGTTGCGTTTGGTGTAGGAGCTAAAGCGAATAAGCTCAATTCCGTTGCCATCGGTACAGCTTCGGTTACTGACGAAGTAGGAAGAGCCTATGCGACCCGTACTATTTTAGGTGAAACTTATACTTGGGCTGGTGGTTCAACTGTTGATGCCGGTGATGTTGTTTCTTTTGGTGCAAAAGGCTTTGAGCGTCAGTTAATTAACGTTGCGCCAGGTGACATATCTTCAAATTCTACTGATGCAATTAATGGTTCTCAATTGTATGGAGTTCTCAGTTCATTAGAAAAAATTCGTTATTTTTCTGTGAATTCTAGCGTGGTAGAAAACCGCAATAATGATGGGGCGAGTGCAACAGATGCGATTGCGATTGGACCTAATGCAAGTTCAACAGCTGATCGCGGTATTGCTATGGGCTTAAATTCACAAGCCAGCCAACCTAATACTATTTCATTAGGGTGGAATGCTAAAACCTCAGCAGTAAACTCAATAGCTTTAGGTACTAATGCTAATGCTTCGGGGATAAACGCATTAGCTTTTGGTACTAATGCTATTGGTAGCAGAGACAATACTATTGCGATGGGGGGGGCAAGTAGTGCTAGTGGCGATTCCTCTATGGCATTTGGTTTAAGTTCAAATGCATCAGGTGGACATTCTATTGCAATAGGGGAACAGTCTAATGCTGCTGTAGAACATTCTGTTGCTTTAGGTTCTCATTCTCAAGCAGGAGCAAATGCATTTGATGCAACATCTTCAAGTGCAACATTTAAAGATGCTGCTGGTGCAGATACAACGATTAGATTTGCGGCAAGCTCATCTACGATGGGGGGAGCTGTTTCTGTCGGTAAGGCTGGAGAAGAGCGTCAAATCCACAATGTAGCAGCAGGTCGTATTTCTGCTACTTCAACGGATGCAATCAATGGTTCACAACTTTACACCGTATTAAATAACAGTGGTTTTAATGTATTAGAAAATAATGCCTCTAAAGCGAGAATTAACAATAATAATGTAGTTAATTTTAAAAATGGCACACAAACAACCGCGGTTGTAACGAAAACAGCAAATGGAACGGATGTGACGTTTAATGTAAATACGACGACAATTTCTTCTGATGCACAAAGTAATGCGTCTACTCCAAATAGAAATGCGATTGCAAATGCTGGTGATGTTGTAGATGCAATTAATAGTGTACGTAATAAACCAATTACATTTACTGGTAATACTGGAAGTACTACGAAAAAATTAGGTGATTCACTCGCTATCAAAGGTGATGGTGCAGATATCACGAGTGCTGCAGATACAGATAATATTGTATTTAGATTAAATAAATCTAATACGGTTGTTGCCGGCGATAATAAAGTTGTTACGGGTGATGCAGTAAATACAGCAATTAATGCGATTAACTTAAATACTGCAGGCAATTCTGGTACTGGCTCAGTGAATCTAGCTACCCAAAGTTTAAATATTACTGGTACAAATGGTTTGCAAACAGAAGCTAAAGCAAATGGCATTGAAGTAAAAATTGATACTGCAACGAAAAATAAAATTGATAATGCCGCAAATCAAAGCCTAGATAATATTAACCCTGATGGCAAAAATGTGATTAAAGGCTTAGTTGATATTGAAAATGGCAAAAATACGACCGCAAGTAGCCGAGATGTGAATGGCGTCAAAACCTTCAAAGTGGATGTGAATACAACCACGATTTCTGCTGGTAACGATGGACAAGTTAATACACCAGCTAACGGGGATGCTCCAGTGACAGCAACTTCTGTTGCAGATGCAATCAACAATACTTATTGGAATGTTGTTGCAAATGACAATACTAAAGAAGCAGTTAAGGCTGGCAATACTGTTAAATTTATTGATGGTAAAAATATATCTATTTCTCAAAATGGTAAGGAATTTACTATTGCAACAAGTAATAAGGTAAGTTTTGACCATGTTGATGTTGGTCCTATTTCAATCGATAAAGATGCAGGGGTTAATGCCGGTGATAAGAAAATCACCAATGTAGCAAATGGAACAGATCCAAGTGATGCAGTCAATGTTTCTCAGTTAAATGCAGCTAAAACAGAAGTTAAGGCGGGTAAAAATACAACTGTTACGCCAGAAACCGGTGCAAATGGGCAAACTATTTATAAAGTAGATAGTGTAGATACCTCTGCAAATGTAACGACAACCGATGCGTTAACTGTAGAAAATAAAGGTGCCCAAAATGTTGGAGATGCTTCTGTAACTAACTATCATCTTGATTTATCTCAAAAAACAAAAGATGAGATTAAACAAGGTGTAGATGCAAATACAACGGTTACTACAAAAGGTTTAACATTCACTGGTGATAGCAGAAAATCAAATGTGAAAAAATTGGGCGATGAAGTTGAAATTACAGGTGATGATAATATTACGACTGAAGCGAAGCCTAATGGTGTTCAAGTTAAGTTAAACAAAGTGCTTAACGTTACTAGCGTCAAAGCAGGCGATACGACTATCAATAATGATGGTTTAACTGTTAACGGTGGGCCAAGTGTAACTAAATCAGGCATTAATGCAGGCAACCAAAAAATCACTGGTGTTGAAGCAGGTACCGATGACAAAGATGCTGTGAATGTTTCACAATTAAAAGATGTGGAAAAAGTAGCTAATAAAGGCTGGAATTTAACTGCTAATGGTTCCAATAGTAGTAATGTTGCACCAGGTGAAACAGTTGATTTGAATAACACCGATGGCAATATTCAAATTACCAAAAATGCAACAGACGATAATGTAACATTTAATTTAAATAAAACAATTAATGTGACTAATGTTAATGCTGCAGGTAATGTGACAGTTGGTGATACTGTTTTAAAAACAGATGGTTTGACTATTACTGGTGGTCCAAGTGTAACAAAATCTGGTATTGATGCGGCAGATAAGAAAATTAACAATGTTAAGGCTGGCGATGTTAATGCTGATAGCAAAGATGCAGTTAATGGTAGCCAACTTTATCAAACCATTAATGACCTCACCACAAAAGGCTTTGGGTTAACGGCTCAAGATGGTAAATCTGTTAAGAAACCATTAGGTGAAACAGTTGAGGTTGTTGGTAAAGATGACAATATCAGTACAGAAGTAGATGAGGGTAAAGTTAAGATTGCTTTATCGAAAGATATCAACGTTAATAGTGTCACTGCGGGTAATACCAAAATCGATACAAATGGTCTGAAAGCGGGTGATGTTACCGTGACTAACGCACCAATCACTGTAAATGGTGCACCAGTTAATAACGTTAATGAGGCGATTAATAAAACTGCGAAACAAGCATTTAGTCCGCTTACTTTTGCAGGTGATACAGGCACTAATGTAACACGTAAATTAGGTGAAACCGTTAACTTAGTTGGTGGTGTAACTGATGCAGCTAAACTTTCCGATGGTAACATTGGCGTGGTAGCAGATGGCACTGATAAGTTAGACATTAAATTAGCTAAGGATATTAAAGTCGATAGCGTAAAAGCGGGTGACACCATAATTAATAATGATGGTTTAACTGTTAACGGTGGGCCAAGTGTAACTAAATCAGGCATTAATGCAGGCAACCAAAAAATCACTGGTGTTGAAGAAGGTACCGATGACAAAGATGCTGTGAATGTTTCACAATTAAAAGATGTGGAAAAAGTAGCTAATAAAGGCTGGAATTTAACTGCTAATGGTTCCAATAGTAGTAATGTTGCACCAGGTGAAACAGTTGATTTGAATAACACCGATGGCAATATTCAAATTACCAAAAATGCAACAGACGATAATGTAACATTTAATTTAAATAAAACAATTAATGTGACTAATGTTAATGCTGCAGGTAATGTGACAGTTGGTGATACTGTTTTAAAAACAGATGGTTTGACTATTACTGGTGGTCCAAGTGTAACAAAATCTGGTATTGATGCGGCAGATAAGAAAATTAACAATGTTAAGGCTGGCGATGTTAATGCTGATAGCAAAGATGCAGTTAATGGTAGCCAACTTTATCAAACCATTAATGACCTCACCACAAAAGGCTTTGGGTTAACGGCTCAAGATGGTAAATCTGTTAAGAAACCATTAGGTGAAACAGTTGAGGTTGTTGGTAAAGATGACAATATCAGTACAGAAGTAGATGAGGGTAAAGTTAAGATTGCTTTATCGAAAGATATCAACGTTGATAGTGTAACTACGGGCGATACCAAAATTGATAAAGATGGTTTGAAAGCAGGTGATGTTAGCGTGACTAAAGCGCCAATTACAGTGAATGGTAATGCAGTTAATAACATCAATGATGCAATCAATCAAACTGCAAAACAAGCATTTAGTCCGCTTACTTTTGCAGGTGATACTGGAAACAATGTAGAGCGTAAATTAAGTGAAACAGTCAATTTAGTTGGAGGTGTAACTGATACGGCTAAACTTTCCGATGGTAACATTGGCGTGGTAGCAGATGGCACTGATAAGTTAGCCATTAAATTAGCTAAGGATATCAAAGTTGATAGCGTAAAAGCCGGTGATACCGTGATGAATAATGACGGTGTGAAAGTCGGTGATAATGTTGCTTTAAATAAAGATGGCTTAAAAGCTGGCGATGTGGCTGTAACGACAGATGGTATCAATGCTGGTGATAAGAAAGTAACTAATGTTCAAGATGGCGTTGTTGATGCCAATAGCAAAGATGCAGTAAATGGTAGTCAACTTTATAAGGCTGTAGCGACCACTAATTTAACACCTAACACAACAGGAAAAATTGATGCACCTGCAGATGGTTACAAATTGGTGAATGCAACTACTGTTGCAAATGCAATCAATAATTCTGGTTGGAATGTTACTGTGAATAAAGATGGCGGCGAAGCTGAGGGTGAACAAGTTCAAAAAGTAAGCCCAGGTAATACCGTGACTTATATCGCAGGACAAAATATCAAAATTAAGCAAGCTGGTATGAATTTTACCATTTCAACCACAAAAGATTTGAAAGCTGAAAATGTCACCGCGAAAACAGTTAATACCACCACTATCAACCTTGGCGAAGGTGATAACTCAACGCCAATTACAGTAGTAAGTGGTAAAGATGCAGCACCAAATCTTGAGGGTAAAACACCAAATCGTATGAACTTTGGTGGTGAAACTATCGCAACATTAAGCGATGGCTTAAAATTTGGCGCAAACGTAGGCGATGTTTACGGTGCGAAATTAAATAGCCAAATCAATGTGAAAGGCGCAGATAGCAATACAAACTGGAGTGAGTTTGATGGTGGCGATAATGTGATGACAAACATTGATAAGAGTGGTAATGTTCGTGTAGCTATTAAGAAAAACCTTAAAGTGGAAAGCGTAACAGCGAATAAATTCACCGCGGGTGATACTGTGATTGATAGCAATGGTGTAACCATTAAAAACGGTCCAAGCATGACTAAAAATGGTATTGATGCAGGTAATAAACAAATTACCAATGTTGCACCAGGACGTATTGCGGCAGACAGTACTGATGCGGTAAACGGTAGCCAATTACACGAAGTAAAAGCTGACGTGAATAACAAGATCAATCACTTAAATGGTCAAGTGAACAAGTTAGGTAAACGTGTAAATGCAGGTACAGCAAGCGCGTTAGCGGCGTCTCAATTACCACAAGCGTACATTCCTGGTAAGAGCATGGTTTCTGTGGCAGCGGGTAATTACCAAGGTCAAAATGCTGTGGCATTAGGTATGTCACGTATTTCAGATAATGGTAAGATCATTATTCGTTTAGCAGGTACGAGCGATACTCAAGGTAAAGTGGGTGTAGCAGTTGGTGCAGGTTACCACTGGTAATTCATCGTAAATAAACAAAAGGCATGGGAAACTATGCCTTTTTTATTGCCAAAAGTGCGGTCGATTTTCGATCTATTTTTCGTATAATAGAAAGAACTTAATTCGGAGAAGAATATGATTATCGGACCTTATATCAATGCATTAGCAATTATTAGTGGGGCAGTCATTGGCTCGATGCTCGGTGGACGCATTCCAGAACGTTTGCGCACTAATCTCACTTTAATCTTTGGCTTGTGTTCTATGGGGATGGGCATTGTGATGGTAGCGAAAACCACTAATATGCCAGCAATGATTTTATCGGTGTTATTAGGGACGATAATTGGAGAATTACTTTTATTAGAGCATGGGATCAATAAGCTCGCCTCATCAGCTAAAGGTCTTCTGGAAAAGATGTTCCCTGATACACCAAGTAGCATGCATAGCCAAGAAGAGTTCTTATCTAAATTTGTTGCGATTGTGATTTTGTTTTCATTTAGTGGAACAGGTATTTTTGGGGCGATGAATGAAGGGATGACAGGTGATTTTGATATCCTCATTGTGAAATCTTTTTTAGATTTTTTCACGGCGATGATCTTTGCCACCTCACTCGGTATTTCTGTAGCAAGTATTTTTGTGCCACAAACATTGATTCAAGTGATTTTAGCTTATTCTGCCGTGTTTATTATTCCTTTCGTGACACCTGAAATGCGAGGTGATTTTGCGGCAGTAGGCGGTATGTTAATGATTGCGGCAGGTTTTCGCATTTGTAATATTCAAATGTTCCATGTGGCGAATATGTTGCCGGCTCTTTTTCTCGCCATGCCAATTTCTCATTTCTGGAGCACCTTTTTCTAAAAAAAATAGGCGTGTATCACGCCTATTTCTTTTTCTGACAATGGGGGCAATAAAAACTATTGCGTTGCCCAATAACCATGCTTTCAATCTTAGTGCCACATCTTGGACAAGGTTTGTCTTTGTTTCCATAAACCAACAATTCCTGTGCAAAATAACCAGGACGACCATCGGGTTGTAAGAAATCTTTTAATGTTGTTCCACCTTGTGTAATGGCTTTTGCTAATACGTTTTTAATCGTTTCAACGAGCAAGGCACATTGGTTTCGCGTGAGGTTTTCGGCTAATTTCATGGGGTGTAAACCACATAAAAAGAGTGTTTCATTGGCATAAATATTTCCTACACCCACGACGACAGCATTATCCATTAAAAAGGTTTTAAGTGCGGTCGATTTTTTGCGTGATTTTTTAAAAAGGTATTCGGCATTAAATTCATCTGAAAGTGGTTCAGGACCAAGTTTTAGGAAAAGATGAAAGTCATCTAAGCTTTCAGTCCATAACCACGCACCGAAGCGTCTAGGGTCGTTATAACGCAGTAATTTGCCATTATTCATCACAATATCAAGGTGATCGTGTTTATCAATAGGACTATCGTGTGGCACAATTCGAACGGAGCCAGACATCCCTAAATGACCAATGATGTAACCTTTTTCTGTGTGAATAATTAAATATTTTGCACGACGAGAGGTATCCAAAATGTTGACGTTTTTGAGCGTGGTTAATTCAGGAGAGACAACCCAACGTAATTGTGGTTGGCGAACTACAATTTTTTCAATGGTAAAACCTTTTAAATAGGGGCTTACACCACGTAGGGCTGTTTCGACTTCAGGAAGTTCAGGCATAGATAATCTCGGTAATGAATTTGTGGTATAAAAAAACCCGAACAATGTCGGGCTTTTGTCAAATCAGCAAAATTATTTGATTTTTGCTTCTTTATAGATAACGTGTTTACGCACTACTGGATCAAATTTTTTGATTTCCATTTTTTCAGGCATATTACGTTTGTTTTTATCAGTTGTGTAGAAGTGACCAGTCTCTGCTGTAGAAACTAAACGGATTTTCTCACGAGCGCCTTTAGCTGCCATGTTTTAGCTCCTTAGATTTTTTCGCCACGAGCACGGATTTCAGCTAACACTGCATCAATGCCTTTTTTATCGATAATACGCATACCTTTCGCAGTTAAACGTAAGGTCACGAAACGGTTTTCACTTTCAACCCAGAAACGGTGAGTGTGAAGGTTTGGAAGAAAACGACGACGTGTCGCATTCAACGCGTGTGAGCGGTTGTTACCCACAGCTGGACGCTTGCCTGTTACTTGACAAACTCTAGACATAATAATCTCCAATAATTTAAATATAAGCTCGAGCTTATGGTTCGGATAATGAAGCTTAAAACTAAGCTTGCTTCCTCGTCAGGTCGCAGTATCCGACCCACTTACTATATTAAAGGTCGCAAATTATACTGACTTTATTTTAATTTCTCAAGTCCAAAAGCGATTTTTCCGTCTTTAAATGGAAATGAACGATAAAAAAATCATCAAATTCCCTAACACTATAGCAAATTATGTTCTGCAAAAGAATAACAAGTGCCTTTGCCGACAATAAAATGGTCCAAAATGCGGATATC
This sequence comes from Haemophilus parainfluenzae, assembly GCF_003252755.1. Lineage (GTDB taxonomy): Bacteria > Pseudomonadota > Gammaproteobacteria > Enterobacterales > Pasteurellaceae > Haemophilus_D > Haemophilus_D parainfluenzae_N. The sequence goes on along the minus strand of NZ_QEPT01000004.1, from coordinate 65,955 downwards.
CATTAACTCAGCAGCTTCAATAATTTTTTGTGTGATCATTTTGTCGGAATAGCTCGGTTCAGCCAGACCAGAAGGGTGGTTGTGAGCCAAAATTAAAGCGGCCGCATTACAGGAAAGGCTTTCTTTAATAATTTCTCGTGGATAAACATTCGTCACATTAATTGTGCCTAAAAATAACCGCTCTTTTTTTATCAAACGATGTTGATTATCTAAAAATAACACCATAAAAATTTCACGTTCTTCGTGGTGAAGTTCTGCTTGAAGATAAAGTTTTACCGTGGATGTGTCGCTAAATACGTGCTCTATCAGCAATTCTTGTTTCAGATAACGCTTTGTCATTTCTGTGGTGGCTTGCAGTTGAATAAACTGCGTAATGCCTAATCCTTTTACTTTACAAAAGGCTTCTTTATCTGCACTTAATAAGGCTCGAAGGGAGCCAAAATGTTGCAGCACGCTATGTGATAATTCCATGACAGGGCAGCCTTTAATTCCTGTACGTAAGAAAATAGCGAGTAATTCGTGATCTTCTAGGGCTTCAACGCCATATTTCAACAGTTTTTCACGAGGCATTAAAGGGGTGTTTGTTTGCATATTAATTAATGAAAAGAAAAAGTGCGGTCAATTTTCATGATGTTTTTAAGCATTGCGAATTGTCTGTTTTATTTTTGGAACGGCGATCACAAAAATAAAATTTTTTATTGGTGAAATTTGAAGTAAAATAGGTAACCTTAAGTTGTTAAGTACTAACACACAAAAACATATCCATTCTATTAAGTCGTAGCGGAGTAGCAAATGAGCTTGAGCGGAAAGCGTATTGTTGTCGGGATTACAGGGGGGATTGCCGCCTATAAAACCATTGAGTTTATTCGTTTATTACGCAAATCTAACGCAGAAGTTCGAGTGGCTTTAACGCCTGCCGCCGCTGAATTTGTCACGCCTTTAACGCTGCAAGCCATTTCTGGCAATGCGGTTTCTCAATCTTTACTTGATCCTCAAGCGGAATTAGCTATGGGGCATATTGAGCTCGCAAAATGGGCCGATGCGATAGTGATTGCACCAGCCAGTGCCGATTTTATTGCGCGTTTAACCGTTGGAATGGCAAATGATTTACTTAGCACGATTTGTCTTGCGACAAGTGCGCCTATTTTGCTCGCACCAGCAATGAATCAACAGATGTACCGCCAGGCAATTACACAACAAAATTTGACCGCTCTTTCTGCGCGAGGCATTCATTTTGTTGGGCCAAATAGTGGCTTTCAGGCTTGCGGTGATGTGGGTGCAGGGAGAATGTCTGAGCCCGCTGAAATTTTCGAATCACTTCAATCACTTTTTGCTATCCAACAAGATTTAGTAGATTTAAGTGTCACTATTACAGCTGGTCCGACGCGTGAAGCTATCGATCCTGTTCGTTATATTTCTAATCACAGCTCAGGTAAAATGGGCTTTGCGATTGCGGAGGCCTTTGCAAAACGTGGGGCCGATGTCACCTTAATTGCGGGTCCTGTTAATTTGGCTACGCCGAAAAACGTTCATCGCATTGATGTGACAACCGCTCATGAAATGTGGCGAATCTCCCTTGAAAGTGCGGTCAGAAATAGTATCTTTATTGGCTGTGCCGCGGTGGCAGATTATCGGGTTGCGGAAGTTGCTGATCAAAAAATTAAGAAAACCAATGATAACGATGAGCTTTCTCTTAAATTGGTGAAAAATCCAGACATTATCGCAAGCGTGGCAAATTTAGAAAAAGATCGTCCATTTGTGGTGGGCTTTGCGGCTGAAACGCAAAATGTCGCTGAATATGCGAAGAGCAAACTTCAACGCAAAAATTTAGATATGATTTGTGCTAATGATGTATCAGGTGGGCAAGTATTCGGACAAGATCAAAATGCCTTGCAGATCTTTTGGAGAACGGGCGAAAAAGCCTTGCCATTAGCCGATAAAAATAAATTGGCAGAAGTGTTAGTCACTGAAATTGTTGCGCATTATCACAAATAAAATACGTTCAACATTCGTTGGATTTTATGACCGCACTTTTGTATGACAGATTTCTTTTAAAGGATAAATAAGCATGAAAAAAATTGATGTCAAAGTTTTAGATAGCCGTATTGGCAACGAATTTCCTTTACCAACCTATGCAACTGAAGGTTCAGCAGGTTTGGATTTACGTGCATTGCTTGAAGAGGGCATTGAAATTCAACCAGGCGAAACTAAACTTATCCCAACAGGCCTTTCAATTTATATTGCCGATCCAAATCTTGCAGCGGTGATTCTGCCTCGCTCTGGTTTAGGTCATAAACACGGTATCGTATTAGGTAACTTAGTGGGCTTAATTGATTCAGATTACCAAGGTCCATTAATGGTATCGGTATGGAATCGTGGTCATGAACCATTCAAAATCGAAGTTGGTGATCGTATTGCACAATTAGTCTTTGTGCCAGTAGTACAAGCTGAATTCAATATTGTCAGCGAATTTACTGAAACTGAGCGTGGTGAAGGCGGTTTTGGTCATTCAGGTAAAAAATAGACTATGGTAGAACAATTATCTCTCGTAGAAGTTGATGAGATTGCGGCGGAAATCAAACCGCCAAAAATCGAAAAACGTACGGTAAAAGAACGCCGCCAACAAGTGTTGACGGTGCTTACCCATATGCTGCATTCTGAGCGCGGAATGGAGCGTATGACAACGGCGCGTTTAGCAGAAGAAGTGGGCGTGTCAGAAGCTGCACTTTATCGTTACTTCCCAAGTAAAACCAAAATGTTTGAAGCGTTGATCGATAATATCGAAGCGAATTTATTTAGTCGTATTACCACATCGATTCGCAATGAAACCAATACGATGAATCGTGTACGTGACATTATGCAGATGATCCTCGACTTTGCGCGTAAAAACCCTGGTTTGACGCGTATTTTGACCGGACATGCATTGATGTTTGAAGAGCCGCTTTTACAGGCTCGTGTCGCCCAATTTTTTGATCGTCTTGAAATGCAATTTGTGAATATTTTACAAATGCGAAAATTACGTGAAGGACGCGGTTTTAACGTCGATGAACGCATTATTGCGGGGCATTTAGTGACGCTTTGTGAAGGGCAGTTTATGCGTTATGTCCGTACAAATTTCCGTTTAGGCGCAAATCAAAGTTTTGAACAGCAATGGCGTTTTCTTGAACCGCTTTTTGCTTAATTGACTTTAGTTGATAAATATATGATTATTCCGTGGCAAGAATTGCCAACAGAAACCTTAGAAAATATTGTGGAAAGTGTGGTGCTTAGAGAAGGCACCGATTATGGTTCACACGAATTTTCTTTAGAACAAAAAAAACAACACCTACTAAACAAGATTCACAATGGAAGTGCAGTGATTGTTTGGTCAGAATTACATGAATCCATTGATATAAAAGATAAAATGGAATTTCTAAAATAAATCAATAGGAGCTTATATGTCAGAAAATGTAGAATTATTAGAAGAACAAAAGCCCCAGGACGATGATCAGCAACGTGATCCTGCTCTGGATTGGTTCCTAACCCACTGTCATTTGCATAAATATCCTGCAAAATCGACCTTAATCCACGCAGGGGAAGATGCCAATATTTTATATTTCTTAATTAAAGGAACGGTGATGGTTTCATCAAAAGATGATGAAGGCAAAGAGATGATTTTATCTTATTTAGGTGCCGGACAATTTTTTGGTGAAGCGGGTTTATTTGATGAAGGCTCGAAACGTTCTGCTTGGGTAAAAACGAAAACCCCTTGTGAAATTGCAGAAATTTCCTATAAAAAATATCGTCAGCTTATTCAAATTAATCCTGAGATTTTAATGTTCCTTACTTCTCAGTTATCAAAACGCTTGCAAAATACATCTCGACAAGTGACTAACCTGGCCTTTTTGGATGTGGCGGGGCGTATTGCTCAGGCGCTTATGCATCTAGCAAAACAACCTGAAGCCATGACTCATCCGGATGGCATGCAGATTAAAATTACGCGTCAGGAAATTGGTCAAATGGTGGGCTGTTCACGTGAAACCGTAGGGCGAATAATTAAGATGCTGGAAGATCAAAATCTAATTCATGCGCACGGTAAAACCATTGTGGTTTACGGCACTCGATAGTAAAAATAACTGTCTTTAATAAGACGGTTATTTTGTTTTTGTTACATTGATGTGATAGTTGAAATGCCTTTGTTAATTTTTATACGAAAAACGAAAAAATACTTCTTTTAGTGCAATATCTTAATTGACAAAATAGCGGAAGACTTCTATCATACCACTGCCTTCCAATGTAGTTTCTTTGGAAGTCAGGATTGGTCTCCTGAATATATAAGTGGCTTTTAAAAGATTCTTAATCTTTTAATTTTATATCGCAGACTGGAACCCCAGAGATGCTTTAAATCTATGGTGGGCTAGGTAGAAATCCCGCAGGGATGCGATGCAGTAAGCCACTTGCTGTTAAGACCAATTCTGCTTAGTTCCACCACCCTTCAAAACAATCTTCAATTTTCAAACTTTCATTTAACTCAACTCGAGCGACAAATTCTCAGCTAAAGAGCGGTCATTTTTTACTTTATTTTTGGCAAAAAAATACCGACCCATTTCTGAGTCGGCATTTCATTTAGTGTGTGTTATTTCACTTTTTGTTTCATGGCTTCAGCCACAAGTTCAGCTTCAGGGCCTAGAACCACTTGTAAGCCATCGTTACCAATTTTCACGATACCTTTTGCACCAAGAGACTTAAGCTGTTCTTCATTGATTTTGTGTTGATCCACTAAGCTTAAACGTAAGCGAGTTATACAAGCATCAATATTTTTGAAGTTATCAGCACCACCTAAAGCATCAATAAATTTGACCGCTCTTTCTTCGCGAGATTGGCTCGCTGCTGGTTGTGCTGCTGTGGTTTCTTCTGCTTCTTCTGTGCGACCTAATGTTTTTAAGTTGAACGCTTTAATTGCAAAACGGAATACCACGTAGTAAATCACGAAGAATACTAAGCCTTGTACGATTAGCATATACCATTCAACGGCTAATGGGTTGCGTGATGAAAGTACCATATCCACGAGACCTGCACTGAAACCAAAGCCTGCGATCCAATGCATTGTCGCCGCGATAAAGACGGAAATACCGGTCAATACCGCGTGGATGAAGTAAAGCACTGGTGCAACAAACATGAAAGAGAATTCTAATGGCTCGGTGATACCAGTGAAGAATGAGGCAAACGCACCCGCAAGCATGATTGATGCCACTTTAGTTCTTTGACTTGGTTTAGCGCTGAGATAAATCGCTAATGCGGCACCCGGTAAACCGAACATCATAACAGGGAAGAAACCGGCTTGATACATACCCGTTACACCAACCGTTGCAGTACCTTCAGCAAGTGATTTTGCACCACCTAAGAAGTTTGGAATGTCATTGATACCTGCGACGTCAAACCAGAATACAGAGTTCAATGCATGGTGTAAGCCAACAGGAATGAGTAAACGGTTGAAGAAACCGTAAAGACCCGCACCAACTGCGCCTAAGTCTTTAATGCTTTCACCGAATGACACTAAACCACCGAAAATATATGGCCAGATGTAAAGCAATACGAAGCTGATGAACATCATGACAAAAGAAACGACGATTGGCACAAGACGTTTTCCGCTAAAGAAGGAGAGTGCTTTTGGCAATTCCACTTGATAGAAGCGGTTATAAAGTTCAGCCGAAATCACCCCGATCAAAATCCCAATAAATTGGTTATTGATTTTCCCGAAGGCAGCTGGCACTTCACTTACATCGATATGTTGTAGCTGAGCAACACTGCCAGGTGAAAGTAGAGTGGTTACCACATAGTAGCCCACTAAACCTGAAAGTGCAGCAGAACCATGCTTGTCCTTAGATAAACCGAAAGCAACGCCAACGGCAAAAAGCAGGCCCATGTTATCGATGATAGCACCGCCTGATTTAATTAAAAATGCAGCAAGTTGACTGTTAGCTCCCCAGCCATCTGGATCAAGCCAATAACCAATACCCATCAGTACAGCTGCAGCTGGTAAGACCGCAACAGGTACCATTAAGGCTTGCCCAATTTTTTGCGCATAACCTAACACATTCATTTTTTTCTCCTATTTATAAGTAATGAAGTATTACTTCATATTCTAAAGTAAAAAAAAATATTTTGTACAAATGTGGTAACTTTATCTCAAAATTGAGAAGCCGATCACAAATTTTGAAATTGTACTTCAAAAAATATTTTTTTATGGTGCAAGTTTTACTGCGTTTTACTATAATGACCAGAAAGCCAAAAAGGAAACCAAGTGTTACTGTCTAATGTAGGAGTTTATATGTCGAAATTATCACATAATGAAGTCTTAGATAAAATCAAATTTGGTCTTATTGCTTCTTGTCAGCCTGTCGATGACGGCCCGATGGATAAACCAGAAATCGTGGCGGCCATGGCACAGGCTTCTGTTATTGGTGGCGCAGCGGGCTTGCGTATTGAGGGTGTAGAAAATCTTAAAGTAACGCGCCCTACTGTGAATGTACCGATTATTGGTATTGTGAAACGTGATTTACCTGACAGCCCAGTGCGAATTACCCCATTTTTGCATGATATTGAAGATTTAGTGAAAGCCGGTGCAGATATTATTGCCGTGGATGGGACAAATCGTCCTAGACCGGTAGATATTGAAAGTGCGGTCAAAAAAATCCACGAATTAGGTTGTTTAGCCATGGCGGATTGTTCGAATTTAGAAGAAGGCTTGTACTGTCAAAAACTGGGTTTTGATATTGTGGGCAGTACTATGTCTGGCTACACCGGTGGCACTGTGCCGGAGGAGCCTGATTATCAATTAGTTAAAGATTTGAAAGCAGCAGGTTGTCGTGTCATGGCGGAAGGACGTTATAACACACCTGAGTTGGCGAAAACGGCAATTGAAATTGGTGCTTATTGCGTGACGGTTGGTTCTGCATTAACGCGTTTAGAGCATATTGTAAGCTGGTTTGCTAAAGCCATTCATTCAGCAAAAAAATAAAGGAAGAAGACATGTCATTAACAGTGGATAGTGGTCGGACATTACAGCGTTGTTTGGCATTAGATATTGGTGGCACAAAAATCGCTTCTGCTATAGTAAAAAATGGTGAGATTCAACAGCGAAAACAGATTTCCACGCCACAAGATGATGCCGCACAAGTGATGCATCAAACCCTTGCTCAGTTATTAAAAGAATATGAAGGGCAGTTTGATTATGTTGCCGTTGCTTCAACGGGCATTATTAATCAAGGTATTCTGACCGCACTTAACCCTAAAAATTTGGGTGGATTAGCCCAATTCCCATTAAAAGACAGTATTGCACAGCACACTGATAAACCAATTGGCTTACTTAATGATGTGCAAGCTGCAGCCTATGCAGAGTATCAACTACAAAATCCTGATGATATTCAAAACTTTACCTTTATTACGGTTTCCACAGGCGTAGGGGGCGGTTTAATTTTAAATCATCGTTTACTTACCGAGCCAAATGGGATTGCAGGGCATATTGGCCATACTTTGGCCGATCCTAATGGCCCCGTTTGTGGTTGTGGTCGCCGTGGTTGTGTTGAAGCCATTGCCTCAGGTCGAGCCATTGAAGCCGTCTCTTCTCAATGGGATGATCCTTGCGATCCGAAAGAAGTTTTTGCACGTTTTCGTCAAAATAATGAAAAAGCGACCGCACTTGTGACTCGTTCAGCCCAAGCCATTGCGAATTTGATTGCGGATTTGAAGATTGGATTAGACATGCAAAAGGTCGTGGTCGGCGGTAGTGTCGGATTAGCAGAAGGTTATTTACCGTTGGTTCAATCTTTATTAAGTGAACTTCCTGCGGTTTATCATTGTGAATTAGAAAGTGCTAAATTCGGACAAGATGCAGGCTTGATTGGTGCAGCTTACTGGGTAAAAGATTGCTTATTACAAGCAAAAAATACGGGAGTGGTTTATGGCTAAAAATGGCAATATTTTAAATACCATCAGCTCGTTATATCGCAGTTTAACGAAAACTGAAAAGAAAATTGCGGATGCGATTTTACTGAATCCTGATCTTGCGGTGCAATGTCCTCTAGCTGAAATTGCCTCCCATTTAGAAGTGGGAGAGGCAACTTTTGTGCGTTTTTGTCGCACTCTTGGCTTTAAAGGCTTCAGTGATTTTAAATTGGAATTATCCATCGAGCTTGCGACGAAAGATGGCAAAGATAATACCGTATTAGATTCAGATATTACCGATTCTGACAACTCATTGAATATCGCGCATAAGCTGAAATCTGCCATCAATAACGTGATGGATGAAACCATTAATTTATTAGATTTTGAGCAGTTGGAAGAAGCAGTGAAAGCCATTCAGCAGGCGAATCGTGTTTTCTTATTTGGTGTGGGAACATCCGGTATTACCGCGGAAGATGCCAAAAATAAACTGATGCGTATCGGTGTGCAAGTGGATGCGACAGGTAACAACCATTTTATGTATATGCAGGCATCTTTATTGACGAAAAAAGATGTGGCAATTGGTTTGAGTCATTCTGGTTATTCTCAAGAAACCACTCATACCATGAAAATCGCCAAAGAAAATGGCGCCAAAACCATTGCGATTACACACAGCTTGCGTTCACCCATCACAGAATATGCCGATCTGGTTTTAGTGAATGGCAATAAGCAAGGTAAGTTACAAGGCGACTCTATCGGCACGAAGATTGCTCAATTATTCGTATTAGATTTGATTTATGCTTTATTGGTACAGGCATCACAGGAAAGTGCGGTCAAAATAAAGCAAAAAACATTAAATGTCATTTTAGAACAACGTATTAAATAGGAGAGAAAAATGCGTAACTTAAAAGGTATTTTTAGTGCGTTATTAGTATCATTCAATGAGGATGGATCTATCAATGAAAAAGGCTTGCGTGAAATCATTCGCTATAACATTGATAAGATGAAAATTGATGGTTTATATGTAGGCGGTTCAACAGGTGAAAACTTCATGCTTTCTACGGAAGAGAAAAAACAAATTTTCCGTATCGCGAAAGATGAAGCAAAAGACCAAGTTGCGCTAATCGCACAAGTGGGTAGTGTGAACTTACATGAAGCAGTGGAATTAGGTAAATATGCAACGGAATTAGGCTATGACAGTCTTTCTGCAGTAACCCCGTTCTATTATAAATTCAGCTTCCCTGAAATCAAACATTACTATGACACTATCATTGCTGAAACAGGCAATAACATGATTGTGTACTCAATTCCGTTCTTAACAGGCGTGAATATGGGCATTGAGCAATTCGGCGAACTTTATAAAAACCCGAAAGTGCTAGGTGTGAAATTTACCGCAGGGGATTTCTATCTATTAGAACGCTTGAAAAAAGCTTATCCAAATCACCTCATTTGGGCTGGTTTTGATGAAATGATGGTACCTGCAGTATCTCTCGGTGTAGATGGTGCGATCGGTAGTACATTCAACGTAAACGGTGTGCGTGCAAGACAAATCTTTGAATTAACCAAACAAGGTAAATTGGCTGATGCACTTCAAGTTCAACACGTGACCAATGACCTTATCGAAGGCATTTTAGCGAATGGCTTATATCTCACTATCAAAGAGTTATTGAAACTAGAGGGTGTGGATGCAGGTTATTGCCGTGAGCCAATGACAGCGAAAGCAACACCAGAGCAATTAGCAAAAGCGAAAGAGTTAAAAGCAAAATATTTATAAATTAATGGAAAAGTGACCGCACTTACTTCTTTCCTCCCTCTATAGCGGGGAGGAAAGGGTGTCAGTGAGGTACGGATAAGGAAGGTTATTATGCGTCTCATTCCTCTGAATAATGAACAACAAGTCAGCCGTTGGGCGGCGCGTCATATTGCTGATCGAATTAATCATTTTAAACCTACAGCAGAACGTCCTTTTGTATTAGGTTTACCAACAGGTGGTACGCCACTTAAGACCTATCAAGAATTGATTAAATTAAATCAAGCGGGAGAAGTGAGTTTTAAACATGTGGTGACCTTCAATATGGATGAATATGTGGGCTTACCAAAAGAACATCCAGAAAGCTATCACAGTTTTATGCATAATAATTTCTTCAACCATATTGATATTCAACCGCAAAATATCAATATTTTAAATGGTAATACCAATGACCATGATGAAGAATGCCGTCGTTATGAAGAAAAAATTAAATCTTATGGCAAAATTCATTTATTTATGGGCGGAGTAGGTGTTGACGGACATATTGCCTTTAATGAACCTGCGTCTTCTTTAAGTTCGCGTACCCGTATTAAAACTTTAACGCCAGATACTATTATCGCGAATTCTCGTTTCTTTAATAATGACGTAAATCAAGTACCAAAATATGCCTTAACAATCGGTGTAGGGACATTACTTGATGCAGAAGAAGTGATGATTTTAGCAACGGGTCATAATAAAGCCTTAGCCGTACAAGCAGCCGTAGAGGGCAGTATTAATCACCTTTGGACAGTGAGTGCTTTACAGCTTCATCGTCATTTCGTTTTGGTATGTGATGAGCCTGCATTGCAAGAATTGAAAGTCAAAACAGTGAAATATTTTACTGAATTGGAAGGACGCGCGATTCATAGTGTATTATAAGTGCGGTTAATTTTAATTGGATTTTAGGAAGGTATGATGAAGTATGCATTAATTAACAGCGTAATCTACACGAAAAATGAAGTGTTAAGAGATTATGCAGTGGTTATTGAAGGGGAATATATTCAATCCGTTATTCCACAAAGCGAATTAGAAAGCGGGATTAAAACCATTGATTTAAAAGGTCATAATCTCACTGCAGGTTTTATTGATTTACAATTAAATGGCTGTGGCGGCGTGATGTTTAACGATCAAACAAGCGTGGAAACATTAGAAATTATGCAAGCCACGAACTTAAAATCAGGCTGTACCAGTTTCTTGCCAACATTTATTACTGCACCAGATGAAGATATCAAACGCGCAGTAAATATTATGCGTGAGTATTTGAATAAGCATAAAAATCAAGCGCTTGGCTTACATATCGAAGGGCCTTATTTGAGCTTAGAGAAAAAAGGGGTGCACCGCCCGGAATATATCCGTGAAGCGACGCCGGAGATGAAAGATTTCTTATGTGATAATGCGGATGTCATCACCAAACTTACCATTGCCGCTGAAAACCCAACGGTGCAATATATTCCTGATTTTGTGAAAGCAGGCATTATTGTGTCTATTGGCCATTCTAATGCGACTTATGAAGTGGCGAAAGCAGCCTTTCATAAAGGGGCAACCTTTGCAACTCACTTACACAATGCGATGTCGCCGATCAGCTCAGGACGTGCGATGGGTGTAGTTGGCGCAGTGTTAGACTCCGATGTTTACACGGGCATTATTGTAGATGGCGTGCATGTGAATTTTGGTAACGTTCGTTTAGATAAAAAAGCGAAAGGTGACAAACTTTGCATTGTGACCGATTCTCTTGCAGCTGCAGGTGCACCGCCAGAATTGGAAACCTTCACTTTTGTAGGAAAACCGATTTATGTGAAAGAAGGTCGTTGCTACGATGCGAATGGTACGATTGCAGGTGCATCAATTACCATGATGGAGTCCATCAAAAATGCTGTGGAATATGTAGAAATTCCATTAGCAGAAGCGATTCGCATGAGTAACCTTTACCCTGCGAGAGCGATTGGCGTAGATGATCGTTTAGGCTCAGTTGAAGCGGGTAAAGTGGCTAACTTGGCGGTATTTACAAAAGATTATGATGTGATTGGTACCGTATTAAACGGCGAATGGAAACCAAACTAAAGTGCGGTCAAAAATAGTATTGTTTTAAACGTAATCCGATCCTTAAACAGATCGGATTATTTTTTATGGTTGCAATTCGGTGATCTTACCGGTATCCACTTGGAATAATTTCCCTTTACCAACCTGCATTTCTTTGAGTTGGCCTTGAGTGATGGCAGTAACAAAGACTTGAGAACCGCTTTGTTGCAAGCGTTCCGCAAGCAGGGCGCGTTTATGTTGATCCAACTCTGAGGCAAAGTCATCAATCAGAAAGATGCAATGACGTTGTTTTTGAATCATTAAATGTTCACCTTGCGCTAAACGTAGCGCACACATCAATAATTTCAATTGACCACGAGAGAGTACATCTTCAACCGGTAATCCATTGGCTTTAAAACGGAAGTCCGCTTTTTGTGGGCCAGAAACCGTATAACCAATGGCTTTATCTCGCTCAAAGTTTTGCACCAGTAATTCACCATATTCTGTCTCTTTCTCCCAGCCTTGATGAAAGCTAACAGTAATCTCTAATTCGGGTAAAAATAACTGGCAGGTTTTTTCGATCTCAGGACGTAAAGCCTCTGCGTATTCAGCTCGCCAATCACTCACTTGGTGGGCTAATTTAGCTAATTCAATATCCCATATTTTTATTGCAGAATAAGGCTGATTTTGACTTAATGCGGCATTTCGTTGTTTTAATAAGCGGTTTAATGCGACCCAAGAGGAATGAAAACTGTTATGGTGGTGGAATAAGCCCCAATCTAAAAATGCGCGTCGAAAACTTGGCCCACCATTTAGTAGGGTCAGCCCTTCAGGCGTAATTAATTGCATCGGTAAAAGGTGAGCGAGATCGGCAATTTTATTGCCGTCTTCACCGTTTATTTTTGCAATGGTATTACCTTGACGAAGTTTTTGTAAGCCAACAGACCATTGATGCTGACTTTCTTGAATTTGGCCAAAAAGCGTGAAATGAGGTTCGTCGTAAGAAATAATGCGATTTGCGACCGCACTTTTGAACGAGCGTCCATGCCCGAGATAAAAAATGGCTTCTAATAAGCTCGTTTTTCCGCTACCGTTATTGCCAACTAAAAAGTTAAAGCCGTGATCAAATTCAAGATCCACGGCATTTAGATTTCTAAATTTTTCAACAATTAAGCGGGAAATGGCCATTATTCTTAGAGGCGCATTGGCATAATGACGTATTCTGCGCTTGCATCTTCACTGTTTTCAATTAAGCAGCTTGATGATGCATCTGTGAGGCGAATGCGTACTTGTTGGCATTTTAAGGCATTCAATACATCTAAAATGTAAGTCACATTAAAGCCCACTTCCATTTCTTCACCTTGATAATTCACATCCACGATTTCTTCTGCCACTTCGTGTTCTGGGTTCGATGCGGTAATTTTAAGTTGGTTTTCACTTAAGTTTAAACGCACGCTACGTACACGTTCATTTGAAAGGATAGAAGCACGTACAAAGGCTTGTTTTAAGGTTTCCCAGTTACCTTCTACGATACGAGTTGCATTACGTGGTAATACACGACGGTAATCCGGGAAGCGACCATCAATGAGTTTTGAGGTAAACACAATGTGGTTTAAGTGAATGCGAAGATTATTCGTGCCGATTTGCAAACGAGCAAGTTCGTCACTGCTTTCTAATAAGCGATTCAGTTCTAATACACCTTTGCGAGGGAGAATAACTGAATGGGTTTGCAGATCTTGATCTAATTCGATCGTACAAACAGCAAGACGGTGACCGTCAGTTGCAACAGTACGTAATAAATTACCTTCCGTTTCAAATTTCATGCCGTTTAAGAAATAGCGGGCATCCTGGTTTGCCATTGAAAATTGGGTTGCTTCAATTAAGCGACGTAAGGTGCTTTGCGGTAAGGCAAAATCCACTTCAGATTGCCAATCTGTTAGATTTGGATATTCTTCAGCGGGCAGAGTAGTGAGATTAAACTTACTGCGACCAGACTCCACAATGGCGCGATCTTCTTCAAAGGTAACTGTAATTTCAAATTCATCTGATAATGTACGGCAAATATCTAAGAATTTTTTAGCCGGAATAGTGAACGCGCCATCAGCCGTTGAAGAAGAAAGTTGAGTATAGCTAGAAAGCTCAACTTCAAGGTCTGTACCTGTAATAGTCAAACGGTTATCTTCAATTTGTAATAACACGTTATTTAATACGGGAATATTCGGACGATTGCTTAATACGCCACAAACTTGCTGTAAGGGTTTTAATAGATTTTCTCTTGAAATGCTAAATTGCATCATTGGCTCCTTATGCAGATAATGTGCGAATTAAATTCGCCCAATCTTCTTGAATACTGCTGTCTTTTTCACGGAATTTTGGCACTTCACGACAAGCATTTAAGACTGTCGTATGGTCGCGTTCGAAGGCTCGGCCAATTTCCGGTAAGCTTTTATTGGTTAATTCTTTTGCTAACGCCATCGCAACTTGGCGTGGACGAGTGACGGATCTTGCTCTGCTTTTTGATTTTAAATCAGCCACTTTAATTCGATAGTATTCTGCCACGACTTTTTGAATGTTTTCAATGGTTACCAAACGTTCTTGTAAGGCAAGAATATCTTTTAATGTGTCACGCACAAAATCAATATCAATGTGACCACCTTTGAAGTCTTGCATCGCTTTTACACGGTTTAATGCACCTTCTAATTCACGAACATTGGTGCGTAAGCGTTGGGCAATAAAGAATGCCACTTCTTCTGGCAGCTCCATATTATGTTCTTCTGCTTTTTTCAGCAAAATTGCAACACGGGTTTCTAAATCAGGTGGTTCAATCGCAGTGGTTAAACCCCAGCCGAAACGAGATTTTAGGCGTTCTTCAATTTTCTCAATTTCTTTTGGATAGCGGTCAGAGGTCAAAATAATTTGACGGCCAGTTTCAAATAAACTATTGAAAATATGGAAAAATTCTTCTTGTGTTTTTTCTTTCTCTGCGAAGAATTGAATATCATCCACTAATAATGCATCTAGAGAACGATAGAATTTCTTGAATTGATCCATTTTATTATCACGCATTGCTTTTACCATGTGCTGCATAAAGTTATTAGCATGGATATAAAGCACGCGCGCATTCGGTTTATTCGCTAAAATGCCATTACCGATTGCGTGTAATAAGTGGGTTTTACCTAAACCTGTACCCCCATATAAAAAGAATGGGTTTGCTGTTGGTTCACCAGGTGCAAGGGCAAGTTTTTGACCCACAGCACGAGCAAGCTGGTTTGATTTACCTTCAACAAAGTTTTCAAATAAATGTTTACGATTTAGATGTGATTCAAATTTAGAGGATGCATCAGATTCTTGCTGAAAACTCACCGCACTTTCTTGATGATTATTCGTTTGAATTGGGGCTTCAACTGCTTTTGGCGCTGGTTTTACCCCTTCTTTTACGATAATTTGTAAATTTGGATTTTTAGCAAGTGCTTGGCAAATTTGATGAATTTGAGCTAGGTAATGATTTTCCACCCAGCTTTTTACAAACATATTGGACGCATATAACACCACTTGATCTTGCGAGATTACATCCGCTTGTAGTGGGCGTAACCACGTACTGAGATCCATCGGAGAAACCTGATCTTGTAGTTGTGATAAGCAATCTTGCCATAGGTTGGAAAGGCTCACGATAAATTATCCTTATGTTATATGCGTATAAAATAAAAGCCGCAAAGTGCGGTTAAAAATCGAAGAGAATTTTACAATAATTTAGGCAAAAGATCTTCTGTTGCTCATCAAAAAAAGACAAAAAGGTTGCTTGAGATTTTGCCCAAAATCCGTATAATCCCCACGATTTTAGAAGAAACGGAAGATTATTTCGGAATTTTCTCTTTTCTTATTTGACGAAAGCCCAATTTATGATTAAAATTGCGGTCTATTTTTTATAACCCTTGTTGTGTTTTGAATATCAAAACAGTAAACCATTTTGATTTAGGTAGATTACAATGAAACGTACATTTCAACCTTCTGTATTAAAACGTAGCCGTACTCACGGTTTCCGTGCTCGTATGGCAACTAAAAACGGCCGTCAAGTTTTAGCTCGTCGTCGTGCTAAAGGTCGTAAGAGTTTATCTGCATAATCACCTCTTTTAGTGATTAAGCTAAACTTCTCTCGGGAGTTACGATTGTTAACTCCCGCTCAATTCAAAAATGTCTTCGAACAACCGTTTCGAGCAAGCACCCCTGAAATTACCATTCTCGCACGCAAAAATAATCTTGAGCACCCGCGCTTAGGTTTAACTGTGGCTAAAAAACATCTTAAACGAGCGCATGATCGTAATCGTATCAAACGTTTAGTTCGTGAAAGTTTTCGTTTATCCCAACATAATTTGCCTTCTTGTGACTTTGTCTTTGTGGCGAAACGTGGCATTGGTCAGCTTGATAATCAAACGTTTTTACAAACTTTGGATAAATTATGGGCACGCCACATTCGTTTGGCACAAAAATCCTCATCGCTTTAATTAAGTTTTATCAAGTAGCGATTAGCCCTTTAATTGGGCCGCGTTGTCGTTTTGTGCCAACCTGTTCTTGCTATGGTATTGAGGCGTTAAAAACACATGGATTGTTAAAAGGTAGTTGGCTTACGCTAAAACGTGTATTAAAATGTCACCCCTTAAGCGCCGGTGGATTCGATCCTGTTCCGCCGAAAAAGATTAATAATAACGATGAGAAAAAATAATGGACTCAAGACGTAGCCTATTAGTGCTTGCACTACTCTTTATTTCTTTCCTTGTTTATCAGCAATGGCAACTTGATAAAAATCCACCGGTTCAACAACAGACCACGGAACAAACAACAACCGCCTCTTCTGATGTACCGGCAAGTTCTTCTTCATCTGCCGAAGTAGTGGCAGACTCACAAACCAAAGGTCACATTATTACATTAGAAAATGATGTATTCCGTTTGAAAGTGGATACATTAGGTGGTGATGTAATTAGTTCTGAATTATTAAAATATGATGCAGAATTAAATTCAAAAGAACCTTTCGTTTTATTAAAAGATACAAACGAGCATGTTTACATTGCACAAAGCGGCTTAATCGGTAAAAACGGGATCGATACAAAAGCAGGTCGCGCACAATATCAAGTTACGGGTGATAATTTCAAATTAGCAGAAGGTCAAAATGAACTTTCTGTACCATTAACATTTGAAAAAGATGGTGTCACTTATCGTAAAATCTTTGTATTAAAACGCGATAGCTACGATGTTGGTGTTAACTTTGAAATTGTGAACCAAAGTGGTAGCGCAATTGAAGTTGAACCTTATGGCCAATTAAAACATACATTAGTTGAAAGCAGTGGTAACGTGGCAATGCCTACTTATACTGGTGGTGCATATTCTTCTTCTGAAACAAATTACAAAAAATACAGCTTCAGCGATATGAAAGACAAAAATCTTTCTATCGATACCAAAGCAGGTTGGGTTGCTGTTTTACAACACTATTTCGTATCAGCTTGGATCCCAAATCAAGATGTAAATAACCAACTTTATAGTATTACAGACAGCAAAAATAACGTTGCGTCTATTGGTTATCGTGGTCCAGTAGTGTCTGTACCAGCAGGTGCAACAGAAACAATTACCAGCTCATTATGGACAGGTCCAAAATTACAAAACAAAATGGCTGAAGTGGCTAACCACTTAGACTTGACTGTAGATTACGGTTGGGCATGGTTTATCGCGAAACCATT
Source organism: Haemophilus parainfluenzae (assembly GCF_003252755.1). Lineage (GTDB taxonomy): Bacteria > Pseudomonadota > Gammaproteobacteria > Enterobacterales > Pasteurellaceae > Haemophilus_D > Haemophilus_D parainfluenzae_N. Next base: position 48,495 of record NZ_QEPT01000004.1, on the reverse strand, counting down.
ATTCTGGTTATTAACTTTTATTCAAAGTATTGTATCTAACTGGGGTGTGGCAATTATTTGCGTAACCTTAGTGGTGAAAGCGATTTTATATCCGCTCACAAAAGCACAATACACTTCTATGGCGAAAATGCGTATGTTGCAACCGAAAATGCAAGAAATGCGCGAACGTTTTGGTGATGATCGCCAACGTATGAGCCAAGAAATGATGAAACTTTACAAAGAAGAAAAAGTAAATCCACTTGGCGGTTGCTTACCATTAATCCTTCAAATGCCAATCTTCATCGCATTATACTGGACGTTTATGGAAGCGGTTGAACTTCGTCATGCGCCATTCTTTGGTTGGATTCAAGATTTATCGGCACAAGACCCTTACTACATTCTCCCAATCTTAATGGGCGGGTCGATGTTCTTGTTACAAAAAATGTCACCGACACCAGTTGCAGATCCAATGCAACAAAAAGTGATGAACTTTATGCCGTTGATCTTCATGTTCTTCTTCCTCTGGTTCCCGGCAGGTCTAGTACTTTACTGGTTAGTGTCTAACTTAATCACTATCGTACAACAACAAATGATCTACCGTGGTTTAGAGAAAAAAGGGTTACATACCCGTAAAAAATAACAGATAGAAGGCATCGAAAGATGCCTTTTTTCTATCATTGATTGATATATAATCACATGGGCGTATTAATGCGCCCTCTCATTTTTTTATCGCAGATAAAAGTGCGGTCAATTTTTAGTGAGTTTTTATGAAAGAAACAATCGTTGCACAAGCGACAGCGCCAGGGCGTGGCGGTATTGGTATTTTGCGTGTATCCGGCCCGAAAGCGGTTGAAGTGGCACAAGCGGTACTGGGTAAATGTCCTAAACCAAGAATGGCAGATTATTTACCTTTTAAAGATGCCGATGGCACAGTATTAGATCAAGGCATTGCGCTTTATTTTAAATCACCAAATTCCTTTACCGGTGAAGATGTATTGGAATTACAAGGTCATGGCGGACAAGTGGTATTAGATTTGTTACTAAAACGAATTTTACAACTTGATGGTGTTCGTCTTGCGCGTCCAGGTGAATTTTCAGAACAGGCTTTTTTAAACGATAAATTAGATTTAGCTCAAGCAGAAGCTATTGCAGATTTGATTGATGCCACTTCGGAGCAAGCCGCTCGTTCGGCATTAAAATCATTACAAGGTGAATTTTCTAATAAAGTGAATCAGTTGGTGGATTCCGTCATTTATCTTCGTACTTATGTGGAAGCGTCGATTGATTTCCCCGATGAAGAAATTGACTTCTTGGCAGACGGTAAAATTGAAGCAAAATTACGAGAAATTATTAATCAACTTGATTTAGTCCGTAGCGAAGCGAAACAAGGCTCGATTTTACGTGAAGGGATGAAAGTGGTGATTGCGGGTCGTCCAAATGCGGGTAAATCCAGCTTACTGAATGCTTTAGCGGGCAGAGAAGCGGCTATTGTGACAGATATTGCGGGAACGACGCGCGATGTATTGCGTGAGCATATTCATATTGATGGCATGCCTTTACATATTATTGATACTGCAGGACTTCGTGAAGCGACAGACGAAGTTGAACGTATCGGCATCTCGCGTGCGTGGACTGAAATTGAGCAAGCCGATCGTATAATTTTGATGTTGGACAGCAGCGATCCTGATAGCCAACATATTGAAAAAGTGCGGTCAGAATTTTTATCAAAATTGCCAAATAATATGCCGGTGACCATTGTCCGCAATAAAGTAGATTTAAGCGGCGAGACAGTTGGACTAAAAGAAGAAAATGGAACAACGACCGTTTGTTTATCGGCTCAAACGCATCAAGGCGTAGATTTATTACGTGAGCATTTAAAACAGGCGATGGGTTTCCAAACAGGGATGGAAGGTGGCTTCTTAGCACGTCGTCGTCATCTTGATGCTTTAGAAAAAGCGGCCGAACATTTACAAATTGGATTAGTTCAATTAACCGAGTTTCATGCTGGTGAATTGTTAGCGGAAGAACTTCGTTTAGTACAAGCTAACCTCAGTGAAATTACGGGGCAATTTACCTCGGATGATTTACTCGGGAATATTTTCAGTTCTTTCTGTATTGGAAAATAGGTTTTAGGTTATGACTTTTCATATGTTGTGGGTCATTGCGCTTGGTCTTTCGATGGATGCGTTTGCAGTATCCATTTCCAAAGGTTTGGCAATGCGCGCTTTTCGGTGGAAACAAGCGCTTGCCATTGCATGCTGTTTTGGACTATTTCAAGGCATTATGCCGGCAATCGGCTATGTTGTCGGGCTACAATTTAGTCAGATGATTCAAAATTGGGACCATTGGATTGCCTTTGCTTTACTTGTGCTTATTGGTGTGAATATGATTCGTGAAGGGGTGAGTTCAGATGATGAACCTGCGCTCTCATTGATTAGTTTAAAACACTTACTAACACTTGGTGTGGCAACGAGCATTGATGTGTTAGCCGTTGGTGTCTCTTTTGCTTTTCTTTCCGTAGACATTGTGTTGGCTGTATTTATCATTGGTTTAATCACCTTTGTCATCTCTTTTATTGGTGTAAAGAGCGGTCATTTTTTAGGGAAAAAATTCAAAAGCAAAGCAGAGATTTTTGGCGGTTTAGTGTTATTAGTCATGGCTGTGAAAATCCTACACGAACATGGTGTTTTTTAAGTGCGAATTTTCGCCTTTTAGATTATAATCCTATGAACTTTGTCTTTTTTAAAAGGGTAATAATTGAATGTTAATTGAAAAAATGCATGGCATCGCCCATAGTTTTATCGGAAAAGCGATCTTTGCTTTAATTCCAGTTTCATTTTTGATTGGTGGGATGTCAGGTTATCTGTATAGCAGCAATGATAGTTTTGCGGCAAAAGTAAATGGCGAGACTATCTCTCAACAAGATTTCTTAAATCGTTATAACCAAGAGTTTGAAGCGCGAGCTCAACAAGAAGGCGAGAGCTTCCTAGCGAAAACTGACTCTGTGGAATTTGTGACTACACTTCGTCAAAATTTAATTCAACGTTTGGTGGATCAAGAATTAATCCGTCAATATGCGAAAGAATTAAAATTAGGAGTAAGTGATGAGATGATCAAACGTGCGATAGTAAGCGATCCTAACTTACAATCTAACGGTAAATTTGATAACGCGCGTTATCAACAATTATTGACTCAAAATGGTTTAACATCCGATACTTATGCGGCAATTTTACGTAATGCATTAACACTTGAACAAATGCAAAACGGTTTGGCTGACAGTGAGTTTGTCGTGCCGGCTCAAGTGAAAGATAACGCACAAGTCTTTTTCCAAAAACGTATCGCTCGTCTTGCAACTCTTCCATTAGCCGATGAAATTGCAAAACAAAAAGTAACGGACGAAGAAATTAAAGCGTATTACGATGCGAATGCGAAATCACTTGTTCAACCTGAACAAGCGAAAGTGCAATATATTCACGTCTCAGCAAATGAATTAGGTAAGTTACAACCTGTCACTGAAACACAAATTGCACAATATTATCAAGAAAATAAAGCGCAATTCATTAGCCAAAAATTAGCACATATTCAATTATCAACTGAGAAAGAAGCGGATTCCGTTTATCAAGAACTGAAAAAAGGCGCTGATTTTGCTGAGTTAGCAAAAACAAAATCCATTGATAAACTTTCTGGTGCTCAAGGCGGTGAATTAGGTTGGGTAAAAGACAACGAATTACCGAAAAACTTTGAAGATGCAGCATTATTGTTAAATGTTGGTCAATACAGCACACCGGTTAATGTGGATGGGGCTTACCATATTATTTTAGTGCAAGATCGTAAAGAACGTACTTTAGAAGAAGTGAAAGAACAAATCGCGGATACTGTGCGTAAAAACTTAGCAGAAAGCCGTTTCCAAGCAGTAGAAAAAGCCGTTCGTGAAAAAGCAGCCGAAAGCAGTGATTCATTAGCTGCGGTAGCGGATGCTGCAGGTGTGAAAGTGGAAGAAACGGATTACTTTGGTAAAAACAATGTCCCTGCGGCATTAAATTTCCCAAATGTGACTTCTGCTATTTTTGAATCTGATATTGCAAACGGTGGTGCAAATTCTGAGCCATTAACTGTAGGTGAAAATGAATTTGTAGTGGTACGTGTCGTGGATCATAAAGCTGAAGGTTTACAAAGCCTTGATGAAGCAAAATCAACGATTGAGCAATTCTTAAAACGTGAAAAAGCCGATAAAGTATTAGCTGAAAAAGCAGAGCAAGCGGTTAAAGCACTATCTACTGATTCTACAAAATTACCAGCAGGCATTAGTTTTAGTGAACCACAAACCTTTACGTTAATGGATAATAAAGATCCAATGCTTTATGAAGGTGTGTTTGCTATTGCTAAACCACAAGATGATAAAGCGGCGTATCAAGTTGCTCGGAACAGCAAAGGTGATGTGGTTGTGGTTGCCCTTGAACGTGTAGAAGAACCTACTTTAAGTGAGCAAGAATTAGCGAAATTTAGCACGCAACTTGTTCGTGCACGTCAAGGTGAATTGCAAGGACAGTTAATGCAAGCATTACGTGAAAAAGCACAAATTGAGATTAATAATACCTTTATTAATCAAGATGATTCAGAAGAAGGTGCAGCTCACTAAGCCGATTGAAATATCATTCATCATCAATTTCTGATGGAAAATAAAAGCAAAGTGCGGTAAATTTTGACCGCACTTTTTTATATAAAATAAGGAGAAGACTATGGCTCAAGAAACCATTTTCAGCAAAATTATTCGCAAAGAAATTCCTGCCAATATTGTTTATCAAGATGAATTAGTGACCGCATTCCGTGATATTTCACCACAAGCGAAAACCCATATTTTGATTATCCCAAATAAAGTGATTCCAACGGTTAATGATGTGACAGAACAAGATGAAGTCACCTTAGGTCGCTTATTTACGGTCGCGGCTAAAATCGCTAAAGAAGAAGGTATTGCCGAAGACGGTTATCGTTTAATCGTGAACTGTAATAAACACGGTGGACAAGAAGTATTCCATATCCATATGCATCTTGTTGGTGGTGAACCTTTAGGTAGAATGTTGGCGAAATAATGAAAAAGATCCTCATTACAGCAACGGTATTATTTTTAACTGCTTGTTCATCTACACCAAATATTGTGGGAACCAATAAGCCAATTTTAAATATGGCGGCAAATTTAGCACCGGCTTTAGATGTCGATTTGTCGGATAATACCGCGGCTTTAAAAAATAAAACTACGCAACAGCTCAATGTGCTTTACCATCTTTATTGGTATAACACACAAGGTGTAACGCAAGTTTGGCCAAATCAGCAAGAAAGCCAATCAGGCAATATTTTATTGCAACCGCAAGAAAAGAAAGTGTTTGAACTACCAAAACCAAGCACAGAAAGCACCAATTATCGTCTTTATTTACAATAGTTTATGTCCACATTATTAATTGACCTTGAAGGTTATGAACTCAAACAAGAAGAAGTTGAATTACTGGAACATCCTTTAGTTGCCGGTTTGATTTTATTTACCCGCAATTTTTATGATCGTCAGCAAGTTCAAGCGCTAATCAAATCCATTCGTCAACGAGTGAAAAAGCCTTTATTGATCACGGTCGATCAGGAAGGTGGTCGCGTGCAACGTTTCCGTGAAGGTTTCACTCAGCTCCCTGCGATGCAGGCTTTTGCGGCATTAGTTGAGGATTCAACTCAGCAACAGCAAATAGCAAAAGAAGCGGGCTGGCAAATGGCGGCTGAAATGGTGGCACTAGATATTGATTTGAGTTTTGCTCCGGTGTTGGATTTGGGGCATGAATGTCGTGCGATTGGCGATCGTAGTTTTGGCTGCGATGTAAAAAGTGCGGTCAATTTGGCAGCTGCTTTTATTGATGGTATGCACCAAGCAGGCATGGCAACAACAGGAAAACATTTCCCAGGACATGGTCATGTTTTAGCTGATTCTCATCTTGAAACGCCTTATGATGAGCGAGCAAAAGACGTGATTTTTAATCATGATATTTTGCCATTCCAGCAATTAATTCAACAGAGTAAGCTCGATGCGATTATGCCGGCTCATGTGATTTATGCACAATGTGATAGTCAACCAGCAAGTGGTTCGAGTTATTGGTTAAAAGAAATTTTGCGTAAACAGCTGGGCTTCCAGGGGGCAATTTTCTCTGATGATTTAGGCATGAAAGGCGCAGGCTTTATGGGTGATTTTGTGGCTCGCAGTGAAAAAGCCTTGAATGCTGGTTGTGACTTATTATTGCTTTGTAATGAGCGTGAAGGTGTCATTCAAGTGCTTGATAATCTCAAGTTAGAGGAAACAACGGAGCATTTTGCAGCACGCCAAACTCGCTTGAAATCGCTCTTTAAACAAAAATCCTTTGATTGGTCAGAACTCACAAAAACTTCGCGTTGGATTGAAAATCATCAAAAACTGACCGCACTTCAACAAGAGTGGCTTGCTTCTAAATGATTGATTGCCATCATTATCAAAAAGGCAATTGCCGTTCTTGTCAATGGCTTGAAATGCCTTATGAACAGCAACTCGCCAAGAAAGAAGAGCATCTTAAACAACAACTTGCCAAATTAGATTGTGATAATTTAATTTGGCATCCGCCTTTTTATTCCTCCGAGTCGGCCTTTCGTAATAAAGCGAAAATGGTTGTAAGTGGCGCGGTGGAACGCCCCATTCTAGGTATTTTACAAGACCCGAATGATCCACAAAGTGCGGTGGATTTATGTGATTGTCCGCTTTATCCACAACGCTTTGCTGAACTCTTTCCGATTTTAAAAGATTTCATTGGACGCGCTGGTTTAGTCCCTTATAACGTGGCTAAGCAAAAAGGTGAGCTCAAATATATTCTGCTCACAGAAAGCCAACATACAAAAAAATTGATGTTGCGTTTTGTATTGCGTTCAGAAACTAAATTGCCGTTAATTCAACGTGAATTTGCAGGTTTATTGGAAAAATTGCCACAGCTTGAAGTGGTGAGTGTGAATATCCAACCTAATCATGCTGCGATCTTAGAAGGCGAGAAAGAAATCTTTTTGACGGACCAGCACACCTTATCAGAGAGCTTTAACGGTATTCCGCTATTTATTCGCCCTCAAGGTTTCTTCCAAACGAATCCACTGGTAGCACAAGGGCTATATGCAACAGCGCAAGATTGGGTGCAAGATTTATCAATTACTAAACTCTGGGATCTCTTTTGTGGCGTTGGAGGTTTTGGACTTCATTGCGCTAAAGCTTTACAGGATAAACATCAACAAGAAGTGGAATTGACCGGGATTGAAATTTCCCCATCTGCTATTCAAGCGGCGACTCAATCCGCTCAGGTGTTAGGGCTAAACAACGTTAAATTCCAATCTTTGGATGCGGCTAATTTTGCTTTAACACAAGATGCAAATAAACCCGATTTGGTGATCGTCAACCCACCGCGTCGAGGCATCGGAAAGGAACTCGCAGAATTTCTCAATGAAATGCAACCGCACTTTATTCTTTATTCTAGTTGCAACGCGATTTCCATGGGAAAAGATTTGCAGCATCTAACCAATTATAAACTTACTCAAATTCAATTATTTGATATGTTCCCGCATACAGCGCATTATGAAGCACTGATATTGTTGAAACTCAATTCCTAATAAAAAAGCTAACATCTCTGTTAGCTTTTTTATTTAGAAATTTAACCGCATTTTTATCTTGCTATAAACTAGGGCAATTAAGAAAAATACGGCCTGTAACAAAATAATGCATGCACCAGTGGACGCATCAAAATGATAGCTAAGTAGCACGCCTAGTAGGCTTGCAGTTACAGCACTGATGATCGCGATAACAAGCATCTTATCGAAGCGATTCGTCAGGGTTAGCGCGGTGATGCCAGGCGCAATTAGCATCGCTACAACCAAAATAACCCCAACCACTTGCATCGTACTCACAATGGTAAGCGCGAGTAATGTGAGCAAGCCATAATGCAATAATTTAGGCGAGAGACCCGCAACGCGAGCATGGCTCGGATCAAAGCAATAAAGTAGAAAATCGCGACGTTTTAAGCCAAGTAAAATAAAAATGATCAAGGCGATAATAGCCGTTTGAATCAGCTCTTGTTGGCTTACACCCAATACGTTACCGAATAAGATATGTGTAAGATGTTGTGAGGTTTGGATTTTAGTGAACAGCACCAACCCAATGGCAAACATCCCCGAAAATACAATCCCCATCGCGGTATCTTCTTTGATACGGCTGTTCTCTTTTAAATAACCAACACCTAATGCACAGGCAATACCTGAGACAAACGCACCAATTACTAATGGAATACCGGCTAAAAAAGCTAAGACAATGCCAGGTAGGACAGCATGAGAAATGGCATCCCCCATCAATGACCATCCTTTCAACACCAAATAGCAAGAGAGTAGTGCACAGATCACGGCAACCACTAATGCGGTGAGTAGCGCATTTTGCATAAAGTCAAACTGAAATGGCTCAACGAAAATGGCGAACATCTCAGTCATAATCCACCACCTTACGTCGTTTTTGACTGATTAATCCGTATTTAGGCGAGAATAGAAAAGCCAATAAAAATAACAAGGTTTGCAATGTTACGATGACACCACCTGTTGCACCATCTAAATAATAGCTTAAATAGACACCGACGAAACCAGTGATTGCGCCTAATGCTACGGCAATTTTGATGAGTGTTTTGAACTTATCTGTAAGTAAATAGGCGGTTGCGCCTGGTGTGATTACCATCGCAATCACTAAAATCGCCCCGACAGTTTGCAATGCGGCAACAACACAAGCACTCAAGAGTGTAAAAAAGAGAACTTTGTAAAACAGTGGTGAAAGTCCAACTGTAATTGCTTGCGTTTCATCAAAAAAAATCAGTAACAGATCCTTCCAAAAAATAAGCAATAAGACCAAGCAAATCAACATAATAATGGCTACTTGATAAATATCTTCATCAGCAATACCAAGGATATTACCGAGAATAATATTTTGCACATTTATTGAAGTTGGATTCAAGGAAATAATCAGTAAACCTAAGGCAAAAAAGGTGCTGAAAATAAAGCCGATAACGGCATCTTCTTTGAGTTTAGAAATGGACTTGATCCATAAAATGGAAAGTGCGGCTAAAATTCCGGCAAAAAAAGCACCTAAAGCATAGGGGAGTGAAAAGGCATAAGCTATCGCCACACCCGGTACCACCGAATGAGAGAGTGCGTCGCCAATTAATGACCAGCCTTTCAACATTAAATAGGCAGAAAGAAAGGCACAAATGCCACCAACTGCGGCACTTATCCACATGGCTTTTTGCATATATTCATAGGAGAAAGGTTCCAGTAAATATTCAAGCATGACTTATTCCTTGTCAGACGGAGGCAGACGACAGGATTTAACAGCCGTTGCAGGCGGATCATTTTTGGTTTCGCCATAGAAGACAACTGGGCGTTCATCATCTGTGAGAACGGTCACCGCACGTTTATCTTCATCATTATGCAGATCTTCACCTAATAATTTGATGTGTCGTAATACACCACCAAAGACTTTTTCCAAATTATGCTGATTAAATGTATCTTCCGTTTTACCGGCTGCAATCACAGTACGGTTAATCATCACCACTTGGTCACAGAAGTCTGGTACAGAGCCTAAATTGTGGGTAGAGACTAAAATTAAATGGCCTTCAGCACGTAATTGGCGAAGGAGTTCCACAATCGCATTTTCAGTTTTAACATCCACACCCGTAAAAGGCTCATCGAGTAAGATAATCTTACTTTGCTGTGCTAATGCTCGAGCCAAAAATACGCGTTTTTTCTGTCCACCAGAAAGCTCGCCGATTTGTCGTTCAGCTAAATGCTCGATGTTTACCCGTTGCATCGCTTCGAGCACTTTTTGTTTGTCTTCAGCCTTTGGAATACGTAGAAAATTCATGTAGCCGTAGCGTCCCATCATGACAACATCATAAACGGAGACTGGAAATTGCCAATCGACTTCTTCCGCTTGCGGCACATAGGCAACCAAATTTTGTTTCAAAGCTCGATTAATTGGCAAACCACAAAGCGAAATATTGCCTTGTTGTGGTTTAATTAAGCCCATGATGCTTTTGAATAGCGTTGATTTTCCGCTCCCATTTACGCCGACAAGAGCACAGATGGTTCCCCCTTGTAATGCAAAGGTAACATCATAAATTGCAGTGTGCCCGTTGTTGTAACGCACGGTTACGTCATTAACGGAAATAGAAGCGGACAGTTCAGTCATTATTTTTCAAATCCTTTGACTATGGTGGATACAGTGACATTCAGTAAGTCAATATAAGTTGGTACAGGGCCATCAGCAGCAGAAAGGGAATCGACATAAAGTACGCCGCCGTACTTAGCACCGCTTTCTTTCGCTACCTGTTGAGCAGGTTTGGCTGACACGGTACTTTCACTAAATACCACTGGAATGTGATTTTTTTTCACTAAATCGATAAGTTTACGCACTTGTTGAGGCGTACCTTGTTGTTCAGCGTTAATTGGCCATAAATAGCCTTCTTTGAGATCGTAATCTTTCGCTAAATAACTAAAGGCGCCTTCACTAGTCACTAACCAACGTTGGTCGGCAGGAATCTGTGAGAGTTTTTCACGTAAAGGTTTATCGAGCTGTTTGATTTTTTCTGCATACGCCGCTGCATTTTTTTGATAAGTATCAGCATTTTGCGGATCGTATTTAACTAATGCATTTTTGATATTTTCGACATAAATCAACGCATTAGATGGCGACATCCAAGCGTGTGGGTTAGGGGCATCTTTATAAGGGCCTTCATAAATAGAAAGTGGCGTGACGCCTTCGGTTACCACAACGGCTGGTTTATCTTTGATATTTTGGAAGAAACGCTCAAACCAACGCTCTAAATTTAATCCGTTCCATAAAATTAAATCAGCAGATTGAGCTTTTACAATATCTTTAGGGGTCGGTTCATACTCGTGAATTTCTGCACCAGGTTTGGTGATAGATTCCACCGTCGCGGCATCGCCCGCAACATTTTGTGCGATATCCTGAATAACCGTAAATGTGGTCACCACTTTAAATTTCGCTTCGGCTTGTAAAGCTGCTAAACCTAGAGCGATAACAGATAGGCTTTTAAATAAATGCTTCATGAGATCTCCTTAAAAATAATGATGAATTAGCATTCTGCATAATAATATCATTTTTTACAAGCTTTTTAAATGAAAATAATTATCAAATCGATAGGTGATTAAAATTAAAAAGCGGAAAATTTTGTGCAAAATTGACCGCTCTTTTTGAAATGATTAACCACCAACTTGTTGAATTAGGCGATCCATACCCGCTTCATCATAGCCTTCTTCATATTGGGCTTCATCAACAGTAAAGTTGTGCATGCTACGCCCTGCGATACAACCGTATTGTTCCAATTTTCCTTTAGTAAAGTTAGTACGAAACGCAGATGAATGGTTATTTAAACTGATCACCCCAATGGTCGCGCGATTACATGGATTTTTATTCACAAAGACTAAATTATAGCCAGATTCGCGAATGTAACCGGTTTTATTAATTGCCGCATCAAACACTTCTTCACGCACTAATTTATTGGTGTTTTTAACAAAAACGCTGCGTCCGCCAGCTTGAATGAAGGCACTTGGCATATTAGAAAGATTTTTGATTTGTGCTTTATTGAGCGAGTATTTGGCTAGCTTAACTAAATCCATTGCACTTGAAATGTTGCTATCAGATAAACCTGAACTGTCTGAAAAGCGAGTAGAGCGCATGCCTAATTCTCGTGCTTTCTCATTCATTTTTTGGATAAATTGCAAACGACTCATGCCCGCAGAGCGAGAAAGTGCATGGGCAGCATAGTTATCAGAATGAACAAGCATTGCTTTTAATAATTCATTACAAGAAATTGGCGTGTATTTTGGTAATTTTGTATGTGTGCCTTTAATGTAATCATAATCATCGTCAGTAATCGATGCAGTACAATTTGCGTTTCGATTATTTTCAAGAAACACATTCGCTGTCATTAACTTGGTGACGGATGCGATAGGTTGCACATGATTAGGTGAGCTACTTTCGAGCACTCTATCATGGGTGAAATCATATACGATATAAGATTGTGCCGTTGCGACTGCGGGTACTAAACACAATACAGAAAGAACTTTTTTTAACATATCTTCAATATAGCTAACTCAGAGAATAAAACGAAGTGCACATTCTATCAGTTTTTGTAGGGGGGTGGGATGTATGAAAGAGAAAAAATTCGAAGTTTTTTTAACCGCACTTTTCCCTTTCATTTTTTTGATTTTTGCGATGCGGATCGCAAATAAGTGCGGTCAAAATTTTCGTTGTTTTTTAAATCTGCTAGCTTATCTGTCGGTAAATCTGTAAAATCTCGGCTCATTTTTAATATGCGAATTTTTTGTTGCTCAATTATGAGTAACATCATCGCCGTAATGTGTAATAACGAGGCTTTATGTTAGAACAACCCCTTTCATCCGAAACGAATACAAAAAAGATTAACTTAATGGATTTAACGCGTCAGCAGATGCGTGAGTTTTTTGCTGAATTAGGCGAGAAACCATTTCGTGCGGATCAATTAGTGAAATGGATTTATCATTTTGGCGAAGATAACTTCGACAATATGACCAATATTAATAAAAAATTACGAGAAAAATTAAAAGCGGTCTCGGAAATTAAAGCGCCAGAAGTGGCGGTTGAGCAACGCTCTGCGGATGGTACCATTAAATGGGCGATGCAGGTAGGTGAACAGCAAGTTGAAACGGTCTATATTCCTGAAGCAGATCGCGCAACACTTTGTGTCTCTTCTCAAGTAGGCTGTGCCTTAGCTTGTACTTTCTGTTCGACAGCACAGCAAGGCTTTAACCGTAATTTAACGGTGTCAGAAATTATCGGTCAGGTTTGGCGTGCATCAAAAATTATTGGTAATTTTGGTGTGACGGGTGTTCGTCCGATTACCAATGTGGTGATGATGGGCATGGGCGAGCCATTACTGAATGTGGCAAATGTTGTCCCTGCAATGGAAATTATGCTGGATGATTTCGCGTATGGGTTATCTAAACGACGCGTGACGTTATCCACTTCTGGTGTTGTGCCTGCACTCGATATGTTGCGCGATAAGATTGATGTGGCATTAGCGATTTCACTTCACGCACCTAATGATGAATTGCGTGATGAAATTATGCCAATCAATAAAAAATACAACATCAAAATGCTGATGGATTCGGTGCATAGATATTTAGAAGTATCGAATGCGAATCATGGTAAAGTGACAATTGAATATGTGTTATTAGATCACGTGAATGATGGCACAGAGCATGCGCATCAATTAGCCAAAGTATTAAAAAATACCCCGTGTAAAATCAACTTGATCCCATGGAATCCATTCCCTGAAGCGCCTTATGGTAAAAGCTCAAATAGCCGTGTCGATCGTTTCCAAAAAACCTTAATGGAATACGGTTTTACGGTAATTGTGCGCAAAACTCGTGGTGATGATATTGATGCCGCTTGTGGTCAGTTGGCGGGTGATGTCATCGACCGAACTAAACGTACAGCAATGAAGCGTAAGTTTGGTGAAGGTATTGACGTGAAAGCTGTTAACTAAGCTAAATATAGCAATACTTGTAAAGGGAAAACTGCCCGGATAAGAGTGATAAGAGAGAGGAGTGATAAGATGAAATTAATCCCAATTAACATTCTAAGTGCGGTCATTTTTCCTTTTGTTTTTTCTGCTTGTGTCTCTCAGTCTTCCGTTGATTTTAATAAACAACAAGCCGCAAAAGCTCGCGTTGAATTGGCATTAGGCTATCTTCAACAAAATGATTTTGTTCAAGCCAAACTGAATTTAGATAAAGCCCTTGAACATGATGAACGCTATTACCTTGTGCATTCTGCATTTGCACATTTTTATCAATTACAAGGCGATACAGAAAAAGCGCAGCAAGCTTATTTGCAAGCGATTAAATTAGACGATAAGCAAGGCGATGTGTATAACAACTTTGGTGCATTTCTCTGTGGGCAAGGTGAGTTTGAACAAGCTTATTCACAATTTAATGCTGCACTTGCTGCACCAAATTATTATCATCAAGCCGATACTTACGAAAACATAGCACTTTGTGCTTTTGCTGGAAAACAAACCGATGTTTATCAACAGGCATTGGATAAATTGCGTCAAGTTGATCCTTCTAGAGCGGAAAAACTCTGCTCACTCAAATAATCATTGCCAAAAGCCCCTTTCGACTTTAGAATTTAGCATTTAGTTTTTTATTGCTATTTTTTTATTTTATACCTATGAATACAACTGTTGAACAATCCGAAACAACTGAAATCTCCTTTGGGGATAAACTTCGCCAAACTCGAGAAGCATTGAATCTTTCTCTAGAAGATGCTGCAAAGGCGATTTCTTTGCGCCCAAGTATTTTGGAAAAATTAGAAAATAATGAATTTGTCCAAAAAAATGTGCCATCAACTTTTATGAAAGGGTATGTACGTAGTTATACAAAATTTTTACGTATTCCTGAGAGCGAATGGGCGCATTTGACCTTTGGTGAAGCATACAAAAATGATTTAGGTAAAAATGCACGTGCGACGCGTTCAGTTAACCAATACTCTTCTCATAGTCGCTGGGTCGGTACACTCACAACCATTATTTTACTTGCGGCTGTTGGGATGACAGGGTTATGGTGGTGGCAGAATTATCAAAAATCCAACGAAGAACGTGATAATTTAGTACAAACCTATGTTGAAAAAGAAAAGATAGCAGAGGTGCCAGTTACTCATTCAAATGAAATTCCAGTCGCGATAAATAGTCAGCCTGCGACGTCAAATAATGGAACAGCGCCTGTAGCGGAAGCAAAAAATAATGCTGTTGAACCTGTTGTTTTAAATACTCAAGAAAATCAAGCTCAATCAGTAAAAGCAGAAGTTTCAACTGTAGTAACTTCAGCACCTACCGTTGAACAAGCTAAAACACCGGTTGTGGAACAAACGTTACCTAGCACAGAACCAACAATAGAGCCAACCGTGCCCGATGCGCAAAGTGCGGTTGAAAACCCAGCTATTTCTGAAACACCAACAACAGCGAAAGGCGATCTCGTTATTGAGATTACCAAAAATTCAAGCTGGATTAGTGTGAAAGATCAGAACCGTAAAGTATTAGCGCAAAAAGAATATAAACAAGGCGAAGTCTTAACCTTTAATGGTAGCGACTATGCATTGATTATCGGTGCGCCGGGTAACGTTCGTATTACTTATAAAGGCGAAGCGTATCCACTTACCGTTGATGGCCGTGTGGCTAAATTTAAATTACCAAAACCTTAACGAAAATTTACGAAAGAATGTCAGCAGTAAAACCTACTATCAAGCGTCGTGAATCGACAAAAATTTATGTGGGCAATGTACCAATCGGTGGCGATGCACCGATTGCTGTACAATCCATGACAAATACTCGCACAACGGATGTTGAAGCGACCGTTGCACAGATTAAATCCTTGGAACGTGTTGGTGCAGATATCGTGCGTGTTTCTGTACCCACCATGGATGCAGCCGAAGCGTTTAAAATCATTAAACAGCAAGTGGATGTGCCATTAGTAGCAGATATTCATTTTGACTATCGTATTGCGTTAAAAGTGGCTGAATATGGGGTGGATTGCTTGCGTATTAATCCAGGCAATATTGGTCGTGAAGATCGTATTCGAGCTGTGGTGGATTGCGCACGTGATAAAAATATCCCGATCCGTATAGGTGTTAATGCAGGCTCATTAGAAAAAGATATCCAAGAGAAATTTGGCGAGCCAACACCAGAAGCGTTATTGGAATCAGCATTACGCCATGTTGAAATTTTAGATCGTTTAAACTTCGATCAATTCAAAGTGAGCGTAAAAGCATCTGATGTCTTCCTTGCGGTGGAAGCTTACCGTTTGCTGGCAAAAGCGATTAAACAACCATTGCATTTAGGTATTACGGAAGCGGGCGGCGCACGTGCAGGTGCGGTGAAATCTGCAATTGGTTTAGGTATGCTGTTGGCGGAAGGTATTGGTGATACCTTACGTGTCTCTTTAGCCGCCGATCCTGTGGAAGAAATCAAAGTTGGTTTTGATATTTTGAAATCATTACGTATTCGTTCTCGGGGGATTAACTTTATTGCTTGCCCAACTTGTTCTCGTCAAGAGTTTGATGTGATCGGCACGGTGAATGCACTGGAACAACGTTTAGAGGATATTATCACCCCAATGGATGTGTCTATTATTGGTTGTGTGGTAAATGGTCCAGGTGAAGCATTAGTGTCTGATCTTGGTGTGACCGGTGGTAATAAGAAAAGCGGTTATTATTTAGACGGCGAGCGTCAAAAAGAACGTTTTGATAATGATGCGATTATTGACCAATTAGAAGCTAAAATTCGTGCGAAAGTTGCACAACAAGATCCCAAAAATCGAATTATTTAAGGAAAACTCGTGACAAAAAATATTCAAGCAATTCGTGGGATGAACGACTGTTCTCCAACTGAATCTCCACTTTGGCAATGGATTGAAGGACAGGTTCGTCAAATTTTAAGCAGCTACGGCTATTCAGAAGTGCGTATGCCAATCGTGGAAAGCACACCATTATTTGCTCGTGCAATCGGTGAAGTGACCGATGTTGTCTCAAAAGAAATGTACACATTCTGGGATAATGATGAGCAATTAACACTTCGTCCTGAAGGTACAGCTGGATGTGTGCGTGCTGCGATTGAGCACGGTTGGATTTATAATAATGAGCAACGTTTATGGTATATGGGACCAATGTTCCGCCACGAGCGTCCACAAAAAGGTCGTTACCGTCAATTCCATCAAGCAGGTGTAGAAGTCTTTGGTATCGCAACCCCTGAAATTGATGCTGAGTTAATTATTTTAACGGCGCGTTTGTGGAAAGCGTTAGGGATTGATCAACATGTTTCTCTTCAATTAAATTCGATTGGTTCATTAGAAGCACGTGCAAACTATCGTTCTGCATTAGTAGCTTTCTTAGAAAATTACCAAGATTTAATGAGTGAAGAAGAGAAAGAACGTCTTGTAAAAAATCCATTACGTATTTTGGATACTAAAAATCAAGCATTACAAGATGTATTGGACGGCGCGCCAAAATTATTGGATTATTTAGATGATGAAAGTCGCGAGCATTTTGCACAGTTATGTGGTTTATTAGATGCGGTTGGCATTCAATATGAAATTAATCCAAAATTGGTTCGTGGCTTAGACTATTATAATAAAACCGTATTTGAATGGGTGACATCTGCATTAGGTGCACAAGGCACCGTATGTGGTGGTGGACGTTATGACGGCTTAGTCGAACAACTTGGTGGTCACGCAACCAGTGGTATCGGTTTCGCAATGGGCTTAGAGCGTTTAGTGCTACTTGTTCAAGAAGTGAATAAATCGATTCCGGTAAAAAGTGCGGTAGATATTTACGTTGTTTATCAAGGTGAAGGCACAACATTAGCCGCATTCCAACTCGCTGAAAAACTTCGCTCAGAATTACCGCACTTAAGCACTATGTTGCATTGCAGCGGCGGTAACTTTAAAAAACAATTTAAACGCGCAGATAAGTCTGGTGCGACTCTCGCTCTTGTACTTGGCGAAAGTGAAGTGCAAAATAATCAAGTTGTGGTAAAACACTTACTTGGCGCAGCAGAGCAGCAAACCATTGATGTGGCTAATTTAATTGAACACGTGAAAGCCCAATTTTAATTTTAGAAGGATAGGAAAATGGCATATACCATTGAAGAAGAACAAGAACTGAATCAGTTAAAAGAGTGGTGGAAAGACAATGGCAAAGCCATTATTGCCGCTTTTATTCTTGGCGTAGGCGGGATGTTGGGGTGGCGTTATTGGCAGTCTTATCAAGCTAATCAAATTATGCAAGCGTCTGCTGAATATGATGCGTTAGTTTATACCACAAATAAAGATGCCGCAGCACAACAAGCTAAAGTGGCTGAATTTGTGAAAGCGCATGATAAAACCAGCTATGCGGTATTTAGTTTATTAGATGAAGCAAAAGGTTTCGTTGCAAAACAAGATTACGCATCTGCTGAAAACAGCTTGAAACAAGCGATTGCTCAATCACAAGATGATATCTTAACATCTCTTGCGGCACTTCGTTTGTCAGCTGTGCAATTCCAACAAGGTCAATTTGATGCCGCATTAGCAAGTCTAAATCAAGTGAAAAGCCAAGGCTTTAGTGCGCGTAAAGATCTTTTAGCGGGTGATATTCAAGTCGCAAAAGGTGATGTGAATGGTGCTAAATCAAGCTTTGAGAATGCACAAAAAAGCGGTAACCCGTTAGAGAAACAAATGGCGCAGATGAAATTAAATAATCTGTAATATTTTAATTAGCCCGAATTTTTCGGGCTTTTTTGTTGGATTTTTGATCTGATGATTCAGAAACCTCTTGTGCCGCCTCCCGTCATTTTTATTGGTTGTGCACTTGTCATGGCATATTTACCCAATCCTTATCCGTTCAAAATCAATGCATTAGCAGTTTATTCGATTGTATTGGTTTCTTCTGCCATCGCTTTTTTCAGCCTTTGGCAATTCTATAAAAGTAAAGCGAATATCAACCCAATTCACTTAGAAAAAAGTGATGTGTTTGTGGCAAATGGTATTTATCGTTTTAGCCGTAACCCAATGTATTTAAGTTTAGCTAGCTTGCTAGTTGCATGGGCGGTTTATTTGCAAAGTGCGGTCAGTTTTCTAGGTGTTTTTCTGTTTATTTATTTCATCACTCAATGGCAAATTAAACCTGAAGAATACTGGTTAGAGAAGAAGTTTGGTAAGTCTTATTTAGCTTATAAGAAAAAAGTCAGACGTTGGATTTAACCAATAAAAAAATCGCCTAAAAAAAGGCGATTTTTTACATTTTAAAAAGCGATTATTTAGCTGAACATCCGCAGTTTGCTAATTTTTTAGCTAAACGCTCTGCCACGAAATCCCAGTTCACTACGTTCCAGAACTCTTTGATGTAGTCTGGACGACGGTTTTGGAATTTCAAGTAGTAAGCGTGTTCCCAAACGTCTAAACCTAAAAGTGGGAAACCTTCACAACCTGCTATTTCTTTGCCCATTAATGGAGAATCTTGGTTTGCGGTAGAAACAACAGATAATTTACCTTGGTTAATTACTAACCATGCCCAACCAGAACCGAAACGAGTCGCTGCAGCTTTTTCAAATTCAGCTTTGAAGTTTTCTACAGAACCGAAATCACGTTCGATAGCGGCTTTTAAATCACCTTGTAAAGTAGTGCCTTTTTTCAATGATTTCCAGAATAAGCTGTGGTTTGCGTGACCGCCTGCGTTGTTACGTAATGCCGTACGTTTTTCAGCAGGGATTTTATCTAATTGGCTGATTAATTGACCTGCACACATTTCAGAAAATTCAGCAGGTAAAGTTTCTAACACGGCATTTGCATTATTTACATAGGCTTGGTGGTGTTTAGAGTGGTGAATTTCCATTGTTTGTGCATCAAAATGTGGTTCTAACGCATCATAAGCGTAGCCTAATTCAGGTAGAGTATAAGACATAATATGTTCCTTTTTTAAATGAAGTTAAGGTAATGTTTTTTGATAAAACAACATCAAAAAATAACTAAATAGTAGCAGAAAATTTGATTTAGATCATCAAATCTTTTAATTATTTGATTATCCGATGAAAAAGCTAGGAAAATTTAGTTTGTTTTAAATCAATAAACATGCCGATCTACTTCTAAATGGTTATATTCTGAGGGGTTTAAAATCTCGTCAAAATTTCCCCTTGTGGTAGAATACCCGCTGATTTTTCAGAAGATTTTATTTTTAAGGCTGAGACTATGTTTCCTGCTCATCAACTTCAATTAGAACAATTAGCGTGCCAACGTGGCGATCGCGTGTTGTTCACTGATCTTTCACTGCAATTTCAAAGTGGTGATTTCGTGCAAATTGAAGGGCACAATGGTATCGGTAAAACAAGTTTATTGCGGATTTTAGCAGGCCTTGCACAACCAGTAGAAGGTAAAGTGCGGTGGAATTCAGACGAGATCACAAAACAACGCGAAGAATACCATCATCAGCTGCTTTATCTCGGTCATCATTCTGGCGTGAAACCTGAATTAACCGCATGGGAAAATTTAAAATTTTATCAGCAGATTAGTCAAAGCCAACAAGGCACCGATATTTTATGGGATGTCTTGGAAACAGTAGGTTTACTTGGACGTGAAGATTTGCCGGCAGCTCAACTTTCAGCTGGTCAGCAAAAGCGCATTGCCTTGGCGAGATTATGGATCTCAGAAGCACCACTTTGGATTTTGGATGAACCTTTTACAGCAATAGACAAAAAAGGGGTTGAAGTTTTGACCGCACTTTTTGAAAATCATGCTAAAAAAGGTGGAATGGTGATTTTAACGAGCCATCAAGAAGTACCAAGTAGCCTATTAAAGAAAATCAATCTTGCTGATTATAAATATAACCCTTAGATTTTTATGATATTTTTACAGATTATAAAGCGAGAGCTGAAGATTGCGACACGTAAGCAAGCGGAAATTTTAAACCCACTTTGGTTTTTTTTAATCGTCATCACGTTATTTCCATTAGTCATTGGGCCGGATCCTAAGTTACTTTCTCGCATCGCACCAGGAATCGCTTGGGTGGCGGCATTGCTTTCTGCGTTGCTGTCTTTTGAGCGCTTATTCCGAGATGACTTTATTGATGGCTCTTTAGAACAATTGATGCTCACGGTTCAACCTTTAGCTTTAACGGCACTTGCAAAAGTCGTTGCGCACTGGTTGTTAACAGGTTTGCCGTTGATTCTACTTTCTCCGATTGCTGCTTTATTACTCTCATTAGAAGTGAATATTTGGTGGGCATTGGTGCTTACACTCTTAGTAGGCACACCGATTTTAAGCTGCATTGGTGCAATTGGCGTGGCATTGACGGTGGGCTTGCGTAAAGGTGGCGTATTGCTGAGTTTGCTTGTGGTACCATTATTCATTCCGGTTTTAATTTTTGCCTCAGCAATTTTAGACGCCGCTGCGTTAAATCTCCCTTATGGTGGGCAGCTTGCTATTTTAGGTGCAATTTTGGCTGGTGCGATAACGTTGTCGCCTTTTGCTATTGCCGCTGCACTACGAATTAGTTTAGATAATTAATCATCATTACGGTGAAAGTGCGGTCAGATTTTTAACTGTTTTTTATTTTTTGAATTAAGGATCTTTTATGTGGAAGTGGTTACATCCTTACGCAAAACATGAAACCCAATATCATTTATGTGGCAAATTAAGTCCATTTTTTGGTGTGATTGCGGTTTTATTATTGGCTGTTGGAATCGTTTGGGGTTTAGCTTATGCGCCGGCAGATTATCAGCAAGGCAATAGTTTCCGAATTATGTATGTCCATGTGCCGGCAGCGATTTGGTCAATGGGTGTGTATGGTTCTATGGCTGTGGCTGCCATTATTGCCTTAGTTTGGCAAATTAAAGCCGCTCATCTTTCAATGATAGCCATGGCACCGATTGGTGCAATGTTTACCTTTATTGCCTTGGTAACAGGTGCAATTTGGGGCAAACCAATGTGGGGAACTTGGTGGGTATGGGATGCGCGTTTAACTGCAGAACTCATTCTTTTCTTCTTATATATCGGTGTATTAGCGCTTTATTCTGCATTTTCTGATCGTGCTGTGGGTGCAAAATCAGCGGGTATCTTGTGTATTGTTGGTGTGGTGAATTTACCAATTATTCACTTTTCCGTAGAGTGGTGGAATACCTTACATCAAGGGGCAAGTATCACGAAGTTTGAAAAACCGTCGATTGCAACACCGATGTTAATTCCACTGATTTTATGTATTTTTGGATTTTTATTTTTATCCATTTGGTTTACGCTTGTGCGTTACCGCGTTGAATTGCTAAAAGAAGACAGCAAACGCCCATGGGTAAAAGAGTTAGCAAGTAAGCTGAAATAGTTTTTTATTTTTATTTTAGGGAGCGGAAAATGTTTTTCCAAAGTTGGAGTGATTTTATCAATATGGGAGGCTACGGTTTTTATGTGTGGCTTTCCTATGGCATTAGCCTTGTGGCAATGATTATTTTGGCGATACAAAGCGTCAAGGGGCGTAAAGCCGTATTAAAAGAAGTGTTACGCGAGCAACAACGTGAGGCACGTTTAAACCAAGCAAATAAAGGAAATACCCTATGAATCCAAGACGTAAATCAAGACTTTCGATCATCATCTTTGTGATTTTAGGTATTTCGATTGCGACAGGTTTGGTGCTTTATGCGCTTCGCCAAAATATTGATTTATTTTATACCCCTTCGGAAGTCGTAGAAGGGAAAGATGGAAATCCTGACCAAAAACCTGAAGTTGGGCAACGTATTCGTGTTGGTGGTATGGTGGTCGAAGGCTCCGTTAGTCGAGACCCGAAAAGTCTCAAAGTTCGCTTTGATGTAAATGATATTGGTCCATCAATTACAGTAGAGTACGAAGGTATTCTGCCGGATCTTTTCCGTGAGGGACAAGGTATTGTTGCGCAAGGTGTGTTAAAAGAGCCAACCTTATTGGAAGCAACAGAAGTGCTTGCTAAGCATGATGAAAATTATGTGCCACCAGAGTTGGGTGAGAAAATGCAGAAAGTGCATAAACCAATGGGGGCAGAATTAAAAGGCGAGAGTGAAGCCGATCGTCGTTATAAAGAAACCCAGCAAAAATCGCAAGAAGGTCGCTAATGATTGCTGAATTAGGAAATTATGCGCTTGCTTTAAGTCTTGCCGTCTCATTCTTTTTAGCGATTTTCCCATTATGGGGCGCAGAAAAAGATCACCCTCAATTAATGTCATTGGCTCGTCCAATGACTTATGGTTTATTTTTCAGTTTAACCATTGCTTTTGCAGCATTGTTCTACCTTTTTGCCGTCAATGATTTTAGTGTGCAATATGTGGTGAATAACTCTAACAGTAGCTTACCGATTTATTATCGTTTATCTGCCGTTTGGGGTTCACATGAGGGCTCATTATTACTTTGGATTTGGTTATTAACCCTTTGGGGGGCTGCAGTAGCCTTATTTAGCAAACACTTGCCACAAGAAGCTGTGGCTCGTGTATTAGGTATTATGGGGATTATTAGCATCGGCTTTTTACTCTTCGTATTATTTACCTCGAATCCATTTACCCGTACATTCCCTGACTTCCCAGTAGATGGCAGAGAACTCAATCCAATGTTGCAAGATGTGGGCTTAATTTTCCATCCACCATTACTTTATATGGGATATGTTGGTTTTTCTGTGGCTTTTGCCTTTGCGATCGCCTCATTAATGACGGGAAAATTAGACTCAGCTTGGGCTAGATGGTCACGCCCTTGGACGATGGCAGCTTGGGTGTTTTTAACACTCGGGATCGTGCTTGGTTCTTGGTGGGCATATTATGAGCTCGGCTGGGGCGGCTGGTGGTTCTGGGACCCAGTAGAAAACTCTTCTTTAATGCCTTGGCTTGCGGGAACCGCATTAATCCACTCTTTAGCGGTGACTGAAAAACGTGGCTCTTTTAAAGCTTGGACTGTACTTTTAGCTATCCTTGCTTTCTCACTTTGCTTACTGGGTACATTCTTAGTTCGTTCCGGTATCTTGGTGTCAGTACACGCCTTTGCTTCAGATCCAACACGTGGTTTATATATTCTTGCTTATTTGGTTGTGGTAATTGGGGGTTCTTTAACCTTGTATGCTTACAAAGGAAACCAAATTCGCTCACGTGATAATGCAGAACGTTATTCTCGTGAAACCTTATTATTATTAAATAACATCCTATTAATGACCGCACTTTGTGTGGTGTTCTTAGGAACGTTATTACCGTTAGTTCACAAACAATTAGGTTTGGGATCTATTTCGATCGGTGCACCATTCTTTGATCAAATGTTCTTGATTATTATGACTCCGTTTGCCTTATTATTGGGTATTGGACCGTTAGTAAAATGGCGTCGCGATCAGTTCTCTGAAATTCGTACACCGGTTGTTGTGAGTGTCATTGTGATGGCGATTGCAGGTTTTGCTTTACCGTATTTCCTACAAAATAAACTCACCGTCAGTGCTGTGCTTGGTACCATGATGTCCGTCATTATTGTGTTACTGAGTCTCTACGAAATGAAACAACGTGCAACACACCGCGAATCTTTCTTTAAAGGTATTACCAAACTTTCTCGTTCCCATTGGGGGATGATTTTGGCTCACCTTGGTGTGGCGATGACCGTTTGGGGAATTGCCTTTAGCCAAAACTTCAGTGTAGAACGTGATGTGCGAATGGCTGTGGGTGATACGGTACAGATTGCTAACTATGACTTCAAATTTGCAGGCGTGAGTGATGCAAATGGTCCTAACTATATGGGCGGTAAAGCACAAATCGACATTTCAAAAGCGGGTAAACTGGAAGCAACATTATTTGCCGAAAAACGTTTTTATACCGTCAGTAAAATGCCAATGACGGAAGCAGCAATTAATTGGGGCTTTACTCGCGATCTTTATGTCGCCTTGGGTGAAAAGATAGATGATAACTCATGGGCGCTGCGCCTTTACTATAAACCATTTATCCGTTGGATTTGGATTGGCGGATTGTTTATGGCATTAGGTGGCTTGCTCTGTATGTTTGACCGTCGTTACCGTTTTAGTCGTTTGGTAAAACAGTCTTAATCGTGATGAGGGGCTAAATTAAGCCCCTAAAAATAGATGTAAATTGATCGTGTTATGAATAAAAAACTACTTATCCCACTTATTATTTTTCTTGCCGTGGCGGCAGCTTTTTTAGTTCAATTAGGACGTAACGCACAAGGTGATGATCCAAAAGCGTTAGAATCTGCGCTTGTGGGAAAACCTGTGCCACAGAAAACATTAACGGATTTATTGGAAAATAAAACCTACGGTAATGAAATTTTCCAACAAGGCAAACCGATTCTATTAAATGTGTGGGCAACTTGGTGTCCAACTTGTTATGCAGAGCATCAATACTTGAATCAATTGGCTAAACAAGGTGTAACAATCATTGGTATCGACTATAAAGATGAATCACCAAAAGCTGTAAAATGGCTAAAAGATTTAGGCAATCCTTATAGTCTTGTGCTTAAAGATGAAAAAGGTTCTTTTGCATTAGATTTGGGTGTTTATGGCGCACCGGAAACATTTATCGTGGATGGTAAAGGTGTGATTCATTATCGCTTAGCGGGTGATGTAAATGAACGCGTTTGGAATGAGACCTTAAAACCGATTTATGACAAACTCGCGGAGAAACCATAATGAAAAAATCATGGCTTTTTTTAACCGCACTTTTGGTGAGTATCTCGGCGGCTGCTTCTATTGATGCATTGAATTTTGCTTCACCAGAGCAAGAAAAGGACTATCATCAATTAACACAAGAATTGCGTTGTCCTCAATGTCAAAATAACAATATTGCCGATTCGAATGCAACCATTGCAGTAGATATGCGTGGTAAAGTGTTTGAGCTGTTACAAGAAGGTAAAAATCGAAATGAAGTGGTGGATTATATGATCCAACGCTATGGCAATTTCGTGACTTATGATCCACCAATGACGACGTCAACAATCGTATTATGGATTGCCCCAATTTTGTTAGTGTTGATTGGCATTTTATTTGTATTTAAACGTAAATCCAAAAGCCCAAGTGCGGTCAATTCTGACGTAATTTTAGATGATGAAGAGAATGCACGTTTATCGGCTTTACTCAAAGAAAAGGATAAATAATGAATTTTGCATTAAGTATTATTGCGCTTACTTTAGTCGTGGCATTGATTTGTTTTTATCCGTTGTTGCGTTCAGTTAAAGCGAAAGAAGACAAAAAGCGTGATGAATTAAATAAAGCATTGTATTTTTCTCGCTTAAAAGAGATTGAGCAAGATAATCAGCAAGGTTTAGTAGAGAACGTTGAACAACTTAAACAAGAGCTACAAAAAACATTATTGGAAGATATTCCTCAACAAGAGACCCAAACCATCGATAAAAATGCCAAAAATTACGGTAAGTTGTGGTTTGTTTCTGGTTTATTAGGTTTGACCATTATTGCCGGTGGGGCTTATTTCCCTTTGGGATCTTGGAAAGCCGAAGATATGATGGAAAAAACATTGGCAAAATTACCTTATTTCTTTGAACGAATCAAAGAAGAAGACACAAACCCAATGACGGATGCAGAAATGCAACAATTTTCGACCGCACTTCGTTTGGATTTACAAAAAACACCAAAGGATGCTAAAAAATGGTGGTTGCTTGGTCAGGTAGGAATGAATTTAGGTAATGGAAAATTAGCCTTTGATAGTTACCAACAAGCGAATAAACTTGAGCCGGATAATTTAGATTATAAGCTTTCTTATGCGCGTATGTTAATGTCTTCTGAAGATCAAACGGATAAACTGAAAGGTAATCAGCTTTTACGTGAGATTATTCGTCAAGATCATTCTAATCCTGAAGCATTAAGTTTACTTGCTTTCAGTTATTTTGAAGGTGAGGATTATAAAATGGCAGCTGTCACTTGGGCAATGATGCTACGTTTATTGGAACCAGATGATCCTCGCGTGCCAATGCTTGAAAAGAGTATTCGTGCTGCACGTGATGCCCTTGCTTTACAGGAAGAAGAAAAAGCAAAAAGTGTCACACCGGAGAAATAATGAAACCTCAATTATTAGGTTTTCACCATATTGCAATTATTGCTTCGAACTATGCACGTTCGAAGCATTTTTATATGGAGATTTTAGGGGCGAAACAGTTAAACGAAACTTATCGTGCAGAACGAGATAGTTATAAATTAGATTTAAGTTTTCCTGATGGGAGCCAAATCGAGTTGTTTTCATTTCCGAATCCGCCTCAAAGAGTCACAAACCCTGAAGCCCGTGGTTTACGACATTTGGCATTTAAAGTCGATAATATTGATGAGTATGTTGCTTATATTCTAAAGAAAGGCATCTCTTGTGAGCCAATTCGGGTTGATGAATCAACTGGAATGAAGTACACTTTCTTCCGAGACCCGGATTATTTACCGATTGAATTATACGAGAACAATTATTAGCTTAGGGAATCACATTAGTATTATGAGTCATATTAAGAAAAAAAATTGGTATTCATTTATTTTGTTTGTTTGCATCATCAGTTGCTTTATCAGAAAGCAACAGTGTTGTATATGCAACAAAGATGAAAACATCTGAAAATCATGTTTCAGTGAATGTTTCCGAGAGTAATGTTACTGAAACTGTGAAATATATTGGTGGAAGAGGTAAGAGAAGTTTAGATCCTAAATCAGAAAGAGATATGGAAGAACTTGCTAATAGTATTGAATTTGAAGTATATAAATTTAATGAAATAGCTGCTTCAAAAACAACTTTCGTTTCACCAGCTGGAATTTGTAGTGGGTTTAAAAGTGATGACGGTGTAGACGTAACCAATTCTAGTAGTTATTATATGAAGCCGAATGATGCTAGTGAATATTATGGTAGTATTTTAGGCGCAACGATTTATAAAAAAGGTGAAACCAAAAATTCACAATATGTACCTGTTTATGCAGTAAAGAATGCAAAGGTAGCAAAATATATTGAGAAACATGAAGATTCTAATGTAAGAAGAAAAGCCAATGAGCGGATAAAAGAGGGTAGAGATACACTCAATAAAGTGGTTTGTAATAAGAGGTAAAATATGAAGAAATTAATTTCTATCGCAGTGTTAACTATTTTAACGGCTTGTACCGCACCTCAGGAGGCTTCAACAATAGGGAATGGCGTCGCTGCGTATGATATGAATACGGTGCAAGATTATAATGCTCGAGTAATAAGTGGCAATACGGTAAGTGCTCGAGAAAAAGCGGAAGTTGCACAAAGAGACAGTATTCCAAATGAAATGAATGCTAGCGATTATCGCCCAAAAATGACTGGGTATTCCCGCTATCCTCGATATCCTGTGGCCATTATGCCTGCATTTGGTTATTGCCATTATTGTTGGTAATTAAATTGATAACAAATAACCGTACTAGAAAAAAGTGCGGTTATTTTTTATCTTTCTATAAGTTTAAAATGGATTTCACAAATGGAATGGTCAGATTTCGTTTAGCTTGTAGTGAAGCTTTATCGAGTTTCACTAATGCCTCTTTTAATGTTGCCATATCACGATCTAAACGAGTAAATATAAAATTGGCAGTATCATCTGAAAGTGTAATGCCTCTTTGATGAGCATTCTGTTTCAATAAAGCAAACTTTTGTTCATCACTGAGTGGAATCAATTGATAAATTTCTCCCCATTTTAAGCGAGAAGAAAGATCTGGTAATTTAACAGGGAGAGCCGTTGGAGATTGATCTGCACTGACAACTAATAAGGTTTTGCCATTAGCCTTAATACAATTAAAGAGATCAAATAAGGCAATTTCCCATTCTGAATTTCCAATAATTGTTTGCAAATCATCTAAACAAACTAATTCTTGCTGTTCTAAATTCTCAAAAACTGCCGTGGAAAAATATTGTGATTTGCTCAATGGAACATAAATGGCGCCCCGTTGTTGCTGGATATATTCATTACAGAGTGCGCGTAGAAGATGAGTTTTTCCGACGCTTTGGTTTCCCCAAAGGTAGAAGAATTGTTGTTGTAAATCAGCCATGTTTTGGCGTAAAGAATTGAGCAATAATGCATTATTATCGCTATAAAAATTCTCAAGCGTTTCATCATCAATTTGATGAATAGGTAAAGAAAGTTGCTGATTCACGGATTAATGAGTTGATTTAAAATAAAAAAGAAAGGGCTAAATGTTCATTTAACCCTTTTGTTTGGGAAGTTTTATTCTACTTCATTTTTTGCTTTTGGCAAAATCAAGTTCAGTACAATGGCAACGATGGCACAAAGGCTAATCCCTTTTAGGGAAACAACATCGCCGACGTTGACAAACATATTACCAATCCCGAACGTCATAACTACAGAAATAATGCAAAGGTTACGAGGTTCGGTTACATCTACTTTGCCTTTAATTAAGGTACTCATCCCAACAACGGCAATCGAACCGAATACCAACATCATAATGCCCCCCATTACGATAGTTGGAATAGTCGAGAGGAATGCACCTACTTTACCACAGAAGGAAATTGCAATTGCCCATACCGCTGCCCAAGTCATAATATTAGGGTTGAAGTTACGAGTGAGCATGACTGCACCGGTTACTTCGGCATAAGTGGTATTTGGTGGACCACCTACTAATGAAGCTGCAGCCGTTGCGACACCATCGCCTAATAAGGTGCGATGTAAGCCTGGTTTTTTAAGGAAATCTTTACCTGTTACAGAACTGATTGCCATAATACCACCAACGTGTTCAACGGCTGGTGCGATAGCAATGGGTAGCATATAAAGAATGGCTTCTAAATTAAATTCTGGTTTGGTTAATTGAGGTAATTCAAACCATTTTGCGTCTAGAACAGGTTGGAAATTAATTAACCCTAGGAATAAACAAACCACATAGCCAGCAACAATACCAAACATAATTGGAATCAGTTTCATCATGCCTTTGGCAAATACCGCAACAGAAAGGGTGGTGACCAAGGTAATCATCGAAACCAATACCGAATGCTCATAGCTATATGCACTGTTTTTACCTAATGCCATATCAACAGCAACTGGTGCAAGTCCCATACCAATAATGATAATTACGGGCCCCACAACAACAGGCGGGAAGATTCGTTCGAGTGCAGCACTGCCGCGTAATTTCACTAAGGTTGACAGTGCGAAATAGACGAAACCTGCGCAAGCAAGTCCACCCATTGTGGTTGGAATACCCCAAGTTTGTACGCCATATTGAATAGGCGCAATAAAGGCAAAAGAGGAGGCTAAGAAAATAGGAACCTGTTTACCGGTACAAAGTTGGAAAAGTAGCGTACCAATACCCGCGGTTAGAAGGGCTGTATTAGAATTTAATCCGGTGATTAAGGGAACTAATACTAAGGCGCCAAAGGCCACAAATAACATCTGTAAACCGACAAACGCTTGTTTGCCCATGCTTTGCACCTCAACAGGTGCGGTTGTCGTTTGATTACTCATTTAGTTTCAACTCTCGGTTTGAATTAACTGAAAGTGCGGTCGGTTTTTATGCTTTTTTAGCTTTTGTGTTTTCACGCACGGAAAAAAGACGGCTATAAATGCCGTCTTATTAAAAGGGAATTATTTCGTCCCAAAAATCTTATCGCCAGCATCCCCCAAGCCTGGAATGATGTAGCCTTGTTCATTTAAGTGATCATCAATAGATGCACAATAAAGCTCGATATCCGGATGTGCTTTTTCTAATGCTTTAATACCTTCTGGCGCTGCCACTAACACTAATACTTTGATATGTTGGCAACCTTTTGCTTTTAACAGATCAATTGTAGAGATCATTGAACCACCTGTTGCGAGCATTGGATCCACAACGATAGCTAAACGTTCTTCTAAGTCACTGGCTAGTTTTTGGAAATAAGGGACGGGTTCAAGGGTTTCTTCATTACGATAAATCCCTACTACACTGATACGAGCGCTTGGAACATGCTCTAACACCCCATCCATCATACCAAGCCCCGCACGTAAAATTGGCACAACAGTGACTTTTTTACCTTTGATACGTTCAATTTCAACTGGGCCATTCCAACCTTCAATAATCACTTTTTCTGTTTCAAGGTCGGCAGTGGCTTCATAGGTGAGTAAGCTACCTACTTCAGTGGCGAGTTCACGGAATTTTTTGGTATCAATATCAGCTTCGCGCATCACGCCTAATTTATGTTTAACAAGCGGATGTTTAACTTCAACAAGTTTCATTCTTTTCTCCCTTTTAAAAAACAAATCGGAGAATTCTATATCAGAAATATTGAATTTCCTAGTATTTTTATTATGACAGTTCGGTATAAAAACAAGGATAAAATTGACCGCACTTTGCTATTAAATACATCCACCACAGCTCCCACAGCGCCAATCTTCCTTATTCACTGCTTGATAAAATGCTCTCATGGTTTCTTCTTCTAAGGGAATATTATGCTCAATAAAGACATCGGAAAGCCAATCGATATTTTCCACAATCCAATCATCTTCCATTAAGCCTTCTCGATAAAGTTCATCTTCGGGATCCATGAAATTATAAATATTATTTGTTCCCATATCTTTATCTCGACGTTCAATTGGCAGTACCACAGGTAAACCGAGATAACTAATATCCCAATGACCTAGACATAGCGTATTGCCCTTTGATGACCAATTCGCGTTGAATGGATTGTCACTCATGTTGAAATGTTATAAGAAAAGTTGAAAAGTAGAGAAAGTATAGATCTAAAGACGAATTTAATCATACTTAAAAGAAGGTAAATGATTTGATGAAGATCAAAGTGCGGTTAGAAATTTAACTAATTTTTCACAAATAAAAAAGCGGCTAATTGCTTAGCCGCTTTTGCATAATAATAAATTAAATTATGCTGCTTTTTTCGGTTTAAAGAAAATCATCGTAAAGATTTGCCAGAAGAAAGCGAGAGCACCGAAGATGAAGACAACGTCGCCACCGAAACGAACCCAACGTAGGGTATCGAATAGAGGTTGTTGCATAAATTCTTCACTACGTGCATACCATAAGCCTTCAGAGATACTAGCATACCCTTGAATAATACCGATTGGTAGTAAGCTTGATACGATCATTAATACTAAACCGCCATTTAATAGCCAGAAGCCCCATTTCATTAACTTATCGTTAAATGGTGTATCTGGACGTAAATAACGAGCGATTAAGAATACGAAACCTAACGCTAAGAAACCATACACACCGAATAATGCAGCGTGAGCATGAACAGCAGTCGTGTTCAAGCCTTGGATATAGTAAAGTGAAATTGGTGGATTGATTAAGAAACCAAATACGCCAGCACCTAACATATTCCAGAACGCTACGGCTACGAAGCAGTAAAGAGGCCATTTTAAGCGTTCCATCCAAGGTGTTTTTTGTTGCATCGCCCAGTGTTCCCAAGCTTCATGACCTAGTAACACTAAAGGTACCACTTCAAGTGCAGAGAATGATGCACCTACAGCAATAATTGGAGTGGTTGCACCTGCGAAGTATAAGTGGTGGAAAGTACCAGGGATACCACCGATTAAGAATAACGCCGCTTCAGTAATGGTTGCCACAGTTGCAGTACGACGTGAAACTAAACCTAAACTTACGAAGATGAATGACAGTGCCGCTACAGAGAATACTTCAAAGAAGCCTTCTACCCATAGGTGAACTACCCACCAACGCCAGTATTCCATCACAGAAATGTGAGTGTGCTCACCATAGAATAATGCTGGGCCATAGAATAAACCGATCGCAATTACTGAGGCGAAGAATAATGCCAATAAGTTTTTATCACCAGGTTGTTTGAATGCATTCACTGTACCGCGAAGCATTAAAACTAACCAGAATAAGATGCCTGCGAATTTCACTGCTTGCCAGAAACGACCTAAGTCAATGAATTCATAGCCTTGGTGGCCGAACATGAAGCTCCATTCTTCAGGGAGAATATGCGCAATTGCTAAGTAGCTACCAGTGAATGAACCAACGACTAATACCACTAATGCCCAGTAGAGAACATCCACACCCAATTTTTGGAATTTCGGATCTTTACCGCCATTAATGATTGGTGCAAGGAATAAACCACCAGCTAAGAATGCCATTGCAATCCAGAATAAGGCAGCTTGAATATGCCATGTACGCACTAATGAATATGGGAAGTATTGAGAAATATCAATACCATAGAATTCCTGACCTTCAACCGTATAGTGTGCTACAACCGCACCTAATGTGACTTGCAATACGAAAAGAGCAAGCACAGTAAAGAGGTATTTACCTAACGCACGTTGAGAAGGAGTAAGTTGTAATTTTGTGAGTGGATCGAACTCAGGCATTGGTGGTTCTTTTTCATCTTCACGTTTTTTGAATGACCAAATCCATACCACAAAACCAATACCAGCAATGAGGAATACCACACTAGCGATAGACCAAATCACGTTTTCTGGAGTTGGCACGTTATTAATTAATGGCTCATGTGGCCAGTTGTTGGTGTAACTTGCGTGAGTATTTGGACGTTCAGCTGATGCAGTCCATGCTGTCCAGAAGAAGAATTTAGCTAAGTCTTTACGAGCTTGTAAATCAGGAAGGGTGTTATCCTTCATCGCAAAGTGTTCACGAGTCACTTTAGTTGCAGGATCATCACCGTATAAAGAGATATAGTATTGTGCTGTTTTTTCCATTGCCGCTAAACGGGTATTAGAAAGCACAACAGTGCCGTTTTCAACTTTACTACCTCGATATTCTTTGGTTAAACGTGCTTTTAATAACGTTTGTTGTTCATCATTTAAATCAGCAAAGTTTTTACCGAACTCTTGATTAGCAGTAATGTCCAACCAATTAGTTAATTCACGGTGAAGCCAATCTGCAGTCCAGTCAGGCGCTTGGTACGCACCATGACCCCAAACAGAGCCCACTTGCATACCGCCAGTGGTTTGCCAAGCTGTTTGACCATGTAAAATATCATCGTGAGTAATCACTTTTTCGCCAGATTCAGAAACATATTGTTGCGGAATAGGTGGTGCTTCACGATAAACTTCGAACCCATAGTAACCGAGGATGGAGAAGGCTCCAATCAATACGGCGACTAATAGGTACCAGAACTTTTTATACTGTCCCATTTTATCACTCCTAGATTATTAGAAAATACGATGCCCTGATGGTTAGTTATTCCGAAAATAACCATCAAGGTTAGATTTTACGCTAAGTAAAATACTTGAGCAATTATATCGACTATCAATTGATGAAAATATTACCCAAAACTGAGTAATTTAATAAGGAGATAGGAAATGCTGACTGAAAAGATAAGAAATAAGGTCAAAAACCTATCGATTTTTGACCGCACTTAATTTGACGAGGGGATTAACGTTTAAACATGCCGCCTAAACCGCCAAGGCCACCTAAGCCGCCTCCGCCCATTAAGCCTTGCATACCGCGCATCATCTTCGCCATTCCGCCTTTGCGCATTTTCTTCATCATACGTTGCATTTCGTCAAATTGTTTTAGCAACTTATTTACATCTTGAACTTGTGTACCAGAACCTAATGCAATACGACGACGACGAGAGCCTTTGATAATGTCTGGATTTGCACGTTCTTTTAAGGTCATGGAATTAATGATGGCTTCCATCTTGATAAACATTTTGTCATCTACTTGATTTTTGATATGATCCGGTAAGTTTTTCGCACCCGGTAATTTTTCAAGCATTGACATCATGCCGCCCATTTTTTTCATCTCACGGAGTTGTTCACGGAAATCGTCTAGGGTGAAATCATCACCTTTCTTGAATTTCTGTGCCATTTTTTCCGCTTTTTCGCGATCCACTGAACGTTCCAGATCTTCGATAAGAGAAAGTACATCGCCCATGCCTAAAATACGCGATGCTACGCGATCAGGATGGAATGGCTCGAGGGCTTCTGTTTTTTCGCCCACACCAAGGAATTTAATCGGTTTGCCCGTGATTTGACGAATAGATAAAGCCGCACCGCCACGTGCATCACCATCTACTTTGGTTAAGACAACCCCGGTAAGTGGCAAGGCTTCATTGAAAGCTTTAGCTGTATTTGCCGCATCTTGACCGGTCATTGCATCAACGGTGAAAAGCGTTTCAATTGGATTTAATGTCGCATGAACTTGCTTGATTTCATCCATCATCTCGCTATCAACGTGTAAGCGACCCGCGGTATCCACGATTAATACATCGTAGAATTTGAGTTTCGCGTCAGCAAGTGCCGCTTTTGCAATCTCTACCGGTTTTTGTTTGACATCAGACGGGAAAAAGTCCACGCCAACAGATTGTGCTAAGGTTTCAAGCTGTTTGATCGCAGCAGGACGATATACGTCGGCAGAGACTACAAGCACTTTCTTTTTATGACGCTCGCGTAAGAATTTTGCTAATTTACCCACGCTAGTGGTTTTACCCGCACCTTGTAAACCCGCCATTAAAATAACTGCGGGTGGCTGTGTAGCAAGGTTTAAGCTTTCATTAGCTTCACCCATGGCTTTTTCGAGTTCACGCTGAACGATTTTTAAGAACTCTTGGCCAGGTGTTAAGCTTTTATTAACTTCTTCGCCTAATGCGCTTTCTTTTACTTTGGCGATAAATTCACGTACGACAGGCAAAGCAACGTCGGCTTCTAATAACGCCATGCGCACTTCGCGTAGGGTTTCTTTAATATTATCTTCAGTTAAGCGACCTTTACCGCTAATGTTGCGTAGCGTTTTGGAAAGGCGATCTGATAAATTCTCAAACATTTTAAATCCTGTTTTTTCTTAAAAAATTGCCGTGATTATACCGAAATTTGGGCGTTTTTCATCATTTCAAATAAAATTATGGCGATCTAGAGAAAAGATCCGTTAAAATAAGAATAATTCCTAGTCAAGAGAACGCATTATGTGGTTTGCCCTTTTTTCGATTATTTTTTACATTCTTAGTTTATTGTTGATCGCCCCATTTTTGATGAACTCATCAGAAGGGAAGTTGAGTCAAAGTAAAATCCCATTTTTTCTGACCGCACTTGCAGCGATTGTTCTGCACGCAGTCAGCACGTTCCCTCTGTTAGAAGATCTTGCTTCTGGGCAAACTTTTAGGCTGATGGAAATCGCTTCTTTAATGAGCGTAATTATTGCCGCATTGGCGACACTTTCAATGTTCCTCGTTTCCACAATGTGGTTTGTTTTACCGATCGTGTATGCGTTTTCGATCATTAGCTTGATCTTTGCGACATTCTTATCAAGCCACATCATCCAAATGCTTAATCAAAATACATTGATGTTGTTCCATATCGGCTTGTCGCTTTTTACCTATGCGGTTTGTTTTATTGCAACGCTTTATGTGATTCAGTTAGTCTGGTTAGATCGCAATTTAAAAAAGCGTAAAATTCAATTCTCACCCGCAACTCCACCATTAATGGCGGTAGAACGTCATTTCTTCTGTTTATTTGCGATGGGAGAAGGTTTACTCACGCTGACTTTAATTTCGGGTACTTATCATGTATTACAAGCGGTGACTCCAGAAAATCTACACAAAGCGATTTTCTCTTTCCTCGCTTGGATTAGTTTTGGTATTGCTTGTTTTGGTCATTGGCGATTGGGCTGGCGAGGAAAAAGGATGATTATTTACGCAATTTCAGGTATCATCCTGCTCACTATTGGCTATTTTGGTAGTCGTTTGATTTAATCAAAATCAAAGAACAGGTAAAAAGTGCGGTGAAAAATGACCGCACTTTTTGTTGATTAACGAACAAAAGGATTTACCCTTGGACAATATCCCCCTTAGTACTTTATTTATTACACTTATTATTTGTTTAGTTTTATCAGCCTATTTTTCCGGCTCAGAAACCGGATTACTCTCTCTTAATAAATATCGCCTTCGTTTTATGGCGGAACAAGGCAATAAAGGCGCGCAAAAAGCAGAAAAACTGCTTGAAAAGCCGGATACCTTGTTAAGTTTTATTCTGATCTTTAATAACCTTGTTAACATCAGTGCCTCAGCTATTGCAACCATGATTGGTATGCGTTTATATGGCGATGCGGGTGTGGCTATTGCAACAGGTTTATTAACCTTTGTGATGCTTGTTTTTTCTGAAATTTTCCCTAAAACCGTCGCGGCAATGCACCCTGAAAAGGTGGGATTATTTTCAAGTCATATCTTGGTCTTGCTATTAAAAATATTTTATCCGTTAGTTTGGTTAATGAATATTTTCACGAAGACATTAATGCGAATGGTGGGTTTAAAACCCGATATGCAAAAACAAGTGATTAGCCGTGAAGAACTTCGTAGTATTGTATCGGAAGCAGGTGAGGCTACACCGGATGAACAGCATCCACAAATGTTGCTCTCTATTTTAGATATGGAAACGGTGACTGTTGACGATATCATGGTGCCACGTAATGAAATAGCAGGGATTGATATTGATGATGATTGGAAAGCGATTATGCGCCAGCTTAATCATGCACCACACAACCGGATTGTGTTGTATAAAGGCAGCCTTGATGAGCAAGTATTAGGGATTTTGCGTGTGCGTGAGGCGTTTCGTTTGTTATTAGAAAAAAATGAATTCACCAAAGAAACCTTATTACGTGCAGTTGATGAAGTGTACTTCATTCCAGAAGGGACACCGCTGAAAACACAATTAGCGAATTTCCGTACGAAAAAAGAACGTATCGGTTTAGTGGTGGACGAATATGGCGATATTAAAGGATTAGTCACGCTTGAAGATATTTTAGAAGAAATTGTGGGTGATTTTACAACCACTACTGCACCGACTATTGAACAAGAAGTCGTTCAGCAATCTGATGGTTCGATGATTATTGAAGGCTCGGCAAATCTTCGTGATTTGAATAAAATGTTTAGTTGGGAATTAGATACAGAAGATGCACGCACCTTTAATGGTTTGATTCTCGAGCATCTTGAAGATATTCCTGATGAAGGAACCGTTTGTGAAATTGATGGCTTGAAAATTACGATTTTGGAAGTCAGCGATAATATGATTAAACAAGCGAAAGTGGAGAAGTTGGCGTCATAAACGCCAGATTTTCTGACTGCACTTTTAGCTGAAAAGGTATGTGATTTTAGTAAGGATTTAGCATGACGGATGAGATTCGTTTAACACAATATAGCCACGGCGCAGGTTGAGGCTGTAAAATTTCGCCTAAGGTGTTAGGGACAATTTTACAGACAGAAATCGAAAAATTTACCGACCCTAATTTATTGGTTGGGAACGAAACAGCGGATGACGCAGCGGTTTATGATCTTGGTAATGGTACTGCAATTATCAGTACTACGGATTTCT
Organism: Haemophilus parainfluenzae; assembly: GCF_003252755.1. Taxonomy (GTDB): domain Bacteria; phylum Pseudomonadota; class Gammaproteobacteria; order Enterobacterales; family Pasteurellaceae; genus Haemophilus_D; species Haemophilus_D parainfluenzae_N. The sequence continues at coordinate 10,647 of NZ_QEPT01000004.1, read as the reverse complement.
TCATGCCTATTGTGGACGATCCTTTTGATTTTGGTCGCATTGCGGCGACCAATGCCATTAGCGATATTTTCGCAATGGGTGGTAAACCAATTATGGCGATTGCTATTTTAGGTTTCCCGATTAATAAATTACCGGCAGAAGTGGCACAGAAGATTGTTGATGGTGGCCGTTTTGCTTGTCATCAAGCGGGAATTTCCCTTGCTGGAGGACACTCGATTGATGCGCCAGAACCCATTTTTGGTTTAGCTGTAACGGGCGTTATTGCAACCGAATGTGTAAAACGTAATGCCTCAGCAGAAGCAAATTGTAAGCTTTATTTAACCAAACCATTAGGTATCGGTGTGCTGACTACTGCTGAGAAAAAAGGTAAGTTAAAACCAGAACATCAAGGCTTAGCAACGGCAGCCATGTGTCAAATGAACCTGATTGGTAGCCAATTTGCGGAAGTTGCAGGTGTAACTGCTATGACAGATGTCACTGGCTTTGGTTTATTAGGACACTTAGCTGAAATCTGTGAAGGCTCAAATCTTAATGCGGTTGTGCATTTTGATAAAATCAAATTATTAGATGGCGTAGCAGATTATATTGCTGAAGGTTGTGTACCAGGTGGAACCAACCGTAACTTTGAAAGCTATGGGCATAAAATCGGCCCTCTTACGGATTATCAAAAGGCAGTACTGTGCGATCCTCAAACCTCAGGTGGCTTGTTGATTGCGGTTAAACCTGAAAGTGAAGCGGAAATCTTAGAGATTGCGAAAAAAGCCGGTATCGAGCTTAGCGAGGTTGGCGTATTGAAACCTCACCAAGAAGGTGTGCTGGTAGAAGTCGAATAAATCATTTTCGTTAAAATAAAAAGTGTGATGAAATTCACCGCACTTTTTTTATTCTTTATTTTCCTTGTTCTCTTTATTGTTGGAATACATCGAATCAATAATATGATGATAACGTTCCATAATCACTTTTCGGCGTAATTTGAGCGTAGGGGTGATTTCACCAAGTTTTACGCTAAATGCCTGAGAGAGTAGCGTAAATTTCTTCACTTGCTCAAAGTGTGCCAGTTCTTTTTGAAGACTTTCGATACGCTGCTCAAACATTTTGATAATGTCAGAGTGTTTGAGTAATTCTATGCGATCTTGATACTTAATATTCAGTTTTTTCGCATATTCTTCTACGCTATCAAAACAAGGTACGATCAACGCTGATACATATTTTTTTGCATCAGCAATAATCGCAATTTGTTCGATAAATTTATCTTTGCCAATTTTACCTTCGATATATTGTGGTGCAATGTATTTTCCGTTAGAGGTTTTCATCAATTCTTTAATGCGATCGGTAATAAATAAATTACCTTCAGCATCAAATTCACCGGCATCTCCCGTTTTCAAGAAACCATCTTCAGTGAAGGCTTGAGCCGTTTCTTCAGGTTTTTTATAGTAGCCTTTCATTACCATGCCACCACGCACTAGAATCTCGTTATTTTCACCAATTTTAACTTCGGCATTTGGCATTAATTTACCAATAGAATTCGGATTAAAATGGTGATCATCCCAGCACGAAACAGTAGCTGTAGTTTCAGTCATGCCATAACCGAGTTTGATATTAATCCCAATGCTATGGAAGAAAAGCCCAATGCTTGGTTCTAATTTTGCGCCACCGCAAGGCATCATTTTAATTCGTCCACCTAACAATGAACGCAGTTTAGAAAGTACTAGTTTATCGGCAAGCGCATAGCGTTTTTGCAAGAAGAATGGGACTTTTTTATTTTGAGAGAGAAGATCAAAACGTTTTTGTCCCACTGCAATTGCCCAGTGGAAAATCATCTGACGAATAAAAGGGGCTTTTTGGACTTTATCAAGCACAGCAGAATAAATTTTTTCATAGAAACGCGGTACGGCACACATAAAGGTTGGGCGCACTTCTGTTAATGCTTCACGTACTTGATTGGTGTCTTCGAGATAACAAAGAATTGCTCCGCGATGTAACACATAGGCAACCCAAGCACGCTCAAAAATGTGGCTAAATGGTAAAAAAGAAAGTGAAACCTCATCTTGATTAACATCTAATGCAATATCATGGGCTTCAAGTTGATGTGCTAAGTTACTGTAATCGAGCATTACGCCTTTCGGTTCACCTGTTGTACCTGAGGTGTAGATGATCGTGAATAAATCATCCATCGTTTTATTTGCTAAGCGAGTTTCAAATTCAGCCTGAAATTCTGCTGTACCTAATTGAATTAAATCGTCCCAATGGTAGGAAAGGGTAGTTTCTGTCAGTTGAATTTTTTCTTTCATGGCCACAATTTTTTGTAATTGTGGACACTGATGTGCAATTTCTAACGCTTGATCATATTGTTCTTGATCGCCAACAAACAGAATTTTGACATCGGCATGATTTAAAATAAATTCTGCCTGTTGTGCCGTATTGGTTGCATAAATGGGAACGGTGATAGCTCGGACTTGAAGTGCCGCAATATCTGCGATTGTCCAACGTGACATATTGTGCGCAAAAATTGCAATTTTATCTTGTACTTGAATATTGCAAGCAAGAAAAGCTAATGAAAGCTGATCAAGCTGTTGTTGGAATGCGTTCCACGAAATATCTTTCCACAAGCCATTAATTTTATGGCGAAGTGCGGTTGCATTTTGACGAGTTTTTGCCTGCTGGCGAATTCGATTGACGAAATGACGTTCTAAATTCATATAAGCCTTATTTGAGCGAACAACTGTACGCTAATATAAACTAAATAAATTTAAAATCTAGTAAAATGTTATTATTTTGTGAATATAGAATAAATAATAGACATATTTATTTTTCTATTATTATATTCAAATGAGCAATAAAGAATATATAAAATATTGAGAAAATCTAAATTGATTAGAAATAAAAAAACCGCTCTAAAAAGAGCGGTTAATTTTTTAGCTATTTTGATTAGCCTTTGTAGTTGTATACGTGTGCAACTAAGTCTAATACTTTGTTTGAGTAACCAGTTTCGTTATCGTACCAAGATACTAATTTAACGAAAGAGTCAGTTAATGCGATACCCGCATCAGCATCAAATACAGAAGTTAAAGCACAACCGTTGAAGTCTGTAGAAACTACTGCATCTTCAGTGTAACCTAAAACGCCTTTTAATTCGCCGTTGAAAGTTTTACCTTCAGCTGCATCTTTGATTGCTTGTTTGATTTGTTCGTAAGTTGCTGGTTTTTCTAAGTTTACAGTTAAGTCAACTACAGATACGTTTGGAGTAGGAACACGGAACGCCATACCAGTTAATTTACCGTTTAATGCTGGTAATACTTTACCAACAGCTTTCGCAGCACCGGTAGATGAAGGGATGATGTTTTGTGATGCACCACGACCACCACGCCAGTCTTTAGCTGATGGACCATCAACAGTTTTTTGAGTCGCTGTTGTTGCGTGAACAGTAGTCATTAAACCATCTTTGATACCGAAAGTTTCGTGAACAACACGTGCTAAAGGTGCTAAACAGTTTGTAGTACAAGAAGCGTTAGACACAATATCTTGACCTGCGTATGCACCAAAGTTTACACCACGTACGAACATTGGTGTGCTATCTTTAGAAGGACCAGTTAATACGACTTTTTTCGCACCAGCAGTGATGTGTTTGCGTGCTGTTTCATCAGTTAAGAACAAACCTGTTGCTTCAACTGCAACATCAACGCCGATCGCACCCCAGTTAAGGTTTGCAGGATCACGTTCAGAAGTAACACGGATAGTTTTACCGTTTACGACTAAGTTACCGTCTTTAACTTCAACAGTACCGTCAAAACGACCGTGAGTTGAATCGTATTTCAACATGTAAGCCATGTATTCAACGTCGATTAAGTCGTTGATACCTACAACTTCGATGTCATCGCGATGTTGTGCTGCACGGAATACGATACGACCGATACGGCCGAAACCGTTGATACCAATTTTAATAGCCATAAGATTTTCACCTTCTATTTTTTAAGTTAAACAAAATCGTTGCTCTAACGAGTTCTCGTGGATTATAGCATGGGCATTTTGATAAAAAAAAGGGTATATACCACTTTTTTGTGATCTCGATCACTTTTTAACAATTTGGTAAAACAAATGAAAATTTGACCGCACTTTTCATTTTCTTTTTGTATAATAAAAACAAACAACAATAAGAGGTTTCAATTATGTCTCAAGGTAATTTATATATTCTTTCTGCACCGAGTGGGGCGGGCAAGTCATCATTAATTTCCGCGTTATTAGAAAAAAATCAAGGCACGAAAAAAATGGTGTCCATTTCACACACAACGCGTTCACCTCGACCAGGCGAAAGTCATGGTGTGCATTATTATTTTGTTTCAGTAGAAGAATTTGAAACCTTAATTGAAAAAGGCCACTTCTTAGAATATGCAAAAGTGTTTGGCGGTAATTATTACGGCACTTCATTGCCAGCAATTGAAGAAAACTTGGCTAAAGGTATTGATGTGTTTTTAGATATTGATTGGCAAGGTGCACAGCAAATTCGTCAAAAAGTACCTTCTGTAAAAAGCATTTTTATTTTGCCTCCATCATTGCCAGAATTGGAGCGTCGCTTGGTTGGACGCGGACAGGATAGCAAAGAGGTCATTGCTGAGCGAATGTCAAAAGCAATCAGCGAAATTTCGCATTATGATGAATATGATTACGTGATTGTGAATGATAATTTTGAACAGGCATTGGCAGATTTACAAAGCATTTTGCAGGCAGAACGCTTGACCAAAGCTTATCAACAAACAGAAAATGCGGACTTAATTCATCAGCTACTAGCAAAATAAGCTTGAATTGAGTACAATATTTTCCCTTTATAGACATTATTTTTAACATCGGAGTAAAACATGGCTCGAGTGACTGTGCAAGATGCAGTAGAAAAAATTGGTAACCGTTTTGATTTAATTTTAACCGCCGCTCGTCGTGCGAGACAATTAGAGTTACATCAAAGTGAGCCGTTAGTGCCGGAAGATAACGATAAACCAACTGTAATCGCATTACGTGAAATCGAAAAAGGGTTAATCAACCAAGAAATCATGGATGCAAAAGAGTATTTAGATGCGGCAGCTTCTCAACGTAGCGAAGAAGTGGCTGTAGCGTTAATCGCAGAATAATCTCATTAAAGTGCGGTCAAAATTAAAGCTATTTTGATCGCCTAGTCTTTCTCTCTACAAAAAGTCAGGTGTCCTTTGGAATTGTTTGCAGATTTAGATCGAATTATTCAGGGGTATTTGCCCGCCGATAAAATTGAATTAATCAAACGTGCATTCGTCATTGCGCGAGATGCTCACGAAGGACAATTTCGCTCAAGCGGCGAACCTTACATTACTCACCCTGTTGCAGTAGCTTCAATTATTGCGGAAATGCATTTAGACCATGAAGCAATCATGGCTGCATTATTGCATGATGTTATCGAAGATACCCCTTATACCGAATCCCAATTAAAAGATGAATTTGGTGCTAGCGTAGCCGAAATTGTTGACGGCGTATCGAAACTAGATAAATTGAAATTCCGTACCCGCCAAGAAGCACAGGTTGAAAACTTCCGCAAAATGATTTTAGCGATGACTCGAGATATTCGCGTCGTCTTAATCAAACTGGCTGACCGTACCCATAATATGCGAACGTTGGGTTCATTGCGTCCGGATAAACGCCGTCGTATCGCAAAAGAAACTCTAGAGATTTACTGTCCCTTAGCCCACCGTTTAGGCATCGAACATATCAAGAATGAATTAGAAGATTTATCTTTTGAAGCTATGCACCCCCGCCGTTATGAAGTACTTAAAAAGTTCGTCGAACAAGCGCGTGGTTCTCGTCAAGAATTGATTCAACGCATATCTAATGATATTTCACAACGTCTTGATAATGTAGGCATTACAAATCGTATTTGGGGACGTGAAAAACATCTCTATAAAATTTACCAAAAAATGCGCACGAAAGATCAGAAATTCCATTCTATTATGGATATTTATGCTTTCCGCGTTATTGTGAATTCGGTTGATGATTGCTATCGCGGGTTGGGGCAAATGCATAGTTTGTATAAACCTCGCCCTGGTAAAGTGAAAGATTATATTGCTGTGCCTCGTGCAAATGGCTACCAAGCACTGCAAACGTCAATGATTGGCCCTCATGGGGTGCCCGTAGAAGTTCATCTTCAGACTGAAGAAATGGAACAGGTTGCTGAAATGGGAGTTACCGCCCATTGGGTGTATAAAGAAGGTGGTAAAAACGATAGCACCACCGCTCAAGTACGTGCGCAACGTTGGTTGCAAAGCTTAGTGGATATTCAACAAAACGTGGGTAACTCCTTTGAGTTTATTGAGAACGTAAAATCTGAGTTTTTCCCGAAAGAAATCTATGTCTTTACGCCGAAAGGTCGTATCGTTGAATTACCAATGGGCGCAATAGCTGTCGATTTTGCTTATGCAGTGCATTCTGATGTGGGAAATCATTGTGTTGCGGCAGTAGTAGAGCATAAACCTTATCCGTTATCACAAGCTTTAGAGTCTGGTCAAACCGTTGAGATTGTGACCAGTGAAAATACTCATCCAAACGTTAGCTGGTTAAACTTTGTAGTAACTGCTCGTGCAAGAACTCGTATTCGTCATTTCTTAAAATTATTGCGTGCAGATGATGCCGTTCAAACTGGTAAAAAACAGCTAGAAATGGCCCTAAAACCACATTATCTCTCTGAGGTTTCTGAAGAGAAAATCCAAGCGTTACTAAATGAATTGAATCTCTCAAGCCTCAATGAGCTTTTTGAGGAAATCGGCGTAGGTAACCAAATGTCGAGTGTCATTGCTCATCAATTAATGGATGAAGCTATTGAAATTGATGTGGATGGTGTGTCTGAAAATACACAAAGTACACTAACATTGAGCCGAGATGGCGAAATGAAAGCGTCTTTCGCTCAATGTTGTCATCCAATTCCGGGTGATCCGATCGTGGCATTAAGTACGGCGAAGAAAGGTGTGGTTGTACATCATCAAGCTTGTTCTAATTTAACGTCAGGTAATGCCAAAGATTTCACCGCGGCAAAATGGGAAGAGGCTGAAAGTGCGGTCAATTTTGATGCCGAATTACACATTGAAATGCTTAATGAACAAAATGTATTAGGTAGCCTCATGACAGCGGTCGCGACTTGTGAAAGTAATATTCAAAGTATTTGGACGGAAGAATTAGAGAATAATCTGCTATTAGTCATTATCCAAGTTGGCGCGAGAGATATCTATCATTTAGAAAACATTATGCGAAAAATCAAACAAATTACCAGTGTGATTCGTTTGAAGCGCAATATTAATGAAGCATAATGAGCACGCAACTTCTCGATGCCGTTCCCCTAACCACTTTATCTGGTGTAGGCGCGGCAATCTCCGATAAATTAAGCCGTCTTGGAATTCATAATCTCCAAGACTTGCTTTTTCATTTACCTATCCGTTATGAAGATCGCACGAGAATAACACCCATTGCTGATCTTCGTCCTGAACAATATGCCACCATTGAAGGGGTTGTCCAAACCTGTGAAGTTGCCTTTGGGCGCCGTCCTATTTTAACCGTAAGTCTTTCTGATGGAACGAGCAAGATTATGCTCCGTTTTTTCAATTTTAATGCGGGGATGAAAAACAGTTTTCAGATTGGTACGCGCGTCAAAGCGTTTGGTGAAATTAAACGCGGGCGTTTTATGGCAGAAATTCATCATCCTGAATATCAAATCATACGGGATAATGCGCCATTGGTTTTAGAGGAAACGCTCACGCCTATTTATTCCACAACGGAAGGTTTAAAACAAAATTCATTACGTAAGCTAACCGATCAAGCATTGGCTTTACTCGATAAAATCCAATTAACGGAAATTTTACCTAATGAATTTAATCCACATCCTTTTAGCTTAAAGGAGGCTATTCGATTTCTGCATCGTCCGCCGCCAGATATCTCATTAGATATTTTGGAGAAAGGACAACATCCCGCACAGCAACGACTTATCTTTGAAGAGCTTCTTGCTCATAATCTTGCGATGCAAAAAGTGCGGTTGGGTACGCAGCAGTTTTTAGCGTTGCCATTGCATTATCAAACTGATTTGAAGCAACGTTTTCTAGCTTCTTTACCTTTTCAACCAACGAATGCTCAAAATAGAGTAGTAGCAGATATTGATCAGGATTTAGCAAAAAATTATCCGATGATGCGACTTGTTCAGGGCGATGTGGGTTCGGGAAAAACATTGGTAGCAGCCTTAGCCGCGTTATTAGCGATTGATAATGGCAAACAAGTGGCTTTAATGGCGCCAACAGAGATTTTAGCGGAACAGCATGCAAATAATTTCCGCCGTTGGTTAGAACCTTTTGGTATTGAAGTAGGCTGGTTAGCAGGTAAGGTAAAAGGAAAAGCTCGCCAAGCGGAATTGGAAAAAATTAAGTCCGGTGCGGTACAAATGGTGGTGGGCACACATGCTTTGTTCCAAGAAGAAGTGGAATTTGCGGATTTAGCCTTGGTGATTATAGATGAACAGCATCGTTTTGGTGTGCATCAACGTTTGATGTTGCGAGAAAAAGGCGAAAAAGCAGGATTTTATCCGCACCAACTGATCATGACTGCAACACCAATCCCAAGAACATTAGCGATGACGGTTTATGCTGATCTTGATACGTCGATTATTGATGAATTACCTCCAGGTAGAACACCGATTACGACAGTGGTTATTTCTGAAGAGCGTCGAGATGAAATCGTTGCTCGAGTCAAAAATGCCTGTATTAATGAAAAACGTCAGGCTTATTGGGTTTGTACGTTAATTGATGAGTCTGAAGTGCTAGAAGCGCAAGCAGCCGAGGCAATTTGGGAAGATTTAACGAAAGCCTTGCCGATGCTTAAAATTGGCCTTGTACATGGGCGAATGAAACCGCAAGAAAAACAAGATATTATGGCTGCCTTTAAAAATGCAGAGCTCGATTTGCTTGTGGCTACAACTGTGATCGAAGTGGGCGTAGATGTGCCGAATGCCAGTCTAATGATCATTGAAAATGCTGAGCGTTTGGGGTTATCACAACTTCATCAGTTACGTGGTCGAGTAGGGCGTGGCAGTACGGCGTCTTTTTGTGTCTTAATGTATAAACCGCCGTTGGGTAAAGTGTCGCAAAAACGTTTACAGGTATTACGTGATAGCCAAGATGGCTTTGTGATTTCGGAAAAAGATTTAGAAATTCGTGGACCTGGTGAAGTGTTGGGCACCAAGCAGACGGGTATCGCTGAATTTAAGGTGGCGAATTTAATGCGTGATCGTAAAATGATTCCAACAGTTCAACATTATGCTAAAGCATTAATTATGAAATATCCGGATGTGGCAGAAAGTTTAATCCGCCGTTGGCTAAATAATCGAGAAATTTATTCGAATGCCTAAAGTGCGGTTATTTTTGAAAGAGTTTTATAAATGAATAAATCAACGGTACTTTTCTTTGATTCAGGAATGGGTGGCTTAAGCGTTTATCGGGAAGCGAAAAAGCTGATGCCAGATAACCATTATTTGTATTGCTTTGACAATGCAGGCTTTCCTTATTCAGAAAAATCGGAAGAAACAATCATTCATCGCACATTGGATATTTGTAAAAAAATTAACCAAGATTATCCACTTGATGCCATTGTTATTGCTTGCAATACCGCGAGTACGGTGGTGCTACCGCCTTTGCGTGAGCAATTTTCTATTCCGATAGTAGGAACTGTACCAGCTATCAAGCCAGCAGCAGAAATCTCACAAACGAAACATATTGGGCTGTTGGCAACAAAAGGCACGGTTAAACGCCCTTATGTTAATGATCTTATTCATCAGTTTGCCGTCCATTGTGTCGTTGAACGATTAGGCTCAACTAAACTGGTTGAAATCGCAGAGCATAAAATCCAAGGGAAGTCGGTTGATTTGATTGCATTGAAAAATGAATTAAGTCCCTGGGCCTCAATAGAGAATTTAGATACGATTTGTTTAGGCTGTACGCATTTCCCTTTAATTAAAGATGAAATTCAAATTTGCTTACCTCAAGTGAAGAATTTTATGGATCCAGGATTCGCGATTGCCAAGCGGTTGCAGTTCTTACTTAATAAATTAGAAGTGCGGTCAAAATCTGAGGTGAAAAATCAGGTCTTTTGTACGCAAGATGTAGAGAATAAACATCAATTAGAACAAGCGTTGGCTCTTTGGGGATTTGATGGAATTACCGTGTTAAAATGATTTTTTCTCGTCATGTTGGTGCGTTTGTAAGCAAACAGCAAAAAAATTTACATTTTTTTACAAAAAGAGCTTGCAAAGGCATCTGAAATGCCTATAATACGCCCCACACAACGACGCGCTGTTGTGAATCTTAAGAAAAACCGGTGCGTCGTTCTTTTTTGCTCTTTAACAATATATCAGACAATCTGTGTGGGCACTTGTTGATTGACTTGTTTTAAAAATATTTTTTAATTTTGAAGTCTTAATAGGTGCTAACTAGAAATTCATAATACTTTTTTAAGTAGTGACATTTTATGTCAGTAGTATTGAGCGATTGAACTTGAATTGAAGAGTTTGATCATGGCTCAGATTGAACGCTGGCGGCAGGCTTAACACATGCAAGTCGAACGGTAACATAAAGAAGCTTGCTTCTTTGATGACGAGTGGCG